>NZ_CP128988.1:0-625000 GCF_030406045.1 Thiohalobacter sp. IOR34
CAGCCGCACGGCAGCGCGCCCAACAATTCCACGCTCAACCGCGACTTCACCTTCAATACCTTCGTCGAGGGCAAGTCCAACCAGCTGGCCAAGGCGGCCTCGGTGCAGGTCGGCGAGAATCCGGGTGGTGCCTACAACCCGCTGTTCATCTATGGCGGGGTAGGGCTGGGCAAGACCCATCTGATGCACGCCGTCGGCAACCTGATCCTGCAGTCCAAGCCAAACGGGCGGGTGGTATACCTGCATTCGGAACGCTTCGTCGGCGACATGGTCAAGGCCCTGCAGCACAACGCAATCAACGAGTTCAAGCGCTATTACCGCTCGGTCGACGCCCTGCTCATCGACGATATCCAGTTCTTCGCCGGCAAGGAGCGCTCCCAGGAGGAGTTCTTCCACACCTTCAATTCGCTGCTGGAGGGCCAGCAGCAGGTGGTGTTGACCTGTGACCGCTATCCGAAGGAGGTCGACGGCCTGGAGGAACGCCTCAAGTCACGCTTCGGCTGGGGCCTGACGGTGGCCATCGAACCGCCGGAGCTGGAGACCCGGGTAGCGATCCTCATGGCCAAGGCCGCCCAGGCGCAGATCGAGCTGCCCAGCGAGGTGGCCTTCTTCGTCGCCAAGCGCATCCAGTCCAACATCCGCGAGCTGGAAGGCGCCCTGCGACGCATCGTCGCCAGCTCGCACTTCTCCGGCCAGCCCATCACCCTGGAATTCGTCAAGGACGCCCTGCGCGACCTGCTCGCCTTGCAGGACAAGCTGGTTTCTATCGACAATATCCAGAAGACCGTGGCCGAGTACTACAAGATCCGCGTGGCCGACCTGCTCTCGGCGCGCCGCAGCCGCTCCATCGCCCGTCCCCGGCAGGTGGCGATGACCCTGGCCAAGGAACTGACCAGCCACAGCCTGCCGGAGATCGGCGACGCCTTCGGTGGCCGCGACCACACCACGGTGTTGCATGCCTGCCGCAAGATCAGCGAGTTGCAGGAAACCGACGCACGGATCAAGGAGGACTACTCCAACCTGTTGAGAACCCTGACCACATGATGTGGATAAGTTGTGCAAGGATGACCAGCCCCGGATTCATCCCGATTTGTCCACAGGCTGTCCACATCTAGCCAGCTACCTTCAGGGTAACTTGCTATACGAAATATTATATTGATTTAAAAGGAAAAATATGGGTTATCCACAGAAGATGGCCCGACTAGTAACTTCAACAACAGGTTACTTATCCAAAGAGATAGTTATTTAAACAGGATTGCCAAAATAGGATCCCAGATGAAATTCACCATCCAACGCGAGGCTCTACTCAAACCCCTGCAGCAGATCACCGGGGTGGTCGAACGCCGCCAGACCCTGCCGGTGCTGGGCAATGTCCTGGTCCAGGCTGACGAGAGCGGCTTGACCCTGACGGCGACGGACCTCGAGGTCGAGCTGGTGGCCCGGGTCGAGATGCCGATCGAGGACGGGGGTGAGATCACCCTGCCGGCCAGGAAGCTGCTCGACATCTGCCGCTCGCTGCCGGAAGGATCGGAACTCGAGATCGAGGTCGGCGACGAGCGGGCCAAGGTCCGCTCCGGCCGCAGCCGCTTCACCCTGACCAGCCTGCCGGCCTCGGATTTCCCGGTGATCGAGGAACTGAACAGCGCCCAGTCCTTCTCCCTGCCGCAGAAGGATCTGAAGGAGATCATCGAGCGCACCCACTTCGCCATGGCCCAGTCGGACGTGCGCTACTACCTCAACGGCCTGATGCTGGAGCTGCAGCCGGAACAGATCCGGGCCGTGGCCACCGACGGTCACCGCCTGGCCCTCTCCGAGATGCCGGCACAGACCGGGGTCGACGACACCCAGCAGGTCATAGTGCCGCGCAAGGGCGTGCAGGAGCTGCTGCGCCTGCTGGAGAATTCGGAAGGGGAGGTGAACATCCAGCTCGGCAGCAACCACATCCGGGTCAGCACGCCCGAGATCCGCTTCACCTCCAAGCTGATCGATGGTCGTTTCCCCGACTACCAGCGAGTGATCCCCAAGGGCGGAGACAAACTGGTCACCGCGGATGTCGGTACCCTCCGCCAGGCCCTGTCGCGGACCTCCATCCTCTCCAATGAGAAATACCGTGGTATCCGCCTGAGTCTGGAGCCCGACGCCCTGCGCATCCAGGCCCACAATCCGGAGCAGGAGGAGGCCGAGGAAGAGGTCGAGATCAATTACAGCGCCGATCCCATGGAGATCGGCTTCAACGTCACCTACCTGCTGGATGCCCTGGCGGCCATTCCCGGCAAGGAGGTGCGCATCCTGCTCAGCGATTCCAACAGCAGTTGCCTGATCGATGATCCGGCCAGCGGACAGAGCCGCTACGTGGTCATGCCCATGCGGCTCTAGCCCGGATATTGCATCAGGCCCCCGGATGATGGCGTGGCTTGGCCCGCCGGGGATCGCGGCCTGGAGGCCGCTCCTACGGGGCATGGCGGCACAATGTGTTCTGTAGGAGCGGCCTCCAGGCCGCGATTGGCGCGGTGTTGACAGACTCCTAACCCGCATATTGCACGAAGGCGGCCTTGAAAGCGTAATTTATCCGGTATTTATCAAGCAGTGATCACCTATGCGAGCAATTGTGCCCTGTTACGGTTTGTGCCTGTTCGAGTTCAGAACGCATTCGGCTGCGCATTCTGCCCGATCCCCCTTGAACCCTAGCTACGGCCATGCTTCTACGGGCGATCGAACAAACTGCTTGGCCAGCTTCGCCCTGAAACTCGAATCCTTCGCGCAATATCCGGGCTAAATGGCCGTCGACAGCCTCTCCCTGCGCCATTTCCGCAATCTCGAAGGCGCGCAGCTCGACTTTTCCCCGGGTTTCAATCTCATCACGGGCGCCAATGGCGCCGGGAAGACCAGCCTGCTGGAGGCCCTGTTCTACCTGGGCCGCGCCCGTTCCTTCCGTACCCGCCAGGCCGGGCAGTTGATCCAGGCCGGCCAGGCCGCTTTCCTGATCCTCGGCCGGCTGTCACAGCCGGATTCGGGCTCGCTGCCGGTCGGCATCGAGTATGGCCGGCAGGGGCAGCGGATCCGTCTCGGTGGCCGTCCCCTGCAGCAGGTCGCCGAACTGGTAGAGCGCCTGCCCCTGCAGCTGCTCAACCAGGACAGCCATCTGCTGATCGAAGGGGGGCCGCGCCATCGCCGACGCTTCCTCGACTGGGGGGTGTTTCACGTGGAACCCGGGTTCTACAGCCTCTGGCGGGATTACTCGCGGGCGCTGCGCCAGCGCAACGCAGCCCTGCGCGGGCGGGCCGTTCCCGGGCAGGTGCAGGTCTGGGATTCGGCCCTGGTCGAGGCGGCGGGCCGCTTGGATGCCATGCGGCGCGCCTATCTGGAGCGCCTGCGGCCCCATTTCCAGGCCCTGCTGAGCGAGCTGACCGAGATGAAGGCGATCGATCTGGCCTACCGTGCCGGCTGGCCGGAGCGTCAGGCCTATGCCGAGGCGCTGCAGGCCGGTCTCGAGAGCGACCTGCGGCAGGGCTTCACCAAGTTTGGCCCGCACCGGGCCGACCTGTTGCTGAGCATCGGCGGGGTGCCGGTTCAGTCACGTCTGTCCCGCGGCCAGCAGAAACAACTGATCATGGCCCTCCACCTGGCCCAGGCCCGTCTCTACGTGGCCGAGCGGGGACGGCCCTGTCTGTTTCTGGTCGATGATCTGCCGGCCGAGCTCGATGCCGGGCATCGCGAGCGCCTGCTGGAGCAGCTGCGTCTGCAGTCGGCCCAGGTGTTCGTGACGGCCATCGAGCCGCAGCAGATCCCGCGGCTCGACTGGGTGGAACCACGGCGGTTTCACGTGGAACACGGTCAGGTGCAGGAAATGGTATACTGACCTGTCGATTGGGAGATTGGTCAGCCATGAGCGAGACGCCGAGTTACGATTCATCGAATATCAAGGTGTTGCGGGGCCTGGACGCGGTCCGCAAGCGCCCCGGCATGTACATCGGGGACACGGACGACGGCACCGGGCTGCATCACATGGTGTTCGAGGTGGTGGATAACGCCATCGACGAGGCGCTGGCCGGTCACTGTCGTGAGATCAATGTCATCATCCACGAAGACGAGTCGATCACCGTCTCCGATGATGGCCGTGGCATCCCGGTCGACATCCACCCGGAGGAGGGCCGTTCCGCCGCCGAGGTGATCATGACCGTGCTCCACGCCGGTGGCAAGTTCGACGACAACTCCTACAAGGTATCTGGCGGGCTGCATGGCGTTGGCGTGTCCGTGGTCAACGCCCTCTCCGAGTCGCTGAAGCTGACGATCCGCCGGGATGGCAAGGTCTGGAGCCAGGAATACCGCTTGGGCGAACCCCAGGGGCCACTGCAGGCCATCGGCGACACCGACCGCACCGGCACCGAGGTGCGCTTCAAGCCCAGCGCCGAGATCTTCAGCAACATTCATTTCCATTACGACATCCTCGCCAAGCGCCTGCGCGAGCTGTCGTTTCTGAATTCCGGGGTGCGGATCTGCCTGCGCGACGAGCGGACCGACAAGTCGGACGTGTTCGAGTACCAGGGGGGGATCAAGGCCTTCGTCGAACACCTGAACCGCAACAAGACGCCCCTGCACCCGACGGTGTTCTATTTCACGACCGAGAAGGACGGCATCGGGGTCGAGGTCGCCTTTCAGTGGAACGATTCCTATCAGGAAAATATTTTCTGTTTCACCAACAACATACCGCAGCGTGACGGGGGCACCCACCTGGCCGGTTTCCGTTCTGCACTGACCCGCACCCTGAACCAGTACATGGAGCGGGAGGGGATCCTCAAGAAGGCCAAGGTGGCCCCCAGCGGCGACGACGCCCGCGAGGGTCTGACCGCGGTGCTTTCGGTCAAGGTGCCGGATCCCAAGTTTTCCTCCCAGACCAAGGACAAGCTGGTGTCGTCCGAGGTCAAGGCGGTGGTGGAATCCACCCTGGTGGAGAAGCTGCAGGAGTTCCTGCTTGAAAACCCCAACGAAGCCAAGGCTATTACCGCCAAGATCATCGATGCCGCCCGGGCCCGCGAGGCGGCGCGCAAGGCGCGGGAGATGACCCGCCGCAAGGGGGCGCTGGATATCGCCGGTCTGCCCGGCAAGCTGGCCGACTGCCAGGAACGGGATCCGGCCCTGTCCGAGCTGTTCCTGGTGGAGGGCGACTCCGCCGGCGGTTCGGCCAAGCAGGGCCGCGACCGCAAGTACCAGGCGATCCTGCCCCTGAAGGGCAAGATCCTCAACGTGGAGAAGGCGCGTTTCGACAAGATGCTGTCCTCGGCCGAGGTCGGCACCCTGATCACCGCGCTCGGCTGCGGTATCGGCAAGGACGAATTCAACCCGGACAAGCTGCGTTACCATCGCATCATCATCATGACCGATGCCGACGTCGACGGTTCGCACATCCGTACCCTGTTGTTGACCTTCTTCTACCGGCAGATGCCGGAGCTGATCGAGCGTGGCCATGTCTACATCGCCCAGCCGCCGCTGTACAAGATCAAGAAGGGCAAGCAGGAACAGTACGTCAAGGACGATGCCGCCCTGAACAGCTATCTGCTGCAGAATGCCCTGGACAATGCCCGGCTCTATGTACACGCCGACGCGCCGCCGATCAGCGGCCCGGCCCTGGAGGACCTGGCCACCCGCTTCATGGCGGTAATGGCCACCATTCGCCGCCTGTCCAAGCGGTATGATCCTGTTTTAATTGAGAAAATTCTCTATATGCCGGTACTGGAGGCGGAGCAGCGGAAGGATCGTTCCCTGGTCGAGGGCTGGTTCGAGGAACTCCGGCAGCGGGCCAATGCCGAGCTGCCGCCAGGGCAGCGTTTCGAGATGGCCCTCGAGTGGGGTGATGGTGAAAATCCGGCTGAACCCGCCTTCAGGGTGCGGATCACCAAGCTGACCCACGGCATCGTGGCCGCGGAACAGGTCCTGGGCGACGACTTCTTCGCCTCCACGGAATACGAACGCATCGCCGATATGAGCCGCCGTCTGGACGGACTGATCGGCGAGGGTGCCTATGTCCAGCGCGGCGAGCGCCAGCAGCCGATCGACAGCTTCCGCGAGGCCATGGACTGGCTGATGGAACAGGCCCGCCGTGGCCAGCACATCCAGCGCTACAAGGGGCTGGGTGAGATGAATCCGGACCAGCTGTGGGAAACCACCATGGACCCGGAGAGTCGCCGACTGCTGCAGGTGCAGATCGAGGATGCCGTGGCCGCCGACGAGATCTTCACCACCTTGATGGGCGACCAGGTCGAACCACGGCGCGAGTTCATCGAGAGCAATGCCCTGGCGGTGGCCAATCTGGATGTTTGAAAAACAGGATTCAGAATCCAGAATCCAGAATCCAGGAGCTAGGAGCTGGAAGGGGTTGAGGGGGCTTAGTCCGGAGGCTGCAACAGCGCCGGGTCGGTGATCCGCTCCATGGTGCCCTCGATCCAGTCCTCGGCCTGTCGCAGGATCTCGGCGGCGCTCTGGCCCTCGCTGACGATCGGCGGGCCGATCACCACGCGGATGGTTCCCGGGCGCTTGATGAAACCGTGCCGGGGCCAGAATTCGCCCGCATTGTGGGCCACCGGGACCACCAGGGCGCCGCTCTTTTCGGCCAGGATGGCGCCACCCAGCTTGTAGCGGCCGCGCTGTCCCGGCGCCACCCGCGTCCCTTCCGGAAACACCGTCACCCAGAGTCCCTCCCTGAGCCGTTCGATCCCCTGGCTCACCAGCTGCTGAATGGCCCTGCGCCCGGCCTTGCGGTCGATGGCAATGGGTTTGAGGGTGGCGATGCCCCAGCCGAAGAAAGGGATGCGCAGCAGTTCGCGCTTCATGACCCAGACCTGGGGCGGGAAGATCTCCTGCAGGGCCAGGGTCTCCCAGGTCGACTGGTGTTTGCAGAAGATGATCGAGGGTTGGTCGGGGATGTGCTCGCGGCCTTCCAGTCGATAGTCGAGACGGCAAACCAACTTCAGCCAGCGCAGGTTGAGCCGGGCCCAGGTGGAGGCCAGCCGGTAGCGGCGGGCATAGGGCATGGGGTAGCTGAGCACCACCAGCGGGGCGATCACCACCATGCTGAGGGCGAAGACCAGCCAGAACAGGAGAGAGCGGATCAGCAGCATCCCGGGCAGCCTGTCGGGTTGGGGGTGGGTCCAGGGGGCATGCGGGAGAAGATCTCGGATTTCCTAGAATTTATGTTGTTGTTTCCCACTCTGGATCTATAAATCGCGAACATTTGGTTTTGATTTCCCACCATTTTCGCTGTGATTGCCTGGCCCGACGGATCGTCAGCCCCGTCGTTGCCGGACTTCAGCCGCCATCCTGCTGCAGCAGGGCGCTGACCGCTGCGGCGAGGTCGTCGTAGACCGGTACGCCCGCGGCCTCGGCAAGGGCCTCGGTGTCGCGGCCCTTGCCGGTGCGTACCAGGATCGGACTGGCGCCGACCGCCTGCGCGGCCTGCAGGTCGCGCAGGGCGTCGCCGATCACCGGCACGCCGTGCAGCGAGACCTGCAGCCGGGAGGCGATGTCCAGCAGCAGGCCGGGCCGCGGCTTGCGGCAGTCACAGCCCTCGTCCGGGGCATGCGGACAGAAGAAGATGGCCTCCACCTTGCCGCCGACCTCGGCCAGCGCCTGGTGCATCCGCGCGTGGATGCGCGCCAGGGTGTCGAGATCGTACAGGCCACGGCCGATGCCGGACTGGTTGGTGGCCACCACCACCCGGTAGTCGGCGCGGTTCAGCTCGGCGATGGCCTCCAGGCTGCGCGGGATGGGATGCCATTCCTCCGGCGACTTGATGTAGGCCTCGGAATCCTGATTGATGACGCCGTCGCGGTCGAGAATGATCAGGCGCATGGCATCGCTACATGTCGCGGAATTCGGAGACCCGGATGCGGCCGCCGACCATCCGCGACTCGCGCTGCATCAGCGCCTGCATCTTGTCCCAGAAGGCCTGCCTGAGGTCGAAGTCCTGGGCGATGGCGGTGCCGATCAGCAGGATGAACAGATCGGCGACCTCCTCGGCCAGCTTGTCCTTGTCCTTGCCCTTGGTGACGCAGGCCGAGATCTCGCCCAGCTCCTCGGCCATCAGCGCCACCCGGTAGGTCATCTCCTCGCCCCCGGTGTTCTTGAAATCGTGCTTGTCGTGGAAGGCCTGCACGGCATCGAGCATGGCCTGGTAGGAATCGGGATTGTCGGTCATGGTCGCGGTCCTCGGCAGCCGGGATGAATGTCATCTTGCTACAGACGGCGGGGCGGGACAAAAACGCCCTTCTCCCTCAGCCCTGCAGCTGACCCAGATCGGCGATGCGCAGAAACAGGCCCTGCAGCTGACGGAGCAGCGCCAGGCGGTTGCGGCGCAGGGCCTGGTCCTCGGCCATCACCATCACCTCGTCGAAGAAGCGGTCGACCACCTCACGCAGCCCGGCCAGGCGCTGCAGGGCCTCGGTGTAGCGGCCGGCCTCCATCAGGGGTTCGACCTCGGCGGCCAGCTGGGCCAGACGCTCGGCCAGGGCCCGTTCGGCGGCTTCCTCGAGCTGTGCTTCGTCGAGCTGTTCCGGGATCGGCTCATCGGTCTTGCGCAGGATGTTGCCGATGCGCTTGTTGGCGGCCGCCAGGCTCTCGGCCTCGGCCAGGCCGGTGAATTTGGCGACCGCCTGGATGCGCCGGTCGAAGTCCAGCGGGCGGGTGGGCCGGCGGGCGCGCACCGCCTCGAACACCTTGAGGCCGACGCCCTGGTCGACATAGTAGGCGCGCAGCCGGTCCATCATGAAGTCGAATACGGCCGACACCGCCTCCAGGGCGCCGAGGGCCGGATCGAAGCGACCGGCCGCCGTCTGCAGCAGCCATTCGAGATCCAGGTCCAGTTCCCCCTCGATGAGGATGCGCAGCACACCGAGCGCGGCGCGGCGCAGGGCGAAGGGATCCTTGTCGCCGGTCGGCGCCTGGCCGATGGCGAAGATGCCGACCAGGGTATCCAGCCGGTCGGCGATGGCCAGCGCCCGGCCGGTCGGCGTGGCAGGCAGCTCGTCCCCGGCAAAACGCGGCATGTACTGCTCGTCCAGCGCCGTCGCGACCTCCTTCGGCTCACCGTCGTGAGCGGCATAGTAGCGGCCCATGATGCCCTGCAGTTCCGGGAACTCGTAGACCATGCTGGTCAGCAGGTCGCACTTGGCGAGCAGCGCAGCGCGTTCGGCCAGGGACGCCTCGCCACCGATCCGCGGCGCGATCTCGGCGGCGCTGCCGGTGAGGCGGTTCTCCTTGTCCAGCAGGCTGCCCAGCTTCTCCTGGAAGACCATGTCCCCCAGGCGCGCGATGCGCCCCTCCAGCGGCTGCCGGCGGTCCTGTTCCCAGAAGAAGGCGGCATCGGCCAGGCGCGGGCGGATCACCCGCTCGTTGCCGGCCTGTACCTGGGTCGGGTCCCGGCTCTCGATGTTGCTGATGGTGACGAAGTGGGCCAGCAGGCCGCCGCTCTCATCCACCACCGGGAAGTATTTCTGGTGATCCTGCATGGAGGAGATCAGCGCCTCGGCGGGCACCTCCAGGAAGCGCCTGTCGAAGCTGCCGCTGACCGCCACCGGCCACTCGACCAGGGCCGTGACCTCGTCCAGCAGCCCGTCGTCGATCAGCGCCTCGCCGCCCAGGGCGTGCGCCGCTTCGATCACCTGGCCGCGGATCGCCTCGCGCCGGGCATCGAGATCGACCAGCACCCGGCCCTCGGTCTCCAGCAGCGGGGCGTAGGCGGCCGGTTCGCCGATATACAGCGGCTCGGGGTGGTGGAAGCGATGGCCGCGGGTCTCGCGACCGGTGCGGACGCCGAGGATCTCCGCCTCGATCAGTTGGTCGCCGAACAGCAGCACCACCCAGTGCACGGGACGCACGAACTCGACATCGAGATCGCCCCAGCGCATGCGCTTGGGGATCGGCAGCCGGCGCAGCGCCTCGCCGACGATGTCCGCCACCAGTTCGCCGGCCGGGCGGCCC
Source organism: Thiohalobacter sp. IOR34 (assembly GCF_030406045.1). GTDB lineage: Bacteria > Pseudomonadota > Gammaproteobacteria > Thiohalobacterales > Thiohalobacteraceae. The sequence goes on from NZ_CP128988.1 coordinate 9,973, forward strand.
TTCTCCACGCTCCGGTAGGCCAGCCAGGTGCCCTTGTCGGTCTCCAGCTTCTCCAGGTCCTCGACCGCCACCCCGCAGGAGCGGGCAAAGCCGAGGGCGGCCGGGGTCGGGCAGCCCTCGTCGTCGAAGGCGGCGGCCAGCGCCGGGCCACGGCGCAACTGCTCGCGGTCCGGCTGGGCGGCGGCCAGTCCCTCGACCAGCAGCGCCAGCCGGCGAGGGCTGGCGAAGGCGCGGATGCCGCCGAAGCCCAGGCCGGCCTTGTCCAGACCCTGGTCGACCCCATCGCGGAAGGCCTCGCTCAGCCGGCGCAGGGCCTTGGGCGGCAGCTCCTCGGTGCCGATCTCGATCAGCAGGTCGTGGCGTTCACTCATGCCCCGTCCCCCTGTTTCAGCAGCGGAAAGCCGAGCCGTTCACGGGTCTCGAAGTAGGCCTCGGCCACCGCCCGGGCCAGGGCGCGCACGCGCAGGATGAAGCGCTGGCGTTCGGTGACCGAGATGGCGCTGCGCGCATCCAGCAGATTGAAGGTGTGCGAGGCCTTGAGCACCTGTTCGTAGGCGGGCAGCGGCAGGCCGGCCTCGATCAGCTTGCGGCTCTCGCGCTCGCAGTGGTCGAACCACTGGAACAGGGCCTCGGTGTCGGCCTGCTCGAAATTGTAGGCGGACTGTTCCACCTCGTTCTGGTGGAAGACGTCGCCATAGGTGACGTCGCCTTCGGGTCCGCGGGTCCAGACCAGGTCGAAGACGCTCTCCACCCCCTGCAGGTACATGGCGATGCGCTCCAGGCCGTAGGTGATCTCGCCGCTGACCGGTTTGCAGTCCAGGCCGCCGACCTGCTGGAAATAGGTGAACTGGGTGACCTCCATGCCGTTCAGCCAGACTTCCCAGCCGAGGCCCCAGGCGCCCAGGGTGGGGGATTCCCAGTTGTCCTCGACGAAGCGGATGTCGTGCACCAGGGGGTCGATGCCCAGGCGCCGCAGCGAGCCGAGGTAGAGTTCCTGGATGTCCAGCGGCGAGGGCTTGAGCAGCACCTGGAACTGGTAGTAGTGCTGCAGCCGGTTGGGGTTCTCGCCATAGCGGCCGTCGGTGGGCCGGCGCGAGGGTTGCACATAGGCGGTGCGCCAGGGCTCGGGGCCGATGGCGCGCAGAAAGGTCGCCGGGTGGAAGGTGCCGGCGCCGACCTCCATGTCCAGCGGTTGCAGCAGCACGCAGCCCTGTTCCGCCCAGTAGCCCTGGAGCGACAGGATCAGGCCCTGGAAGGTGGTCGGGTCGGGGGCCGTCTCGGCGACGGCGCTGGCCTTGGAATGGGGCGCGGACATGGAAGTGATTCTTTTTTCCGGATCAAACAGCCCGCAAGTATACCCCAGGCCTGCCGGAGAGGGTGAGGTGAAGGCGCTGCGGCGCCTCGACGGCCACCGCAGCGCAACCTGCTCAGAAGTTGAGGGTCAGACCGATGGAGATCAGATCGACGTCGGCCTTGGCATTGTAGCGCTCCCAATCGAGCTGGATGCCGAACATCTCGTCGTAGACGTACTTGGCGCCGATGCCGTAGACGGCGTCGACACCGTCGTTGCTGGCCGCGCCGTTGGGGGTGATGGCGATGTCCTGATCCCAGGCGTAGGCGCCCAGCTTGGCATGCACCGAGAAGCCACCGTCGCCGATCGGCAGCGAGCCGATGGCCGCGGCCATGAAGCCCTCGGTCTCGATGTCGACGTTGCCGCCCTCGTTCATGTCACCAAGGTCGGTCCAGCCGAGTTCCACGCCAAGGTTGTCGGTGATGAAGAAACCGCCGAACACCTTCCAGGCGGTGGAGTTCTCGTCGATGGCGCCGCTCAGGCCGCCCTCGCTGACGGTCTCGTCGATCGAGGCCTTGCCGAGGCCGACACCGAAGTAGCCGCCTTCGGCGCTGGCGCCGGCGGACCACAGCAGGGTGGCCGCAAGGGCCGCAGCGGTACGGATGCTCTTGTTCATCTGTTTGCTCCTCCAGGGTTTATTGTTTTCGCCGGGGGTGGCGGGTTTGCGCCCGCCGATTCTAGCACCAGGCCATCAGAAGCGCAGCTGGACGCTGAGCGAGATCATGTCCAGGTTCTCGTCGGCCGCGACGCGGTCGTAGTCGACGCGGATGGCCAGGGCATCGGTGACGTCGAAGGCCCCGCCCAGCCCCAGGATGGCGCTGGTGCCGCTGTCGTCCAGCTGGCCGCGGAAGGTGGTGTCGAGCACGGTGGCGCTGATCGCCGCGTCCAGCTTCCAGCGGGCGAAGCCGGCCTTGGCGTTGAAGGCGAAACCCGTGCCGAAAGGCACCCTGAGCACACCGGCCAGATACCAGGCGTTGGCGTCGACGTCACCGGTGTAGGTGAAGGGTGTGCTGCTCTCGGTGCCGTTCAGGGTAAAGGTGCCGAAGTCGAGGTAGCCGACCTCCAGTCCCCAGTTGTCGTTGAACAGGTGGCCGCCGTAGAGCTTCAGGCCGCCGTCCGAATCGTCCATGCTGGTGCTGGTGGTGTAGCCGTCGGCGGCAAAGGCCGTATCCAGTGCGGCGCTCTCGTCGTCCATGCCGGTCCGGCCCCAGCCGAGCCCCAGGTAGCTGCCCTCGGCGCTGACCGGCATGTTGCCGAGCAGGCCGAGACCGAGGGTGAGGCCGCTGACGGTGAGAATACGAGTGATGTGCATGATGTTCCTCCTTGGATGGCTTCCATCGGGCGAGCCCGCATGGGCGGACCCCGCTGCAGGGGATGATACGCCCCCTGACAGCCATGACAAATCCCCAGAAAAAGCCCTGCCTTGCGGGCTTGCCTGGCCTGGAAAATGCATCGAATATTTCGGGGGTCAAGCCGCGACTCTGCCGTACCGATAGCTAGTATGCAGGAGGTCGAATCATGAAATCATTGGTACTGGAACCCACCTCGACGGCCCAGTGGCATGCCCTGGTCAGCGAGGCCGAGGCGGCCTGTGAATGCCGGCTGGGTGAGGAACTGCAGAGCTACCTCGTCTTCCTGTTGATGCGCTTCGCCGCCCGCCCCGATCTGGCCGGACGGGTGATGGCGCTGGAGTTCCTGCGCGGGGTGACCGCCAGCGGCCGGTTCCAGGTCGAACAGCTGCGCGACGTCGGCGATCAGTGCCTGCTCTATTCCGGCTTCTATCCGCAGCAGGCCGAGCGCCGCCTGGTGCGGGTCAGCTATTTCGTCGGCCTCGGCCGCAGCGCCTATGGGATGCTGGCCGAGCGGCTGCGTCACGCCGCGGCCCAGGTCTACCAGAATCTCTCCGAAGGTTTCGTCAGCCTGCGTGACGTGCTGGCCGCGATGCGCGAACTGGATGGCGAACCGGTGCTCGATCCGCTGCACCAGGCCGAGCTCTGGCAGGATACCGGCAGCCGCCAGGCGCGGCGTGCCCTGGCCGGTCTGAGCGATGCCCTCCCTGTGCCGGGCGACGAGCGTCACCGCCACTGAGGCCGTTCGCGTCACCGAGTGAGGAATCCGCCGCTTTGCGGTAAAATGCCCGGCCCTTTCCGAGTTTCCGGCGGTTCTCCAAATCATGCAGTCTCAACGCAAGGCGGTGGCGCTGATCTCCGGCGGCCTGGATTCGCTGCTCGCGGCGCGGGTGATCCAGGAGCAGGGGGTGCACGTCGAGGGCATCAACTTCTTCACCGGATTCTGCGTCGAGGGCCACACCCACGCCATCCGCAAGAAGGACCGCGCCAGGCCCAAGCGCAACAACGCCCTGTGGGTGGCGGAGCAGCTGGGCATCAAGCTGCACATCGTCGACATCATCGAGGAATACAAGCAGATCGTCTTCAATCCGAAGCACGGTTACGGCGCCAATCTCAATCCCTGCCTGGACTGCAAGATCTTCATGGTGCAGAAGGCGCGCGAGTGGATCGAGGAACATGGCTTCGACTTCATCATCACCGGCGAGGTGGTGGGCCAGCGGCCCAAGTCGCAGCGCGCCGACACCATGCCGCTGGTGGCCCGGGAATCCGGTGCCGAGGATCTGCTGCTGCGGCCGCTGTGCGCCAAGAACCTGCCGGAGACCAAGCCCGAGCGCGAGGGCTGGGTGGACCGTGAGCGGCTGTACGACTTCTCCGGCCGTTCGCGCAAGCCGCAGATGGCCCTGGCCCGGCAGTTCGGTTTCGAGGACTATGCCCAGCCGGCGGGCGGCTGCTGTTTCCTTACCGACAAACAGTACTCGGTCAAGCTGGCCGACCTCTGGCAGGCGCGTGGAGAGCGGCAGTACGAACTGGACGACATCATGCTGCTCAAGGTCGGCCGACACATCCGGCCGGCACCGCACTTCAAGCTGATCGTCGGCCGCGAGGAGGGCGAGAACCTGTTCCTGGAGGGTTACCGCAAGCAGTTCATCCATCTGAAGACCCTCAGCCATCCGGGGCCGCTGGTGCTGGTCGATGGGGTGGCCAGCGAAACGGATCTGCAACTGGCGGCGCGCATCACCGCCCGCTACAGTCAGGGGCGCGATGCGGACCAGGTCGAGGTGGAGATCGTGCGCCCCGGCGAGGCGCCGTACCCGCTGCTGGTGGCCCCCCTGCCGCCCGGCGAGCTGCCCAAGGAGTGGCTGCTGTGACGGTCCATGAACTGGATGCGCGCAATATCCTCTGCCCGCTGCCGGTGATCCGCACCCAGGATGCCATCGCCGGGTTGGCGCCGGGTGACGAACTCTGCGTGTTCTGCACCGATCCCGGCGCCATCCAGGACATCCCCACCTGGTGCCGGATCAACGGCCACCAGGTACTGGACATCGAACAGGACGGCCGCGAGATCCGCATCCGCATCCGGGTCGGCGGCGATGGCTGAGCGGTGGCGTTTGCATCCGCTGCCGTCGCCCGCTGAAATGGACCACCGACCTCTGTCACCTGCAATCGGGCCGATTCCATGAGCCAACGCAGCGAAGCCGATCGCAAACTGGAACGTTATCACGACATCCGCCGGGTCACCCTGATCGGCTCGGTGGTCGATCTGGCGCTGGGCGTGGCCAAGATCCTGGTCGGATTGTCCGCCCACTCCCAGGCGCTGATCGCGGACGGCGTGCATTCGCTGTCCGACCTGGCCACGGATTTCATGGTCATCTTCGCTGCCAAGCATGCCCACCGCGAGGCGGACGAGGAACATCCCTATGGCCACGGCCGTATCGAGACCCTGATGACCATCGCCCTGGCCGCGGCCCTGTTGCTGGTGGCCGGGGGCATCGTCTGGGACGCCAGCCATCGCCTGTTCCATCCGGAGCTGCTGCTCCACCCCGGCCCCCTGGCCCTGTGGGTGGCGCTGGTGTCGGTGCTGTCCAAGGAGGCCATCTACCACTACACCATGCGCTATGCCCGCCGGCTCAACTCCAAGCTGCTGAGCGCCAACGCCTGGCACAGCCGCTCTGACGCCATCTCTTCCATCGTGGTGATGATCGGCGTCGGCGGCACCATGGCGGGTCTGCCCTACCTGGATGCCATCGCCGCGGCGGTGGTCGGCCTGATGATCGCCAAGATCGCCTGGAACCTGGGCAGGGAGAGCGCCCAGGAACTGATCGACACGGCGCTGGAGGCGCGGGAGGTGGAGCGCATCCGCACCACCATCAAGGAGGTCAAGGGGGTGCGTGCCCTGCACATGCTGCGCACCCGGATGAGCGGCGGCGATGCGCTGGTCGACGTGCACATCCAGGTCGACCCCAAGCTCAGCGTCTCCGAGGGGCATCAGATCGGCGAGCGGGTGCGCAACCGGCTGATCGAGGACATCGACGTGGTGCGTGACGTGACCGTGCACATCGATCCCGAGGACGACGAGCTGAAGGCGCCCAGCGGCCATCTGCCGCTGCGTCACAGCCTGCTGCAACAACTGCGGGCGCGCTGGGAAGACCTGCCGGAGGCGGCGCAGATCCAGGACGTCACCCTGCACTATCTGAACGGCAAGGTGCAGGTCGATCTGGTGCTGCCGCTCGAATTGGCGCAAAATCGGGCAGCCGCCGCCCGGTTGCAGGAAGCCTTCAATGCCCGGGCCCGGGAAATCGACGGGGTGGGCGAGGTGCGACTGCTGTTTCGTTGATGCACCTAAACGGTGCAATCGGGCCGCGATGCAGATCCATTGTGGTGCATCGGCACGGCCCGGGCGGCGCAGAACAGGGGTAATTGTCTGGTTTTTATGGTGTTTATTCCGTGGCATGGTTCATGCACCGGGAGGGCACCAATATTCAGGCGCTGCATCGAGGGGTCGGCCGTGGCCAGGGTCCTGCGCAGCGGGCGTAGTTCATCACTGATGTGTGGAGAGAAATGCAATGACAGCAGCCAAGGTCAATAAGATGATCAAGGACAACGACGTCAAGTTCGTTGACCTGCGTTTTACCGATACCCACGGCAAGGAGCAGCACGTCACCGTGCCTGCCCACACCATCGACAGCAGCTTCTACAAGGACGGCAAGATGTTCGACGGCTCGTCCATCGCCGGCTGGAAGGGCATCAACGAGTCCGACATGATCCTCATGCCCGACACCAGCACCGCCGTGCTGGATCCCTTCAGTGACGAGCCGCAGCTCAACATCCGCTGCGACATCCTCGAGCCCGCCACCATGCAGGGCTACGAGCGCGACCCACGTTCCATCGCCAAGCGTGCCGAGGCCTACCTCAAGTCCACCGGTGTCGGCGATACCGCCCTGTTCGGTCCGGAAAACGAATTCTTCATCTTCGACGACGTGCGTTGGGGGGCCGACATCAGCGGCGCCTTCTTCAAGGTCGATTCCGAGGAGGCCTCCTGGAACACCGAGCGCGTCTACGAGGACGGCAACATGGGTCACCGCCCGGGGGTCAAGGGCGGCTACTTCCCGGTGCCGCCGGTCGACTCCCTGAACGACCTGCGCGGCGCCATGTGCCTGGCCCTGGAAGAGATGGGCCTCGTCACCGAGGTGCACCACCACGAGGTGGCCACCGCCGGCCAGTGCGAGATCGGCGTCGGCGCCAACACCCTGGTGAAGAAGGCCGATGAGGTGCAGATCCTCAAGTACGTGGTGCACAACGTCGCCCACGCCTACGGCAAGACCGCCACCTTCATGCCCAAGCCGCTGGTCGGTGACAACGGCAACGGCATGCACGTCCACCAGTCGATCGCCAAGAAGGGCAAGAACGTCTTCTCCGGCAACAAGTACGGTGGCCTGTCCGATACCGCCCTGTACTACATCGGCGGCATCATCAAGCACGCCCGTGCGCTGAACGCCTTCGCCAATGCCTCCACCAACTCCTACAAGCGTCTGGTGCCGGGCTTCGAGGCGCCGGTGATGCTGGCCTACTCGGCCCGCAACCGCTCGGCCTCGATCCGCATCCCCTTCGTCTCCAACCCGAAGGCGCGGCGCATCGAGATCCGCTTCCCGGATTCCACCGCCAACCCCTACCTGGCCTTCGCCGCCATGCTGATGGCCGGCCTGGACGGCATCCAGAACAAGATCCATCCGGGCGACGCCATGGACAAGGACCTGTACGATCTGCCGCCCGAGGAAGAGGCGCAGATCCCGCAGGTCTGCCACGCCTTCGACCAGGCCCTGGCGGCCCTGGACGCGGACCGCGAGTTCCTGCTCGCCGGCGGGGTGTTCACCGACGATGCCATCGACGGTTACATCGCCCTGAAGATGGAAGAGGTGCAGCGCCTGCGCATGAGCACCCACCCGGTCGAGTTCGACATGTACTACAGCGTCTGACCGCGCCCCGCTTCGTGCACGACCTCACGACCCCCGCTCCGGCGGGGGTTTTTTTGTGTGCCGGTTTCCCTTGCCCGGTGATTGCATCCCCTACGCTGGCTGATTTAAGGTGGCGGTATGAGATCCTGGCTGGCAATGTTCGGACTGGCGCTGCTGCCGCTGCTGGCGGAAGCGGCGGTCTACAAGTGGGTGGACGAGAACGGCACGGTCCACTTCAGTGACAAGCCCCATCCGAATGCTGAACAGATCCGCCTCCCCAAGCCGTCCACCTACACTCCGCCGCCCCTGCCCAGTTCCCAGCCGGCGGTGAAGAAACCGGCGGCTGCGCCGGGCTACGAGCGGCTGCAGATCCTCGAGCCGCAGAACGATGCCACCATCCGCAACGACGCGGGCGAGTTCAGCGTGCGTCTGCTGCTGCAGCCGGATCTGCGCCGGGGCCTCGGGCACCGCGTGCTGGTCGAGCTGGACGGCAAGGTGTATCCGCTCGACTCGGGGCTGGAATACCGCTTCCGCAACATCGACCGCGGCAGTCACGTGCTGCGTGCCCGGGTCGTCGACGGCGACGGCAAGGAACTGATCGCCAGCGAACCCCTGACCTTCCATCTGCTGCGCCATTCGGCGATCACCAGCGGTGGCAAGCGGGTGGCGCCTACCGCACCCGCGGCGCCGCAGGCGCCGATGGCCCCACGCCTGGAGCGCTGAGCCTCTCCTCTGCACTATACTGGTGCACATGCGCCGTGACATCCCTGCCTTCGCCCGGTTGCCACCTGGTAGCAGCATGAGGGATCCGGCCTGAACTTTTTTATCCTGCTGTTTTCAAACGGCTTGCGACAAATGTCTGGAGCCCGGTGCTGCATCCTAGGGCGTGTGGGGCAACTGGTTTGTTTTTTGCACAGGTGAGCCCATGCCCGTGAAATCGAAGCGCCCCCTTTCGCCGGAGATGCGCATCCTCGAGAGCCTGAATACGGCCGTGCTGGTGTTCGACCAGGGGTTGGCCGTGCGCTACCTCAATCCCGCCGGCGAGATGCTGTTCGAGACCAGTGCCCGCCATGCGCGCGGCATCCCCCTGGAGGAGCTGGTCAGCAATCCGGAACAGCTGAGCGAACGCCTGCAGGGTGCCTTGCGCGAGAACCGGACCTACACCGACCGCGAGTTGCCGCTCAAGCTGCAGAACGGCAAGGAGGTCATCGTCGACTGCACGGTGACGCCCCAGCTGGAACCGGGACAGCCGACCGAGGTGCTGGTGGAGATGAACCGGGTCGACCGCCACCTGCGCATCAGCCGCGAGGAGGGCCTGATCGAGCAGAACACGGCGATGCGTCAGCTGGTGCGGGGTCTGGCCCACGAGATCAAGAATCCCCTGGGCGGGTTGCGCGGCGCGGCCCAGTTGCTGGAACGTGAGCTGGCGAACGAGGAACAGAAGGAATACACCCAGATCATCATCGGCGAGGCCGATCGCCTGCGCAATCTGGTGAACCGCATGCTGGGTCCCAACAATCTGCCGCAGAAGCGCCCCTGCAACATCCACCAGGTGCTGGAGCACGTCGGCAGTCTGGTGGAGGCCGAGAACGAGGGCCGGCTCAAGCTGAGTCGCGACTACGATCCGAGCATCCCGGATTTCTCCGCCGATCCCGAGATGCTGATCCAGTCGGTGCTGAACATCGTGCGCAATGCGGTGCAGGCCCTGCAGGGCAAGGGTGAGGTGCGGCTGCGCACCCGCACCCAGCGCCAGTTCACCATCGGCCAGAAACGGCACCGGCTGGTGGTGCGGGTCGACGTGATCGACCATGGACCCGGTATTCCGCCGGAGCTGCAGGAAACCATTTTCATGCCGATGGTCAGCAGCCATGCCGAGGGCAGCGGCCTCGGCCTGCCCATCGCCCAGTCGCTGGTCAATCTGCACGGCGGCCTGATCGAGTGCAGCAGCCGGGCCGGCGAAACCGTATTCACCATCCTGTTACCCCTGGAGCCCATCAATGAGTAAACAGGAAAAGATCTGGATCATCGACGACGACCGCTCGATCCGCTGGGTGCTGGAAAAGGCACTCAAGCAGGCCGGCATGGAGGTGGCCAGCTTCGCCAGCGCGACCGGCGTGCTGGAAGCGCTGGCCAGCAGCCGTCCCGATGCGCTGGTCACCGACATCCGCATGCCGGGCATCAACGGCCTGGAACTGCTGGACAGCATCTGCAGGGACTATCCCGAGCTGCCGGTGATCATCATGACCGCCCATTCCGATCTGGACAGCGCGGTGGCCGCCTACCAGGGCGGTGCCTTCGAGTACCTGCCCAAGCCCTTCGATGTCGACGAGGCGGTGGCCCTGGTGCGCCGCGCAGTGGAGCACAGTCGCAAGCAGCAGGGTGAGCGGCCGGTTGCCAGCCTGGCCAACACGCCGGAGATCATCGGTGAGGCACCGGCCATGCAGGAGGTGTTTCGCGCCATCGGCCGCCTGAGCCGTTCCAACATCACGGTGCTGATCAATGGTGAATCCGGTACCGGCAAGGAGCTGGTGGCCCAGGCACTGCACCGGCACAGCCCGCGCGCCGGTGCCCCTTTCATCGCCCTCAACATGGCCGCCATACCGCGCGACCTGCTGGAGTCGGAACTCTTCGGCCACGAGAAGGGGGCCTTCACCGGTGCCCAGAGCCGGCGCATCGGCCGCTTCGAGCAGGCCGACGGCGGCACCCTGTTCCTGGACGAGATCGGCGACATGCCGGCCGAGCTGCAGACCCGCCTGCTGCGGGTGCTGGCCGACGGCGAATTCTACCGGGTCGGTGGGCACACACCGGTACAGGTGGATGTGCGGATCATCGCCGCCACCCATCAGAACCTGGAACAGCTGGTGAAGGAGGGGCGTTTCCGCGAGGACCTGTTCCACCGCTTGAACGTGATCCGCATCCACATCCCGCCGCTGCGCGAACGGCGCGAGGATATCCCGTTGCTGCTGAACTTTTTCCTCGCCCGCGCCGCGCGCGAGCTCGGTGGCGAGGCCAAGCATCCCCTGCCCGAGGTTGAGCGCTACCTGACCCGGCTCGACTGGCCGGGCAATGTGCGCCAGCTGGAGAACCTGTGCCGCTGGCTGACGGTGATGGCCTCCAGCCAGGAGATCCACATGAGCGACCTGCCCCCGGAGCTGGCCACGGAAGCGGCGACCGGCGAGGCGGAGACGGTGGATTGGGCACGCGCCCTGCGCAGCTGGGCGGAGCAGGCCTTCAGCCGGGGCGAAGGGGAGCTGCTCGACCAGGCGCTGCCGCAGTTCGAGCGCATCCTCATCGAGACGGCCCTGCAGAAGACCGGCGGCCGCCGGCAGGAGGCGGCGCGACTGTTGGGCTGGGGCCGCAATACCCTGACCCGCAAGATCAAGGAGCTGGGACTGGGCTAGCCCGCAAACGGGGTCTCGCAGCGGGGTGCAGCTTGAGCTTTGTTCGATTGACTCCGGGTATCGCGGCCTGGAGGCCGCTCCTACGGGGCGTGGCGGCACAAGTTGCAGGAGCGGCCTCCAGGCCGCGATCGGGCGGGATCCCCGGTGGCCATGCCCGCCGCATTTGCCGCCGCTGGCCGCGCCCGCGGATATGGCGCCAAGGCGGTGCGCATGACCGGCGTGTAGGCTGACATACAAGCCCGGGCGGCTCGCAAACGGGTTCTCGCAGCGGGGTGCAGCTTGAGCTTTGTTCGATTGACTCCGGGTATCGCGGCCTGGAGGCCGCTCCTACGGGGCGTGGCGGCACAAGTTGCAGGAGCGGCCTCCAGGCCGCGATCGGGCGGGATCCCCGGTGGCCATGCCCGCCGCATTTGCCGCCGCTGGCCGCGCCCGCGGATATGGCGCCAAGGCGGTGCGCATGATCGGCGTGCAGGCTGACATACAAGCCCGGGCGGCTCGCAAACGGGTTCTCGCAGCGGGGTGCAGCTTGTGCCTGTTCGATTGACTCCGGGTATCGCGGCCTGGAGACCGCTCCTACGGGGCGTGGCGGCACAATAGGTTGTAGGAGCGGCCTCCAGGCCGCGATTGGGCGGGATCCCCGGTGGCCATGCCCGGCGTTGGCTAGAGCTTTTTCTCCTCCCGGCGCAGTGCGCAGCCGATGGCCAGGATGCAGGCGGCGGGTATCTCATCAGTCACGCCTGCCACGATCTCGGCGGGTGCCAGGGTGCGGCTGGCGAGGCCCAGGCTGGCGTCCATCACCTGATGGAGCTGCGGATGCTCGAAGGGGGCGGGTGTGGATACCAGGTGGCGTATGGGTGCCTGCTGGAAGTGACGGTCGTAATAGTCGAGGGTCCGCTGCACCTCCAGCGCCAGGTTGTCCAGCAGGACGGCGTGGGTCTCTGCGGCCTCAAAGGTCTGGTAACCGATGTCGAGGGTCCGCGCCAGGTACAGGGTGCTGCCGCGATAGAGGGCGATGAGGCCGCGTTGCGCCTCCTGGTAGAGGAGGGCCAGGCCCTTCTCGGCCTCGGGCAGGCGCATGGCGATATTGCGCAGCGCCAGCTCCGGGATGTCGATCACCTCCAGTTCCAGTCCGGCCTCCTGCATGAGGCGGGCGCGGTCTTCCACCGCCTGGCGGCGGGCGACCACCACGTAGATGTGTTCACGGCTGCCGCGGGCGCTGCTGGTCGGGGCATCGAAGATGTCGAGCACGGCGTCGTCGATGTGGTAGTCGATCATGTCCTTGATCTGCCAGCGCACCGCAGCCTTCATCTCCGGCGGCGGCACCTTGGGCATCTCGATCAGGAACAGATGGTAGCTGCCGAGATCCATCAGCGTGGCACAGGGCTGGTCACTCAGCCCCTGGCGCTTCACCAGCTGCTTCAACAGCGATGAGACCTCCTCCTCGCCGATCGTCAGACGCTCGCAGGCCTGCAGCCGGGGTGAGCCGTCTTCGCCCGGCGCGAGACAGACATGGCTCAGGCCGCCATCGTTGAAGACGATGGCATGCCGGCGGTTGCTGGATTTTCTGCGCAAGAGAGAAAAGACCACCGTTCGAGTTCCTGTTGTGGTTAATCGCGGCCAGTCAGGGAATGATCTCACGCCAGCGCTGGATTGCAACACTGCCGCCGCCGCTGCCGGCGATGGCGACGTCGTGGAGGCGCTCGCTGCTGCCCGAGGCCTTGGCCGTCCAGCTGCTGCCATCCCAGTGCAGGATGGTGCCGTTGTCACCGACGGCGATGCAGTTGCTGGCATTGCCCGGCTCACAGCCGAGGCCACGCAGCCGGCGGCTGGTGCCTGAACTCATGGCGCTCCAGCTGCCGCCGCTGGTGGTGAGGATGACGCCGTTGTCGCCGACCACGAAGCAACGGCTGCTGGTCGGGCAGTCGATGTCGTTGAGGCGGCGGTTGGTGCCCGAGATGACACCCAGCCAGATGCCACCGAAGAAACCGAAGTTGTAGCGGCGCAGGATGGTGCCGTTCCTGCCGACGGCGAAACAGGTATCGCTGCCAGCCAGGCAGCTGACGCCGTACAGATGGCGGTTGCTGAACGCCAGTTCGCCAGCCCAACTGCTGCCCCCTGTCCAGCGGCGGATGGTGGCATTCCTGCCGACGCTGTAACAACGGCCGGTGCCGCAGTAGACACCCTCCAGGTCGCGACTGGTGCCGGAGGTCGACGCCCCCCAGCTGCCGGTCCAGCGGCGGATGGTGCCGTTCCTCCCGACGGCGAAGCAGGCAGCGGGATCGCTCGGCTCGCAGTCTACCCGGTTGAGGTTCTGGCTGGTGCCGGAGACGGTGCTGCTCCAACTGCTGCCATCCCAGCGGAAGATCGTACCGCTGTCGCCGACGGTTAAGCAGATACCGGAGACGCAGGTGATGCCGTTGAGGTCGTTGGTGGTGAAGGCACTGTAGGCGCTCCAGCTACTGCCGTCATAACGCAGCACGGTGCCATTTCTGCCGACCGCCCAGCTGTCGCCGCTGGCAGACTGGATATCGCCCTCGATCAGCCGCTGGGCGCGGACGCTGCCGCCGAGCAGGGTCCGCCCCAGCACCCGCACCCGGCACAGGCCACTGCTCGTCGCCGCCGACTGGATCTGGAAATCGCCGCGGCCGAAGCCGATCTGTGTATCCGGCGCCAGGCTGGAGCAGGCCGTGCCGTTGGCCAGCCGCTGGGCGGCGCGTTCCAGACCGCTCTCGGCCAGGAACAGGGCGTGCAGTGCATCGTCAGCCAGGGCCGAGTCGGTGATGTCGGTGCTGGAGAGGCGCAGGCCGACCTGACCGATGATGAGGATGATCACCGCCAGGAAGACGGTGGCGATGAGCAGCGCCGCGCCACGCTGGCGGACAATCGGCGCATGGCCGTTCATAGGCGGTTCCTCAACTGCACGCGGCCGCGTTGCGGGTAGCTGTTGCCCTGGCTGTCGCTCAGCACCAGTTCGTATTCGATGAAGGCGATGTCGCTGTTGTCGCTGGAGGCGGTGCTGCCATCGTCCTGCAGATAGCTGAAGGCAAGGCTGCTGAGCCTGTTGCTCAGCGTGTAACTGCCGGCCGGGCTGTCATAAGCGATGCTGAGCAGCGGCGCGGCGGCGTTCAGGCTGACCTGGGTGACGGTCGTGCCGTCCGCCTCGGTGCGGCGGAAATCGATGCGGCTGGCGGTGCGGACCAGGATGTCGTAGCTGCCGGGCGCGGCCGGGTCACGGCGGATGCTGCGCAGTTCGCGCGCCAGGCGCTCGCCGGCGAGACGCAGCTCACTGAGCGTGGCGATCACCTCCTGCTGGGCAAGGTAGGCGCGCACCGCCTGGGAGACCCCGAAGGCGGCGCCGGCGGCGAGCAGGGCGACCACCATGAGAGTGACCACCAGCTCGATGAGAGTGAAGCCTGTGCAGTGTCTGGCGGGATGCGGCATGTCAGTAGTCCGCCAGCATGAACTGGGTCAGGCTGCGCGAGGTCCCGTTGTAACTGACTTCGACCTCCACCAGGCGGCAGTCGCTGACCGGGCAGCCGGCGCCGCTGTAGGCGCTGACCGTGGTGGTGCGCACATAGCCACTGAAGTTGCCGCCGAGAGTCTCGGTGGTGGTGCCGACGGGTACGCTGGCATAGCCGCCGAGGCGCCGGTTGCCGAGGGTCTGCTCGGCGCCCGCCTGGGCGAGCTGGGCGGCGGTCTGGATCTCGCGGTCGGTGCCGAGGCTGCTGACCATCTGGGTGAACTGGATGGCGATGGGCAGGGCGGCGATGGACAGCAGCATGATCACCATGACCAGCTCGATGAGGGTAAAGCCCCCGCTGCGGTTCCCTGGCTGGCGGCGCCGGCTCATGGTGTCACCGTGACGAAGCCCGAGACCGGCTCGATGCTGATGCTGGCGCTGCGGCTGGTCCCGCTCAGGGTGAAGCTGACGGCACTGGCGAGCAGTGAGCCGGCGGCGACCGGCCGTCCCCAGGCATCGAGGTCGATGCTGCCGCTGCTCAGGGTGACGCCATCCTCGAGGTTGATGCTGAAGGGTTGCTGGGTGGCCGGGTCGGTGAGGGTGCTGCCGCCTTCGGTCAACCGGTAGCCCGTGCCCAGGGATTCGAAGGTCAGGGTGGCGCCGCGCGCCATGGCCAGTATCTGCGCATGGCGCAGGTCGCGCGCCACCTGCCGGGCCTGGGCCTGGACGCTGCTGTCACCAAATGACCAGTGGCTTGCCGCCACCGCGCCGAGTACGCCGGTGATGAGCACGACCATCACCAGTTCGACGAGGGTGAAACCGGATTGTCTGCAGCTGAGCATGGGATAGGCCTGGCGCACCATGAACAAAGGGTGGGACGAGGCCCACCCTTTGTTCACGATCGAGTGGGGAGCGCCTGATGCCCCCGTTCTATCAGGTACAGCTGGCGTAGGAGCTGATGGTGCCCACGCATTGCACCGTATCGCCCACCGCCGTGGTCGCGGTGGAGCAATTGGCATCGGTGTAGGTCGGCACCGTACAGGTCTTGCTGTTGACAGTGACCTGGATGCCGGTGCTGGCGGCCGCCACGCCTTCGCCATTGACGTAGGTGGCCAGCTGGGTGACGGTGGGGAAACCCTGCAGGTCGGCGATCGCCACCGCGTGGGCCGACTTGACGGCGCCGCTGATGCCACGGATGGCGGCCGTCTCGGCGCTGCTGGACAGATCGACGAACTTGGGAACAGCCATGGCGGCGAGAATGCCGAGAATGACGATGACCATGACCAATTCAATGAGTGTGAAACCGGATTGGCGCTTCATATTCATGCCTCCTGTGCACCGAAAGTTGGGGCGGCGGGTCTCGCTGCCATGCAATCAAACGGGTTATCGTTCGGGTGGTCCCATTTCTTTAGTCGTTCCGGGCACTTGTTGTGCCCCTTCTCCTCCGTCCCCAAGCGCGGGCCACTGGACCCGGACTCAGCGATTCATCGCTGCCGTGGCCAGGTTCCACCAGGGGAGGAACACGGCCAGCGCCAGAACCAGCACCATGCAGCCGATGACCACGGTGAGGATGGGCTCGATGTTGCTGCTCAGGCGCTCGATGGCATATTCGACTTCCTGGTCGTAGTAGCGGCCGATCTCCATCAGCAGCTCGTCCAGGGTGCCGGATTCCTCGCCGACCACGATCATCTGCCGCACCAGGGGATCGAACATCCCCGAGTTGGCGGCAGTGACGCTGATCGATTCGCCGCGCTCGATTCCCTCGCGCATGCCCAGCACCCGTTCCTCCAGGAAGTCGTTGTCCAGGGCGCGGGCCACCACGGTGAGGCTGGTGATCAGTGGCACGCCGGCCTGCTGCGACATGCCGAACAGACGGCAGAAACGCGACAGCGTGGCCTTGTAGAGGATGTCGCCGATCAGTGGCAGACGCAGCTTCAACTTGTCCCAGCGGTAACGTCCGCTCTCGGACTGCAGATAGAAATGCACCGCGACCAGGCTGCCGACCAGGCCGGCGAGCAGCAGTGGCCAGTGCTGGAGCATGAAATTGGAGATGCCGACCAGCAGCCGCGTGGCCAGCGGCAGGTCGGCGTCGAACTTGTCGAAGATCAGGCTGAAGGCCGGGATCACCCAGATGTTGATGACCACGATGGCGATACTGATCGCGGTCAGCACGAAGGCCGGGTAGCGCAGCGCCGAGCGGATCTGGTCGCGGGTCTGCTTTTCCCTTTCCAGGTAATAGGCCAGCTGCAGAAAGACCTCCTCCAGGCGACCGCTAGTTTCACCGACCCGGATCAGGCTGACGAAGAACTGGGAGAAGACCTCCGGGTGGTGACTCATGGCGCTGGCCAGGTCGTGGCCGGCCTCCAGCATCCGTGTGACTTCGCCCAGCACCCGGCGCATGGTGCGGTTCTGACTGGTCTCGGCGAGCACGTTGAAGGCGTTGAAGATGGGCACGCCGGCGCGGGTCAGGCTGTGCATCTGGCGGCTGAACTGAATCAGGTCGGCCAGCTGCACCTTGGGTGGAAACAGTGTCTCCAGGCTGCTGCCGCCCGTCTCCTTCTCCGCCTCGGCCGGGGTGATGTCGATCGGCGTCAGGCCGCTTTCCATCAGCCGGGCGGCCACGCTGTCGGCGTTGGCGGCCTCCTGGCTGCCTTCGATGGCGTCGCCGTGCGGGCCACGGGCCTTGTAGTTGAACAGGGGCATGATCAGTCGATCCAGCTGGACAGGCGCATGGCCTCTTCCAGGGTGGTGATGCCGGCCTCGGCCAGAGACAGGGCGTGGCGGACCAGCGGCCGGAAGCCGTCCTGGGCGCGGGCGGCGCGTTCGAAGGCGCTGTGATCGTTGTGGCGCAGGGCGTCGATCAGCGGCTCGTCCATCACCAGCAGTTCATAGACACCGGTGCGTCCCGAGTAGCCGGTCTGGTTGCAGTGGTTGCAGCCACTGCCGGCATAGAAGGTCGGCAGCGTCGCCTGCTCCTCGTAGAAGGTCGGCTGCAGCCAGGCACGCTCGGCGCTGTCCGCTGCCTGCTCGCGTCGGCAGTGCGGGCAGATCTTGCGCACCAGGCGTTGAGCCATGATGGCATGCACCGAGGAGGCGATCAGATAGGGCTCCATGCCCATGTCGATCAGCCGCAGGGCGCTGTCCACGGCACTGTTGGTGTGCAGGGTGGAGAGCACCAGGTGGCCGGTGAGCGCGGCGCGAAGGGCGATCTCGCCGGTCTCGTGGTCGCGGATCTCGCCGACCAGGATGATGTCCGGGTCGTGGCGCAGCGCGGTGCGCAACACGCTGGCGAAGTCCAGGCCGATGCGCGCATTGACCTGCACCTGATTGACGCGCGGCAGCTGGATCTCCACCGGATCCTCGACGGTGATGATCTTCTTCTGCGGTCGGTTCAGTTCGCTGAGCGCGGCATACAGGGTGGTGGTCTTGCCGCTGCCGGTGGGGCCGGTGACCAGAACCAGGCCGTGCGGCCGGTGCACCAGCTGGCGGAAGCGGGGCAGCATCTCGTCCGGCATGCCGAGCTGTTCCAGCGACAGCAGGTTTTCGTCCTGGTCCAGCAGGCGCATCACCACCGCCTCGCCATGCTGGGTGGGCATGGTGGCCAGGCGCACGTCGATGCGCCGGCCGTGGACGTGCAGGGTGAAACGGCCGTCCTGGGGCAGGCGTTTCTCGGAGATGTTGGCGCCGGCCATCAGCTTGAGGCGCGAGATCACGGCACCGGCGATGCGCTTTTCGTTCATCACCTGTTCGTGCAGCACGCCATCGATGCGCCGGCGGATGCGCAGCACCTCCTCGTCCGGCTCGATATGGATGTCGGAGGCGTGCTGGCGCACCGCGTCCTCGAACATGGTCTGGATCAGGCGCACCACAGGGGCGTCGCTCTGTGAGCTGTCGACGCCCAGCTCACCGAGATCGAAGGCGTTCTCGGCGAGCTCCTGGCCGACCTCGCTGGCCAGGGTGCTCAGCTCGGCACCCCCGGAATAGGCCTGGTCGATGGCCTGCAGCAGATCGGATTCCTTGACCACCGCCAGCTCGATCGGCTGCTTGAGGATGCGCCGCAGTTCGTCGTAGGCGAAGATGTCGGTGGGATCGGCCATGCCCACCAGCAGGCCGTTGTCGGTCTTTTTCAGCACCAGCGCGCGGAAACGGCGGGCGCTGGTCTCAGGCAGGCGCTGCACCAGTTCCGGGTCCAGCTCGAAGGTGGTCAGGTCGACGAAGGGAATGTCGAGCTGTTCCGAGAGCAGGCGCAGCAGATCGTTCTCGTCGATGAAGCCGTTGTCGATCAGCACCCGGCCCAGCTTGCGGCCGCTCTTGCGCTGATCGGCCAGGGCCGCCTGCAACTGGTTCTCGGAGATGACCTTCTTCTCGACCAGCAGGTCACCGATGCGGATGCGTTTCGGCAGCGCCATGGTTCAGCCCCCGCTCCGGCGGCTGAGTTCGGCCAGTCGTGAAGCGACGAAGGCATCGAGCCGCGCCGCCAGGCCGCTGCGCCGTGCCTGGCGGTAGGCGCCCAGCGCCGCGGGGGCTTCGCCGTTCTGTTCCAGGGACAGGGCGAGGCCCAGCCACCACACGCCCTGGTCGGGACGCAGGCCGAGGGCCGCGCGCCAGGCCTGGATGGCCGCCGGATGGCGCTCGCTGCGCTGGTAGAGGCCGGCCAGCAGGGCCAGATAGTCGGCATCCGTGGTGGCCTCCGGCAGGGCCGTCTCCAGCACCTCAATGGCCTGGGCCAGCCGACCCTGCTCGGCGAGCAGCCGGGCATAGAGGCGGGCAAAGGGGATGTGCTGCGGCGCCAGGGCCAGGCCCTCGGCCAGCAGACGCAGCGCCTCGTCCGGGCGCTGCTGGCGCAGCAGCAGGGCGGCCCAGGTCTCGCGGGCCCGGTGGTGGGCGGGATCCACGGCCAGACTGTGCTGCAGGGTCGCCTCGGCCTCGCGATAGCGGCCGGCCGCGATCTGGTCGAGGGCCCGGGCAAAGATGCGTTCTGCCTGTTCGGCCGGTGTCTGCGGACGCAGCCGCTTGTGCATCGCCGGCGGCGCGGCGGTCGGCGCCGGTTCGGGGACGGCGGCCCGTGCCGGGGCAGGGGGCGCGGCGGTCTCCCGCGACGGCCCGCCGCTGGCGGCCGGGGCCGGTTCGGGTTCGGGTTCGGCGGCCGGGGCCGGTGCGGGTGGCGCGGCGGTCTCCCGGCGTGGCCCGGTGGTGTCGGCCGCGGCCTTGAGCGGCATGGCCGCCGGCGCGGCAGGCGGCGCTGCCGGGCTGGCGGCTGGAACGGTGGTCGGCTGGCTGGCCGGCAGCGCCGGGGGCGGACCCTGGCGCAAGCCGTAGGTGGTGCCGGCAGCGAGCAGCAGCAGGCCGAGGCCCGCCAGCAACAGGCGGCGTGCCCGTGGCGGCCGCGCCTCGGGGGCCGGCTGCAGGCCGTCCAGGGCCTGGCCGGCGCCGGCCGCAAGCGGCCGCTGCCGTTCCAGATCCTTGAGCATCTGGTTGATCAGGCTCATCGGCCGGCCGTCCACAGCAGCAGGCCCATGCCGGCACAGGCGGCGGTGCCCAGGGCGCCGAGCGCCCAGGGGCGGCGCCAGGCGGCCGGCAGGGGGCTGGCGTCCTCGGTGTCGGCCACGGCGCGACGCACCTGCTCGGCATCGACCCGTTGCAGGCCGGCCCCGAAGGCAGCCATCAGCCCCTTGTGGGCGAGGACGTTGAGCAGCCGGGGGATGCCGCGGCTGGCGCGGTGCAGCAGGCGCAGGGCGCGGGGGGTGAAGCAGTCGCTCGCGGCGCCGGCCAGCTGCAGACGGTGCTGCAGGTAGCCGGCGGATTCGGCGGCGCTGAGCGGCCGCAGGCGATGGGAGAAGAGGATGCGCTGCCGGAGCTGGCGCAGGCGTGGCCGCTCGAGGCGCTGATCGAGCTCCGGCTGACCGAACAGCACCACCAGCAGCAGCTTGTCCTTCTCCGTCTCCAGATTGGTGAGCAGGCGCAGGGCTTCCAGCGAATCGTCGGGGATCGCCTGGGCTTCGTCGATCAGCAACACCACCCGCTTGCCGGCGGCGTTCAGCTCGATCAGCCGCTCGGTGATCAGCTTCAGCAGCCGGTGCTGGCCGATGTTGCGCGCGAATTCGAGCCCCAGTTCCTCGGCCAGCGCCATGCGCAGCGCGGTCGGGTTGAGGAAGGGGTTGGGGATGTAGGCGGTGACGAAGCTGTCGTCCAGGGTGTTGAGCAGGCGGCGGCAGAGCAGGGTCTTGCCGGTACCGACCTCGCCGGTCAGCTTGAGGAAGCCGGCACCGCTGCGCAGCGCCACCAGCAGCACGTTGAGCGCCTCCTGGTGGCTGGGCGAGCAGTAATAGAAATGGGTGTCCGGCGTGATGGCGAAGGGGGCCTCGCGCAGGCCGAAGTGTTCGAGGTACATGCCCGTCGTCCTCAGTCGCTCCGTGGTGCGCCCTGCAGTGCGCGGAAGCGTTCCGCGCTGGACTGCAGAACAGGGTTCCACTCGCCCTGACCCTCACCGACCACGATCGGCCGCAACAGGATCACCAGTTCGCTCTTGGTCTTGCGCTGGCGCTGGTGCTGGAACAGGCCGCCGAGCAGCGGCAGGTCACCCAGCATCGGGGTCTTGGCCAGGTCGTCGCGCTGCTGGTCCTTCATCAGGCCGCCGATCACCACCACCTGACCGCTGCGGGCGCGGATGATGGTGTCGGATTCGCGGATCGAGGATAGCGCCAGCGGCACCGACAGGGTGGTGGTGGTGGAGACGTTGATCTCCTTGGTCTTCTCGGTGACCTCGCTGACCGTCGGGTGGATGTGCAGCACCACGTTGCCCTCCTCGTCGATCTGCGGGATCACGTCCAGGGCGACGCCGGAGAAGAAAGGTGTCAGCTGGACGTTGACGTTCTGGTTGAGACTGGCGGTGCTGGTGGTGGTGGTCTGGGTGTCGACGTCGGTGACGAAGAACTCGTCGGTGCCGACCTTGATCACCGCCTTCTGGTTGTTGACCGTGGAGATGCGCGGGCTGGACAGCACCTGCACCTTGCCCTGGGTCTTGAGCAGCTCGATCAGGGCATTGAAGTCGTTGGCGTTGATGTTGAGCACGAACATGCCGCCGAAGGTACTGGTGACCAGACTGGTGGTGGTGAGACCGGGCTGCAGGGTGGCTGTGCCGTCGACCAGGCTGGATGTGCCATCGCTGAAGATGCGGCCGCCGCCGATCTGCCCGGCCTGCAGGGTCTCGCCCTTGGCCGGCCGGCCGATGGCGCCCCAGTTGATGCCGGACTGGAAGCCGTCGTTGAGTTCCACCTCGATGATCTTGGCCTCGAGGATCACCTGGCGCTGCACCACGTTCTGCAGGGTGGCGAGATAGTCCTCGACGTCGCGCAGCTCGCCGGGCATGGCGCGGACCACGATGATCCCGGCCTGCGGATTGAGGACCACGCGACGTCCGCCCTCGTCACCGATCAGCATGGTCAGCGCCTGCTTGAGTTCCTCCCAGAAATCGGACTGTGAGCGGGTCTCCACCTCGCTGCCGGAGACGCTGGTGGTCGGCGTGCCGCTGCCCTCGCTGCTGCTGTCGGTGCTGCTGGTGCCATCGCTGCCCTCGCTGCTGTTGCTGGCGGCCGTCTCCGAGACCTGGCCGGAGCTGACCCGGGTGCGCGAGGTGCCGCTGCGCTGCACGTTGAGATAGTCGATCTTGAAGATCCGCGAGCGCATCCGCGCCGGCATCACCTGGTACACCGAGCCCAGCTTGCGGTATTCGTAGCCGTAGACGTCACGCACCGTCTGCATCACCTCGTCGACGGTGATGTTCTTCAGGTTCAGGGAGATCATTCCCTCCACCTCGGGATGGACCACCATGTTGTAGGGCGTGTCCTCCACCAGCCCCATGAAGAAGCGCCGGGCCGGCACCTGGTTGACGGCGATGTCGAAGCGCGGCTCGCTCGGCGCGGCCGCCCTGGGCAGGGCCATGGAGAGCGGCGGCAGCAGGGCGGCCTGGACCTCGGCCGGTGGTTGGGGTGCGCTTTCCCGCGGCGCGCTGGCAGGGGAGGGTGCCAGGCTGTGTTCGATGGCGGGCAGATTGGCCGCCAGTGACGGTTCGTTGCGTGGCGCCAGGCTCTGGCAGCCGCTGACCAGCAGGCTGCCGAGCAGCAGACAGAGCGGCTGCAGCCGGCGGTGGGTGGGGTTTGCTGTCGTATTCATCGTGTTTTCTTGAAACCTGCTGGCGTTAGGTGAAGCGTGAATGCCTTGCCATCGACTTCCAGCACCACCTCGCTGTGGCGCACGCGCAGGACGCGGGCCGAGTCGATGACACCCCCTTCGATAACCTGCTTGCCGTTGATGACGGCGCGGCGCTGGCCGCGGCCGACAAAGGTCGAATCGAGCTGCCAGGCCGGTTTGCCGGTCGCGGCCGATGCTCCGCCCGGACCCGGGCTGGGACGGGTCGGATCGTTGAGCGCGGCGGCCTGCAGTGGCAGGGACAGCAGCAGAACGAGTGCAGGAAGGCGGTGCTGCATGGTTATCCCCTGCGTCCGATGGTGTAGAGTCGCAGCCGGATCTCGGCCTGCGGATAGTCGATCACCCGGTAGTCCAGGTCTTCCCAGAACAGTTGCCAGGGCAGCCCTTCGATCTGTTCCAGGTAGCGCAGCGTCGCCAGATAGCTGCCGCGCATCTGCAGTTCCAGCTCATAGCGCCCGATGCCACCGGCCGCGGCCGTCTCCCCCTCGTCCGCCGCCTCGTCGTCGCTCGGCTCGGCCTGGCCCGCCAGGCGGATCAGTTCCAGGCCGGCGTTGTCGCGCAGCAGGTCGCGCAGCAGGCCGGCCGCCTGGTCGGGGCGGAGCAGGGTACCGAGCCGGGCCTCCAGCGCCCGCTGCTGTTCGGCCAGGGCCGCCTCCAGCTCGGTGATGCGCCGCTGCCGTGACTCGATGGGATTGCGGGCCTCGGCCGCCTGCTGCCGGGAGGCCAGCTGCAGGGCGGCGAGCCGGCTCTGCCAGTCCTCGATGCGCTCTTCCTGCTCGGCGATGTCGGCCAGCAGCGGGGCCAGCCAGAGCTGGTTGAAGAGGAAATAGATCAGCAGCAGGCCGCCGAACAACAGGATGACCCGCTCGCGCAGGCTCAGTGCATCGACCCGCTGGGCCAGGTTCTGGAGTCGTTCGCGGCTCTGCTGCAATATGGCCATGGTTCAGCGCCCCTCCAGCAGGAAGGAGGCCTCACCCGGCCGCTCGTCCTGGCGCTGCAGCTCGACCTGCGAGAAGCGCAGTCCCTCGAAGGCCGGATCGCTGACCAGCCGGTCCATATAGGTGGGGACCAGCTTCGGGTTGCGGGTCATGCCGCGCAGGCTGAGTTGGCCCGGCTGCAGCCCGATATGGGTCAGCCAGAGCCCGGCGAGACCCTGGCGGCCGAGGCCCGCGAGGTAGTTGGAGAAACGTCCCGAGCTTGGCAGGCTCAGCGAATCCAGACTGGCCAGCAGCTGCCGGCCGCCGTCGAGGCGTGTCTGCAGGGCCTCGATGCGCTGATCGAGTGCCTTCACTTCCTGGCCGTTGCCTCGTGCCTTGAGCGCTTCCAGTTGTTGCGCCTGGCTGTTGTACAGACCTTCCAGTTGGGCCGCCGTCTCTTGCAGGCGGCCGAGCTGGGCCGAGAGATAGAGGCCGCTGCCCACCAGCAATACCAGGGCGAGCGCCGGGATCTGGGCCAGCGTGGTCGCCGACAGCCATTTCTCCTCGCGCCGGAAGACCGGCTGGTACAGGTTGATCTGTTGGTACAGCTCGCTCATGGGCAGTCCTGTCAGGTGCCGGGCGCACGTCCGCCGTGGCCGGCCTACAGGTCCGCAAGCAAATTCCATTCCCGCTTCAGGGGCGGCTGGAAAAAAGAGGGTTCTCCAAGGACTTAGCGCCGGAAGCTGAGGTGGTCGGCAACTCCCGGGCGCGGCCGGGATTTGCGGGCAAAGGCAGGATAATCAATGGGTTGGGTGGTCGGCGCGGGGGAGGAACGGTGCCCGTGGCAGACTCAGCGGGGGCCGATGGCATTGCAGCCGCAGCCGCGGCCGGCCTCGTTGAGGATCAGGGTGTCCGTCAATTGGCCGACGTTGCCCAATTCATGGCGCTGCAGATAGTCGAGAATCCCGGCGTTGATCTTGCGGCAGATCAGCGGGTCATAGAACAGCGCCGTGCCCACGCCGACCGCGGTGGCGCCGGCGATGAGGAATTCCAGCGCATCCTCCGCCGAGGCCACGCCGCCCTGGCCGATGATGGGGATGCCGTGCGGGCGGCAGACCTGGGCCACCTGATGCACCTTGAGCAGGGCCACCGGCTTGATGGCGGGGCCGGACAGGCCGCCCTGGTTGTTGCCGATGATCGGCGTGCGGCTCTCGATGTCGATGGCCATGCCCATCAGGGTGTTGATCACGGCAAAGGCATCGGCGCCGGCCTCGATGCAGCGCCGGGCGTTTTCCGCGATGTCCGTCTGGTTGGGCGAGAGCTTGATGATCAGCGGTTTTTCGGTGGCCGCGCGGCAGGCCTCCACCACCCGCGCCGACATGTCCGGGTCGTTGCCGAAGGCCACGCCGCCCTGCTTGACGTTGGGGCAGGAGATGTTGACCTCGATGGCATCGATGGGTGAGGCGTCGAACTTGCGGGTGACCTCGGCGTATTCCTCCAGCGTCGACCCCGAGACGTTGGCGATGAAGCGGGTCTCGGAGAAGTCCAGCGCCGGCAGGATGTCGTTGACCACGGCGTCGACGCCCGGATTCTGCAGGCCGATGGCGTTCAGCATGCCGCCCGGTGTTTCATAGACCCGGTGCGGCGGATTGCCGGGCCGGGCCGAGCCCGTCGTGCCCTTCAGGCACACCGCGCCCACGTCGCGGTTGGAGAAGCCCTCCACCCGGGTGTATTCCTCGCCGAAGCCGACGCAGCCGGAGAGCAGCACCAGGGGGCTCGTGAATTCGAGGCCGCAGAAATCGATTTTCAGCCGTTCGGAATCTTCTTGCATGCTGTGGTTCATGTGTGTCCCTGCGGGTTTTGCCGCGGTCGGGTTTCCGTTCCGGTCTCCGACGCTCCGGCTGCTCTCCCGCCCGGCGGGGGCGGATGAAGTCGCTTCGCTCCGGTTATCCGCCTTTTTCCCGCCGGCCGGGAGGTCTCCACGAGTCGACCGGAACGGGAACCCGACCGCGGCAATATTCGATCCGGGTTAACATTGGCTGAATTTGAAAACATGACCCGAGCGAACAGTGTTTCACGTCGTCCTCTATCAGCCGGAGATACCGCCCAATACCGGCAATATCATACGCCTTTGCGCCAACACCGGCAGCCATCTGCATCTGATCCGGCCGTTGGGATTCGAGCTGGACGACAAGAGGTTGCGCCGCGCCGGGCTGGATTACCACGAATGGGCGAATGTGAGGGATTACCCCGATCTGGGTGCCTTCGTCGAAGACGTCCGGCCGCCGCGGCTGTTCGCCCTCTCGACCCGCGGCCGCCGCTGCCATGCCGATGTCCGTTTCGCCACCGGCGATGCCTTGCTGTTCGGACCCGAGACCCGTGGTCTGCCGCAGGCCCTGCTCGATACCCTGCCGGCGGAACGGGTGCTGCGCCTGCCGATGCAGCCGGGCAGCCGCAGCCTCAATCTGTCCAATGCCGTGGCGGTGGTGGTGTTCGAGGCCTGGCGGCAGACGGGATTCGAAGGGAGTGGCTAGCCGTCGCGGCAAGAATCCGCTCTACAGGCCATAGCGCACACCAGCCAGGGAAGTTTCCGTGTTTTCCGTGGCCATCGATCTTTTCGCGGGTTTCGCGGGTTTCGCGGGTTTCGTGGCCATCCTCGGTGCCGCCTGACGAGGCCACAACGGTTGATGCCCCTCGATCGCGGCCTGGAGGCCGCTCCTACAATGAATCATGCCGTCACCCCATCGTAGGAGCGGTCTCCAGGCCGCGATTGCCACAGTCGCGGCAAGAATCCGCTCTACAGGCCATAGCGCACACCAGCCAGGGGAGTTTCCGTGGATTCCGTGGCCATCGGTCTTTTCGTGGGTTTCGCGGGTTTCGCGGGTTTCGTGGCCATCCTCGGTGCCGCCTGACGAGGCCACAACGGTTGCTGCCCCTCGATCGCGGCCTGGAGGCCGCTCCTACAATGAATCGTGCCGCCCGGCCCCTGTAGGAGCGGCGTCCCCGCCGCGATTGCCGCCGTGGCGGCGCGTGGATTCCGTGGCCATCGATCTTTTCGCGGGTTTCGCGGGTTTCGTGGCCATCCTCGGTACCGCCTCGACGAGGCCACAACGGTTGATGCCCCTCGATCGCGGCCTGGAGGCCGCTCCTACCACATTGCCGCCACACCCCGTAGGAGCGGCCTCCAGGCCGCGATGGGCCGCGTCCCCGGAATCGATCGGACAGGCAACAGGCCCTGGTCAGGCCGTCTCCGCCTTGGGTTCGCGGGCCAGCAGGTCATGCACGGCCTGCTGCGGTGGCAGGCCCTCATAGAGCACCCGGTAGACTTCCTCGCAGATCGGCATCTCGACGTTCCTTGCCTTGCCGAGCTTGTGGATCTCGCGCGCCGTGTCCGCACCCTCCACCACCTGGCGGATCTCCCGTTCCGCCGCCTCGCGGCTGCGGCCCTGTCCCAGCGCCAGCCCAAGGCGGCGGTTGCGCGACTGGTCGTCGGTGCAGGTCAGTACCAGGTCGCCGACACCGCCGAGACCCATGAAGGTCTCGCGCCGCCCGCCCAGCGCCTCGCCGAGGCGCATCATCTCGGCCAGGCCGCGGGTGATCAGCGCCGCCCGGCTGTTGGCGCCGAAGCCGAGGCCGTCGGAGATGCCGGCGGCGATGGCCAGCACGTTCTTGATGGCACCGCCGAGTTCCAGGCCGACGATATCGTCGCTGGTATAGGCGCGGAAGGTCTCGCCGCGCAGCAGGTCGGCGAAATGGGCCGCGGTGGCCGGGTCGTCGGCGGCCACCGTCGCCGCGGTGGGCAGCCCGGCCGCCACCTCGCGGGCAAAGGTCGGGCCGGAGATCACGGCGCGTGGCATGTCGGTGCCCAGTTCCTCGGCGGCGACCTGGTGCAGCAGTTTGCCACTGGCCATCTCCAGGCCCTTGGTGGCCCAGGCCAGGCGGTGGCCGGGTTCCAGCCGTTCGGCGATCCGGCGCAGCACCTCGCGGAAGGCGTGACTGGGTACCACCACCAGCAGGTTCGGGCAGCCGAGGGCCGCCGCGAGGTCGCTGGTCGGCTCGATCCCCTCGGGGAAGCGGATGCCGGGCAGGTACTCGGGGTTCTCGCGCCGCTGCCGCAACACCGCGATCTCTGCCTCCAGGTGGCCCCAGAGGCGCACGCGGTGGCCGTTGCGGGCGAGCAGGATGGCCAGCGCCGTGCCCCAGGAGCCGGCACCGAAGACCGCGATTTCAGCCGCCATGCCGGACCGGTCTCAGTGGGAGGCGGGCTGGCCGGGGTCGGTGACCTGGGCCTGCATCTCCTGTACCTTCTGGGCATAGAGGGCGTCGAAGTTGATCGGTGCCAGCACCAGCTGCGGGAAGCCGCCCTTCATGACCAGGTCGCAGATCGCCTCGCGGGCGAAGGGATAGAGGGTGTTGGGGCAGAAGGCGCCGAGCATGGGGTGCAGCTCGGCCTCGCTGAAGCCCGCCATGGTGAAGATCCCCGACTGCTGGACCTCACACAGGTAGGCCGTCTGGTCGCCCAGCTTGGCGGTCACGGTCACCGACAGCACGACCTCGTAGACGTCCTCGGCGATACTGTTGGAATCGCTGCTCAGGTTGAGGTTGATCTCCGGCTGCCAGTCCTTGGTGAAGATCTCCGGCGAGTTGGGGGTCTCGAAGGAGACGTCCTTGAGGTAGATCTTCTGGATGGCGAACTGCTTGTCTTCGGGGTTCTGTGCGTTGGCTTCGGTCATGTCGTCTATTACCTGTGCTGGGTTGGCGGTTGATGGGCGTCAGCGAAGGGGCCGGGGCATCCGCGCGGGCGCCATTATGTTCGGTGTTCTTCTCAAAGGTGTTGTTCCACCCAGTTGAGCAGGCCCTGCAGGTTGGTCGCGCCGGAGGTGCGGGCGATCTCCTGGCCCTGGCGGAACAGGATCAGGGTCGGGATGCCGCGGATGCCGAGCTGGGTGGACAGGGCGCGTTCGCGCTCGGTGTCGATCTTGGCCAGCCTGACCCGGGGTTCCAGCTGCCGGGCCGCCTGTTCGAAAACGGGCGCCATCATCTTACAGGGGCCGCACCAGTCTGCCCAGAAATCGACCAGCAGCGGCAGGTCGCTGCGGCTGAGATGTTTCTGGAAGCGCGCAGCGTCCAGGGTCAGCGGTTGGCCGGTGAACAACTTGAGGTGACACTTGCCGCATTTGCCGCCGGCCGCGAGGCGCTCGGCCGGCACCCGGTTGACGGCGTCACAATGGGGGCAGACGACATGTAGCAGCGAAGTGTTCATGGTCGATCTCCTTTTCTCGACAGCCGGTCCGGGTCGGGAGTCACGGCGCGTGCCGCCGGGGCGACCCGCTTGTTCCCGGCTTTTCGTTGTCCAGGCCCGGCGGGCACTGGAAGTCACACCGCAATCCGTCCGCAGTCCACGTCTGTGTGCCCGGTGGCTGAACACGGCTATTCAGTTGCCGGGTTAATAACACCACGCCAATCGCGGCCTGGAGGCCGCTCCTACAACAGATTGTGCCGCCATGCCCCGTAGGAGCGGTCTCCCAGGCCGCGATCCCCGGCGGGTCCGGCCACGCCATCATCCGGGGCCGGATGCAATATCCGGGCTAGTCCCGCAGCAGGCTGTCCAGCCGCTCCTCGGCCTCCAGGGCGTAGAGATCGTCGCAGCCGCCGACGTGGGTGTCGCCGATGAAGATCTGCGGCACCGAGGTCCGGCCGCTGCGCGCCTCCATCTCGGCCCGCAGCGCCGGCGTCTCGTCGATGCGGATGTCCCGGTACTCGACCCCCTTGCGCTCCAGCAGCATCCGGGCGCGGATGCAATAGGGACAGAATGCGGTGCTGTACATGACGACGTCCGGCATGGGCTTACTTCCTGGTGATCGGCAGGTTGGCATTCTCCCAGGCCATGATGCCACCTGCCAGGTTGTAGATGGACTCGAAACCGGCCTTGCGCAGCAGGCTGCCGGCCCGGTTCGAGCGGCTGCCGCTGCGGCATACCAGGAGCAGGGGCCGGTCGCGGTATTTCTCCAGTTCCGCCAGGCGCTGATCGAGCTGGCCAAGCGGGATGTGCAGGGCATGGGCGATGTGCCCCTTGCGGTATTCCTCGTCCTCGCGCACGTCCACCGGTATGGCGTCCTCGTGGCTCATCAGCTGGGTGGCTGCCAGCGGTCCCAGCTGGGGGATGCCGAAGCGGCGCCGGCTGATTTCCTCCTGCACCAGGAGGACCAGGATGACCACCAGGGCCGTCGACAGCATCCAGTGATTGGTGATGAATTCGATGAACTGTTGCATGGTTCGGTTGCGGTAATTGGGCCGGGCGGGCGGATTTCAATGCCGGGCGCGGCCCGGGCGGTGTGTGTCGGCGTCGTTGGGGGTCAGGGACTGTCTGTTGACACGCCCTAGTTTTCCCGGGTGCAGAAGACGTCGCGCATCATGCCGATCAGGGCCAGGGTGCGGGCGTCGCCGACCCGGTAATAGACCCGGTTGGCGTCCTTGCGCGAGGCGAGGATGCCCTTGTCGCGGAGGATGGCGAGATGCTGGGAGATGTTGCTCTGTGAGGTGCCGACGTGCTCGACGATGTCCTGGACGCTGACCTCCTGGTCGCCCAGGGTGCAGAGGATCTTCAGCCGCAGCGGGTGCGACATCGCCTTCAACGAACGCGAGGCGCGTTCGATATCCTCGTCTCGGGTGATCAGTTCTTCGCTAGTGGGTTCCAGGTTCATCGCTTTCGCCTCGAGGGGTGCGCAATTTGGAGTACAGAACAAGGGGGAATACGACATGCCGCTCCTGCTGATGCCTCTCCCCGAGGGGAGACTGACTTTTATAACTAAAACACTATACAATAATAAACCATTCGGGGAACCTGACAACGCCCTATTCGGCGAGGAGCCTGTCCCCGCCCCTTCCGCCGGCTGCCCCCCGTCGCCCGGGTGCGCCCCTGGCTGCCTGCGGGGTTTTCGGAATAGACTTCTTCTAGACTGGTTCTAGATTTGCGGAATTAAGGACAGAGAGACGCCATGTCGGGCACGCCCAAACCGATGGTCCTGATCATCCTCGATGGATGGGGCTACAGCGAAGAAACGGACTACAACGCCATTGCCGCCGCCGACACCCCGGTCTGGGACCGGCTGTGGTCGGACTATCCCCACACCCTGATCCGCACCTCGGGTGCCGCGGTCGGCCTGCCCGGTGACCAGATGGGCAATTCCGAGGTCGGCCACCTCAACCTCGGCGCCGGCCGGGTGGTCTACCAGGAGTTCACCCGGGTCAGCCGGGCCATCAAGACCGGCTCCTTCTTCAACAACAAGACCCTCACCGGGGCCGTCGACCTGGCCATCGAGACCGGCAAGGCGGTGCATGTGCTGGGGTTGCTCTCGCCGGGCGGGGTGCACAGCCACGAGTGCCACATCCACGCCATGGTCCAGCTGGCCGTGGAGCGCGGGGCGAGCAAGGTCTACCTGCACGCCTTCCTCGACGGCCGCGACACCCCGCCGCGCAGCGCCATGGAATCCATCGAGAAGATGGAGGAGAAGTTCCGCGAGTTCGGCGGCGGTCGCTTCGCCTCGCTGATCGGGCGTTACTATGCCATGGACCGCGACCACCGCTGGCCGCGGATCCAGGCCGCCTACGACCTGATCACCCAGGGCAAGGGCGAATTCCAGGCGCCGGATGCCCACAGCGCGCTGGAGATGGCCTACGCGCGCGGCGAGAGCGACGAATTCGTCAAGGCTACTGCCATCGTCCCGCCGGGCAGCGAGCCGGTGCGGGTCGAGGACGGCGACGTGGTGGTGTTCATGAACTACCGCTCCGACCGTGCCCGGCAGATCACCCGGCCGTTCATCGAGCCCGATTTCGACGGCTTCGAGCGGGCCGTGATGCCCAGGCTCGGCCGCTTCGTCAGCCTCACCGAATACAATTCGGAGTTCGACATCCCGGTGGCCTTCCCGCCGGAACGGCTGCAGAACGTGTTCGGCGAGTACATCTCCGCGCTGGGCCTGCGCCAGCTGCGCATCGCCGAGACCGAGAAATACGCCCACGTCACCTTCTTCTTCAACGGTGGCCGCGAGGAGCCCTTCGAGGGCGAGGAGCGGATCCTCATCCCCTCCCCCAACGTCGCCACCTACGACCAGCAGCCGGAGATGAGCGCCCCCGAGCTGACCGACCGCCTGGTCGAGGCCATCGAGGGCGGCAGTTACGACGTCATCGTCTGCAACTACGCCAACCCCGACATGGTCGGCCACACCGGCAACTACGAGGCCGCGGTCAAGGCCATCGAGGCCCTCGACGGCTGCCTGGGGCGGGTGATCACGGCCCTGCAGAAGGTCGGCGGCGAGGCGCTGATCACCGCCGATCACGGCAATGCCGAAAAGATGCGCGACCGTGAGACCGGCCAGCCGCACACCGCCCACACCAGCAATCCGGTGCCCTTCCTCTACGTCGGGCGGCCGGCGCAGATGGCGTCGACCGGCTCGCTGTGCGACGTGGCGCCGACCCTGCTGCACCTGATGGGGCTGGAGAAGCCGATGGAGATGACCGGTACCTTCCTGGTCGAATTCCCCGACGCCGAGACAGCGCCCGTCGAAGTCGAACAGGAGCGGCGTGGGGCCTGAGCGGCGAGGCCGCGGCCTGCGGCCGGCCGCGAGCCTGCTCTGTCTGCTGCTCGCCCAGCCGGTCCAGCCGGCCACCGACCCCGACCAGACCAGCCGCCAGCTCGACCAGCTGCGGCAGCGTATCGCCGCGGTGCAGCAGCGGCTGGAGACCGCGCGGCGCAAGGAATCCCGCCTCAGCCAGGCGCTCAGCGAGGCCGAGCGGCGCATCGGCCGCACCGGTCGCCGGCTGCACGAGCTGAACGCCCGTCTCGAGCGGCAGCAGCGGCGTCTCGACGAGCTGCGCGCGCAGCGCCAGCAGCAGCAGGTCCGGCTGGACGCGGACCGCGAGCGCCTGCGCGGGCAGGTGCGTGCCGCCTACCTGCTCGGCCGCCAGGAACAGCTCAAGCTGCTGCTCAGCCCCGAGGATCCGCAGGCCCTGGGCCGCACCCTGGTCTATTACCGCTATCTCAACCAGGCGCGGGTGCGGCAGATCCGCGGCCTGCGCGAGACCCTGGCCACGCTGGCCCGGCTGGAGACGGAGATCGGCGCCGAGGTCGAGCAACTGGCCGCTACCCGCCGCGAGCAGCAGGCCGCGCTGGCCCGGCTGGAGAAGCAGCGCGCCGAGCGTGCCGCGCTGCTGGCCGGGATCCGCGCCGGGATCCGCGGCGGCAGCGCCGAGCTGGAGCGGCTGCGCAGGGACGAGCAGCGCCTGCAGGGGCTGCTCGAGGAACTGCGCCACGCGCTGGCCGACGTCGAGCAGGCCGGCGCCCCGCAGCTCGCCTTCGCCAAACAGCGCCGCAAGCTGCCCTGGCCGGTGGCCGGCCGGCTGCGGGCCCGCTTCGGTCAGCCACGCGGCGTGGGTGGCCTGCGCTGGCGCGGGGTGTTCATCAGCGCCCCGGCCGAGCAGCCGGTGAAGGCCGTCTCCCACGGCCGGGTCGCCTTCGCCGACTGGCTGCGCGGCTTCGGCCTGCTGATCATCCTCGATCATGGCGACGGCTACATGAGCCTCTATGGTCACAACCAGGCCCTGTTCCGCGAACCCGGCGACTGGGTGGAGGCGGGCGAGGTGATCGCCGCCGTGGGCGACAGCGGCGGCATGGAGCGCAGCGGGCTGTATTTCGAGCTGCGCCATCGCGGCAAGCCGATCGATCCCCTCAAGTGGTGTGCCGGGCGGCCGACAGCCTTGGCGGCGGCGCGGCGCTGACGGAAACCCGCGGGTGTGCTATGTTCTGGCGCAGCTTTGACGGACTTCAAGTTCAAACAGCGACTTAAGCCGGGGCCGGCAGGCGGGCCGCCCGGACCAACTCAGGATGATGGAGACGGGCCCGGCCCGTTACGATAGCGGATGAAACAGACGACTCAAAAGACCCTGCTGGTCCTCAGCGGTGCCCTGCTGGGCTTGACCCTCAGCATCGGCCAGGGCGTGTTTGCCGACCGCGAGACAGTGCGCGCCAGCCTGCCGCTGGAGGAGCTGCGCGCCTTCAGCGACGTGTTCGCCCGCATCAAGAGCGACTATGTCGAGCCGGTGGAGGACAAGCAACTGCTGGAGAATGCCATCCGCGGCATGCTCAGCGGCCTCGATCCGCATTCCGCCTACCTCGATCCCGAGCAGTTCCGCGAGCTGCAGGTCGGCACCAGCGGCGAATTCGGCGGCCTGGGCATCGAGGTCGGCATGGAGGACGGCTTCGTCAAGGTCATCGCGCCCATCGACGATACCCCCGCCCAGCGTGCCGGGGTGCAGGCCGGCGACCTGATCATCCGCCTCGACGACACCCCGGTGAAGGGCATGAGCCTGAACGACGCGGTGAAGATCATGCGCGGCAAGCCCGGCACCGACATCACCCTGACCATCGTTCGCGAGGGTGAGGAGAAGCCGCTGAAGATCACTATCACCCGCGCCATCATCAAGGTGCGCAGCGTCAAGAGCCGGGTGCTGGAGCCGGGCTTCGGCTATGTGCGCATCTCCCAGTTCCAGGCCAAGACCGCCGATGGCCTGTTGCGTGCCATCAACAAGCTGCAGAAGGAGGAGGGCCAGCTCAAGGGGCTGGTGCTCGACCTGCGCAACAACCCGGGCGGCGTGCTGAACGGTGCGGTCTCGGTGTCCGACGCCTTCCTCGACAAGGGGCTGATCGTCTACACCGAGGGCCGGGTGGCCGATTCGCGGCTGCGCTTCAACGCCACGCCGGGCGATGTCCTCAAGGGCGCCCCGCTGGTGGTGCTGGTCAACCAGGGTTCGGCATCCGCCTCGGAGATCGTCGCCGGTGCCCTGCAAGACCACAAGCGGGCGATCCTGGTCGGCAAGCAGACCTTCGGCAAGGGCTCGGTGCAGACCATCATCCCGCTGTCCGGTGGCACGGCGGTCAAGCTGACAACGGCGCGTTACTACACGCCGTCCGGCCGCTCCATCCAGGCCGAGGGCATCAAGCCCGACATCGAGCTGGAGAACGTGCGGGTGGCTGCGGTGGAGAGCGCCTTCAAGCCGATCAAGGAGGCCGACCTGTCCCGTCACCTGGAGAACGGCAACGCCAAGAACGGCAAGAAGCAACCCAAGAAGGCCAAGAAGGCCTCGCTCGCCAAGTCCGACTACCAGTTGTACGAGGCCCTCAACCTGCTCAAGGGTCTGGCGATCCAGGCGGAGCGGGTGCGGTGACCCGGCGGGGCTTGCGCCCCCTGCTCGCCTTTCTCGCCCTGCTGTGGCTGATCCCGGCGGCGGCCGATGTGCCACCCTGGGCCCAGCAGGGCGACGCCAGCGGCCTGCCGCCGCGCATCGCCCTGATCATCGACGATCTCGGCGGCCGGCGCGCCGCCGGCGAGCGGGTCATCGCCCTGCCCGGCCCGGTGGCCTGCTCCTTTCTGCCGTACGCCACCCATACCCCGATGCTGGCGCGCCAGGCACACCGGGCCGGCAAGGAGGTCATGCTGCACCTGCCGATGCAGGCGGTGGAGCCGCGGCCGCTGGATGCCGGCGGCCTCACCCTGGACATGAACCGGCGCCTCTTCCTGCAGACCCTGAACGACGACCTGGCCCGGGTGCCCCATCTCGCCGGCATCAACAACCACATGGGCAGCCTGCTGACTCGCCATCCCGGCCACATGCGCTGGCTGATGGAGGCGCTGCGCCGCCAGCCGGGGCTGTTCTTCGTCGACAGCCGCACCAGCCGCGCCAGCGTGGCCCGGCGGCTGGCCTTCGAGCACGGCATCCCCAGCCTGTCGCGCGACGTCTTTCTGGATGCCGAGCCGGGGGGCGAGGCGGTGCGCGGACAGTTCCGGCGCTTGCTGCAGCGGGCGCGCCGCCAGGGATTTGCGGTGGGTATCGGCCATCCCTATCCTGATACCCTGAAAGCGCTCGAAACGCTGCTGCCCGCGCTGGCTGCCGAGGGCGTGCGGCTGGTGCCGGTCAGTGAACTGGTCGAACGGCAATACGCGAGGGATTCGGCATGGCGACTGTCCTTGTACCACTAGCCCAGGGTTGCGAAGAACTGGAG
This sequence comes from Thiohalobacter sp. IOR34, assembly GCF_030406045.1. Lineage (GTDB taxonomy): Bacteria > Pseudomonadota > Gammaproteobacteria > Thiohalobacterales > Thiohalobacteraceae. Next base: position 45,666 of record NZ_CP128988.1, read on the forward strand.
GCGGTGACCATCATCGACCTGCTGCGCCGCGCAGGGATCGAGGTGATCACGGCCGGCCTCGACGATCGGCCGGTGCGCGCCTCGCGCGGCACGGTGCTGCTGCCGGACACCACCCTGGACGCGGTCGCCGACCGCGACTTCGATCTGATCGTGCTGCCCGGCGGCCTGCCCGGCGCCGACCACCTGGAGGCGGATTCCCGCCTGCGCCAGATGCTGCAGCGCCAGGCCGAGGCCGGCCGCTATCTGGCCGCGATCTGCGCCGCGCCCAAGGTGCTGGCCAGCGCTGGCCTGCTCGACGGCCGTGAGGCGACCAGCTACCCGGGGGTGCTCGACCGCCAGCCGGCGCCTGGGATGCGCTACATCGACGCCCCGGTGGTGACCGACGGACGCATCATCACCTCCAAGGGGCCGGGCACGGCCATGGACTTCGCGCTCAGCCTGATCGAGGCGCTGGCCGGGCGGGCCAGGCGCGACGAGGTCGAGGCTGCCCTGCAGCGCCCGTCCTGCTGAGTGTTGCGGGAAGGCAGCCCATGCGCATCATCGAGGTGGTTGCCGACGCCGGCCACACCGACAGCCTGAGCGGCATCGCCCGCCAGCATGGCGCACTCGATCTCTGGTGGAGCGCACGGGCCGACGACGGCCGCCGCGCCTTCCGCATCCTGGTCAGCGCCGAACAGCGCCAGGCGGTGGTCGACGCCCTGCAGAGCCTGATCGGCAGCGAGGAAGGCGCGCGGATCCTGATCCTGCCGGTGGACGCGGTGCTGCCGCAGGCCGGGGACGAGGAGCCCGGCGGCCGCAAGACGGTCAGCGCCACCCGCGAGGAACTCTATGCCCAGATCGAGCGCGGTGCGCGGCTGGACAGCAACTACCTGTGGATGGTGCTGCTCTCCACCCTGGTCGCGGCCATCGGCCTGATCGAGGACAACGTCGCCGTGGTGGTCGGGGCGATGGTCATCGCCCCGCTGCTCGGCCCCAACATCGCCCTCGCCTTCGCCACCTCCCTTGGCGACAACGCCCTGCTCTGGCAATCGTTCAAGACCGAGCTGGCCGGACTCGGCCTGGCGCTTGGCGTCTCGCTGCTGATCGGCGTCCTGCTGCCGCTGGATCTCGACAGCCACGAGATCCTGGCCCGCACCGACGTCGGCCTGGATGGCGTGGTGGTGGCGCTGGCCTCGGGCGCCGCGGCCGTGCTCTCGCTGACCGCCGGCCTGTCCACGGTGCTGGTCGGGGTGATGGTCGCCGTGGCCCTGCTGCCGCCGACCGCAACCCTCGGCCTGATGCTGGGCAGCGGCCAGCAGTCCCTGGCCGCGGGTGCCGCGTTGCTGCTGGCGGTGAACGTGGTCTGCGTCATTCTCGCCGCCAAGCTGGTGTTCCTCGCCAAGGGCGTCAAGCCGCGAACCTGGCTGGAAAAACGCCAGGCCCGCCAGTCCACCACCACCTACTTCATCCTCTGGGCCGTGCTGCTCGCCATCCTCGTCGGCGTCATCTACCTGCGCAGCCACCTGCGCTAGCGGCGGCAATCGCAACGCGGTCGCGTAGGAGCGGCCTCCAGGCCGCGATTCCCGCACCTGGTTTCCCATGCACGGTTTCAGGCAAACTACTAACGCCGCACCCTGGCATGCTGAAGAAAAACAGCAAACCGATTCTGGAAGCATAGAGGGTACATTGCCGCGATAACCGCTTAACTGCGCCGCCAGGGCCTATGGATCGCGGCGCGACCCACCCAGTCGCGTAGGAGCGGCCTCCAGGCCGCGATCCCCGCACTTGGTTTCCCATGCACGGCTTCAGTCAACCCACCAATGCCGCAAAGGGAGCCCTGGCTGGTTCAAGGCAAGAGCTGCGAACGATACCCTGGCATGCTGAAGAAAGACAGGAAACAGTTTCTGGAGGCCTGGGAAGAACACATTGCTAGTTGAAACTTATCCACTGGCTCGGAATATAGACTTTCACGATGATGAGTGAAAGAGCATGGTCACGTTCAACCAAGGGAAGCCTTGATCAATTGACATAGCCGCCAAGGCGCCAGGAATGCCAGATTGCTTTTATTGAATGCATAAGCTTTCTTGGCGCCCTTGGTGGTTTATAACCCGATTTGATCAGACATTCCCTGGATGCTGCGAACCAATGGGGAACGGCGCCGGTAATCACGGATTCAAACACGGCTGCTCGCTGTATTGACAACAGATAAAACATGGGCGAATATTGAACACGAAACGAACGCGCCGATTTGTCTCAGCTTGCGGGCGCGAAATAAATACAGCTAAACCGAGTTTCGGAACAGAATCATCGAGACCCGCTTTAGCGCAAGCTGAGCGGGTTTTTTATTGCCTGTCACAAGCCGCCTGATTTGATGCCAGATTGCAGGGGCGGTTGATAAATTGCCTGCTAAAGCGGTGTTCGGTCTCCCCTTCGCTGACCGGCACCAGCCGGCCAACGTAACAAGGAGACCTTTCATGCAAAAGCCTGAAAATATTCTGCAACTTTCCCTCCCCCTCGGTGAAACTTTGCTGGATCAGGAAGAACCGCCAAAGCTCGATCACGACCTCGAGTGGTTACATGCGGACATGGCGCTAGGATTACGTAAGCACGCGGGATGAACTGGTGGCCTATTGTCGTGAGGAAGGGTTCGGGCCCCTCCTGCGCTTGTTTCCGGAACGTCCGCGGCTGGCCAGCCTGGGCTCCCATTTCCGTGCGGCTTCATGAAACAGAAGGACTAAAATGATGGAACAGATTCATGATATCGATCTTTCTTACCGTCCGGCTACATACTGGCCCGAGGCGCTGACACAGGAACAACTCATAAGTCGTATCAGTGGCAAGGTTCGTCAGGATATTGCGAGAGAGATATTGCAGACGGAGGGCTTCCCGGGGCTTACACCATTCCTCGCACGAGAGGAGCTACCGGAAGATGAAAAACAGGCGTGGGGCAGGATACATCCGGATCTTATGGGCGGGGAGTATCTGCCGCCACTTCTGGACGGCGAGGTCGAGATCGCGCATGTCAGCCTGGCATCCACGACCAGTGATCAGATCAGTATCAGGGCGAGGCGCGAAGACGACGTTATCATTTACAGGATCGTAAATGAATATGAAGAAGAGGGTTTTGTATACCAGCCGTTGTTCGACCGTTCAGATGAGCCACTAACGCTGGGAGAGCTGGTGAGGCTGCTCGATGGTTCGGAGATTCAGGGGGACATCTTTAGCGGTGGAGTGATCAGGGCGCATTGGGAACAGTGTATTGAATTTGATCCTGATGTAGACGCGGCGTTGCAGTTTGTGTCTGCCCATTCCTGTTTCTACCCGCAATTGGCGGATTATTATGAAGGGGTCGGTGAGGAATGGCGTAAAAAGCATGAAACTCACGATGAAGAAGAATGGGATTAAGCAATGAGCATGAGCAATCCATGATCTCGAATGGAGCGCACAAGGCCTATGATATCGTGGGTGATATCCACGGCTGTTACCAGTCGCTCGTGGCGCTGCTGGATCGGCTGGGCTATGTGAAGGATGATGGCGTCTACCGTCATGTGGATCGCAAAATGATTTTTCTGGGCGATTTTATTGATCGGGGTCCGGCGCAACATGAGGTTATCGATACTGTTCGCCGCATGATCGAGGCTGGGACGGCGCTGGCCGTCATGGGCAACCATGAGTTCAATGCCATCGCCTACGCAAGCCCCGATCCGAAATCCGGTAATTACCTGCGGCCACACTCGGATAAGAACAGACGCCAGCATCAGGCGTTTCTCGAAGCCTACGTGGATGATTCCAAAGGCTATGCAAAGGCAATCGAGTGGTTTAAGACCCTGCCGTTGTGGCTGGATCTGGGTAATCTACGTGTTGTGCACGCCTGCTGGGACAGTGGCATGATCCGGCGCATCGAGGATGTGCATGGTTCCCAATACCTGTATCAGGATCTGCTTTACGCCGCTTCGCAGCGGAGCGCCTGGCAGTTTGGGGCGATCGAGACGATCCTCAAAGGGAAGGAAATTCCACTTGGAGAAGGGGCGAGTTTCAGGGATAAAGACGGCAATAGACGTCATCACATCCGGGTGCGCTGGTGGGACAAGGATGCAACGACCTACCGCCAGGCCTTCATGGGACCGGAAAGCGTGATTGCGCACATACCCGAGGATGATATCGGGACAGAGCATTTACTCGAGTATGCACATGACGAGCCGCCACTCTTCTTTGGGCATTACTGGCTTGAGGGTGAACTCGGTCCATTGACAAATAATATTGCTTGTGTCGACTACAGTGTCGCCAAGCCTGGCGGCAGGCTGGTGGCTTACCGATGGAATGGTGAGAGAGTATTGAGTAAAGACAGGTTTGTATGGGTAGATCGTCAGGAAGTCGCTTAGTCACCAGAATTATCGCTGGTCGTACCTGCATTGGAGGGTTTAGAGGAGGTTTCGAATAATGAGGCCAATGCCCGAAGTTATTTTCCAGAAACATATATAAAAGACCTGTCCATATTTTTAAATGCCAATATGGTTGGTTTGCGCGGCGCGCTAGCAAGCATTTGTGGCTGTAGCCTTGAAAGCTTAATTTAATTCGAATTCACTGAGCGCCATAGTTTCATTCACACAGAATTCTAGAGACAGTATGCATATTTTGCCTGCAACAGAGTTCGATACGAATCCGCTCTCAGGCCTGGATTCTTCTACTCCGAGCGCAGCCGCGCGCGATAGCGCGTCTGACTAGCACGACTTGTTAAGCGCCGCTGCGCAGACCATGCCTATAAGCTGATCTCCCGGCTACCAATCCTAACGATAATACTAGGGTTATAGGGATAAGTAATATTTGAGGATTTGCTTTCCCAGAAAATAGCTCGGCTAAAAACCATGCTATGCCCGGCACTGTTAACAGCATGGCGGGGTACCACCAAGCGACTTTTAATATTTTGACGAAAAAGTAGGCTAAGAGATATGGGGTTACCAGCAGTATAACTAGCAATACTACTTGCTTGACATTTGATATATCACCAGAAAAAGCTAGCGCAAATGCCATGCTGACGATTGCCGACCCTATTGTGGGAAGTAACAAAGTAGTGACAGCATATCGCATCCAACTCGCCATAATATTGCAACCTAGGTGCTTAACTACTGAGGCCAGCCGCGTGCGGTACGCGCGTTGGACTGGGCCGATTGGTCATGTGCTTACCCACCAAATCTATCCTCGATATTCTCAATAAGACGCTTTCCATGTATTACGGCGACGATGAGGATTCTTTCCTGCTCTATTTTGTACACTAAACGATAGCTATAAATGAAACGCTCCCGGATATTTTCATTGCCGATTTCAGGAAGCACACGGCCGATTATTGAGCCTTGCATAAATAGTGAACATTATTCTGTTTTCGTTGTCTATGGAATCGGGTATGTTGGGAGGATTCCATGGACAGCAAGACGCAATGCAAAGAGCTGGAGAAGCGGCGACTGCGGGCCGGCCGCCTTCTCTTGAAAGGCGTCCCCCAGGCGGAAGTGGCGCGACGCGTGGGAGTAGCCCGATCAACGGTCTGCGGGTGGGCCCGGCGCCTGGAACAAGGCGGATTGGATGCGCTGCGGTCGACAGGTCTGCGCGGCCGTCCGGGTTCGCTGGACAAGGCCGACCTGCGTGAGCTGAAGCGGATCCTGTTGAAAGGCGCGCTGGCCAGCGGGTTTGCCACCGAGGTCTGGACCCTGGGGCGTGTGCGGAAGGTGCTGGACGAGCAGTTCGGGGTGCAGCTGTCAGAGTCGCAGGTCTCCCGCGTGCTGGGGCGCATGGGGTTCAGCTGCCAGCGGCCGGCCCGGCGCGCCTTGCAGCGCGATGAGCGTGCGGTGCGGGAGTGGAAGACCAAGCGCTGGCCGGCACTAAAAAAAACGCTGCAAAAGAGGGGCGTGTGATCGTGTTTGTCGATGAATCGGGTCTGTCGGAACGGCCCACACTGGTGCGCACCTGGGCACCGAAGGGACAGACGCCTGTCATCCAGTACAGCTTCACCTGGAAGCAGCTGTCGGTGATCGCCGGGGTCAGCTTCTGGCGTTTCTACTTTCGTCTGTTCCCCGGTACGATCCGTGCCCCCCAGTGCATCGAGTTCCTCAAGGCACTCAAGCGCCAGATCGGCAGGAAGCTGCTGATCATCTGGGATGGCCTGCAGGTCCACAAGAGCCGCCTGGTCCGTCAGTATGTCGAGGATTGCAATGGGCAGATTCAGATCGAGTTCCTGCCGGCCTATTCGCCGGAGCTCAACCCGGTTGAATATCTGTTCGGGCATCTCAAACCGCATGAGCTGGGTAACTTCTGTCCCAGGGACATCGGTGAATTGAGTGACTATGCCCGGCGCAGGCTCCGTTCCATGCAGCGACGCCAGAAGACACTGGTGACCGCGTTCTGGAAACAGGCCGAGCTTCCTTTGTGATGTGTTCATCATTTATGCAAGGCTCAATAATATAACGCCTCGCGTAACCGGCTGGCAATGGAGCGCAGCGGAATTGCCAGTCCGAGTTGACGCGTTTGTTAGAGCATCTACACTGCACTCTAAAAAAGCATATTTATTATTTCGCTGGCTAGATTCATACCAGCACGATGGTCACTGCTAGTTTTTGGAATTGATACGGTATAGCGGTTATCACCCATAAAAATTGCCTTATAGTGTTTTCCATCGCCTGATATCTCAAACCCAAGCTCTTCAAGAAAACGTCGGACATCATTAGTCATTGTTCGGTAACCTTTTAACTGCGCTTTAATTGAGGCGGCCTTAGATTCAATGTAAGCGCAAAATGACCGACGCCCTTGCGCTGTGGTGCCAAGTGACATTTGGGGGTGGGGTCCAGGGCTTGCAGGACGAGACGGGCGTGTTACATTGAGCCTCGGCAGGGATGCCGGGATCGCGACAGGGAGCGTCGATGTGAAGGTGCTGTAGGCGCCCGAGGTATCCAATGGCCGTGGCTGCAGGGAGGCGGCCACGGTCCTGCCGTCTCAGGCGCCGGGCAGCAGCGCCTCGATGGCTTCAATGGTATTGGCCCGGGGCAGTTCGCTGAACACCCGCCGCAAGTAGGCATAAGGCTCCAGCCCGTTCGCTTTGGCCGTCTCGATCAACGAGTACAGGTTGGCGCTGGCTTTCACGCCTTTTACGGATGTGCTGAACAGCCAGTTCTTGCGTCCAACCACGAATGGCCGGATGGCATTCTCCGCCCCGTTGTTGTCGATCTCCAGGCGGCCGTCCTCCAGGTAGCGAACTAGCTTGGGCCATTCGTTGTTCAGGTAGTTCAGCGCCTTTCCGGTGGCCGTGGCCGGCGGTACCTGTGGCAGGACCTCGTCCAGCCAGGTCCGCAGGGTTTCGAGCAGGGGTTTGGCGTGGCGCTGCCGATGCGCATGGCGGTCTTTCGGTTCGAGCGTGCGCGCCTGCTTTTCTACCCGGTACAGCTTCTGGATCAGCGCCAGACCCCGATGGGCATGGCCGCCTTTGCGGTTTTTGTGCTTGCCCTTGCCCTGCGCCTGCACCGCCTCGTGGAACTTGCGCCGTGCATGCGCCATGCAGCCCACGTGCGTCAGGCCATGGGCCGCCACAACAGCATTGTATCCATCATAGCCATCCGTTTGCAGATAGCCCGTAAAGCCCTCCAGCAGGCGCTTCGGCACCGTCTGGCTCCGGCTCGGGTCGTAGTCGTACAGCACCACCCGTTGCTCCGGTGGCCCGCCACGCTGCACCCACAGGTAGGACTTCGACCGGGCGGTCTTGCCCGGTGCCTTCAGCACCTGCACCGGCGTCTCGTCCATCTGCACGATGTCATAGGCCAGCAACCGGTCTCGCAGCAGGTTGATCACCGGCTGGACGAGCGCTCCGGCCTGGATCATCCAGTTTGCCAGCGTCGCCCGGGGCAGATCCACCCCGATCCGGTTCAGGATCGTCGCCTGCCGGTACAGCGGCAGCGCATCCTGGTACTTCGAGACCGTGATGTGCGCCAGCAGGCCCGGTGAGGCCAGGCTTTTGGGGATCGGCTGGGGCGGCAGCGGTGCGGTCTTGATGCACTGGCCGCAGGTGCAGGCGTACTGCTTGCGGATGTGCCGGATCACACGGATCTTCGCCGGGACGATATCCAGCTGTTCGGAACTCACCTCGCCGATCTCGGCCAGCCGGGCACCATCGCGCGGGCAGAACCGGTCCGGCTCCGGTAACTCGTGGACCACCTCGATACGAGGCAGTGTGTCGGGTAATGGCTTGCGACCGCGCTTCCTGCGGGTGTGTGCGGGGACCGCGACGACGGCGTCTTCATCAGACTCCGCAGCCTCGGCCTCAACCTCGGCTTCGTCGAACAGCCGGATCTGGTCGGGCGAGAGTTTTTCGCTGCTGGCCGCATAGCGCCGGGCCAGTGCGAGGTTCAGTTGTTCGGTGAGGGTGAGTACCTGCGCCTTGTAGCGCTGGTTCTCCGTGGTGAGTTGTTCGTTGCGGCTGAGCTGGTCGGCGACCAGTGCCTTGAGGGCTTCGACGTCATCCGGCAGCTGATCCAGTGCAATCGGCATGCACTCCATTATACGACAATGACCGGTAAAATACGCTACAAAACACTGCGATAGTGCAACCGTTCATGCGGCTGGAGGCGCATGACATCGTAACCGTCCAGCAGCCAGTTCAGTTGCTGGCCGGTCAGCGTGATGACCTCCGCATCCACCTTGCGCGGCCACTTGAAGCGGTCCCGCTCCAGGCGCTTGTGCCACAGGCAGAAGCCGTTGCGTTCCCAGTACAGGATCTTGACCTTGTCCCGCCGCCGGTTGCAGAACACGAACAGCTGCTCGGAGAACGGATCCAGCGCCAGGACCTCTTCTACCAGCACCGCCAGACCGTTGATCCCCTTGCGGAAGTCGACCACGTCCCGGCACAGGTACACAACGGGCAGGTCGTTCGAGGGCCGCATCATCTGAGCGTGGCCGCCGTGTTCAGGACGATCGCCAGGGCAGCGCTGTCCACCTCGCCAGAGAACGCCACCGACACACCGTTCGGTAACTGGATACGCCAGTCGTCACCGGCCGGGATCGGGGCTATCTGCACCCGCTGGAACCGGCTTGGCGGTGTGCGCGGCAGAACCCCCTTGCGAATCAGCGTCTGCTTCCCGGCGTACATCGCCGAGGCGGAGAAACCCTGTTCCGCCGCATACTCGGCAACCGTCTTTCCCGAGGCCTCACAGGCACGGACCTGTTCCAGCCAGTAGCGCTGACGCTCCGTCAGCTCGTTCTCTTCAACTCGATCCATCTTCTTGCTCCGCCATGTTTGAAATGGCGGAGCTTGCAGAAAACAGCTTCAGGCAGGTAGGGCGTCGTTTATTTTGCGGTTACCTTCAATTGATCGATACGGCGCCTTGCACTTAATTCTTTCAGGTACCCCCATGTGCAAGTACGTGGGGGACGGAGAGCGTTCAATCCCTCACGAAGTGAATCGGATATCTCGCGCTCCATATACAATGGATCGAATCCATAAGAGCTTGGCAATAATATTTCTCGACCTGCACTATGTGGCCAATATATACCTACTGCACCACCATATGCATTTCGGTTTGCCACTTCATGCATTAATCTAAATGAGAATTCCCTATTTGGCTCAACAACTACATGTGCCATCCCAGCAAACCAACGCGCCAGTTTTTCAGCATTGACAAAAGGCTGATTGTTTCCTCCGGAGCTAGCATAGACGACGGGCAAATCAAGACCGGACTGGCCATTTATTAAACTAGCCGCAAGATCAATTTCATCATTCTTCAGAGAGCATGGAACGTCCTGAACATGGAGATCGCCATCTGATCCACCGCCGATATTTTCGAGCAATTGTCTTACAATGTAGGGCTTTTTCGGATTGGGTATAAATGTCCCTGGATTGCTTGCATCACATGATACCTGAACAGATATAAGGAATTTATTATCATCCTTCGATCCTATTATGTCCGTTATCCATCGCAGATCGTTTTCCAATTTCGAATATCTAAGCCCGAATACCTTGTTTTCGTCACTATCGAACTGAATGTAGCTGAGTGTTTCAGAGTCAATGCTATGTTCCCACTCTAAATCGTTCTTCACTAGTGTCCGGAAAAACCGTTCTTCTTTGTCGCTAACTCATTGTTAATACGAGAGTAATATGCCATTTTCGCCTGTCACCGACTTGAACTGGCCATTGGGCCAGGGGCACGCTTTAGCCCGGTATCCCGGGTCGGAGCGGTCAAGTCATGTACACAGGCAAACTCGTGTTCGCACAGGCGATGGATCATCTGCCTTTGCACACCCTTCGGCGCTGCATCCAGCGCTACAACGGCAACCGCCACGTAAAACGCTTCAGCTGCCAGGATCAGTACCGGTGCATGGCCTTCGCACAACTCACCTACCGGGAGAGCCTGCGCGATATAGAGGCCTGCCTCAATGCCCAAAGCAACAAGCTCTACCACATGGGTATTCGCTCTCGCGTAGCCCGCAGTACCCTGGCCGAGGCCAACGAAAAACGCGACTGGCGGATCTACGCAGACTTTGCCCAGTCGCTGATCCAAATCGCACGACGGCTTTATGCCGACGAGGAACTCGGGCTCGAACTCGACAACACGGTCTACGCGCTCGACGCCACCACCATCGACCTTTGCCTGTCGGTCTTTCCCTGGGCTCGCTTCCGGCGAACCAGGGCGGCTGTCAAGCTGCATACCCTGCTCGATCTACGAGGCAATATCCCCTCGTTTATCCATATCTCCGATGGAAAACTCCACGATGTCAACGTGTTCGACCTGCTATTGCCAGAGCCCGGAGCCTTCTACGTCATGGACCGCGGCTATACAGACTTCGAGCGTCTCCATCAGCTCCACCATGCGTCGGCTTTTTTCGTCATTCGCGCCAAGTCCAACCTGAAATTCCGTCGGATCTACTCTCATCCCGTGGACAAGAACTCCGGCCTGCGTTGCGACCAAACCGTAGCGCTGACCGGGTTCTATACCGCCCAGTACTATCCCGACCGACTACGCCGGATCAAATATTACGATGCCGAGACCGACAAGCGGTTGGTCTTTCTGACCAACAACTTCAGCATTCCGGCGATCACTATCACCGAGCTTTATCGCTATCGCTGGCAGGTGGAGCTGTTCTTCAAATGGATCAAGCAGCACCTGCGAATCAAGTCGTTTTTCGGTACCTCGGAGAATGCCGTCAAGACTCAGGTCTGGATCGCCGTCTCCGTCTATGTGCTGGTCGCCATCATCAAGAAGCGTCTCAATATCCAGGCCAGCCTCTACTCGATACTACAGATTCTGAGTGTGACCGCTTTCGAAACAACATCAATAGATCAACTACTTACAAGATGCGACCAAGCAATAAGCGATGCAAATTTCAGTAACCAGTTGAATCTATTTGACTAATATTCCGGACACTAGTGATCGTTCTTATGACTTTCAATCTCTTCTTCTTTTAGCTGCGAGTGTGGACTTCCAAGAATCCAGGTATTTGCAATTGAAATCAGCTCATCTACCTCTGCTTCCGGTCTTACTGGGAAAAGCGTATTGAATTTCAACATGGGCTGAGTTTCCTCGTTATTTATTGCTCTAACAGTGTGTATCCGGAAAACGTCCATGTTTAAACACGGAAGGTTTCCGTATAGTCCTCCAGCCCCTTTTCCGCCAGGGGCGATCATTTCCATGAAGCTAGCGCGTCTTTTGGGCTATTTCAATAGGACATCGTTGATTTTGTCGCCGGGTTTCAGGCTGGAGGCCGGGCTTATGATTCGTCAATTACGGAAGTTTTCCATCTAGCCCGCTTGCTTTCGACGTTGCCGGCGCTATACTGTATGGACGTACAGGTCATGGGGGATGCATGGATGCAGCATGACAGTCGCACGTCGCCTTTTCTGAAACTTGTCCGCAACGCCATCCGGGTTAGGCATTACAGTATCCGGACGGAGCAGGCGTATGTGGATTGGATCAAGCGCTTCATTTTGTTTCATGGCAAGCGGCACCCCGCTGAAATGGGGGAGGCTGAGGTGGGTGAGTTTCTCACCTATCTGGCGGTGCGGCGTAAGGTGGCGCCTTCTACGCAGAATCAGGCGCTGAATGCGCTGGTGTTTCTTTACCGGTATGTATTGGGGCGTCCGCTGGGTGAAATCGTCAACGCGGTCCGTGCAAAGAGGAAGCAGCGGTTACCGGTGGTGCTGACGCACAACGAGGTGCGCGCCCTGTTGCGGCATCTGGATGGCGAACACTGGCTGGGGGCCTTCCTCATGTATGGGGCAGGCCTGCGCGTGATGGAATGCGTTCGCCTTCGGGTACAGGATGTCGATTTCGATCACCGCGCCATTCTGGTTCGTAACGGTAAGGGCGGAAAGGACCGGGTGGTGACCCTTCCTGATGAACTGATCGTTCCGTTGCGGCGGTACCTGGACGCGGTGCGAAATGTTCACGACAAGGATCTCCGGGATGGCTTTGGCGAGGTATGGTTGCCCTATGCGCTTGCCCGGAAATATCCGTATGCGGCTAGAGAGTGGGGCTGGCAGTATGTATTTCTCGCCAGCCGGCGCAGTGTCGACCCGCGTTCCGGCATCGAACGGCGCCACCACATCGACGAGAGCAGCTTGCAGAAGGCGGTAAAAAAGGCGGTGCGGCGGGCTGGCATCCGCAAGCCGGCGAGTTGCCACACCCTGCGGCATTCATTCGCCACCCATCTTCTCGAACGCGGCATGGATATCCGTACCGTGCAGGAGCAGCTCGGTCACAAGGGTGTGCGCACTACGCGGATCTATACCCATGTGTTGCGGCGGGGTGGCAATGCGGTGGTCAGTCCTTTGGGCGGGGTGCTGGATTCACGGCAGCAGGATATTGCGTACGCACATGTTATATGATGATATGAGCGTACGCACCAGACGTGGGTCATGACCATGAGCGCCCAGGCAACTCCCGATGCCCTTGAGGAAACGGCTGTTTTGGCGCAGGCCACCTTGAATGCCGCCAAGGCGCTTGGGGTAGCTCTGCAGGACCTCCAGTCCATCATCGGCAAACACCCTTCCAACATCCGCCGCCACGGCCTGGACCCCGCAAGCAAACCGGGGGAACTGGCGCTGCTGCTGATTCGCATCTACCGCGGCTTGTATGCGCTGGTTGGAGGCGACGCGGCCGCCATGAAGCACTGGATGCGCACACCCAATCGGGATACCGGCGGCATTCCCGCGGAGCAGATCCGGTCGGTACCGGGGCTCCTGGAAGTATTGGTCTATCTCGATGCCATGCGGGGCGTTCATTAGATGGATTGGCAGGACTGTGTGGAAAGGGCCGAGTGCCGCCTGCTAAACGGAACCCTCGTGCGGATGGTGGAAAGCCAGGAGCAGGTTGCAAGCAGTAACATCGTTGACTCCCTTTCCGCCCAGGTGCTGCTGGAAACCATGATTGAGCGCTCCAAGCCGCGTCTCCAACCGGGCACGGAATCGCTTCACTATCTTTTGGCCACGCCTTTCCGCTATCCACCGCTGAAACATGGATCCCGATTCGGCAAGCGCCACGAACCCGCTTTGTTTTATGCTCCGGAAGCGAACACACGCTTCTCCATGAATGTGCCTATTACCGTTTTGTATTCTGGACCGGCATGGCAGAACCGCCACCATCCCTTCTCCTTACCCAACATACTCAATTCTCGGCCACCTATCATGGCCAGGGACTGTGCCTGCAAGCCCCTCCTTTCATCGCTTATCGCGACACCCTGAGGAGCCCCGATGACTACAGTGCGAGTCAGGCACTGGGGAGCACCATGCGGCAGGCAGGTGTCCAGTTGTTCGAATATGAATCCGCCCGCGACCCTGAAGCCGGCATCAATGTTGCTCTATACACACCGATTGCTCTGGTCTCGAAGACGCCCAGTGATCAGAAATCCTGGCTGTGTGAAACCAGCGGGAGTTCGGTCACCTTTTCCAGCACTGGTGGAGAAGCGCTGCGGTTCGATCGCTCGTTGTTCGAACTGGATCGTGGATTCCCGCGCCCCGCGGCTTGATTGCGGAATATGCCGCTGGCGCCAGATGCAATCCAGAAATACCAGCGGCTTTCAGTGGCGAGCCGTGAGCAGGCCTTGGATGCCAGGGCTTTTCTCTGTGCTGAGGGATGGGTCGGGAACGGTGCAGTGTGTTGGAGGCGGAGGTGATCGCGGCCTGGTGGCCGCTCCTACAGGAGGCTTCTGCGGGTGATCGGCCAACCAGCTTTGTCAGCTTCATCTTGAGAATCGAATCCTTGATGCAATCTGCGGATTAAGCAAAAGGGATGTCGCCTGCTTTCTGTCCTGTCTTGTACTTGAGCGGTGGCTTTCGGTGACGAGCCGGGAGCAGGCCTTGGATGCCAGGGCTTTTCTCTGTGCTGAGGGATGGGTCTGGGAACGGTGCAGTGTGTTGGAGGCGGGGTGATCGCGGCCTGGTGGCCGCTCCTACAGGTGGGCTTCTGCGGGTGATCGGGCAACCAGCTTTGTCAGCTTCATCTTGAGAATCGAATCCTTGATGCAATCAGCGGACTGAGCAAAAGAGATGTCGCCTGCTTTCTGTCCTGTCTTGTACTTGAGCGGTGGCTTTCGGTGACGAGCCGTGAGCAGGTCTTGGATGCCAGGGCTTTTCTCTATGCTGAGGTATTGGGAAAGCCTTTGGGGAAGGCTGATGGGGGGCAGGGAAAGGTGTGGTGTGTCGGGGCGCGGGTGATCGCGGCCTGGTGGCCGCTCCTACAGGAAGCTTCTGCGGGTGATAGGCCGCCAGATTTGTCGCTGCTTCAGTCCTCCCCCGACCAGGCGCTCAGCAGCAGCATGGCGCCGGCACCGCCCAGCATCCAGGTCAGCAGCGGTGCGCCGCCGACCATCAGCGGGGCGAAGCCGTCCAGGCCGTAGATCACGGCCGCGGAGACCACCAGCGCGCTGCCGGTGATGGCGGAGACGGTGCGCCGGTTGGCGCGGCGCATCTCCTCGCGCAGCCGGTCCAGTTCCTTTGAGGACCATTGCAGTTCCAGGCGGCCGTTGGCGGCCTTCTGCAGGGTGCTGTGCAGCAGCTCGGGCAGTTCCGGCAGGGTCTCGGCCCAGGTTGGCAGGCTCTGCTTGAGGTTGCGGGCGAAGGCGCGGGCGCCGACCTGCTCGCTCATCCAGCGTTCCAGGAAGGGCTTGGCGGTCGACCACAGGTCGAGGTCCGGGTAGAGCTGGCGGCCCAGGCCCTCGATGTTGAGCAGGGTCTTCTGCAGCAGCACCAGTTGCGGCTGCACCTCCATGTCGAAGCGGCGCGCGGTCTGGAACAGGCGCAGCAGCAGCTGGCCGAAGGAGATGTCCTTCAGGGGGCGTTCGAAGATCGGCTCGCAGACGGTGCGGATCGCCGATTCGAACTCGTCCACCCGGGTGTCGCGCGGTACCCATTCCGATTCCACGTGCAGCTCGGCGACCCGGTGGTAGTCGCGGCGGAAGAAGGCCAGCAGGTTCTCCGCCAGATAGCGCTGGTCCTCGGGACTCAGGGTGCCCATGATGCCGAAGTCGACGGCGATGTAGCGGCTGTCCTCGGCGACGAAGATGTTGCCCGGGTGCATGTCGGCGTGGAAGAAGTTGTGGCGGAACACCTGGGTGAAGAAGATTTCCACGCCGCGTTCGGCGAGCAGCTTGAAGTCCACCCCCTGGCGACGCAGCGCCTCGATGTCGCTGATCGGCGTGCCGCTGATGCGCTCGATGACCATCACGCTGCGCCGGCACAGCGGCCAGTGCACCTCGGGCACGTAGAGCATGGGTGAATCCAGGAAGTTGCGCCGCAGTTGGGAGGCGTTGGCCGCCTCGCGCAGCAGGTCCAGCTCGTCGAGGATGGTGGTCTCGAACTCGCGTACCACCTCCACCGGCCGCAGGCGCCGCGCGTCGCGCGAGTAGCGCTGGGCCATGGCGGCCACGTAGTAGAGCAGCGAGACGTCGCGACGGATGACCCGCTCGATGCCCGGGCGCAGCACCTTGACCACCACCTGCTCGCCGCTGTGCAGGGTGGCGGTGTGCACCTGGGCGATGGAGGCCGAGGCCAGTGGTGTCTCGTCGAAGGCGGCGAACAGCTCGCCGACCGGGTGGCCGAGTTCGCGTTCGATCAGCGCCCGCGCCTGTTCGCCGGGGAAGGGCGGCACCCGGTCCTGCAGACTGGCCAGCTCGTCGGCGATGTCGTCCGGCAGCAGGTCACGGCGGGTGGAGAGGATCTGCCCGAACTTGACGAAGATGGGCCCCAGTTCCTCGAGTGCCTGGCGGATGCGTTCGCCGCGCGGCCGGCGCTTGCGCGGCAGCCAGTTCCAGGGCAGCAGATAGAGCAGGTAGCGGACCGGCCGGAACAGGTGGGTGGCGAAGATGATCTCGTCCAGCCCGTTGCGGACCAGCACCAGGTTGATGTACAGCACGCGCCACAGTTGTCCGGGACTGAGCATCGCGGGCGGCCTCAGGCGTCGTCCCGTTGCCGCCGGGCGAGCCGCGTCTCGAGCCGCTTGACCCGCGCCTCCAGCCGGTCGACGTCCTCGCGGCAGCGGTCCACCTCGGCCATGAAGTCCTCGATCTCGTAGCGGGTCGGCAGCAGCCGGGCCTCCTCGCGCAGGTATTCGCCGAGGTCCTGGCGCAGGGTGTCGGCACTGTGCTGCAGGAAGCTGCCGGTCTCGCGCAGCAGCCGGCCGGCCTGGTGGGCGGCGGCGTCGCCCACCAGGCGCGACAGCCATTCCTCCCAGTCGAACTCGAGGCTGGCGAGCAGGGCCTGGAAGCGGTGACCGACGGCGCTGTCGCCGCGGATCTGCACCTCGCCGCCGAACAGGCCCTCGCCGGTCTTGCCGAGTCCCATCCGCGCCAGCGCCAGGGGGGTGCCGCTGATCAGGGTGTCGGGGCTGCCCTCGTAGTTGAGCATCACCGCGATGCGGCCCTCCGCCGGCAGGAAGTAGAGGGTCTGGCCGAGGCCGCGCAGCTCCACGGCGATCACCTTGCCGTCGAGGGCCGTGAGGCCGGCGGCCGCCTCCGGGTCTGCGGCGAGCAGCCCGTCGAGGGCCGCCTCCAGCGCGGCGGTGAACAGGGTGGCGGTGCTCATGCCGGGCTCCGCATCAGAACTTGAAGCCGCGGTGCAGGGCGACGATGCCGCCGCTCAGGTTGTGGTAGTCGCAGTTCTCGAAGCCGGCCTGCTCCATCATGCCCTTCAGGGTCTCCTGGTCCGGGTGCATGCGGATGGATTCGGCGAGATAGCGGTAGCTGTCGGCATCGTCGGCGATCAGCTTGCCCATCAGCGGCAGGATCTTGAAGGAATAGAGATCGTACAGCGGCTGGAAGGCCGGCACGGTGACCTTGGAGAACTCCAGCACCAGGGCGCGGCCGCCCGGCTTCAGTGCCCGGTACATGGAATCCAGGGCGGCCTGCTTGTCGGTGACGTTGCGCAGGCCGAAGGCGATGCTGATGCAGTCGAACTGGTTGTCGGGAAAGGGCAGGCGCTCGGCGTTGGCCAGCACGTATTCCACGTTGCCGGCGATGCCCTGGTCGAGCAGCCGGTCACGGCCGGCGCGGAGCATGGCGGCGTTGATGTCGGACAGCACCACCAGGCCCTCGCGGCCGACCAGTCGGGCGAAGCGCGCGGTCAGATCGCCGGTGCCGCCGGCCAGGTCCAGCACCCGGTGGCCGCGGCGCACGCCGCTCATCTCGATGGTGTAGCGCTTCCACAGACGGTGGATGCCGAGCGACATCAGGTCGTTCATGATGTCGTACTTGTCGGCCACCGAGTCGAACACCGCCCGCACCCGCCGGGCCTTTTCCTCGACCGGAACCTGCTGGAAGCCGAAGTGGGTGCTCTGCTTGTCGTTCATGGCCGGATTGTCCTGTGCTGGAGCGGGCCGGCGCCACATGCGGCCGGCCTCAGGGGCGGCAATACCATACCATTTCCATGGCTGCGGCGGACAGCGCGCCGGCCCGGCGGGTCAGATGATCTCGTCCGGGCTGCGGCGCTTGTGGCCGGCGGCGGCCAGCCGCTCGAGGTAGTCCTGCCAGTGCTGCTCGTAGTTCTTGCCCAGGTCGTAGAGGGTGTCCCAGGCATAGATGCCGGTGTTGTGGTTGTCGTCGAAGTAGATCTGCACGCCGTAGTTGCCGACCGGCACCACGTTCTCGATGTTGACGTCCTCTTTGCCGACCTGCAGCACGCCCTGGCCCGGTCCGTGGCCCTGGACCTCGGCAGAGGGCGAATAGACCCGCAGATACTCGGCCGGCAGGTTGAAGCTCTCGCCGCTCTCGAAGCTGATCTCCAGGGTGCGTGACTTGGTGTGAACCTTGATCTCGGTGGGATGCATGCTCATGGGTGTTCCTCGAATCTATGGGTTGGCGGCAGGGGTGTCGTCGGCGGCGGCCCCTGCGCGGGCGGTTCTCAGAGAATGTAACGGCTCAGATCCTCGTCGCCGGCCAGGCTGTCGAGGTGCTGCTCGACGTAGGCGGCGTCGATGCGCAGTGTCTCGCCGGCCTTGTCCGAGGCCTCGAAGGAGATGGTCTCCAGCAGCCGCTCCATCACCGTGTGCAGGCGCCGGGCGCCGATGTTCTCGGTGCGTTCGTTGACCTCCCATGCGACCTGGGCGATGCGCTCCACGCCGTCCGGCAGGAACTCCAGGGTCACCCCCTCGGTGGCCAGCAGGGCGCTGTACTGCTCGGTGAGCGAGGCATCCGGCTCGGTGAGGATGCGCACGAAGTCTTCAGCCTCCAGGGCGTCCAGCTCGACGCGGATCGGCAGCCGGCCCTGCAGCTCGGGGATCAGGTCGGAGGGTTTGGACAGATGGAAGGCGCCGGAGGCGATGAACAGGATGTGGTCGGTCTTGACCATGCCGTGCTTGGTGGTCACCGTGCTGCCCTCGACCAGCGGCAGCAGGTCGCGCTGCACGCCCTCGCGGGAGACGTCGGCGCCGCTGCTGCCCTCGGCGCGCTGGGTGACCTTGTCCAGCTCGTCGAGGAAGACGATGCCGTTCTGTTCGACCAGTTCCAGGGCGCGGGTCTTGAGGTCCTCGTCGTTGACCATCTTCGCCGCCTCCTCGTCGCACAGCAGGCGGAAGGCCTCGCGCACCTTCAGCTTGCGGGTCTTGGTGCGGCCGCCGCCCAGGTTCTGGAACAGCCCCTGCAGCTGGCTGGTCATCTCCTCCATGCCCGGCGGCGCCATGATCTCCACGCCCAGCGGTGCCTGGGACAGCTCGATCTCGATCTCGCGTTCGTCCAGCCGGCCCTCGCGCAGCATCTTGCGCAGCTTCTGGCGGGTCTCCGTGGCCGTGCCCTCGGCGGGCGCCGGTTCGCTGAGAAAGCCGCTGCCGCGCGGTTGCGGCAGCAGGGCGTCGAGGATGCGCTCCTCGGCGGCGTCCTCGGCCCGGTGGCGGACCTTCTCCAGCGCCTGTTCGCGGCTCATCTTGATGGCGGCATCGACCAGGTCGCGGATGATCGACTCCACGTCGCGGCCGACATAGCCGACTTCGGTGAACTTGGTCGCCTCGACCTTGATGAAGGGGGCGTTGGCCAGCTGTGCCAGGCGGCGCGCGATCTCGGTCTTGCCGACACCGGTCGGGCCGATCATCAGGATGTTCTTGGGGGTGATCTCGTTGCGCAGCGATTCGTCCACCTGCATCCGCCGCCAGCGGTTGCGCAGGGCGATGGCCACCGCCCGCTTGGCCGCGGCCTGGCCGATGATGTGCTTGTCCAGCTCCTGGACGATCTCGCGTGGCGTCATTTCCGACATGGGCTCAGCCTTGGTACTCCAGGGTCTCGATGGTCAGGTTGTGGTTGGTGTAGATGCAGATGTCGGCGGCGATGTGCAGGCCCTTCTCGACGATCTCCCGGGCAGAGAGCTCGGTGTTCTCCAGCAGGGCGCGGGCCGCCGCCTGGGCAAAGGGGCCGCCGGAGCCGATGGCGATCAGCCCCTCCTCCGGCTCCACCACGTCGCCGTTGCCGGTGATGATCAGCGAGGCATTCTTGTCGGCCACCGCCAGCAGGGCCTCCAGGCGGCGCAGCATGCGGTCGGTGCGCCAGTCCTTGGCCAGCTCCACGGCGGCCCGGGTCAGGTTGCCGCGGTGGCGTTCCAGCTTGGCCTCGAAGCGCTCGAAGAGGGTGAAGGCATCCGCCGTGCCGCCGGCGAAGCCGGCCAGCACCTGGTCCTGGAACAGGCGCCGCACCTTGCGGGCATTGCCCTTCATCACCGTGTTGCCCATGCTCACCTGGCCGTCGCCGCCGATCACCACGCAGCCGTTGCGCCGCAGCGAAAGGATGGTCGTTCCGCGATACTGCTCCACTGTCCCTGCCTCGTTGCGAAGGGCATCCGATTGTACACCAACGCCCTGGCGCAAAGCAGGGCGAAAGCTGGGGGTATTCAGGCCTTGTGTACGCATCAATACGTACATACACTGACGTATACTTTAAGTGCATCATGAGCGGAACGAACATGCGCACGACACTGAACATCAATGATGACCTGCTGCTGGAAGCCCAGCGGTTGACGGGTCTGAAAGAAAAGACGGCCCTGGTGCGCGAAGGCCTGCGCGCACTGATCGAGCGCGAGAGCGCGCGCCGGCTCGCCCGGCTCGGCGGAACGGAGCCCGGTCTCGAGGACATCCGCCGGCGGCGCACGGGCACGAAGTGATCCTGGTCGACACATCGGTCTGGATCGATCATTTCCGGACGGGTGACCCCGGGCTTGCGGCGCTGCTCGAAGACTGCCGGGTGCTTGCCCACCCCTTCGTCATCGGCGAACTCGCCTGTGGAAACCTCGCCCGCCGCTCCGACATCCTGGGGCTCCTTCAGGATCTTCCCCAGGCCACGGTGGCGACCGACGCCGAAGTACGTGTCTTCATCGAACGTCACCGATTGATGGGCCGGGGCATCGGTTACGTCGACGCGCACCTGCTCTCTTCCGCCGCCCTCACCGAATCCGCGCGCCTCAGGACGCGGGACAAACGCCTGGCCGAACTGGCCGCCGAACTCGGCCTGGCCAACGCGCCTTCCTCCTGAGCCTATTTCCGACGGGGGTTTTGGGAGCGCCGAGTTGTACTCCGCGTGTGCCGGCTGGCGGTGCTCCCGGAGGGGCATTTCCGCCGGGTGCGGGGGTGGGCATGATCGCGGCCAGGAGGCCGCTCCTACAGGGGTCATTTCCGCCGGGCGCGGGGGTGGGCCTTGTCGTAGACCTCGGCCAGGTGCTGGAAATCCAGGTGGGTATAGACCTGGGTGGTGCTGATGTCGGCGTGGCCGAGCAGTTCCTGCACGGCACGCAGGTCCCCGCTCGATTCCAGCAGGTGGCTGGCGAAGGAATGACGCAGCATGTGCGGATGGACGTGCTGCGGCAGGCCCTGGCGCTGCGCCCAGCGGGCCAGGCGCTGCTGTACCGAGCGCTGGCCGAGCCGCCGGCCGTTGCGGCTCACGAACAGGGCCGTTTCCTCGTCGGCGGCGAGCCCGCCGCGGTCGGCCAGCCAGCGTTGCAGGGCGGCGATGGCCTGGCGGCCGACAGGGACGATGCGCGTCTTGCCGCCCTTGCCCCGCACCGTCACCAGGCCCTGCTTCAGGTCCAGATCGCCCAGCTCCAGGCCGACCAGTTCGGAGAGCCGCAGCCCCGAGGAATAGACGAGTTCCAGCATGGCCCGGTCGCGGCGGGCCAGCGGATCGTCCTCGCGGATGTCCAGCAGCCGTGCCATCTGGTCGACGTCGACCGCTGCCGGCAGGCGTTTCTCGCCCCGCGGTGCGGTCACGTTCTGCGCCGGGTTGTGCCGGAAGCGCCGGTTGTCGAGACGGATCAGGTGGTTGAAGAAACCACGTATCGCCGACAGCCGGCGCTGGATGCTGCGCCCGGCGAGGCCCCGGCGGTGGCAGCGGGCGGCGAATTCGCGCACCTGGCGGATGTCGACCTCCTCCCAGCGCCCGAGGCCGGCGCGCGTGCAGTCCTCGGCGAAGGCCGCAAGATCGCGGCGGTAGGCGCTCAGGGTATGCGGGGACAGGCGGCGCGTTGCCGTCAGGTGCTGCAGGTAGTCGGCGAGCAGGCGCTGGGCGGTGGCGTTCATGGCCGGGGCCTCGCGGGTGCCGCCGGGGTCAGCTGCCCTTCCCCGGCAGATGCGGCTGCAGGGCGCAGCTCACCAGCTCGCTGAGCTTGGCCAGCAGCTCGGTGTCCATCGCCGGATGGTAGTAGTCGGGGTCGCTGTTGCCGACCGCCAGCAGGCCGTATTCGGCCGTCTCGCCGAGCGGGATCAGGGCCGCGGAGCGGATGCCGTCGGCGAGTTCGCCGAACAGGTAGTCGAGCTGCTCGGGACTCAGCTGGCCGCACAGTGGCCGCACCTGCTGGAAGAAGCGCTCGAAGGCGGCCAGTGCGGGATCGTCCGGGTCCAGGTGGCGGGTCCGCGGCACGCCGCGCTCGGGGTCCAGGCCGGCCAGCCGCAGGCCCACGGCGTCGGCGCCGAACTCGCTGCCCAGGTGGTCGTGGAGCACGGCGATGGTCTCTTCCAGGGTGCTGCAGCGCATCAGCGCCAGGGTCAGCCGGTGCAGGTTGGTGAGCAGGGCATCGTTGCTGCGGCCGATCTCGACCAGCTCCAGCAGCTTGCGCCGGTACTGCCGGTTCTGCTCGCGGAGGACGCCGATCTGGCGCTCGATGAGCGACACGGCGCCATCGGTGGGATGGGGGACGTCCAGCTCGGCGAGCAGCGCGGGGCGCTCGGCCAGAAACTGTGGATGCCGGCGCAGGAAGTCCTCGACCTGTTCGGCGGAAAGGCCGGCGGCGGCGTGCTCTGGGGATTGGGTGCTCATAGTTCGATGCTGCCTTCGAAGACGCTGACCGCCGGTCCCGTCATGTAGACCGGCGCCGCGTCACCCGCCCAGCTTATCACAAGATCGCCGCCCGGCAGCTCGACCTCGACCTGTTCGTCGAGCAGTCCCTGCAGCCGGCCGGCGACCACCGCGGCGCAGGCGCCGGTGCCACAGGCCTCGGTCTCGCCGGCGCCGCGCTCATGGACCCGCAGCCGGATGTGGCCAGGGTCCAGCACCTGCATGAAGCCGACGTTGACCCGCTGCGGGAAGCGCGGGTGGTGTTCGATCAGCGGGCCGAGGCGCGCCACCGGTGCGGTGTCGACGTCCTCGACCTGGAGCACGGCATGCGGGTTGCCCATCGACAGGGCGCCGATCTGCAGCGCCTCGCCCTCGACCTCCAGCGCATAGCGCGCGGCGCGCGTCGGGGCCTGGAAGGGGATGTCGGCCGGGTCGAGGCGCGGCGGCCCCATGTCCACCCGCACCTGGCCGTCGGCCTGGATCTGCAGTTCGATCAGGCCGCCGCGGGTCTCGACCCGGATCCGGTCGCGGTCGATCAATCCGTGGTCACGGACGAAGCGGGCGAAGCAGCGCGCACCGTTGCCGCACTGCTCGACCTCGCCGCCGTCGGCATTGAAGATGCGGTAGCGAAAATCGGCGTCCGGCCGCGTGGCCCGTTCCACCAGCAGCACCTGGTCGCAACCGATGCCGCGCCGCCGGTCGGCGATGAAGCGCACCTGTGCCGGGGTCAGCTCGACCTGCTGGTGAATGGCGTCGAAGACCACGAAATCGTTGCCCAGGCCGTGCATCTTGGTGAACTGGAGGCGCATGGAGGGCAAGGATACCGAAGACACTGGTTGGAAGACAGGAGAAGTGCGGTCTGCAGGCCGCTCCTACGGGGCATGGCGGCATCCTGGCAGGAGCGGCCTCCAGGCCGCGATTGGACGGGCATCGCCCGGCCCATTTGCCGCGGCCGGCTGCCCGCGCCTGCGGGCTGGTGGTTGGCTGGCTAGCCCGGATATTGCGCCAAGGCGGTCTGCATGAACGGCTTCAGGCTGTTCTACAAGGGCGAGGTGGTCGTGAGAGCGTTGCTTGGGCGGGTGCCTTGCGTCTCGATCGCGGCCTGGAGGCCGCTCCTACGGGGCATGGCGGCACCCTGGTAGGAGCGGCCTCCAGGCCGCGATTGGTCGGGCATCGCCCGGCCCATTTGCCGCGGCCGGCTGCCCGCGCCTGCGGGTTGGTGGTTGGCTGGAGAGGGAATGGAAAAATACGCGATCAGGAACACCAGCGCCGACAAGGTCATGAAACGTCTTCGCCCAGCACCGGGGTCAACAGCCAGTCTCTCGGCAGGCCGTTGAGGATGGCGGCAAGCATCATGATGAGCCGGATTCCGAGGCCTTTTGCCAATACGCCAGCCATGGTGAATGAAGATTCCCCGCGTTACCGTTCATCGGCACAGCATGCGCCGCAGTTCGGGGATGCCCTTGCTACGGCGGCAGCAGATGCTCGCCCGCGAACAGTGCCTCGATGGTCTCCCGTTCCCGCACCAGATGGGCCTGGTCGCCGTCGACCATCACCTCGGCGGCGCGCGGTCGGGAGTTGTAGTTGGAGCTCATGGTGAAGCCGTAGGCGCCGGCGGAGCGCACCGCCAGCAGGTCGCCCTCGGCCAGCGCCAGCGGCCGGTCCTTGCCGAGGAAGTCGCCGGTCTCGCATACCGGACCGACGACGTCCCAGGTCTTTTCCTCGCCCGGATGGGGGCTGACCGGCACGATCTCCTGCCAGGCGCCGTACAGGGCCGGGCGCAGCAGGTCGTTCATGGCGGCGTCGACGATGGCGAAGTTGCGGTGCCCGGTCTCCTTCAGGTACTCGACCCGGGTCAGCAGCACGCCGGCATTGCCGGCGATGGCGCGTCCCGGTTCGAGCAGGATCTCGATGTCGCGCTCGCCGAGGGCGGCGAGCAGCGGGGCCACGTACTCGGCCGGCGACGGCGGACCCTCGTCGCGGTAGCGGATGCCCAGGCCGCCGCCGAGGTCCAGGTGGCGGATGGGGATGCCGTCGGCGGCCAGCCGGTCGAGCAGCGTCAGGACCCGCTGCAGGGCGTCGACGAAGGGTGCGGTCTCGGTGAGCTGGGAGCCGATGTGGCAGTCGATGCCGGTCAGTTCCAGGTGCGGGTTGGCGGCGGCCTCGCGGTAGACCTCGAGGGCCTGCCCGATGTCGATGCCGAACTTGTTCTCCTTGAGGCCGGTCGAGATGTAAGGGTGGGTGCCGGCGTCGACGTCCGGGTTGACGCGCAACGAGACGGGCGCGCGCTGGCCGCACTCGGCGGCGACCTCCGCCAGGCGCGCCAGCTCGGCGGTGGATTCGACATTGAAGCAGCGGATGCCGGCCTGCAGGGCGCGGCGCATCTCCTCGCGCCGCTTGCCGACGCCGGAGAACACCACACGGCCGGGGTCGCCGTCGGCGGCCAGCACCCGTTCCAGCTCGCCGACCGAGACGATGTCGAAGCCGGAGCCGAGCCGGGCGAACAGGTTGAGCACGGCCAGGTTGGAGTTGGCCTTGACCGCGTAGCAGATCAGGTGGGGCCGCCCGGCCAGCGCCCGGTCGAAGGCGTGCCAGTGCTGTTCCAGGGTGGCGCGGGAGTAGACATAGCAGGGTGTGCCATGGCTGGCGGCGATCTCGGTCAGGGGGACGGCCTCGGCGTGCAGTTGGCCATCGTGGTAGTCGAAGTGGTCCATGCGGCGTTCAGCGGTTTTGTTGCTGGGCCTCGTCCGGCAGGTAGAGCGGCCCCTTCTGGCCACAGCCCGGCAGCAGGGCGCCGGCCATGCCGAGCAGCAGGACGAGGGCGAGTCGGGCGGCGGTCGCGGGCATGGGATTCCCCCGGTGAAAGACGTTGGTCGGCGACCTTAGCGTACTGGCGGCGGCGAGACAATGGCCGGCGGCGTTGCGTCGTGGCCGGCGAGACCGCACAATCGATGCCGCGGGCGTACTGCCGTGGAGGACAGCCAGATGAACAGCGAGGTGCTGCCGGGCGTGGTCATCCAGCCGCCTGGCCCTGCCGTCGCCAGCGTCCTCTGGTTGCACGGTCTGGGCGCGGACGGCCACGATTTCGAGCCGCTGGTCCGCCAGCTCGGACTGGTCGAGGCCGGTGTGCGTTTCGTGCTGCCGCATGCGCCGCTGCGGCCGGTGACCATCAACGGCGGGATGCGGATGCGTGCCTGGTACGACATCTGCCACCCCGACCTGCAGCGCGAGCCGGACGAGGCGGGCTTCCGCGAATCGGTGGCGATGCTCGGCCGGCTGGTCGAGGCGGAACGCGCCCGCGGCCTGGCCAGCGAGCGCATCCTGCTGGGCGGTTTCTCACAGGGCGGCGCGGTGGCCCTGCATGCCGCGCTGACCTGGGCCGAACCCCTGGCCGGGGCCATGGTGCTGTCCAGCTACCTGGTGCTGCCCGAGGCACTGGCCGCGGAGCAGAACCCGGCCAACGCCGCCCTGCCGGTCTTCCTCGGCCATGGCCGGGCGGACCCGCTGGTTCCGCTCGCCGCCGCCGAGGACGCCCGCGACCGGCTGCAGGCGCTGGGCCATCCGGTGAGCTTTCATGTCTATGACATGCCGCACTCGGTCTGTGTGGAGGAGATCGCGGACATCCGGGACTGGCTGGCGGCGCGGTTGCTCGATTAGCCGACCCGCAGGCGTGGTCAGCCGGTCACGGCAAATGTGGCGGGCATCGCCCGCGGCTGGCCGCCCAATCGCGGCCTGGAGGCCGCTCCTACGGGGTGTGGCGGTCCAATGTGTGGCCTCCAGGCCGCGATCGAGGCGCAAGGGGGTGCCACGCCATCCTGCCGTCCGGCAGATCTCACCCCCCCGGAACCCGCCCTGGTGCAGCATGCGGGCTGGCTGGCCAGGCCCTCGTGGTGAGGTACACTTTGTCCCTGTGTGGCTGATTCCGGGCATCGCCTGCGGGTGGGTGCACAATCGCGGCCTGGAGGCCGCTCCTACGGGGTGTGGCGGTCCAATGTGTAACCTCCAGGCCGCGATCGAGGCGCAAGGGGGTGCCACGCCATCCTGCCGCTCCGGCCCACGGAGCGTGCTAGCCAGGCTGGCAGACGCACTTCGGGACGAACTGAGGATGACGAGAATGGCGATGAGTTGGGGTTGGGGTCACTGGCTGGCGGCCGTCGGTCTGCTGGCCACCATGCTGGGTCCGGTGCGTGCCTCGGAGGTGCCCGACGGCCCGAGGCTGTTCCAGCGCCACTGCGCCGTCTGTCACGGTGAGACCGGCGAGGGTGGGGTCGGTGTGCCCCTGGCGTTGCCCGCCTTCCAGGCCAGCGTCTCCGACGCCTACCTGCGGCGCACCATCCGCCTCGGCCGCCCCGGCCGGGTCATGCCCTCCTTCGCCTATCTCAGCGATGCCGAGGTCAATGCCATCATCACCTATATCCGCAGCTGGCTCGACGTGCCGCGCCCGGCCTTCAGCGAGGCCCGCGTCGAGGGCGACGTGGAGCACGGCCGGGTCCTGTTCGCCGAACGCTGCGCTGCCTGCCATGGCAGCAATGGCGAGGGGGGCACCGGCACCGGGGTGACCTTCTCGCGGCCGCGCGACCTGCCGATCATCGCCCCGGCACTGAACAATCCCGGCTTCCTGGCGGCGGCCAGCGATCTGATGATCAAGGCCACCCTGATGCGGGGGCGGGCGGGGACGCCCATGGTCTCCTTCCTGGAACAGGGCCTCTCGGAGTCGGACATCGATGACCTGGTGGCCTTCATACGTGGCTTCGAAAAGAGCGCGCCGCAGTTGCGCAGTCACCTCAAGGCGGTGTCGCACGAGGCGGCGGTGCTGGTCTACGAATCGCCCTACAGCGTGGCGGAGACGGTGGAGGCGGTGAAGCGGGCGGTGATCGGCAAGAACTTCCGGCTGATCCGCACCCAGCGCCTGGAGTCCGGTCTGTTCCCGGAGGCGGAGCAGGATCCGCAGCAGGTGATCGTCTATTTCTGCAATTTCAACTTTCTCAACGAGGCGCTGAAGATCGACCCGCGGGTCGGCCTGTTCCTGCCCTGCCGGGTGACGGTGGTCGAACAGGACGGCGTGGTGAAGGTGATGTCGATCAACCCCAAGCGGCTGAGCAGCCTGTTCAACAACAACGCCCTGGACGAGGCCTGTAACCAGATGTACCAGGTCTACACCGACATCCTCGAGGAGGCGACGCTGTGATCCCTGCCCTGCGCTCCATTCTGCTCGCCCTCTGCCTGGGGCTGGCCAGTCTTGCCGTCCTGGCCGACAGCCTGCTGATGATCCGCTCGCCGCAGCCCTTTGCCGAGACCATGCTGGCCCTGCAGGACGCGATCCGCGAGCAGGGCTTCAAGGTGTCGCGGGTGCAGCGGGTCGACGTCGGCCTGACCGCCATGGGCTTCAAGACCGACAAGTACCGGGTGGTGTTCTTTGGCCGGCCGGAGCAGGTGCGCCGGCTCAGTCACGAACATCCGGAGCTGGTGCCCTATCTGCCGCTGAAGATCGCCATCTTCGCCGAGCGCGACGATACCCTGCTGGTGGCGGCCAACCCGCGCGAGCTGGGGCGTTTCTATCACTCGGAGGTGCTGCAACCGGTGTTCGAGGAATGGGCGGAGCAGATGCAGGCGATCTTCGACAAGGTCCGCCAGGCGCGCGACTGAGTCCCGGACTCAGAGGCGGTTCAGCGCTTCGTTGAGCCGCTGCTCGATGCGTTTCTTGTAGTTCAGGAAGTGCACCGTCTGCAGGCCCTGGGCCGCCTCGCCGCCGAGCAGGTTCTGCGCCAGGTCGATGTCGGTGATGTAGATCGGATAGGCCTGGCCACTGCTGCGCTGCTGCAGGACGTAGCGCGCCACCTCCTCGAACAGCGCATCGCCGTGTTCCAGCGAGGAGAACTCCATCTCGTTGCAATACATGGTGAAGTGGGTGCGCTGGTCGTCCAGCACGTCGCCGATCACCTGTACCCCGAAATAGCTCTGCGACTGGCGGAAGGGGCTGATGTTCTGCCGTTCCAGGCGTGGCTGGCTGCCGGCCCGCTGCAGGATCTGGTAATACTCGATGTCGCCGATGCTCGTTTCCTGGTGCTGTTCACGCGCCAGGTGGCTGCGCCGCTGGCGAATCTTCTCCAGGAAGCGCTGGTACTGGGTGAGCAGGGTCAGGGCATCGTGAAAGGCGGCCTGCTGATGGAACAGGGCGCCCATCTCGTCCAGCACATAGACCGTCGCCCGGTTGCCCTGCACCTGATAGAAGAGCTGGATCACGCCAGGCCGGTTGGTCTCGTAGATCAGGGCCAGCGGCGTGTCCCCCAGCGTGCTGCCGTCGATGCGCACCGGGCTGAAGCTGTCCTGGGCCGCGCCGAGATGTGCGAGCAGGGCCTTGTGGCTGCTCAGCCGGGTATAGCGGGGCACCTCGTTCTCGCTCTGCAGCACGTAGTACTCGTGGCCGACCGGCAGCACGTAGCGGGCCGTGTCGCGCCACTCGTTGTGATAGAACCAGTCGATGACGTTGCGGAACACCTCCTCCACCCGATGGGCGATGGCCGCACCGCGGGTGGACGAGAAGCTGAAGGCGGAGACCGCCATGGGGGGGCTGGCGGAGGACAGCGGTGACCAGGCCAGGTAGTCGCAGAGGCAGTCGAGCAGGGCGTCGCGGCCACTGTAGCGGAAGGTCAGCACCTCCTGCCAGCTGGTGACCAGGATCATCTCGAAGTCCAGGGCCAGGTTCTCCCAGCGGCCGCCATAGCTGAGGGCATCGGTGCGGTTGCTGACCAGCTGCATGCCGTTGCGGGTCAGCTTGGCCAGGGGGTCGATGCCGAGGTTGATGAACAGGGCGTTCTCACGCACCCGGGCCGGTTCCGCCAGTTCCGCCATCTCCGGTTCCGCGAGACTGCCATTGGGGAAGATGTCTTCCAGGCATTCCATCACCGAGCGCAGCTCCCAGGTGCTCAGGCTGCAGTCTTCCGGCTGCAGGCGGATCATCGAGCCGTGGGGATGGACGATGCGGTTGAAGTGGCACCAGGCGAGGATCTCCAGCAGATTGGGCGTCCGCTTCAGCGGTCGCTGGCCGCGGGTCTCGGCGGGGGGCACGTCACCGCGGTACAGCACCCAGCCTTCCTGCCCCTGGTTGCGTACCTGGTGCAGTGACAGGCGTTCCTCCAGCAGGTCGTCGGAGATGCCGGGGTTGATGATGTCCACCTTGCCGGCCTTGCGCTCGAAGGCGACGTACAGGCGCCGGCCGAGCAGATTGAGCTCCGCCGGGTCGATGGCATGCTGCCTGGCGTGCTGGCGGGCGAAGTCGGACAAGGCACGGTAGCTCTGGCTGAGGGCATCGATCAGGGACTGCCTCTCCTCCAGTACCCGCTGTATCTTCCAGCTCTGGCGGGCGTCGAGCATCAGCAGGTGCGCCTGGCTCCAACCCCAGTCCTGCACCAGCTCGCGCATCACCTCGCGTCGCCAGCTGATGGTGCCACGCCGGTCGGGGCGGCTCATGCGCTCATGGATCTTGAAATAGAAACAGCGCCGGGCCAGTTCCAGGCGTTCCAGCTCGCCGTTCTCCAGCAGGTATTCCTCGACCCGTGTCACCAGCTGGATGTAGGGGTCCATCTCGTCCAGGTTGCTGTCGCCCCCGTAGACCCGCTGCTTGTAGCGCAGACCCAGGGTCTGCACCTGCGGATATTCGCCGGCATAGGCCTCCATGAGGAGGATCTTCAGTACCGACTTGTAGGGCGAGGAGACGCCCTTGTACAGCTGCCAGAGGGCGGCGCCGAAGAATTCGCCAGCCGGCATCCGGCCGATGCCGCCGAAGTCCACGGTGTCGTGAGGGCCGACGAAGCGGCGGCGCTTCAGTTCGTGGACATACTCTTCGTAGCAGGTCTCGTATTCCGGCGGCACCAGCCACCAGATCGGATAGCGGCCGGCGATCAGCAAGCCGGTACGGTAGAACTCGTCGAGCAGCAGATGGTGCTGGGCCGTGCCGCTGCTCTCCTGCGACAGGCTCGACACCTCGCCGGCGCGGAAGGCCTCGTCGTTCATCAGGAAGAAGTGCACCTCCAGGCCGATGGTCGCGGCCCAGGTCTCGATGCCCTCCGCCTTGCGTGCCAGCGCCTGCAGCCCGGCCTCGTCCAGATCCGGGCGCACGCAGACCCAGATGTCGAAGTCGCTGTTCGGGGAATAGGCGATGGTGCCGCTGGAGCCCATCAGGTAGAGGGCATGGATGTTGTACTGGCGCACGGCGCGCCGCGAATAGGTGAAACTCTTGCTGAGCCGCTTGCCGGCCTCGATGCTGCGCTCGCTCGGCGTGTAGTCGCAGATCCCGGCCGGGGTCTTGCTGGAGATGTAGCCGGGCAGCATGGGGTGGTTGATGTGGAACAGCAGCGGCAGCAGATCGAGAAAGTCCTTCTGCCGTTCGCGCACGCTGATCTGCACCCGCTTCAGGCGGTCGTTGTTGATCGCCAGGAAGCGGCGCTTGACGGCGCGCAGCTGCACACCGTCCATCTCCAGCGGAGGGCTGTCGCTCGCCTGGGTCAGCATGGTGCGGGAGGGGCCGGTCGACGGCGGATCAGGCCGCTGCGCCGTCCCGGTTGTCGAAGGCTGCCCGGGCCCGGCGCAGCAGGGTATGGGCGTTGTCGGTGCGGGTCCATTCGGCCAGGC
The DNA here is from genome assembly GCF_030406045.1 of Thiohalobacter sp. IOR34. Lineage (GTDB taxonomy): Bacteria > Pseudomonadota > Gammaproteobacteria > Thiohalobacterales > Thiohalobacteraceae. Next base: position 77,040 of record NZ_CP128988.1, read on the forward strand.
CGAAGGCCAGTCGCTCCGCCGGCAGGCTGCCGCCCAGGCGCAGGCGCAGCTTGTCGGCCAGCAGTCTCGCCTCGGGCAGGCGGGTCTCCGGCAGCGCCATGATGAACTCGCCCGGTTCGCCGCTGCCCACCAGATCGGCCCAGCGTAGCTGGTCTTTCAGTATCTGGCTGGCGGCACGCAGCATCTCGCTGTCCGCCTCGCGGATGCGCAGCAGCAGCAGGGAGAGCGGACTGTCGTAGCGCCGGCTGCGCGAGACCTGGGGTTCAAGGGCGACCATCAGTCCACGCTGATTGAGCAGGCCGGTGATCGGGTCCTTCAGCGACTGGGCTTCCAGTTCGGTCTCCAGCCGCGCACAGTCGCGCCGCAGCTGCAGCAGCTCGGTGCAGTCCTGGAGGATGCGTCCGTGCCGTGCCGGGGTGCCGTCACTAGCGGGCAGCTCGAGGTCGTGGATACGGAAGTGGCGTTCGCTGCCATCCAGCGCCGGCAGGCTGACCAGGCCCTCGGCATCCGGCGCCGCGGCCAGCGGGTGCCCGGGTCCGAAGGGGGCGCCGTGGCTTTCCAGCAGGCGCTGGCCGGCCTGGTTGCAGGCCTGCAGCCGGTGTTCGTCGTCATAGACCAGCAGGGCCTGGTCGCAGGCGTCGAGCAGGGGCATGAGCTGGGCGCAGTCGAGGTTTTGCATGGCGGCGTCTCCTTCCTTAGCAGGCTGTTGAAAAACCCTCTGACGGCACGATACGGCGTTAAAAAATGGCTCAAGATGCTCATTTACGGCCATGTAAACTGCGCTTTTTCGCCATTTTTGCCTTGTCGCGCACTCGCCAGAGACTTTTTCAACAGCCTGTTGGCGGTCGCGGGCGGCGGAAAACTGTGTCGGGGTTAACAGTTTTACTAGCGACCTTGGGCGGGAAGGCTTTAATGGTTCAGGAGCCGGGGTCAGTCGTATTCGTCGGCGCGGCGCGCGTCGCCGCGCACCCGTTCGGCGGGATAGCGCCCCTCGTTGATCTCGATCTTGTCCTGGGCGGCCTGGATCAGGTCGACCTCCAGCTTGTCCGCGATGCGGATCAGGTAGATCAGGATGTCGGCCAGTTCCAGGCGCACCGCCTCGTGTTTTTTCTCATCCAGTTCAGTGCTTTGCTTCTCGGTCAGCCACTGGAAGTGCTCCACCAGCTCGGCCGCCTCGGCGATCAGTGCCATGGACAGGTTCTTGGGGGAATGGAAGGGATCCCAGTCACGTTCGGCGGCGAAGCGGGCCAGTCGTCGGCGCAACTGTTCAAGGCTGTCGGGTTTCATGCGCGGATACAATCCTTCAAGGTTGGCGATTCCGGCCGATAGGCACTTTATGATAGCGGATTCATCAATTGCTGCCGGATGCTGAGTCGCGCATCCAGCCTGTCGTTGTTGCTGCTGCTGGTGGCCGGGGCGGAGCTGGCCGCTGCGGCCGAGATCCGTGGCCAGGTGGCGCTGCGTCACCTCGGCGTACTGCAGGGTGAGGCGGAGGTCGACGGCCGGCGGCTGATCAGCGTGGCCCTGCTGCCGCGTTCCGCGGCAGCAACGGGGCGGCCGCGGACCCATGTGATCAGGGTGCGGGACGGTCATTTCGAGCCCCTCTATCTCGCCATCCGGCGTGGCGACCGGGTGCGCTTCGTCAACCAGGCCGGGGTCTACCATGAGCTGTTTTCGCTGTCTGCTGCCGAGCCCGTCCACATGCGGCTGGGCAAGAGCGGGGCCGGTGCCAACAGCGAGCGGGATTTTGCGATGACCGGCAGCTGGCATCTGTTCTGCCGTATCCACAGCCGCAGCTATGCACGCATCGATGTTCTGGATGCAGTGCGGATCCAGATGATCCCGGCGGGTGGCCACTTCGAATTCGAGGGCCTGGAAGCGGGCCGCTGGCAGCTGCGCGTGGCCGGCCCCGGTGTGGAGACCCAGCATGTCGAAGCGGTCGCCATGACCTCCCCGCCGCCCTTGAAGCTGACCCTGGCGGTCCACGGCGCGCCCGGCGCCGGCCAGGGGCTGGCGGCCGCGCCCATCGCCATCGAGCAGCTGTTTCCGGCCGAGCCGGACGACCGGGGTTCGGTGGGAGGCAGGCGCGGGCCATGAAGATCGGCCAGAAGAACACCCTGTTCGTGCTGATGCTGGTCAGCGCCGTGCTGGTCGGCATGGCCCTGTCCGGTTACTACCTCGTGCAGCGGCACGTGGCGGCGCAGATCGACGCTGACATCGCCCGCGCCCACCGGGTCTTCGTCGAGGCGGAGCGCAGCGCCTTCACCCGCCTGCAGGCGGCGGCCCACGGCATCGCCCGCGAGCCCAGCCTGCTGGCCGCGGCGCTGACCGCCGATACCGCCACGGTGCGCGGCATGCTGGAGGATCTCTATCCCCGCCCGGGTATCGAGCTGCTCGCCGTCTATCTCGGTGGCAGTGTCGGCAGCGCCGTGGCCGAGGCCAGCAAGCCGCACCTCAGTTCCTCCCAGGTGCTGGCGTCGGCGCCGATGCTCGAGTTGATCCAGCGCGTCGGCCGCGGCGAGCCGGTGGCCTATGGCAATGCGCTGATCTTCGACACCTTCCTGCAGCTGGCGGCCATCCCGCTGCGCAGCCCGCTGGGTGGCTCGCTGGGCGTGCTGGTGGTGGGCGAGGAACTCGACCAGTCGGCCGTCGAGCAGCTCAAGCAGCTGATCCGGGCCGAAGTGGCGGTGTTCAGCGGCAACGTGGTGCTGGGCAGCACCCTGCCGATCGAGGGTGATCTGTTGCAGCAGATGGAGTACGGTCCCGGGCCGCGTCAGCCGCTGCGCTTCAGCGCCGGCGACGAGGTCTACCTGGGACACGTCTACCGCTTGCTGGCCGGCGACGGCAGCACCACGGTCGCCCGGCTGCTGGTGGCGCAGTCCAGCGATAGCTACTGGGCGCCCTATCGTCAGCTTGGCTTGCAGGGACTGATGTTCTCCGCCGGTGTGTTGCTGCTGGCCTCGCTGCTCGGCATCGGCATAAGCCAGGTTACCCTGACCCGGCCGATCATGCTGCTCAGCAAGGCGACCCGGCAGATCTCCAGCGGCAATCTGGACCACAAGGTGGTCATCGAACGCGACGATGAACTGGGCGAACTGGCCCGCTCGTTCAATGCCATGCTCGAGGATCTGGGGCGCTCGCGGGCGGAGCTGGTGCAGAGTCACCGCCGCTTCCATGATTTTGCCGAGAGTTCTTCCGACTGGCTGTGGGAGACGGACGCCGAGGGCCGCTTGGTGTATGTCTCCTCGGGTGTGGTGCACAACCTGGGGGTGGCGGTGGACAGCTTGCTCGGGCACAGCTTCGCCGAGGTCTTTCCGCGTGACGATCTGGGGGAACTGACGGACCGCTTGTGTCCGCCGGGACGGCGCCATTTCCCCTTCAAGGACCTGGAGTGCCGTGTCACCCTGCCGGACGGCAGCCGCCGCACCCTGCGCCTGAATGGCCTGCCGGTGGTCGAGGGGGGGCAGTTCCGCGGCTATCGCGGTACCGCCAGCGATGTCTCCAAGGCCCGCCAGGCCGAGGAGAGGCTGGCGGTACTCTCCAGCCAGGACCAGCTGACCGGACTGGCCAACCGGCGGCGTTTCCTGGTCGATCTGGCCCATGAGATCCGCCGGGCCCAGTCCCGGGACAGTCGAGGGGTGCTGATGCTGCTCGACCTGGACTACCTGAAGATGATCAACGACACCGCCGGTCATGCGGTAGGCGACGAGATCCTCATCCAGGTGGCCGGTGTCCTGACCCGGCTGTCGCGCAGCGAGGACCTGGTGGCGCGGGTCAGCGGCGACGAGTTCGCCCTCGCCTTCCCCGACATGTCGCTGGAGGAGGCGCGGGCCAAGGCGGAGATGATCCGCCAGGGCATCGCCGAGTGCCGGCCGGTGCACGGCGGCTCTGCGATCAATGTCTCGGCCAGCATCGGCGTGGTCTCCTTCCCCGACCGCGCCAGCAACGCCGTGGAGCTGATGGCGCTGGCCGATACCGCCATGTATACGGCCAAGGACAACGGCCGCGATCAGGTGCGCTTGTTCAGCGAGCTGGACCGGCAGCGGGAGCACATGGGCAGTCTGCTGGCGGCCCGCAATCAGGTGCTGGAGGCGCTGGAGGAGGAGCGCTTCGAGCTGGTCTTCCAGCCGATCGCCGACGTCCTCAGCGGCGGTGTGCATCATTTCGAGACCCTGCTGCGGATCCGCAATCCGGATGGCACCCTGTTGATGCCAGGCAACTTCATCCCCGCAGCCGAGCAGTTCGGTCTGATCGGCCGCATCGACCGGCTGGTGCTGCACGAGGCATTGGCGCGGCTGGCCGCCCTGCCCCCGGAGATGGCATCGGTCGGCCTGTCACTGAATCTCTCCGGCCTCTCGGTGGGGGACGAGGGGATGCTGCGTCTGATCTGCGAGGAGGTCGAGGCCTCGGGAGTGGCGCCGGAACGCATCACCTTCGAGGTGACCGAGACGGCGGCCTGCGAGAACATGGGCCGCGCCGTGGAGTTCATCGCCCGCATCCGCCAGCTCGGCTGCAAGATTTCGCTGGACGACTTCGGGGTCGGTTTCTCGTCCTTCTCCTACCTGAAGAACCTGCGGGTCGACGTGCTGAAGATCGACGGCAGTTTCATCCGCGACATCACCCGCAGCCAGGAGGATCAGCTGTTCGTCAAGGCGCTGGTCGACGTGGCGCGCGGCATGGGCATCCATACCGTGGCCGAGTTCGTCGAGACCCGGGAGGCCCTGTTGCTGCTGCGGCGGATCGGCGTCGACTACGTGCAGGGCTACTACATCGGCCGGCCGGGGCCGACCATGGAGCTGCGCCAGATCGAGATCCCCTCGGCCAGCGCCGTGCGGCCGGCGCTGGTGGGGTGAGGGGGGGTTCAGAATCCAGAATCCAGAATCCAGAATTCAGAATTCAGAATTCAGAATTCAGAATTCAGAATTCAGAATTCAGAATTCCAGGAGTCAGGGGATAGGGGGTAGGAGCGATCGCCAGGTCGCGATGCGGCGCGAAGCGCCGCTTCTGACGGCTCACCTAGCCCGGATATTGCACCACGGATTCGATGCTCAGGGCGAAGCCAGCTTCGGCCTGACATCGAACAGGCACAAACTGTAACCCGCCCAGGGGGGCTTCATGGCCATATTGTCCCTGTATTACAGCACGAACCCCGTTCACGTGCGCCGCCTTGGTGCAATATCCGGGTAGCTGCGGCTATGCTTCTGCGGGCGATCGGCCAAGCTGCTTTTGCATACCCGGGTCTGTTAACACCACGCCTATCGCGGCCTGGAGCCCGCTCCAACCCTGGTGCCGCCATGCCCCGTAGGAGCGGCGTCCACGCCGCGATGCGGCGCGCAGCGCCGCTTCTGACGGATTGATGAAGTCAGGAGGGGTGTCAGATTTCCAGGCGGGCACGGGCGCGCTGGGCGGCAGCGCGCACCTGGCTCGGGGCGGTGCCGCCCAGGTGGTCGCGGGCGGCCACCGAGCCCTCCAGGGTCAGCACCTCGAAGACGTCCTCGCCGATCACCGGCGACAGGGCCTGCAGTGCGGCCAGCTCGAGCTCGGCCAGGTCGCGGCCGCTGTCGATGCCCAGGCGCACCGCCTTGCCGACGATCTCGTGGGCGTCGCGGAAGGGGACGCCCTTGCGCACCAGGTAGTCGGCCAGGTCGGTGGCGGTGGAGAAGCCGGCCCGCGCGGCACGGCGCATGTTGTCCCGTTTCGGTTCGATGGCCGGGACCATGTCGGCGAACACCCGCAGGCAGCCCTTGAGGGTATCCACGGTGTCGAACAGCGGTTCCTTGTCTTCCTGGTTGTCCTTGTTGTAGGCCAGCGGTTGGCCCTTCATCAGCGTCAGCAGGCCGATCAGGTGGCCATTGACCCGGCCGGTCTTGCCGCGCACCAGTTCCGGCACGTCCGGGTTCTTCTTCTGCGGCATGATCGAGGAGCCGGTGCAGAAGCGGTCCGGCAGGTCGATGAAGTCGAACTGGGCCGAGGTCCAGAGGATGAGTTCCTCCGAGCAGCGTGACAGGTGGGTCATCAGCAGCGCCGCGGCGGCGGTGAATTCGATGGCGAAGTCACGGTCGGAGACGGCGTCCAGCGAGTTCTCGGCCGGGGCCTCGAAGCCCAGCAGCTCGGCGGTGTAGGCGCGGTCGATGGGATAGGTGGTGCCGGCCAGGGCGGCGGCACCCAGCGGCATGACGTTCATCCGCCGGCGGCAGTCCTTGAGCCGCTGCCGGTCGCGCTCCAGCATCTCGAACCAGGCCAGCAGGTGATGGCCGAAGGTCACCGGCATGGCCACCTGCAGGTGGGTGAAGCCGGGCATGATGGTGTCGGCCTCGCGTTCGGCCAGGTCGACGAGCCCCCGCTGCAGGCGTTCCAGTTCGGCAACACTGGCGTCGATCTCGTCACGCAGGTAGAGGCGCATGTCGGTGGCCACCTGGTCGTTGCGCGAGCGGCCGGTGTGCAGCTTCTTGCCGGCGTCGCCGATCAGCGCGGTGAGCCGCGCCTCGATGTTCATGTGCACGTCCTCGCGCGCCACCGACCACTCGAAGTCGCCGGCCTCGATCTCGCCGCGGATCCGCTGCAGGCCGTCGACGATGGCATCGCGTTCCGTCTCGCTGAGCACGCCGATCTTGGCCAGCATGCTGGCATGGGCGATGGAGCCGTCGATGTCGTAGCGGTACAGGCGCCGGTCGAAGTCGACCGAGGCGGTGAAGGCCTCGACGAAGGCGTCGGTGGATTCGGTGAAGCGGCCGCCCCAGAGCTTGCCGTTCGGGTCTTGGTCTGCCATGTGCGGGTTTCCGTCTGCCGGTGCTGTGGATCGCGCCAGTATAGCCGAGGCCTTGTCCGCAACCCAGATTCGGCTTTTCCGCCGCCGTGCCGATACTTGCAACAGGTGGATCGAACCGGGACACTCCAGCCATGGCGTCAGCAAAGGGACACCAGCGCCCGCCGCAGGAACGCGCAGCGAGCTTTTTCCTGCCCAGCTTCTGCGGCATCCGCATGGTATTCGCCGTGGTGGTGGTGGCCGAGCTGCTGGCCTTCGTCCTGGTGCTGGCCGGCCGTGCCCCCGGGCCGCGGCTGTGGAGCGATCTCGGCCTGGTGTCCCTGTTCGTGCAGTGGGTCGCCCTGAGCAGCGCCGCCCTGCTCTGCCTGCTGCGGCCCTGGCTGGCGCGGCTCAGCAATCTGGCGGCGGGCCTGCTGGCCTATCTGCTGCTGCTGGCGACCACCGCGGTGCTCAGCGAGGCGGCCTATCGCCTGCTCGCGCCGCTGGGGGGCTCGCCCCAGCTCGATCACCCCGGTTTCGTGCTGCGCAACCTCGCGATCAGCGCCATCATCAGCGCCCTGCTGCTGCGCTACTTCTATGTCCGCCACCAGTGGCAGGCCCAGGTGCAGGCCGAGGCCAGGGCGCGGATCGCGGCCCTGGCAGCGCGCATCCGGCCGCACTTCCTGTTCAACAGCCTCAATACCATCGCCTCCCTGACCTCCACCCGCCCGCAGCTGGCCGAGGAACTGGTCCAGGATCTGGCCGATCTGTTCCGGGTCACCATGCAGGACGTGGGGGCGCGGATCAGCCTGGCCGAGGAGATCGACATCGCACGCCGTTACCTGCACATCGAGAGCCAGCGCCTGGGCGAGCGCCTGCAGGTGGAGTGGATGACCAAGAACCTGCCGCTGACGGCCGAGGTGCCGCCGCTGATCCTGCAGCCGCTGCTGGAGAACGCCGTCTATCACGGCATCGAACCGGTGGCCGGTGGTGGCAGCATCCAGGTGCTGCTCACCTACAATCGCGGCGTGCTGCGGCTGGAGGTGCGCAATCCCCTGGTGGAGGGTGAGCTGGAGCGCCACCGCGAGGGCAACCGCATGGCCCTGGCCAACATCCAGGAGCGGTTGCGTCTGGCCTTCGGCGCCTCGGCCCGCCTGGAGACCGAGCAGCGCAACGGCGAATACCGGGTGCGGCTGCTGTTCCCGCTGGAGGCGGTGGCATGAGACTGTTGCTGGTGGACGACGAGGCCCTGGCCCGCGACCGGCTGCGGCGGCTGCTGGCCGAGCTGCCCGACACCGAGGTGGTGGGCGAGGCGGCCAGCGGCCGCGAGGCGCTGGAGCAGGTCGAGCGGCTGCAGCCGGACCTGGTGCTGATGGACATCCGCATGCCGGAGATGGATGGTCTGGAGGCGGCGCGGCATCTGGCGGCGCTGCCCGAACCGCCGGCGGTGATCTTTACCACTGCCTACGGCGAGCATGCCCTGGAGGCCTTCGAGGCGGCGGCGCTCGGTTACCTGGTGAAACCGATCCGCATCGAACGCCTGGCCGCGGCGCTGGGCAATGCCCGGCGCCTGACCCGGGCCCAGGCGGGGCGGCTGGAGGGCGAGAGCGGCCGGGCGCGCAGTCACCTCTGCGTGCGCCAGCGCGGCAACCTGCAGCTGGTACCGGTGGCGGACATCCGCTACTTCCGTGCCGACCACAAGTACGTCACGGTGCGCACGGGCAGCGGCGAGCTGTTGATCGAGGAGTCGCTGAAGTCGCTGGAGGAGGAGTTCGGTGCGCGCTTCGTGCGCGTCCATCGCAATGCGCTGGTGGCGCGCGCTTTCCTGCAGGGGCTGGAGAAGGATGCCCAGGGACGGCTCAACGTGGTGCTGATGGGCATCGACGAGCGGCTGGAGGTGAGCCGCCGGCATGCGTCGGCGCTGCGCCGGCTGTTGAAGGGCAGCTAGCTGTCCAATGAGCCAAGACAGGTTCCATGTGCCGGGGCTGGCGAGGCGGCAGGATGGGGGCGGCCCCCATCGTTGTGAGTCGATCGCGGCCTGGAGACCGCTCCTACCCCTCGTGCCGCCATGCCCCCCGTAGGAGCGGCCTCCAGGCCGCGATCGGGCAGGATCCGCGGCCATGCCCGCCGCATGTGCCGCGGCTGGCCGCACCCGCGTGGCTAGTCCATGAGCCCGGGGAACGTTCCATGGGCCGGGGCTGGCGAGGCGTGAGGATGGGGGCGGGTGGTCCCCGTCGTTGTGAGTCGATCGCGGCCTGAACCACGCCGCCCCCTTGTGCCGCCATGCCCCCCGTAGGAGCGGCCTCCAGGCCGCGATTGGGCAGGATCCGCGGCCATGCCCGCCGCATGTGCCGCGGCTGGCCGCGCCCCCGGGCTAATCCATGAGCCCGGGACACGTTCCATGCACCGGGGTCTGGCGAGGCGGCAGGATGGGGGCGGCCCCCATCGTTGTGACTCGATCGCGGTCTGGAGACCGCTCCTACCCCTCGTGCCGCCATGCCCCGTAGGAGCGGCCTCCAGGCCGCGATTGGGCGGGCTAGCTAGCTAGCGGCCGCGCAGGGCACGCAGGGCGGCGTCGATGGCCTGGTCCAGGTAGCCGCCGAAGAAGTCGGGCGTGGTCAGGCCGACCATGCGCTCGGTCAGCTCACGGCCCTCGGCGTCGAGAAACAGCAGGGTGGGGGTGAAGGACACGCCGTAGCGTTCGGCCAGCGTCTGGGGTGTGATGCGGCGGCCGTCGAAATCGGTCAGCAGTTCCGCCGCGTCGATGTCGATGCGACGGATCAGCACCCGGTCGTCATAGTCGCCGCTGATCAGCATGGGCACCAGGAAGTCGCTCTCCAGCAGCCGGCAGTAGCCGCAGTGGCTGGCTTCCACCGCCAGCAGGATGGGGATCCGCCGTTCCCTGGCCAGGCGGGCATCGCGCTGCAGGTCGCTGGCCAGCGGCGCCTGCGGCGGCCCGTCTGCCGCCGCTGCGGCGGCGGCCAGCAGCCAGCCCAGCAGCAGCCACACGGCCGGGCCGACCCCATATCGCTTGCAACCGGCTTTCACCACTCGTTATCCTCGCCTTTTCGGGTCACGCGCCCGTCTTCGCCGGTCAGCTCCCGCGCCCGGGATCAGCCAGGTCCGCCCATTTCACAATCTGGATTGCAGGATGTCCATCTCCAACGACACGATTCGCATCGCCACCCGCAAGAGCGCGCTGGCCCTGTGGCAGGCCGAGCACGTCCGCGCCGGTCTCGAGGCCCTTCATCCCGGTCTCAAGGTCGAGCTGCTGACCATGAGCACCCGCGGCGACAAGATCCTCGACAGCCCGCTGGCCAAGGTGGGCGGCAAGGGGCTGTTCGTCAAGGAGCTGGAACAGGCCATGCTGGAGGGACGGGCCGACATCGCCGTGCATTCCATGAAGGATGTGCCGGTGGAGATGCCGGACGGCCTGGAGCTGGCGGTGATCCTGGAGCGCGAGGATCCGCGCGACGCCTTCGTCTCCAACCGCCATGCGAGTTTCGAGGACCTGCCGCAGGGTGCGGTGGTCGGTACCTCCAGCCTGCGCCGCCAGTGCCAGCTGCGGGCTGCCCGCCCGGACCTGCTGATCCATGACCTGCGCGGCAACGTCAATACCCGGCTCGACAAGCTCGACGCCGGTGACTACGACGCCATCATTCTCGCCTGCGCCGGCCTCAAGCGCCTCGGTTTCGGCGCCCGCATTCGCCAGACCCTGGGACCGGATCAGGTGCTGCCGGCCATCGGCCAGGGCGCGGTGGGCATCGAGTGCCGTAGCGACGACGAGGCGGTGAAGGCGCTGATCGCACCGCTCGCCCATGCCGAGACCAGCCTGCGGCTGCGCGCCGAGCGGGCCTTCAACAGCCGGCTGATGGGCGGCTGCCAGGTGCCCATTGCCGGCTATGCCGAGATCGAGCACGGCGTGGTGCTGCTGCGCGGTCTGGTGGGTCGACCGGACGGCAGCGAGATCATCCTCGGCGACATCAGCGGCCGGCCGGAGGATGGTGAGGAACTGGGCCGGGTGCTGGCCGAGGATCTGCTGGCGCGGGGTGCCGGCGAGATTCTCGAGGCCCTGTACGCGGACTGAAGGCGGTGGCGGAATCCGGGCCACTGGCGGGGGTGCGGGTGCTGGTGACCCGGCCGGCGGCCCAGGCCGGCCGCCTGCAACGGCTGATCGAGGCGGCGGGCGGCCGCGTCGTGATCTTCCCGGTACTGGAGATCGCCCCCCCGCGGGACCCGGCCTCGGCGGCGGCCCGGTTGGGGCGCCTGGCCGACTACGATCTGGTGCTCTTCGTCAGCGCCAATGCCGTGCGCTGGGCCCGGGAGGCCGGGCTGAAGCCGGGTGCCTGGCCGGCCGGTACCCGTCTCGGTGCGGTTGGCCGGCGGACCGCCGAGGCCCTGCGCACGGCCGGGTTCGAACCCGATATCGTGCCTGCGGCGGGTCATGACAGCGAGGCGCTGCTGGCCGAGCCGGGGCTGACCGGGGTCGGCGGCCAGCGGGTGCTGATCGTGCGCGGCGAGGGTGGCCGGGAACGGCTGCGTACGGAACTGGAGGCGCGCGGGGCGACGGTCGACTATGCCGAGGTCTACCGCCGTCGGCGGCCGGCCGCCGACCCGACGGCGCTGCTCGCGGACTGGGCCGGGGGCGGCATCGACGTGGTCACCGTCAGCAGCCTGGAGGGCCTGCAGAATCTGGTCGCCATGCTGGGTGAAAACGGGCAGACTCTGCTACGCCGCACGGCGCTGATCGTGCCCAGCCGGCGGGTGGCGGAGGCCGCCGCCGGACTCGGGTTACCGCCACCATGGGTGGCCGCCGACGCCACCGACGAGGCCATGCTGGCTGCCCTCCGGGAATGGGTGGCCGTCAGGGGAACAGAGCAATGAGCGAAGCGCAGCACGAAGACGACAGGAAATCCTCTCCCGCGGCGGCCAAGCCGCCCGCCCGCCCCGCCTCCAAGCGGCGCCGGGGGCGGGGTGCCGGAGGCGGCCGTCAGCAATCCCCGAGCGGGCCGGCAACGGCCAGCTATGCACTGCCGCTGGCCCTGGTCGCGCTGCTGCTGGCGGTGGGAGCGCTGGTCGGCGGCTATTTCATCTGGCACGAGGTCACCCGCCAGGCCGGCTGGCAGCGTGAGGTGCTGGCCCAGATCGACGGCCGCAACCAGGCCATGGACGAGCGCATCCGCACCCTTGGCAGCCGGCTCGATGCCGATCTGGCGGCGGCGGCCCGCGCCCGCAGCGCACTGGAACAGCGCCTGCAGGGGCTCGGCAGCTCGCAGCAGGCGCTGGAGAACGCCATCGGTCTGCTACGGGCCCAGCTCGGCCGCAGCCACGACGACTGGACCTTGGCCGAGACCCGCTACCTGCTGCACGTTGCCAACCAGCGGCTGCTGCTGCTGCGTGATCCGGCCACTGCCCTGGCGGCGCTGGAGGATGCCGACCAGCGCCTGGCCGGCCTGGGCGATCCGGCCTATGTGCCGGTGCGCGAGGAGATCGCCCGTGAGATCGCCGCTCTGCGTCAGCTGCAGCTGCCGGACTACGAGGGCCTGGCGCTGCGCCTGGCGAGCCTGACCGGCCAGGTGGAGGCATTGCCGCTGGCCGGCAGCCAGTACCGGCCGGGGGAGAGAACCGCTCAGCCCGGAGCCGAGGGTGCGGCGCAGCCGGCGCCGGCGCCAGTCGCCGGCTGGCGGCAGGCCCTGGATGAGGTCGGCCGGGCGCTGGAGCGACTGGTGGTGGTGCGCCGTGAGGACCGGCCGGTGGCGCCCATGCTGCCGCCGGAGGCGCAGTATTTCCTGTACGAGAACCTGCGCCTGCAGCTGGAGGCGGCGCGGCTTGCCCTGCTGCGCCAGTCGCCGGCCGCCTGGCGCAGCAGTCTGCAGACGGTGCGCGACTGGCTGCAGGCCCACTTCGACACCGAGTCGCCAGCGACCCGCAGCCTGCTGACGGCAGTCGACGAGCTGCTTGCCATCGACATTCGTCCCGAGTTGCCGGATATCTCGGCCTCGCTGCGGCTGCTGCGCGAGCAGATGGTGTTGAGCGAGGCTGAACCGCCGGCGGCGGACGCGGAGCCGGCCCCATGAGGTTCCTGATCGCTGCCCTGCTGGCCCTGCTGGTTGCCACCGGCCTCGGCCTGCTGCTGATGAAGGATCCGGGCTATGTGCTGATCGGCTACGGGCCCTGGACCGTCGAGACCTCCCTGTCCCTCCTGCTGACGGTCGTGCTGCTGCTGTTTGCGGTCTTCTATCTGCTGTTGCGGCTGCTGGCCGGCATGCGGCGTGCGCCCCGCCAGCTGCGCAGCTGGGACCGGCGGCGGCGGGCGCTGCGGGCCCGCAATGAACTCAACCGCGGCCTGATCGAGCTGGCGGAGGGCAACTGGTCGGCGGCCGAGCGGCGGCTGATCCGCCATGCGGCCGACAGCGACAATCCCCTGCTCAACTACCTCGCCGCGGCCCGCGCCGCCCAGCAGCAGGGGGCCCACGAGCGACGCGACCACTACCTGCGGCTGGCCCACCAGGCGATGCCGGACGCCGACGTCGCCGTTGGCCTCACCCAGGCCGAGCTGCAGATCGCCCACCGGCAGATGGAGCAGGCGCTGGCCACCCTCAGCCACCTGCGCCAGGTCGCGCCGCGGCATGCCTATGTGCTGAAGATGCTGGTGGAACTCTACCAGCGGCTCGGTGACTGGGAACACCTGCGGGATCTGCTGCCGGAGCTGCGTCGCCGGCATGTGCTGCCGGCCGAGGCGGTCGATGCCCTGGAGGTGAAGCTGCACGGCGAGCTGCTCGAGGCCGCGGCGCGCAGCGGCGATGCCGAGGCGCTGCGCGAGACCTGGGGGCGGGTCCCGCGCCGGCTGCGCGAGACCCCGGAGCTGGTTCTGCACTACGCCCGCCAGCTCCAGGTGCTGGGCGAGGACGGCGAGGCCGAACAGCTGCTGCGCGCTGCCCTGCGCCGGCAGTGGAACGAGCAGATGGTCGACCTCTATGGCCGCCTGGCCGGCGAGCACAGGGGACTGCAGCTACAGACCGCCGAGGAGTGGCTGCAGGGCCACGACAAGGATCCGGTACTGCTGCTGGCGCTGGGCCGCATCGCCCTGCGCAACGAACTCTGGGGCAAGGCGCGCGGCTACCTGGAGGCGGCCCTGGCCCTGCAGCCCAGCGTGGAAGGCTACCAGCTGCTCGGCCGCCTGCTGGAGCGCATGCACGAGCCGGAGGCGGCGGTGGCCTGTTTCCGCCATGGCCTGGCCCTGGCGGCGGGCGAGGACGGCGCCCTGCTGCCGGCGCCTGGGGCGGGCACGGCGGTATCCGACGAGGCGGCGTCGGAGTCGGCCGACAAGGCGCTGCCGGCCGGCTGAGGCGTTCAGCCGGGTCTGGCGGCGAGGATGCTGTGCAGCGGGGCCAGGCTGATCTGGGCCCGAAACAGGATCCGTCTGCTGTCGAGCAGGCCGAAGCAGTGGTAGGTCTGATAACCGTTCTCCCGGTCGCTCGCCGGCGTCTCCTCCAGCGGCAGTTTTCGCACCAGCAGGGCCAGCATGTCGTTGCTGGCGAGGCCGGCGCTCAGCGACCGGTCGATGCTGATCTGCTGGGAGACATAGACCATGGGGTCGGCGCGGAAGTCGTGGCCGAGCAGGGTCGCCCATTCCAGCAGGGCGCAGGAGATGTAGGCAACGGGAAAGATCTCCGGGAAACGCACCCGCCCCTCCAGCTCGTCGAAGTAGCGGGTCTGCTCGATGCCCGAGCCAACGAGGAAGTTCTTGGCGTTGGAGACGTTGAGGTACTTGCGCTTGAAGAAGTAGCCGCTGTCGCCGAGGATGCTGCGGTCGCATGCCCCCTCCAGCGCCGGCAGGCCGCGGAAGTCGGCCTCTTCCAGGACCAGCGGATGGCTGGCCTCCTTCTTGAAGCCGAGCAGGGCCAGGCGGCCGGCTGCCTTGAGCGAGAAGCGGTTGCTGAGCACATCCCCCGCCTCCGACAGGCGTGAGCCGCGGATCTCGATTTCCAGCGGGGCGTCGGGCTGTACCACGTTGGCGAAATTCACCTGGTAGTGGCTGAAGCCCAGCCCCCGTTGCTCGATCAGGGCAGTCTCGTCCTGCCGTTCACGGTGTTCGCGGAGCCGTTCCGCGACCAGGGCCAGCAGCTGGAAGCCGAGGGCAATGGGGCCGCCGAAGGGGTTGTCGTGGATCTCGCGCCACTTGGTCTTGTCGTGGAAGGGATTGAAGTCGTCGGTGGCGTTGCGTGCCGCATCGATGTGCACCAGCGAAAAGGCGACTTCCCGTGGCATAGAGGCTGCTCCAGGCGCGGCGGTGTCCTTGTGGTCCGCACCTTCCGAACCTTACCCCAAGGCAGCGGCCGCCGCTAGCAGCCTGTCAACACCACGCCAATCGCGGCCTGGAGGCCGCTCCTGCCAGGGTGCCGCCATGCCCCGTAGGAGCGGCCTCCAGGCCGCGATCCCCGGCGGGTCCAGCCTCGCCCTGAGCATCGAATCCTTGGTGCAATATCCGGGCTAGCCAGCCGGCTGGGCATCCTTGGCGAATTCGAAGGCGTCGCAGTAGAGCTGTTCCTCGGGCAGTCCCCGGCCGAGCAGGGCGCTGCGTGCCGCCTCGACCATCGCCGGTGGTCCGGCCATGTAGATGTCGTGAGCGCTGAGGTCGGGATGGTCCGCCAGCAGGGCGTCCAGGGCCAGGCCGCTGCGGCCATGCCAGGCATCCGCCGCCTGTGGTTCGGAGAGCACGGGGGTATAGCGGAAACCGGGGTGTGTCGCCTCCCAATTGCGGGCCAGCTCGTCCAGGTAGAGGTCGTCCCTGCCGCGTGCCCCCCAGTAGAGATGGATGGGGCGTTCGAGGCCGATGTGGAAGGCGTGCTCGATCATGCCCTTGATCGGTGCGAAGCCAGTGCCCCCCGCCAGCATCAGGATCGGCCGGGGGGAGTCCTCGCGCAGATGGAAGCTGCCGAAGGGGCCTTCGATGCGCAGCAAGGTCTTGGGTTGCATCTGCTCGAACACGTAACGGGTGAACTCGCCGCCGGGCACCAGGCGGATGTGCAGTTCCAGCGTCTCGTCGTCATGGGGCGCATTGGCGAGGGAGAAGGCGCGGCGGCGGCCATCCTTGAGCAGGATCTCGATATACTGGCCGGCGAGGAACTGCAGGCGTTCGGCCTCCGGCAGCTTGAGCCGCAGGCGCACGACATCGGCTGCCAGGTGCTCGATCTCGGTGACCTTGGCCGGCAGTTGCTTGACCTCGATCTCCGCCTCGCTCTCCACCTCCGGGACGGCGATCTCGAGGTCGGTTTCCGGCAGTGCCTGGCAGAACAGGGCGGTGCCGGCCGCGGCCTCCGCCTGGTCCAGGGCGGGCGGCAGGGGGCCGCCGTAGTGGACACGGCCCGCCAGGACCTGCCCCTGGCAGGCGCCGCAGCTGCCGCTGCGACAGCCGTAGGGGAGGAGAATGCCCTGGCGCAGGGCGGCATCGAGCACGGTCTCGCCCGCCTCGACGATGAATTCGTGATTGCTGCCCTGGATCCGCACCCGGTGACTCATTCGTGGTACCTTTTTGCCGTCTGTGGCGTCGTGTTCAAGTTGAGGATTGGCGAACCGCGCATTCTCGCTGATTTCCCCGGAGATAAAAACCGATGAACCCTGTGTTAATCGTCGGCTGCGGCTATATCGGCCGCCGGGTCGCCGCCGCCTGCCTGGCCGAAGGCGGCAGAGTGTACGGCGTGGTGCGCAGTGCCGACAGCGCCCGCCGCCTGGAGGCCGAGGGCATCCGGGCACTGCCCCTCGATCTGGACCGGGAGCGGGTTCCGGCCGACTGGCCGACGGCGGGTGCCCGGCTGTACTACTTCGCGCCCCCGCCGGCCGAGGGCGTGAGCGATCCGCGCATCGAACGCCTGCTGGAGGCGTTGCAGGGGCCGCGGTGTCCGGCGCGCATCGTCTATATCAGCACCACCGGGGTCTATGGCGACTGTGGCGGGCGCTGGATCGACGAGTCGGAGCCGGCCAAGCCGGCCACCGACCGGGCCCGGCGGCGTCATGCCGCCGAACAGGCGCTGCGCCGCTGGTCGGCCGCCAGCGGCGTGCCGGTGGTGATCCTGCGCGTGCCCGGCATCTACGGCCCGGGCAAGCTGCCGCTGGAACGGCTGCGGCGCGGCCTGCCGCTGCTCGACGAGGCCGATTCGCCCTATACCAACCGCATTCACGCCGAGGATCTGGTGGCCGCCTGCCGGGCGGCCATGGCCCATCCCGCGCCCGGGCCGCTGTACAACGTGGCGGACGGCCGGCCCTCCAATATGACCGATTACTTCAACCGCATCGCCGATGCCGCCGGCCTGCCGCGACCGCCCACGGTGAGCCGGGCCGAGGCGGGGACGCGGCTCAGCGCCGGCATGCGTGCCTTCATGGATGAATCGAAGCGCATCGACAACCGCCGGCTGCGCGAGGAGCTGGGGGTCAGCCTGGCCTATCCGGACCTGGATGCCGGGCTGGCGGCCTGCCTCGGCGAGCCGTGACACAGCTAACCCGCCTATTGCGCCAAGGATTCGATGCCCAGGGCGAGGCTGGACCCGCCGGGGATCGCGGCCTGGAGGCCGCTCCTACCCGGGTGCCGCCGTGCCCCGTAGGAGCGGCCTCCAGGCCGCGATTGCCGGGTTAATACAGACGCCTAACCCTACGCTTGGGTAAAGATTTTCCGGCCGGGTTCGATACAGGCGGGTGAGGGACCAAAATGTGACGGAGTTGGACTTTCCGAAAAGAACCCTGAGATAACGAGACGGGAAGGTAATCATGTTTGGTACAGCGTTTTTTACCCATGGCGGGAAACGGCAGGCAGAGCAGCAGCAACGAATCGACGAACTCCAGGAAGAGATAACCCGGCTCAAGGCGGAGCTCGAGGGTGCCGAGGCGCAGCGCGATGCGGCCCTGGCGCAGGTGGCAGAGGCCGAGCAGCAGAGCCGTCTGAGTGCGGGTCTGTTCCAGAATTTCAGTTTCTTCGGCGATTCCCTGCTCAAGCTGCAGGCGACCCTGGCGCGCCTGGCGGAGACCCTGCGCTCAGAGCGCGACTCTGCAGTCGAGGCCGCCCGGGTGTCGGTGGAGGCGCGCCAGGGGACGGACAGCCTGGTCGGCAATCTGCGCATCGTCACCGACAGCGTGAACGATGCCGTGGGCCACGTCGACAGCCTCAGCCAGCGCGCCGGGGCGATCGGCAACATCGTCAATCTGATCAACGAGATCTCCGACCAGACCAACCTGCTGGCGCTGAATGCGGCCATCGAGGCGGCACGTGCCGGTGAACATGGGCGCGGTTTCGCGGTGGTCGCCGACGAGGTGCGCAACCTGTCGATGCGTACCAACAACGCCACCCAGGAGATCGCCGGCGAGATCAGCAAGATCCAGGAGGAGACCACCGAGACCCAGGCCAAGATGCAGCAGATGTCGGCCGATTCCGCCGAGCTGAGTGCGGTCGGCAACCGTTCCAGCCAGGCCATGAGTGAGGTGTTGTCGCTGTCCCAGCGCATGGAGGGTGCCATCTCGGCCGGTGCCCTGCGCAGCTTCGTGGAGCTGGCCAAGACCGACCACCTGATCTACAAGTTCGAGATCTACAAGATCCTCATGGGGATCTCATCCAAGCGCATCGAGGATTTCGTCGACCACACCCAGTGCCGTCTCGGCAAGTGGTACTACGATGGCGAGGGCAAGGGCTGCTTCTCCCAGTTGCCCGGCTATGCCGATATGGAAGTGCCGCACCATCGCGTCCATCACAGTGGAACCGAGGCCCTGAGCCGTTTCGCCGAGGGGGATATCGAAGGCGCGCTGGCAGCGCTGCAGGCGATGGAGGATGCCAGCATGGAAGTGCTGGACTGTCTGGAGACCATGGCCGCCAGTGCCGAGGGCGACAACAGCCTGCTTTGCCGCGCTGGATGATGTTATAGCCACGAAACCCCACGAAAAGATGTTTGGGTCTGGTCCGGCGCGAAGCGCCGGCCAGAAAACAATAGTCCTTTTCGTGGGTTTCGCGGCTAGCTAGATCCCGAGTTCGTCCCAGAGGGCGTCGACGCGGCGCCTGACCTCTTCGCTCATGCGGATGGGCCGGCCCCATTCGCGGTCGGTCTCGCCCTTCATCTTGTTGGTGGCGTCGAAGCCGATCTTGCCGCCGAGGCCGGAGACCGGCGAGGCGAAGTCCAGGTAGTCGATGGGGGTGTTGTCGATCAGCGTGGTGTCGCGCACCGGGTCCATGCGCGTGGTCATGGCCCAGATCACGTCCTTCCAGTCGCGGATGTTCACATCGTCGTCGGTGACGATGACGAACTTGGTGTACATGAACTGGCGCAGGAAGGACCAGACGCCGAACATCACCCGCTTGGCATGGCCCGGGTACTGCTTTTTCATGCTGACGATGGCCAGGCGGTAGGAGCAGCCCTCCGGCGGCAGGTAGAAATCCGTGATCTCCGGGAACTGCTTCTGCAGCAGGGGCACGAAGACCTCGTTCAGGGCCACGCCGAGGATGGCCGGTTCGTCCGGCGGCCGGCCGGTGTAGGTGCTGTGATAGATGGGGTCGCGGCGGTGGGTGATGCGTTCGATGGTGAACACCGGGAAGCGCTCCACCTCGTTGTAGTAGCCGGTGTGGTCGCCGAAGGGGCCCTCGTCGGCCTCCTCGCCCGGTTCGATGAAACCCTCCAGCACGATCTCGGCGCTGGCCGGCACCTGCAGATCGTGGGCCCGGCATTTCACCAGTTCGGTCCTGGCGCCACGTAAAAGCCCCGCGAAGGCGTATTCGGAGAGCGCGTCCGGCACCGGGGTGACGGCGGCGAGGATGGTGGCCGGGTCGGCGCCCAGTGCCACGGCCACCGGGAAGGGTTCGCCCGGCCGGGCTTCGCACCATTCGCGGAAGTCGAGCGCCCCGCCGCGGTGTGCCAGCCAGCGCATGATGACCTTGTTGCGGCCGATCACCTGCTGGCGGTAGATGCCCAGGTTCTGCCGTTCCTTGTTGGGACCCTTGGTGGCTACCAGCGCCCAGGTGATGAGCGGCCCGGCATCGCCCGGCCAGCAGGTCTGCACCGGGATCTTCGACAGATCGACGTCGTCGGCCTCGATGACCACTTCCTGGCAGGATGCGCCGCGCACCACCCTGGGGGCCATGTCCAGCACCTTTTTGAACTTGGGCAGCTTGGCCCAGGCGTCCTTCATGCCCTTGGGCGGCTCCGGCTCCTTGAGGAAGGCGAGCAGCTTGCCGACCTCGCGCAGCGCCTCCACCGAATCCTCGCCCATGCCCAGCGCCACCCGCCGCGGGGTGCCGAACAGGTTGCCGAGCACCGGCATGTCGTGGCCCTTGGGATTCTCGAACAACAGGGCGGGACCTCCCGCGCGCAGGGTGCGGTCGCAGACCTCGGTCATCTCCAGGCAGGGGTCGACCTCGGCGCGGATGCGCTTCAGCTCGCCCATCTGTTCGAGCTGGGCGATGAAGTCGCGAAGATCCTTGTATTTCATGGTCTCACCTGTTCTGAGGCCACGAAACCCACGAAAAGGATCTGAGTTTCACGGCGCCGCGCGGAGCGCGTGCGCCGACGCATCATCTTTTCGTGGGTTTTGTGGGTTTCGTGGCTATCCATGTCAGGCCGCCAGGCCCGTGTGGCGCAGCAGCGCGTCGATGGTCGGTTCGCGGCCACGGAAGTCGATGAAGAGTTCCATGGGGTCGCGTGAGCCGCCCTGCTCCAGGATGCGGGTCAGAAAGCGCCGGCCGGTCTCGCGGTCGAAGATGCCGGCCTCCTCGAAGGCGGCGAAGGCGTCCGCCGAGAGCACCTCGGCCCACTTGTAGCTGTAGTAGCCCGCGGCGTAGCCGCCGGCGAAGATGTGGGCGAAGCTGTGCGGGAAGCGGTTGAACGAGGGCGGCTGCATCACCGCTACCTGCTCCCGCACCTCCTTCAGGATCTCGTAGATGCGTCCGCCCTTCTCCGGGTCGTATTCCAGGTGCAGGCGGAAGTCGAAGATGGCGAACTCGAGCTGACGCACCATCTGCATGGCGGACTGGAAGTTGCGGGCCGCGGTCATGCGCCGGAACATCTCCTCGGGCAGCGCCTCGCCGGACTGGTAGTGGCCGGCGATGAGGTCCAGTGCCTCCCGTTCCCAGCACCAGTTCTCCATGAACTGGCTGGGCAGTTCCACGGCGTCCCAGGCGACGCCGGAGATGCCGGAGACGCCGGCGTAGTCGACCTGGGTCAGCATGTGGTGCAGGCCGTGGCCGAATTCATGGAACAGGGTGATGACCTCGTCGTGGGTGAAGAGTGCCGGGTCGTCGCCGATCGGCGGTGAGAAGTTGCAGGTGAGGTAGGCGACCGGGGTCTGCAGGCCATCGCGGGTGATGCGCCGCGAGACGCACTCGTCCATCCAGGCGCCGCCGCGCTTCTGCGGCCGGGCGTAGAGATCGAGGTAGAACTGGCCGCGCAGCTCGCCGCGCTCGTCGCGGATTTCGAAGAAGCGTACGTCCGGATGCCAGACGTCGATGCCCTGATGCTCCTCGATCTGCAGGCCGTAGAGGCGTTCCACTACCGCGAACATGCCGGGCAGCACCCGCGTCTCCGGGAACCAGGGTTTCAGTTCTTCCTGGGAGATGGCGTACTTGTGCTGGCGCAGCTTCTCCGAGTAGTAGGCGACGTCCCAGGCCTCGATCTCCTTCACTCCGAATTGATCGCGGGCGAAGTTGCGTACCTCCTCCAGTTCCTCGCGTGCCCGCTCCAGGGAGCGTTTCGCCAGGTCGTTGAGGAAACTGAGCACCTGTTCCGGGGAGCGCGCCATCTTGGTGGCCAGCGAGCGCTCGGCGTAGTTGGCGAAGCCGAGCAGCCGCGCTGCCTCGTGGCGCAGGGCGAGGATCTCCTCCATCACCGGACCGTTGTCCCAGCGGCCGGCGTGGGGGCCCTCGTCCGAGGCGCGGGTGACATAGGCGGTGTACAGCTCACGCCGCAGCTCACGGTCGTCGGCATAGCTCAGCACCGGATGATAGGAGGGAAATTCCAGGTTGAACAGCCAGCCCTCCAGGCCCTCGCGCTCGGCCATCTGTCGTGCCAGGGAGATCGCCGATTCCGGCAGGCCGGCCAGCTGCGATTCGTCCGTCACCAGCTTTTGCCAGGCGTTGGTGGCGTCCAGCAGGTTCTCCTCGAACCTGGCGGTCAGCGAGGACAGCTCCTGCATGATCGTCTTGTAGCGCTCGCGCTGCTCGGCCGGCAGGGCGACGCCGGAGAGCTTGAAGTCGCGCAGCGCGTTGTCGATCACCTTGCGCTGTGCCGGGTCGAGTGCCTCGGCGGCCGGACCTTCGGCGATCGCCCGGTAGGCGCGGTAAAGGGCCTCGTTCTGGCCCATCTCGGTGCCGTACTCGGACAGCCTCGGCAAGCAGGTGTTGTAGGCGCTGCGCAGTGCCTCGCTGTTGACCACCGAGTTCATGTGGCTGACCGGCGACCAGGCGCGCGACAGCCGGTCCTCCACGTCCTCGATGGGCTGGATCAGGTTGTCCCAGGTATAGTCGCCGCCGGCCTCCAGCAACCGCGCCACCGTCTCCCGGCATTCCTCGAGCAGGGCCTCGATGGCGGGCTCGACGTGTTCGGGGCGGATCTTGGAGAAGGGCGGCAGGCCCTTGAGATCGAGCAGCGGGTTGGTCATCTGGGATCTGGCCTCGGTGTGGATGAAGGGGATCATTATATCGCCACGAAATCCGCGAAACCCACGAAAAAAACGCATAGCCACGAAACCCACTAAACCCACGAAAAAGGGGCAGGCTTTACAGCGACGCGCGGAGCGCGTGGGCCACAATATTAACCCGGCAACCAAATATGCCGTGTTCAGGGCTTCAGGCCTGTTCCGGGACAAGGCGCGGCCCGCCGGCAAGGGTCGGTCTCCTTGTCAAGGGCCGGAACGCCGGACCGGGACAGGCCTGAAGCCCCGGTCATTCCATGATTCAATGGGTTCGGCCGTCGTGTGCCTGCCTGCGGACGGCGTTATCGAACCTTGCCGTAGGAATGCTACGGCGGCGTTTCGATGCCTTGCCGCAGGCAGGCACACGGCGGCTGAACACGGCATATTTGGTTGTCGGGTTAATAACCATTTTGGTGGGTTTCGTGGATTTCATGGCCATCCCGAAAGCGCGGTTGTTCAGGACGTGCGGGGTCGGGTATGCTCCCGGCGCATGGCAGACAAACACTATGACCTGATCGCCATCGGCGCCGGCAGCGGCGGCCTGTCGGTGGCCGAGCGCGCGGCGCGTTACGGCAAGCGCTGCGCGGTGATCGAGCGCGGCCCGCTGGGCGGCACCTGCGTCAACGTCGGCTGCGTGCCGAAGAAGGTGATGTGGTTCGCGGCCAACCTCGCCCACAGCCTTGGCGATGCCGCCGGCTACGGCTTCGACATCGAGCTGCGTGGTTTCTCGTGGGAGCGGCTGAAGGCCGCCCGTGATGCCTATGTGCAGGGCATCAACGACTGGTATCACAGCTACCTGGCGGATTCCGGGATCGATCTCATCCAGGGCGAGGCGCGCTTTGTCGATGCCCGCACCCTGGAGGTCGGTGGCGAGCGCTACACGGCCGATCACGTCTGCATTGCGGTGGGTGGCTATCCGGCGGTGCCCGACGTGCCCGGTGCCGAGCTGGGCATCACCTCCGACGGTTTCTTTGCCCTGGAGAGCCAGCCGCGGCGGGTGGCGGTGGTCGGCTCGGGCTACATCGCCGTGGAGCTGGCCGGGGTGCTGAAGGCGCTCGGCTCGGACGTCACCCTGCTGCTGCGCCGCGAGCACCTGTTGCGCGACTTCGACGCCATGCTGCGTGAGGCGCTGATGGAGGAGATGCTGAACGACGGCATCGGCATCCTCTCCGGCACCCAGGTGGCGGCGGTCAGCCGCTGTGACAACGGCGAATTGTGCATCGAGTGCGACAACGGCCAGCGCCTGGAGGGCTTCGATGCCCTGATCTGGGCCATCGGCCGCAAGCCGGCGACGGCCGGGCTGGGGCTGGATGCGGCCGGGGTGGAGACCGATGCAGAGGGTTACATCCCCAGTGACGAATTCGAGAACACCAATGTGCGGGGCATCAGCGCGCTGGGCGACGTCAACGGCAAGGTGGCGCTGACGCCGGTGGCCATCGCTGCCGCCCGGCGCCTGGCCGACCGCCTCTACGGCGGCATGAGCGGGCGCCGGCTCGACTACGAAAACATCCCTTCCGTGGTGTTCAGCCATCCGCCGATCGGCACCGTGGGCCTGACCGAGGCCGAGGCCCGCGAGCGGCACGGCGATGCGGTCAAGGTCTACAGCACCCGCTTTACCGCCATGTACCATGCCCTGAGCGAGCACAAGCGCCAGACCGCCATGAAGCTGGTCACCGTGGGTGCGCAGGAAAAGGTGGTCGGCTGTCACATCATCGGCATGGGCGCCGACGAGATGCTGCAGGGCTTTGCCGTCGCCGTCCGCATGGGGGCCAGCAAGCGTGACCTGGACGATACCGTGGCCCTGCATCCGACCAGCGCCGAGGAGCTGGTAACCCTGCGCTGAGCAGGTGGTCCACTGCCCGGGATCTGGAGTTTGTTGGGAACCGGCATGAGCATCCGAGACTTTGACGGCCACACACCCCGCATCGATGCCAGCGCCTTCGTGGACGAGACCGCCCTGGTGATCGGCGATGTGGAGATCGGTGCCGACAGTTCGCTCTGGCCCATGGTGGTGGCGCGGGGCGACATCCATCGCATCAGGATCGGCGCGCGCAGCAATATCCAGGATGGCAGCGTGATCCATGTCACCCACGACAGCGACCACGTCCCCGGTGGACACCCGGTGGTGATCGGCGATGGTGTCACCGTCGGTCATCAGGTCACCCTGCATGGCTGCACCATCGAGGACGACTGCCTGATCGGCATGGGTTCCCTGGTGCTCGATGGCGCGCGGATCGAGCGCGGCACCCTGCTCGGCGCCGGCTCGCTGGTCTCGCCCGGCAAGGTGCTGGAGGGCGGTTACCTCTGGCTGGGGCGCCCGGCCAAGCGTATCCGCCCGCTGACGGCCGAGGAGCGGGGCTATCTCGGTTACTCCGCCGATCACTACGTGCGTCTCAAGGAGCGGCACCGCCGCGGCTGAGCGGTCGCGCGAGTCAATCTTCTGGCGCTGGGCGGGGCTTTGGCTTACACTTGAGTCGAGCGTGACAAAAAGGACTCAGACCAGGGAATCTTCCGGCGGCTTGCGAGTCGGAACAGGTGACGACCACTGCGTTTGAGTGAGAAGAACCATGATGCTCTATCTGGGAAATCTGCCGAGGGCCGCCTCGGAACAGCGCCTGGCCCGCCTGATGCATCTGCCCCGCGGTGCCCTGAACCGGCTGCGGATCATCAAGAAGCCCGGTCGTGATGGTGACACCATCCGTTATGGGCTGCTCTACGTGGACTCGGAAGCCGAGGCGAAGCGGCTGCGGGTCCGCAGCCGCGGCCTGCAGCTCGATGGTCAGCCGGTCGAGGTGCGGGAATTCCAGAAGCGGGTGGCCAGCAACGAGCGCCGCGCCCTGGACTGGCGCAGCCGGCCCTGGCCGCACAAGGAACGTCGCCTGCGCGAGCGCCGCCGGCCGAACTGAGCCGGTTCAGTCCCCTTTCCGCAGCGCCTCGATCACCGGCGCGGTGTCCGGTCGCACCCCGCGCCAGATATGGAAGGATTCCGCCGCCTGCTCCACCAACATCCCCAGCCCGTCACGGGCGCAGCCTGCACCCTGCGCCACGGCCCAGCGTACGAAGGCCGTCGGCTCACGGCCATACATCATGTCGTAGCAGCAGCTCTCTGCTTTTACTGTCTCCGCCGGAATCGGTGGCACCTCGCCGCTGAGGCCGGCGGCGGTGGCGTTGATCAGGAGATCGAATGGGCGCCGGGGAATGGCGTCCAGGGCACAGCCGCGCACCGGGCCGAGGTCGCGGAAGTGCGCTTCCAGCTCCAGGGCCCGTGCCGCTGTGCGGTTGGCGATCAGCAGCTCGGCCGGCGCCTGTTCCAGCAGGGGGGCGAGGACGCCGCGGGCCGCGCCTCCGGCGCCGATCAGCAGGATGCGGCTGCCGGCCAGTTGCAGGTCCAGGTTGCGGGTCAGGTCGCGGACCAGGCCGATACCATCGGTGTTGTCGCCGCAGAGGCGGTCCTCAGGGTCCCAGTAGAGGGTGTTGACGGCGCCGGCCCGCTCGGCGCGTTCGCTGCGCCTCTCGGCCAGCGCCCAGGCCTCCTGCTTGAAGGGTACGGTGACGTTCAGGCCCTGGCCGCCGGCGGCGCGAAACTCGGCCACGGCCTCGGCGAAGCGGCCCGGCTCGACGCAGATCGCCTCGTAGCGGATCGCCTCGCCGGTCTGCTCGGCGAACAGGCGGTGGATGCGCGGCGACAGGCTGTGGGCGATGGGATTGCCCATCACCGCATAGCGGTCGAGGGTCATCCGCCAAACACCGCCTTGAGCAGATAGAAGAAGACGATGGCCAGGATGGCGCCGGCCGGCAGGGTGATGATCCAGGACAGGAAGATGGTGCGTACCACGTCCATGTTCAGCGCCGCGATGCCGCGCGCAAGACCGACGCCGAGCACCGCGCCGACCAGGGTGTGGGTGGTGGAGATCGGCAGCCCGGTGCCGGAGGCCAGCACCACGGTGGTGGCGGCGGCCAGGGTGGCGGCGAAACCGCGGCTGGGGGTGAGTTCGGTGATGCCGCTGCCGACGGTGGCGATGACCTTGTGGCCGTAGGTGAACAGGCCGACCACGATGCCGGTGCCACCGAGGATCAGGATCCAGGCCGGCATGGCGGTCTTGTGTGCCACCTGGCCGCCGCTCTCGACGATGCCGACCACGGCGGCCAGCGGGCCGACGGCGTTGGCGACGTCGTTGGAGCCATGGGCGAAGGCCATGGCGCAGGCGGTGACCATCATCAGCACGCCGAACACCCGTTCCACGTTGGCGAAGTGGAAGTCGGTGTCGGCCAGGGGGTCGAACTTGATGCGGGCGATGGCGAAGACGCCGAAGGCCATGCTGGCCGCGCCGACGGCGGCAGCGATGCCATAGTTCTCCAGTGGTTCCAGCTCCAGGCCGATGTGCTTGAGGCCCTTGAACAGGGTGACCAGGGCGATGATGAAGCCGACCAGGAACATGTAGTAGGGCACCCAGCGCTTGGCGGCCACGAAGGGTTGGCGGCTGTTGAGGATCAGGAACTGCACGCTGCGGAACAGCCAGTAGGAGATGATCCCCGCCAGGGCCGGCGAGACCACCCAGCTCATGACGATCTTGCCCACCTTGTCCCAGTGCACGGCATCCATGCCGATTCCCACTGCGGCGAAACCGACGATGGCGCCGACGATGGAATGGGTGGTGGATACCGGCCAGCCGAAACGGGACGCGACCAGCAGCCAGATGCCGGCGGCCAGCAGCGCCGCCAGCATGCCGAAGATCAGCAGTTCGGGGGTGGCGCTCAGCAGGTCGGCATCGACGATCCCCTTGCGGATGGTCTTGGTGACCTGTCCGCCGGCCAGGTAGGCGCCGGCGAATTCGAAGATGGCGGCGACGATCACCGCCTGGCGGATGGTCAGCGCCTTGGAGCCGACCGAGGTGCCCATGGCGTTGGCGACGTCGTTGGCGCCGACGCCCCAGGCCATGAACAGGCCGAAGATGCAGGCCAGAACGATATAGCTGGTACCGAAATCCATAGAACGTGTCGTGTCCGCTGTCAGGGGGTTAACGGGCGAGCATCAGCTCCAGACGGCTGCCGACGCGCTGGGCGCGGTCGGCCAGGTCGCCGATCCAGTCGATGATGCGGTACAGAAACATGACCTCGATCGGTGGCAGTTCCTTCTCGCGCTCGAACAGGGCGGCGCGGATCTCCACCTGCATGCGGTCGGTGTCACTCTCGATCTCGTCGAGCTTCTTGATCATGGATTCCACCAGTTCCACCTCGCCGCCGCGGAAGCCGGTCTCCACCAGTTCGTCCAGCTCGTTGATGGCGGTCTGGGCCTGTACCGCGGCATCGATGGAACGGCGCACGAAGGCCATCATCAGCGGACCGATGGGCTCGGGGATCTCCATCCGCCGGCCGAGGATCAGCCCGGCGATGTCCTTGGCGCGGTTGGCGATCTTGTCCTGCATGGTCAGCACTTCGAGGATGTCACGCCGCGATACCGGCATGAACAGGCTGTTGGGCAGGTTGAGGCGCAGCTCGCGCTTGAGCTTGTCGGCCTCCCGTTCCAGTTCGCTGATCCGTTGCTGCTGACGGGCGGCGCCCTCCCAATCCTTGTCCAGGACATGCTGGAAGAAAGGCTCCAGTTCCTTGACGCAGTCGATCACCGCCGCCATCTGCTTCTGCAGCGGGCGGACCGGCGAGGAACTGAACAGGCTGGAGATGGTGGTACGTGCCATGGCGTGGTTCCTGGTGATGTGTAGGGTCGGGTCTCTATTCCTGCAGCCAGACGGCCACCCGCTTGGCGAAGTAGGTGAGGATGCCGTCGGCACCCGCGCGCTTGAAGGCGAGCAGCGATTCGAGGATCACGGCCCGCTCGTCGAGCCAGCCGTTCTGGGCCGCCGCCATCAGCATGGCGTATTCGCCGCTGACCTGGTAGGCATAGGTGGGCACAGCGAAGCGCTCCTTGACCCGGCGGACGATGTCCAGGTAGGGCAGACCCGGCTTGACCATCACCATGTCGGCACCCTCCTCCAGGTCGAGGCCGACCTCCCACAGGGCCTCGTCGCCATTGGCGGGGTCCATCTGGTAGCTGTACTTGTTGCCGCTAGCGAGGTTGGCGGCCGAGCCCACCGCGTCGCGGAAGGGGCCGTAGAAGCTGGAGGCGTACTTGGCGGAATAGGCGAGGATGCGGGTGTGGATGTGGCCGGCGGCCTCCAGGGCGTCGCGGATGGCACCGATGCGGCCGTCCATCATGTCCGAGGGCGCGACCACGTCGGCGCCGGCCTCGGCGTGGGACAGGGCCTGCCTGACCAGCACCTCCACCGTCTCGTCGTTGAGCACGTAGCCGCTGTCGTCGATCAGCCCGTCCTGGCCGTGGGTGGTGAAGGGATCCAGCGCCACGTCGGTGATCACGCCGAGCGAGGGGTGTTCGGCCTTCAGCGCCCGCACCGCGCGCTGCGCCAGGCCGTCCGGATTGTAGGCCTCGCGGGCATCCTCGGTCTTCCTGTCGGCCGGGGTCACCGGAAACAGGGCCACCGCCGGTACCCCCAGGGCGACCAGTTCGGCGGCCTCGGCCAGCAGCAGATCGATGCTGACCCGCTCCACCCCGGGCATGGAGGCCACCGCCTCGCACTGGCCCTCGCCCTCGAGGATGAACATGGGATAGATGAGGTCGTCGACCGACAGCCGGGACTCGCGCATCAGGCGTCGGGAAAAGTCGTCGCGGCGCATGCGGCGCATGCGCATGCGGGGGAAACCGCCCCGCCGGGTCTGGTATTCGGCCACCTCTGTGCTCCCAAATCTGAGCCGCTTTCTGGCTGCGCAGTGTACCGCCTCCGCCCGTGATAGGCTACGCGGCAGATCAAGGCGAGGTGAGATCTGCATCATGGCCGGGGTGACCGAGGCAGAGTTCGACTGGCCGCGACTGCTGGCCGCGGGGCGGCCGCTGGCGCTGGAGGCCTGGTATGCGACGCCGCTCGATGCGGCTCGGGCCGCGGCCCTGCAGGAGCTGGCCCGCCGGGGACAGCGCGAGGCGCTGCTGGCCGGGACGGACGGTTTTCCCTGGCGGCTGGCCGAATGGGTCGCGGATTTCTGGCTGGGGCATGATCCGGCCCTCGCTCGGCAGAGCCTGGCCGCCACCGCAACCGATCGGCGCCAGCAGGCCCTGGTCGAGCTGGTGGACGGCCAGCTGCGCGCCAGCCGCCACCTGCAGGGTGCCAGCGAGGCCTTGCGGCGGGGCTTCTCCCTGGCGCTGCCGCTGCTCGAAGCGCGCGCCTATTTCATCCTCCTGCGGCGCCACGAGCTGCTGGCCGAGCTGTCATTCCAGGCGCGCCCGGCGCCGCCCGCCACCCTGGCGGAACTGCTCACCGAGGCCCGGGTCATCCGCGGCCTGCGGCAGGGGTCGCCGCCGGCACGGCCGCCCGCCAGCCACGACGACACCCTGGGCTAGCTAGCCCGCAGGCGCGGTCAGCCGGCCGCGGCAAATGGGGCCGGGCGATGCCCGCCCAATCGCGGCCTGGAGGCCGCTCCTACGGGGCATGGCGGCACCCTGGTAGGAGCGGCCTCCAGGCCGCGATCCCCGGCGTGTCCAGGCACGCCATCATCCGGGCTAAAGGCGATGCCCGGAGCGGACGCTACTCCCGGATAGGTGGCCCGTGTCGGGGCGCAGAACAGAAGAATCCGGGAGGCAGCATGCAGCAGAACACAGGGACAGCCGTCGTCAGCCGTGCCGGGAGGCATTTCATCTGGTTGGCGGGCCTGCTGCTGCTCGGCCTGCTGTTCATGCCGCGAGCCGAGGCGGGCCTGGCCCCGGTGGACGTGGTGCGGGCGGCTTCCAGCCAGGTGCTGGAGCGCCTGGAGAGCGAGGGCGATGCCTTGCGCCAGGATCCGCAGCGGCTGTACGAGCTGGTCGATCATGTGCTGGTCGAGCACATGGACTTCCAGCGCATGTCGCGCTGGGTACTGGGCAAGCACTGGAAGCGGGCCACGCCCGAGCAGCGGCAGCGCTTCGTCGAGGAATTCCGCACCCTGCTGGTGCGCACCTACTCATCGGCCCTGCTCGGCTACAGCGGCCAGCAGGTGAAGTTCCTGCCGCTGCGTGCCGCCAACGAACGCCAGGTGACGGTGCGGACCGAGATCGAGCAGCCGGGCGGCCCCTCGGTCCCGGTGCATTACAGCCTCTACAACAGGAACGGCGAGTGGAAGGCCTATGACGTCATCATCGACGGCGTCAGCCTGGTGGCCAACTACCGCGCCACCTTCGGTGCCGAGGTCCGCCGCGGCGGGCTGGAGCAGCTGATCCTGTCGCTGGCCGAGCGCAACCGCCAGTCGCTGGCGGCGAGCAGCCTCTGAGCCGGCCGGCGGCGCCGCTTCGCTTGCACGGCCGGGTCCGCTGCCGCTACCCTGCGGCCCCATGGCCGCCCTGCTTGCGCTCTCCCGGCTGATCGCCAACCAGCTGGCGCCGCTGACCCTGCTCGGGGCGGTCGCCGCCTATCTGCATCCGCCGTTGTTCCTGGTGTTCCGGGAGAGTTTTCTCTGGTTCTTCGCCGCCACCATGTTCGCTCTGGGGGTGGTGCTGGAGCCGCGGGAGCTGCGCGCCACGCTGCGCGAGCCGGGGCGGATCGGCCTCGGCGTGCTGACCCAGTACACGGTGATGCCGCTGCTCGGCCTGGCGGCGGCCCTGTTGATGCCGCTGCCGGATGCCGTGGCGCTCGGCTTCATCATCGTCGCCTGCGCCCCGGGGGCCATGGCCAGCAACGTCATCGTCTATCTGGCGGGCGGTGCGGTGGCCTACTCGGTGAGTCTGACCACGGTGGCCACCCTGCTCTCGCCACTGCTGACTCCGGCGCTGGTCAAGTGGCTGGGCGGGGTCTTCCTGCCCATCCCCTTCTGGCCGATGATGCAGACCATTCTCTGGACGGTGCTGTTGCCGCTGCTGGCCGGTCTGGCGCTGCGGCGCCTGCTGGGGGCGCGGCTGGGCGTGGCGCGGGAGCTGGCGCCGGCCATCGCGGCGCTGGCCATCGTCGTCATCTGCAGCTACGCGGTGGCCGCCAACCAGGGGCGGATCGCCGCCATGGGGCCGCTGGTGATGCTGACCGTGATCGCCGTCAACGGCCTCGGCTATGCGGCCGGCTGGTGGCTGGCGCGGCGCTATGGCTTCGATCGCCGCCACCGGCTGACCCTGGCCATCGAGATCGGCATGCAGAATGCCGGCCTGGGCGTGGCCCTGGCGCTGCGGCACTTCACCCCGGAAACCGCCCTGCCCGGCGCCCTGTTCGCCGTCTGGTGCATCCTCACCGCCGCCGGGGCCAGCGCTTTTCTGCGCCGCCGGGCGGCCGTGATGCCGACGGTTGCTTGACGTTCGCCGCCTGCCGGGGATCCTTCCACCCCGCATGGACCCTCATGTCGTAGCGCCAACCTCTTGAAATAAAAAGCCATCATTGCCGGATTCGGGGGTCTGGCACGTCGCTTGCAACCCATCCGGACAGGCGCAGCGAAACCGGGGCTAAAGGATGTCGGGAATCGGTCGCTAGCCTAAGCAAGAGGACGCGCTGTTGAGTCCACTGTGGCATGAGTCCGGTAGGGCCTGAACCCAAAATTCCGAACCGTGCCTGGCCACTGACGACGTGGTGTGCAGATCCGCATGACGGAACTCCTGAAGCGTCGCGTAGCCTAAAAGGTGAGTACCCAGGTTCAAGCCAGCGGGCTCATGCCACAGTTGACCGAAGCAGTTGGGTCCAAGATCGACTCCTCCGACGCTGAAAAGCGTTTTCACCCCGCCTTTTTCTGGCGGGGTTTTTTTTGCCTGTCTCCAGCTGTGCGACCCTTGCTGTCTATACTCGAAGAGGACGGGTGCCGGCTTCGCTGCGCGGCGCCGGATCGAGAGGGGGCAGAGCATGAAGAAAAGACTTTCCCGGCGCGAGTTCATCAGGCTGTCCGGTTCCGCGATCGCTGTCGGTGCGCTGCCGCAAGGGTCGGACGCCGCCGGCCTGGACAAGGGGCGAACCGGGCCGCTGCTGCGGGTCGATCGTCCCGCCGAGCTGCCCAGGGCCAGGGGGCGGCGGGTCATCGTGGTCGGTGGCGGCTGGGCCGGGCTGACCATGGCCAAGTACCTGCGCAAGGAGGATCCGGAGCTGGATGTGGTGTTGATCGAGAAGCGCGCCCTGTTCATGTCCTGTCCGATCAGCAATCTCTGGCTGGGGGACAAGGTGGCGCTCGAGTTCCTGTGCCACAGCTTCCTGGATGCGGCCAGGAACAACGGCTATCTGTTCCTCAACGCCACCTTGCTGGATCTCGACCGTGAGCGGCGTCGGGTCTATACCGACCAGGGTCATCTGGATTACGACTATCTGGTCCTGGCCCCCGGCATCGACTACGACTATGCCGCCATCGGTGTGACCGATCCGGTGGAGCTGCATTACCTCAAGACCCATTATCCCGCCGGCTTCATGCCCGGTTCGGAACATCTCTCCATCCGCAACAAGCTGGAGAATTTCAGCGGTGGCATCTTTCTCCTCACCGTGCCGGCCGGCAATTACCGCTGCCTCCCCGCCCCCTATGAGCGCGCCTGTCTGATCGCCGCCTATTTCAAACGCAACAAGATCAAGGGCAAGGTGGTACTGCTCGATGCCAACCCGGATGTGACCATCAAGAAGGACGGTTTCCATGCGGCCTTCGACGAACTCTACAAGGGCTATCTCGAATACCTGCCGTCCTTCGATATCCGTCGCGTCGATGCCCGCCGGCGGACCCTGTCGTCGGAATTCGACACCGTCTCGTTCGACGATGCCGCCATTTATCCGCGGGTGCGTGGCGCGCAGTTGATTGAACAGCTAGGGCTGGTTGCTCCCGGGAGTCGTCAGAAAGAGGCCAACATCGATGTGCTGTTCAACAACCTGATCGGTGACCGGCGTGTCTACGTGGTCGGCGACGCCCGGCCCATGCCCTTCTCCAAGAGTGGCAACACGGCCAATTCGGAGGCCAAGATCATCGCCCGGGTGATCGCCAGGCGGGCCCGGGGGGAGGAGGTGACCGAGTGGACCAGTCCGCACACCATCTGTTATTCGATGGTCAACACAGAGCCGCTGGAGGCGATCAGCCTCTATGCCCGCTATGCCTACGACCCGCAGGAGAAGTCTTTCGCCTTCGACCAGGTGCGGGTCTTCGAGAAGCGCTCGGCGGCGCGCGGCCAGGCCACCTTTAGCTGGGCGGAGGGTCTCTACCGGGACATGTTTTCCTGATCAGCCCTGTCGCCCGGCAGGCGTTGCTCAGTCGAGGCGGGGTGGCAGCCGACGGCCGAGCGCCTGTTTCTCGGCCACCCGCTTGCCGCCCAGCACGAATCCCAGCAGTCGCCCCGCCGCGTCACGGAACAGGGCGCGCAGCCCGTCGTCGTCCTCTTCGAGCTGCCATTCACCCACGGCGTCCACGGGCGGTGGTGCCACCACCAGCGGGTAGCTGGGGGTCTTCACCGCCACCGGCATGGCTGGATAGGCCACCGGCGTCGGCTGGCCGGCGAGGGTCCGGGCCAGGGCGCGGGCTCCCTGCATGATGGGCATGACGAAGGGCAGCAGCAGGCCTTCCACCTCGGCACAGTCGCCGATGGCGTAGATGTCGGGCTGGCTGCTGCGCAGCCAGCGGTCGGTGCGGATGCCGCGGCCCACCTCGAGGCCGGCGGCCGCAGCCAGGGTGGTGCGCGGCTTAAGACCGATGGCGGACAGCACCAACCCGGCGTGCAGGCGGCTGCCGTCGGAGAGGCGCAGGGCGTAGCCATCCCCTTCCCGGCTCACCTCCTCGACCGAGACGCCGAGATGCCAGTCCGCCCCGCGTTCGCTGAGCCGCGCCTCAAGGGCGCGTCCCGCCGCCTCCGGAACCAGGCGTCCCAGCGGGTGGCTGCCCAGATCGATCAGGCTCACCTGGTGGCCGCTGGCGAGCAGGTCGTCGGCGAACTCGCAGCCGATCAGCCCGGCACCGATGATGGCGACCCGTCGCCTGCCTTCCAGGGCAGTGCGGAAGCGGGCATAGTCCAGACGGTCGTTGACGGTGAGGATGTCGGCCGCGCCGTCGCCCGCGATCGGCAGACGGATGGAGTCGGCGCCGAGGGCCAGCACCAGCTGGCGATAGGGATGCTCGCCGCGGTTGCTGCGCACCCGCCGCGCGGCCGGCTCGATGGCCTCCACCTGGCAGTGGTCGAGGATCTCGGCGTCCAGCTGCCCGGCCATCCGGGCTGCGCTGCTGATCACCAGCTGCTCGGCTGTCTTGCCCTGGGCCAGGGCGTTGGACAGCATGGGCTTGGAATAGAAGGCGCCGTCGTCGCGGCTGAGGATCTGCAGCGGCGTTTCCTGGTCCAGTTTGCGGAACTCGCGGGCCACCGAGTAGCCCGCCAGTCCGCTGCCGATGATGAGGATGGGTTGCATGATGCCTCACTCGTCCTCGATCATCTCGAAGTCCTCCTTGCCGACCCCGCATTCCGGGCACACCCAGTCGTCGGGGATGTCCTCCCAGCGGGTGCCGGGCGCGATGCCTTCCTGGGGAAGGCCCGCGGCCTCGTCATAGATGAAGCCGCAGACGATGCATTGCCATTTCTTCATGTCGATCTCTCCGTTTCTGTTCAGTAAATTCGATACGGTTCAGGATGGCGTCTCAGCGCCTGACCTGGTCCAGTGCCTCGCGGTAGTGGCGGGCGTGGCGCTGCTCGACCTTGGTCAGTGCGGCGAAGCGCTTGGCGGCCTTGGCCAGCATGGTCTGGAAGCGTTCCGCGTGTTCGCGTGATTCCTCGATCTGGGCGTCGAACTCGCGCACCGCGTCCTCGCGCTGTTCCTGTTCGGCGAGGTGCCGGAAGCTCGGGTACATCTCGGTGTACTCGTGGGTCTCGCCGGCAATGGCCAGTTCCAGGCAGCGTGCCGGATCGAGCTCGCTCGGTGGGTAGAGCAGATCCATGTGGCCGAAGGCATGCTGCACCTCCTGCGCGGCGGTGGCCTCGAAGATGGCTGCCGTTTCCTCGTCACCCTGGGCGCGGCAGATGCGCGCGAAGTACAGGTATTTGATATGGGCCATGGACTCGCCGGCCAGTGCGGCTTCCAGGTTCTTGACGGTGATGGATTCAGGGTTGCTGTCGTTCATCTCGGTTTCTCCCGTGGCTGTTCGCTGTTGACGGGATACAGCTTAAGTCCCTGCATATGATTGGTCTAATTGATTATTTAAATTATATTGATAGCTATTAGCTATCATCAGGGCCGGCCGCCCTTTCACTTCCCCGGTTCCTCGCCGGCCAGCCAGTCGCGGGGCCGGAGGAAGTGTTCATAGAGTCGGGCCTCCTCGCTGCCCGCCTCGGGTTGCCAGTCGTCGCGCCAGCTGGCCAGCGGTGGCAGGGACATGAGGATCGACTCACAGCGTCCGCCGGACTGCAGACCGAACAGGGTGCCGCGGTCGTGGACCAGGTTGAACTCGACGTAGCGGCCGCGGCGGTAGAGTTGGAACTGGCGTTCGCGTTCCCCCCGGGGGATGTCGCGACGCCGTTCGACGATCGGCAGATAGGCCGGCAGGTAGTGGCCGCCGATGCTGCGCAGGAAGCGGAAACAGGTCTGGAAATCCCACTGCTTCAGGTCATCGAAGAACAGGCCGCCGATGCCGCGAGGTTCGTTGCGATGGGGGAGGAAGAAGTAGTCGTCGCACCAGGCCTTGTAACGCGGGTAGAGGTCCTCGCGGAAACGCGCCCTGCCCTCCAGCGCCTGCAGCTGTCCGCTGCTGTGCTCCTGGAGTTCGAGCAGGTAGTGCTGGACGGCGCGTGGCTCGGGGCGAGGCATGGTGGCGGGACAAGAGTGGGGGCGATGGCCCCACTATAGCAGCCGGCGGCCCGGCCATGGAACCGCTGCCTCAGGCGGCAGGCACCTGGGTTTCGATGGTGACCCGGTTGCGACCGAAGCGCTTGGAGTGATAGAGCGCCGCGTCGGCCCGGCCGATGAA
Organism: Thiohalobacter sp. IOR34; assembly: GCF_030406045.1. Taxonomy (GTDB): domain Bacteria; phylum Pseudomonadota; class Gammaproteobacteria; order Thiohalobacterales; family Thiohalobacteraceae. Next base: position 113,365 of record NZ_CP128988.1, read on the forward strand.
GCTGTGGGCGGATTCGCCCGGGCGGTACAGGGCCACGCCCATGGACAGGGTCACGCTGCCGAGCGGTTCCTGGGTGTCCTTCTTGCGCAGGCGCTGCTGCTGGACGGTGGCACGCAGGTGCTCGGCGACGGTCAGTCCGCCACGCAGCGGGGTGTTGGGCAGGAGGATGGCGAATTCCTCACCGCCGAAGCGTGCCACCAGATCCTGTCCCTTGATCCCCTCGGACAGCAGGCCGGCGATCACCCGCAGCAGCTTGTCGCCGGTGAGGTGGCCGTGGCTGTCGTTGAAGTGCTTGAAGTTGTCGATGTCGGCCATGATCAGGCACAGGTGCTGGTCGTCGGCCGTGGCCTGGGCCATGGCCTCGGCCAGCGCCTCGTCGAAGGCCTGGCGGTTGGCGATGCCGGTCAGGCTGTCGACGGTGGCGGCCTGACGGGCCTGCTCCAGTTCCTGGCGCAGCTGGTCGAGTTCGCTGGTGGTCCGGTCGAGGCGCGCCTGCAGTTCCCGGTTGGCCTGCTGCATGGCGCGCGTCTCGGCCATGAATTCCCCCAACAGCTGGCGGAACTGCGCGTTGTCCAGCTTGCCGTGGAGGCGGCTGTGGTAGTCGGCCAGCACCTTGCCGTAGTGGTCCGCCTGTTGTCCGGAGTGGCCGAGCTGTTCCAGCACCGCGCCCACCATCTGCTGCACCTCGAGCCGCATCTGCTCGGCGATGCGCGCCTCCTGGTCGAGGAAGTAGCGGTCGTAGAGTTGCTTGCTGAACTCGGCGGAGAGCTGCTGGTGGCGGGCGAGGACCTCGTCGATGGCAGTCTTCAGCGCCTGGTTGCGGCCACTGACGTATTCATACCAGACGGTGTAGTGGTCCGGGCTGGCCGGTATCTGGTGGCGGGACATGAGCGGCAGTGCCTGCCGCACGAATTCCGCCGCCCGGTCGTTGGATTCCTGATAGTGCATGTCGCCTCGGCCCCCTGTCGGTCCGCCCTCTATGTCCGGTAGATATAAAGCCGTGTGTCTGGGACGACGGGATGTCGTCATCATTATTCTTGTTGGCGCAAAACAAGCAGTTTTTGTGCCAGTATTTCCGAGGTGTCAGGCGGGGCGCAGCCAGCGGCCGCTGCGGGCATCGCGGATCGGGGTCGGCGCGGGATCGCCCCCGGTCGCCGCGTGCAGGATGCAATCGATTGATCCATCGAAATATTTTCGAACTTTCAGGGGGGTGCGTGCGGGCCGCCGGGCGGCCGGGTTGGCACTGGTGGAAACCAGTGGCAGGCCGAAGGCGCGGCACAGTTCGACGGCCGGCGGGTGGGCGGTGACCCGTACCGCCAGCGTCGAATGTTCGCCGCGCAGCCAGTAGGGGACCCAGGGACGGACCGGCCAGGCCCAGGTGACGGGTCCGGGCCAGCTGGCCAGCACCGCCCGCCGGCGGGCCGCCGGCAGGGGTTCGAGAAAGGGTTGCAGCCGGGCGAAATCGTCGCTGATGAGGATCAGGCCCTTGGCTGCGGGGCGCTGCTTGAGCAGCAGCAGGCGAAGCACGGCATCGCGGTCCAGCGGGTTGCAGCCCAGGCCGTAGACCGCCTCGGTGGGATAGGCGAGCAGGCCGCCCGCATGCAGATACTGGCAGGCTTGGCGCAGTTGCCAGGGGCGCAGCGGCATGCTCTCAGCCGGCCTCGTCCGCCTCGGCGGTTTCCACCGGCTCGGCGAACTTGCAGTCCTTCTGCGGGCAGACCTTTTCGGTGCCGCGGCGCTTGGTGGTCTTCAGGGTCAGCATCGGCCAGCCGCATTCCGGACAGGGCTCGTCGAGCGGCTCGTTCCAGACCGCGTACTTGCAGTCCGGGTAGGTGGAGCAGGAGTAGAAGATCTTGCCATTGCGCGACTTGCGCTTGAGCATGCTGCCCTTGCCGCACACCGGGCAGGGGACGCCGGTGTCCTCGGGTTTCTCCAGCGGCTCGATGTGCTTGCAGTCGGGATAGCTGGAGCAGCCGATGAACTTGCCGTAGCGGCCGCTGCGGATGATCAGGTCGGACCCGCATTCCGGGCACTTGCGGCCCTCGACCACCTCCGGTTCCGCGGATGCCGCGTCCTCGCCGAGGTTGCGGGTGTAGTCGCATTCCGGGTAGCCGGAGCAGCCGACGAAGCGGCCGCGGCGGCCGAGCTTGATCTGCAGCGGCTTGCCGCATTTCGGACAGCTCTCGTCCAGCGCCTCGGTGGTGACGTCCTTGCGCGAGACGCTGGCCTCCTTGTCCTCGACCTGCTTGTGGAAGGGCTCCCAGAAGCTCTTCAGCAGCGGGATCCATTCCCGCTCGCCGCGGGCGATCTCGTCGAGGTCGTCCTCCAGGCGCGCGGTGAAGTCGTAGTCGACGTACTGGGTGAAGTGGTCGGTGAGGAACTTGGCGACGATGCGGCCGACATCGGTCGGCTGGAAGCGGCGCTTCTCCAGGGTGACGTATTCACGGGCCAGCAGGGTGGAGATGATGGTGGCGTAGGTCGAGGGCCGGCCGATGCCATGTTCCTCCAGAGTCTTGACCAGGCTGGCCTCGGTGTAGCGCGGCGGCGGCTCGGTGAAGTGCTGCTCCGGGCGGATGGCCAGCAGCTTGACGACGTCGCCCTCCTCCAGCGGCGGCAGCAGCTTCTCCTCGCCACCGGCCTTCTTGTCGTCGACGCTCTCCTGGTAGACGGCCATGAAACCGGGCTTGGCCACGGTGGAGCCGGTGGCGCGCAGGATGTTGCCCTCGCCGCAGGGGAAATCGACACCCACCGTGTGTATGGTGGCGTGGATCATCTGGCAGGCGATGGTGCGCTTCCAGATCAGGCTGTAGAGCTTGTACTGGTCGGTACTCAGGTACTGCTTGATCTCCTCGGGGGTGCGCAGCGCCGAGGTGGGGCGGATCGCCTCGTGGGCCTCCTGGGCGTTCTTGGCCTTGGTCTTGTACAGCCGCGGCTTGTCCGGCAGGTTGTCCTTGCCGTAGCGTTCGGCGATCAGCGCGCGGATTTCGTCCAGCGCCTCGTTGGCCAGGTTGACCGAGTCGGTGCGCATGTAGGTGATCAGACCCACCGAGCCGCTGCCGGTGTCGATGCCCTCGTAGAGCTGCTGGGCGACGCGCATGGTGCGGCTGGCGGAGAAACCGAGCTTGCGCGAGGCCTCCTGCTGCAGGGTCGAGGTGGTGAAGGGCGGCGAGGGGTTGCGCCGGCGCTGCTTCTTCTCCACCTTGCCGACGGTCAGCTGGCCGCCCGCCGCCTCCAGCAACTCCTTCTCCACCGCGTGGGCCTGTTCGGCCTTGCCGATGTCGAACTGGCCGAGCTTCTTGCCGTGCAGCTGACTGAGCTTGGCGCTGAAGTCCTGGCTGTCCTTTTCCAGGTCGGCCTCGATGGTCCAGTATTCGCGGGGCTTGAAACGCTCGATCTCCTCCTCGCGCTCGACGATCATGCGCAGCGCCGGGCTCTGCACCCGGCCGGCCGACAGTCCGCGGCGGATCTTCTTCCACAGCAGCGGCGAGAGGTTGAAGCCGACCAGGTAGTCCAGGGCCCGGCGCGCCTGCTGGGCGTTGACCAGGTCCATGGACAGCTCGCGGGGATGCTCGATGGCCTCCTGGATGGCGCGCTTGGTGATCTCGTGGAACACCACCCGGTAGACCGGCTTGTCCTTCAGCACTCCGCGGTCCTTGAGGATCTCGTACAGATGCCAGGAGATGGCCTCGCCCTCGCGGTCCGGGTCGGTGGCGAGATACAGGGCATCGGCCTTCTTCATCGCCTTGGCAATGGCGTCGACGTGCTTGGCGTTCTTGTCGATCACCTGGTACTTCATGGCAAAGTCGTGCTCGGTGTCGACCGCGCCGCCCTTGGGTACCAGGTCGCGCACGTGGCCATAGGAGGCCATCACCTCGAAATCCTTGCCCAGGTATTTCTTGATGGTCTTGGCCTTGGCCGGGGATTCGACGATCACCAGGTGCTTGCTCATGATGCCATTGGTCAGGGGGTCAAAAGGGTTCTGGGAGGGGCCGCCCTCCGCCACGGAGGGGGCGGGCGGGCGTGCGCGGCGCGGGGTCGGTCCCGCGCCACGGGTTCAGTGCAGCCGGCCGGGCGTGTCGTCGAAGACCAGGTCTTCCATCCAGGCGTAGGCGGCCTCCTGGCCGGGCTGGTTGAACAGCACCATGAGAATGATCCATTTCAGTTGCTCGAGGTCGACGTCCGCCGCGTCCAGCGCCATGACCCGGTCGATGACCAGTTCGCGGCTGCTGGCGGTGAGTATGCCCATCTGTTCCAGGAACATGAGAAAGCCACGGGATTCCACGTCCAGCCGCTGGCATTCCGCCTCGGTGAACAGGCGGATGGCGTGGGCGGTCTGGGCGGCCGGGATGCCGCTGTCGCGGAACCGGGTCAGGCCCTCCAGCCAATCGAAGGCCTTGTTGATCTCGGCGGGGGCGAAGCCGGCCTCGAGCAACTCGACATGCAGCGAATCGCGATCCGGCTGGGGCTCGATATCCTCGTCCATGTAATAGTTTTCAAACAGATACATCAGCACGTCGAGCATGCTTTCTTTCATTTCAACCTCTCTTCTCGGTCCGGACATAGCGCCCCCCGCTCAGCGCGGAGACGTAGCCATCCAGCTCTAGGATCAGGAGCATGGAGGAAACCGCCTCTGCCGTCAATCCGCTGCGCTCCACCAGCTGGTCCACGGAAACCGGATCGTAGCCAAGGGATTCAAGCAGCGCCTGCTGGTCGTCGGAGAGCCCGGCGTCCCGCTGCGGCGCGGTTTCCGCCGCCGTCGCGGATGCCTGCAGCGTGCCGGCCAGCGGCCCCAGTTCCTCGAGAATGTCGGCGGCTGTCTCCACCAGCTTGGCGCCCTGGCGGAGCAGCGCGTGGCAGCCGCGGGCCAGCGGATTGTGGATGGAGCCGGGGATGGCGAACACCTCCCGACCCTGCTCGGTGGCCAGGCGGGCGGTGATCAGGGAACCGGAGCGCGGTGCCGCCTCGACCACCAGGGTGCCGAGGCTGAGGCCGCTGATGATGCGGTTGCGGCGCGGGAAGTTCTCCGGCCGCGGCCCGGTGCCCGGCGGGAACTCGGTGACCAGCGCGCCCTGTCCGGCGATGCTGTGGGCCAGCTCGCGGTTGCGGGCCGGATAGACCCGGTCGGGGCCGGTGCCGGTCACCGCCAGGGTGGCGCCGCCCGCCTGCAACGCCCCGCGGTGAGCGGCGCTGTCGATGCCGAGTGCCAGGCCGCTGGTGATGAGCAGGCCGGTGCGGGCCAGGCAGGCGGCGAAATCACGGGCGGTCTGGATACCGCCGGCGGTGGGGTTGCGGCTGCCGACCACGGCCAGTTGCGGGGCCGAGAGCCAGCCGGGATCGCCCTGCACGAACAGCAGGGGCGGCGGGTCGGGGATCTCCTTCAGCAGGGCGGGATAGGCCGGGTCGTGCAGGGTGAGGATGTGCCGTCCGGGCGCCTCTCGCCAGCGCAGGTCGGCCTCGGCGGCACCGGGGTCGCTCCGGCGCAGGGCCTCGCGCAGCTCCGGCGGCAGCTCGGCCGGCGGCCCGGCCAGCAGCTCGGCGGGTGAGGCCAGGTCCAGCAGCCGCCGGAAGGTCGCGCTGCCGATGCCGGGGGCGCGCCACAGGCGCAGCCAGGCCAGCAGCTCCTCCTCGGCGCGGCTCATGCGGCCGGCCGCCGCGTGCGGGATTCAGGGCGTGGTGACGATATCCAGTACATGGATGGGCCGGGTCGCTTCCATGATCAACCCGAAACTCACCTTGTCGAAGGTGCGGAACACCAGCATCAGCCCGGCCTCCTCGTCGGGCAGCCTGACCTTCTCCTTGCCGCCGGCGATGCGGTCGCGGATGGTCTCGCCCGCCTGCATGACGCGCAGTACGTGACCGACCTCCATGCCTTCACGCTTGCCGCGGTTGATGACCACCACCTGGTACTGGCCGATCTGGCTGACGCCGTCCAGCACCGAGATGATCTGGCCGCGCAGGCCCGGCTGCGGCGGGTGCGGCAGGAAGGACAGGTGGATCTCGTCCTCCTCCACCGGCATCAGGCGGTCGCCGATGTTGACCTCGCGGCTGGTGCGGGTCAGGGTGAGGGTGGCCGGGTCGCCGAACCGCTGTACCCGGGCGTCGCCCACATAGACCGCCTCGTGGCCGAGCAGCTCGCCGGTCTCGGGGTCGGTGAAGGGCTCGCCGGGGCGGAACAGGTTGTAGCGGCCATAGGCGTTGCTGCTGATGCCGCGCACATAGATGCGGTCGCCGGCGCCGGTGACGATGTGTTCATCCGGGCTGTCGAGGACATAGGGTGCCGCCTTCAGGGTCTCCTCGCTCACCACCAGCGGCTGGGTGAGGAACTGGCGGATGGCGTCGATCGGGATGGTGGGGATGGCCTGGTCGATGCGGGTCACCCGGGCATGGGGCGACAGCTTGACCGTGGGACGGCCGCGCTCGACGCGCAGCTGGGGCCGGCCGTCGACGTAGACCAGGCGGATGACGTCGCCCGGATAGATGAGATGGGGGTTCTCGATCTGCGGATTGGCGTACCAGACCTCCGGCCACAGCCAGGGATCGCGCAGGAAGCGGGCCGAGATGTCCCACAGGGTGTCACCCGGCACCACCACGTAGCGCTCGGGATGGTCGGGGTTGAGGGCGATTTCGTCCGCCCAGCTGAGGACGGTGAAGCAGGCGGCGAGGATGAATCCAAACAGTTTTCTGGCCATATGCGTCCCTTTGATTCTTGGGGCCGGTACGGTGGCCCGGTGGCTGGCACGCCGCCGGCGGGCCTCCCTGTCCAATAACCCTGTCCAGCGCGCTGTGTAAACAGGGCTTGAATTCCAGTATTATCGAAGCCTTAGCGAGTTACTTTAGCAATATATCCCAATGCGCGAAAGGCGTTTGTGAAGCACAGCACATGGCCAAGCTCGAAATCCTCCACTTTCCCGACGAACGTCTGCGAACCCGTGCCGAGCCCGTGGAACAGGTCGACGATGCGCTGCGCCGGTTGATCGACGACATGTTCGAGACCATGTACGCGGCGCCGGGCATCGGCCTGGCCGCGACCCAGGTCAACGTCCACCGGCGGCTGATCGTGATCGACATCAGCGAGGAGAAGGATCAGCCACTGGTGCTGATCAATCCCGAGATCCTCGCGCGTGACGGCGTCGAGGAGATGGAGGAGGGCTGTCTGTCGGTGCCCGGGATCTACGAAAAGGTACAGCGCGCCGATTCGGTGCGGGTGCGGGCACTGGACCGCGACGGCCGGCCCTTCGAGCTGGAGGCCGACGGCCTGTTGGCGGTCTGCATCCAGCACGAGATCGATCACCTGGACGGTAAGCTGTTCGTCGACTATCTGTCCAGCCTCAAGCGCCAGCGGATCCGCAAGAAGCTGGAGAAGGCCCGGCGCCAGCACAGCCTGCCCGCCGAGCCGCTCAAGCATCCGGAGCCCGTCATCTGAGGCTCGGCTGGCGTGGTCCCTTCCCGCCGACTGCTATATCCTGTCGGCCTTCACATTAGATAGACACCTGTCTCCATGCGCATCCTCTTTGCCGGTACTCCCGAGTTCGCCGTTCCGCCGCTCCAGGCCCTGCTCGACGATGGCCGTCACCAGGTGGTGGCCGTCTATACCCAGCCCGACCGGCCGGCCGGCCGCGGCCGCAAGCTGCGCGCCAGCCCGGTGAAGACGCTTGCCCTGGAGCGCGGCATCCCCGTGGAACAACCGGCCAGCCTGCGTGAGCCGGAGGCCCAGCAGGTGCTGGCCGGCTATGCCCCGGACCTGATGGTGGTGGTCGCCTACGGTCTGCTGCTGCCCCAGGCGGTGCTCGATCTGCCGACCCGCGGCTGCGTCAACATCCACGCCTCTCTGCTGCCGCGCTGGCGCGGGGCCGCACCCATCCAGCGCGCCATCCTCGCCGGTGATCGCGAGACCGGCGTCACCCTGATGCAGATGGAGGCCGGACTCGACACCGGGCCGATGCTGGCCCAGGCGCGTTGCCCCATCGGCGAGCTGGAGACCGCGGCCGAGCTGCACGACCGGCTTGCGCAGCTGGGTGCGCAGCTGTTGGTGGACAGGCTGGACGCCATTCTCGCTGGCGAACTGGACCCCCAGCCCCAGGACGAGAGCCAGGCGACCTATGCGGCCAAGCTGAGCAAGGCGGAGGCGGAGCTCGACTGGACCCGTCCGGCGGTCGAGCTGTTGCGCCAGATCAACGCCTTCAATCCCTGGCCGGTGGCGCAGACCGGTTTCCGCGGCCAGGTACTGCGTATCTGGCGGGCCCGGCCGGTGGCGGTCGACGGCGAGCCGGGCGAGGTGGTTGCCGCTGGCCGGGATGGCGTCGACGTGGCTTGCGGCGAGGGCGGGCTGCGCCTGACCGAGGTCCAGCTGCCGGGTGGCAAGCGGGTCAGTGGGGGCGATTTCAGCAATGCCCAGTCGCCGGTCGGCGAGCGCCTGGGTCCGCGTGACGCAGGCGGGACGGATTGAGCACCACGGCGAAGCTGAATGCACGCCGCGCCGCCGCAGCCGCGCTGGGCCAGGTGCTCGACGGACGTTCGCTGACCACGGCCCTGCCGCCACTGCTGGCCGAGGTTGAACCACGCGAGCGGCCCTTCGCCCAGGAGATGGCCTATGGCGTGGTGCGCTGGCAGCCGCGGCTTTCCGCCCTGCTCGCCCGTCTGCTGCAGCGACCGCTGAAACGCAAGGACCGGGACGTCGAATGGCTGCTGCTGGTCGGTCTCTACCAGCTGCTCTATCTCGAGGTGAAACCCTATGCTGCGGTGCACGCCAGCGTCGAGGCGGTGCGCGAGGCGGGCAAGGGCTGGGCGGCCAAGCTGGTCAATGCGGTGCTGCGCAACGCCCAGCGTCGCGCTGCCGAGCTGCTGGCCGAGGTCGATGCCGAGCCGGCCGCGCGGCTGGCCCATCCGGAGTGGCTGCTGAGGAGGCTGCGCGGCGACTGGCCGGAGGACTGGGCGGTGATCGCCGAGGCCAACAACCGGCGGCCGCCGATGTGTCTCAGGGTCAACGCCCGGCAGATGGAGCGGGATGGCTACCTGCAGGCGCTGGCGGCGGCCGGCATCGAGGCCGCGCCGCTGGCGATCGGCGACCAGGGGGTGGTGCTGGCGCAGCCGCAGTCGGTGGAGCGCCTGCCGGGCTTCGCCGAGGGGCGGGTCTCGGTACAGGACGGTGCGGCGCAGCTGGCCGCGCCCCTGCTCGATGCCGGCGCCGGGATGCGGGTGCTGGACGCCTGCGCCGCGCCCGGCGGCAAGACAGCGCACATCCTCGAACGCGAGCCGCGCCTCGCCCGCCTGCTGGCGATCGACGCCGAGGCCGGTCGGCTGGCCGATCTGGAAGCGAACCTCGCCCGGCTGGGGCTGGCGGCCGAGACGCGCGTCGCGGACGCCGCCCGACCCGCGGACTGGTGGGATGGCGAGCCTTTCGAGCGCATCCTGCTCGATGTGCCCTGCTCGGCGACCGGGGTGATCCGCCGCCACCCCGACATCAAGCTGCTGCGCCGCGAGGCGGACATCGAGGCACTGTTGAAGGCGCAGGCGCGGCTGCTCGACAGCCTCTGGCCGCTGCTTGCTCCGGGTGGCCTGCTGCTCTATGCGACCTGCTCGGTGCTGCGTGACGAGAACGAGCGCCAGGTGACGGCCTTTCTGGCACGCACCCCGGATGCCCGCGAGCTGCCCCTGGACGGGGTCGGCTGGGGACGGCCGCAGGCCGCGGGGCGGCAGATCCTGCCCGGCGAAGGCCAGCCACCGGGCGGTCTGGATGGTTTCTATTACGCCCGTCTGTTAAAACAGCGGCCATGAGGTACGCGGCGACGACAGGGACGGGGCGGGGCGCCGGCTGGCTGGGGGGGTGGCTGCTGCTGCTGTGGCTGCTGGCGCCACCGCTGCCGGCCGCGGAGGCGGTGCCGCGTTTCCAGGTGCGCGATCTCAATACCGAGCTGCGCGATGGCGTCTACCGGCTGGATGCCAATATCGTCTTTCCGCTCAGCGCGCCGGTCAAGGAGGCGCTGGAGAATGGGGTGCCGCTGGTGTTCGAGCTGCAGATGGAGGTGATCCGCCCGCGCGACTGGTTGTGGGACGAGACCCTGGCCGCCTTGTCGCTACGTTACCGCTTGCGCTACCACGCCCTGAGCGAACGCTACGTGCTGGAGAACCTGAGTACCGGCGTGCGGCAGAGCTACCCCAGCCTCAACGAGGCGCTGTACCGCCTCGGCACGCTGCGCGATTTCCCGCTGCTCGACCGTCAGCTGCTGCCGTCCGGCGGCACCTTCCTCGCCCGGCTGCGCGCCGTGCTCGACATCGAAGCCCTGCCGACCCCGCTGCGGGTGATGGCCTATGTCTCGCGGGCCTGGTGGCTGGGCAGTGACTGGTACCAATGGCAACTCGAACCCTGAGACATCTCGGCCACGGCCTGGGGCCGATGCTGCTGCTGTTCGGCCTGCTGCTGGTGTCGCTGTCCTTCATGAGCGACGCCACCCACAACTCGGAACGCTTCGGCCGGCTCTATTCCCTGCTGCTGTTGACCAACGCCATCGGCCTGATGGTGCTCGCCGTGCTGATCAGCAGCAATCTCTACTGGCTGGTGGTGCAGTACCGCAAGCGGGCCGCCGGTGCCCGGCTCACGGCGCGGCTGGTGGCGATGTTCGTGATCCTCGCCGTGCTGCCGGTGTCGGTGGTCTACTATTTCTCCCTGCAGTTCCTCAACCGCGGCATCGACAGCTGGTTCGACGTGCAGATCGAGCGCTCGCTGGAGGATGCCCTGGAACTCAGCCGCTCGGCCTTCGACGTGCGGCTGCGCGACCTGCTGCACAAGACCCAGGCCCTGGCCGAGGATCTCACCGAGGTGCCCTCGCCGCTGGCGCCGATGAGCCTGTTCGACCTGCGGGTGCGGTCCGGGGCACGCGAGCTGACCCTGCTCGGCGCCAACGGCCGGATCATCGCCTCCAGCAGTGTCGAGTCCACCGATATCGTCCCCGACCGGCCCTCCGATGCGGTGCTGGCCCAGTTGCGTCAGGGCCAGCCCTATGTGGCCCTGGATCCGGCCGGCGAGGAGGGCTTGCAGGTGCGGGTGGTGGTGCCGGTGCCGGCGGCGCGGCCGACCGCCGAGCAGCGCGTGCTGCAGGCCCTGTACGACATCCCGGAGCGTCTTTCCAGCAAGGCGGAGAGCGTCGAGCAGGCCTATGTGCGCTACAAGGAGCTGGCCTATCTGCGCAAGCCGCTCAAGCAGAGCTACACCCTCACCCTGTCGGTGGTGCTGCTGCTCAGCCTGCTGTCGGCGGTCTGGGGGGCCTTCTTCTCGGCGCGCCGGCTGGTGGCGCCGATCCGCGACCTGGCCGAGGGCACCCGGGCGGTGGCCGACGGCGACTACAGCAAGCAGCTGTCGGTGGTCGGCAGCGACGAGCTGGGCTTCCTGGTGCAGTCGTTCAACGTCATGACCCGACGCCTGGCGCTGGCCCGGGACGAGGCGCGGCGCAGCCAGCAGCAGGTGGAGGGGCAGCGCGCCTACCTGGAGGCGCTGCTCGGCAATCTGTCCTCGGGGGTGATCAGCCTGTCGCCGGAGCTGGAGCTGCGCACCGTCAACGAGGCCGCCTGCGAGATCCTCGGCGTGCCCCTCGCCCAGGAGGCCGGCGCCACCTTCCAGGCACTGGTCGAACGCCATCCCTTCCTGGAACCGCTCGGCAGGATGATCGAGCGCCACCAGCGCGAGGGCAGGCGGCACTGGACGGAGGAGATCACCCTGTTCGGGCGCCGCGGCCGCCAGGTGCTGATCTGCCGCGCAGCGCGCCTGCCGGGGGATGCCGGCCACCCGGGAGGCCAGGTGATCGTGTTCGACGACGTCACCGCCCTGATCCAGGCCCAGCGCGACGCGGCCTGGGGCGAGGTGGCGCGGCGTCTGGCGCACGAGATCAAGAACCCGCTGACCCCCATCCAGCTTTCCGCCGAGCGCCTGCGGCGTAAGTACCTGCCGCGCATGGAGGCCTCGGAGGGCGAGGTGCTGGACCGTGCCACCCACACCATCGTGCAGCAGGTGGAGGCCATGAAGGAGATGGTCAATGCCTTCTCCGAGTACGCCCGTGCGCCGCAGATGCAGCTCGAAGCGCTGCATCTCAACCGCCTGGTCGAGGAGGTGCTGGAGCTGTACCGCGGTGGCCAGCCGCAGGTCGCCATCCGCACCCGGCTGGATACGGCCGATCCGCGCATCGAGGCCGATGCCAACCGCATCCGCCAGCTGCTGCACAACCTGATCAAGAACGCCCGCGAGGCGGCGGTGCAGCAGGGCGACGGCCTCGTCGAGGTGGAGACCCGGGTGGTCAGCGAGCAGGGTGTGGCCTATGTCGATCTCAGCGTGCGCGACAACGGTCCCGGTTTCCGCGAGGACATGGTCGACACCCTGTTCGAGCCCTATGTCACCAGCAAACCGAAGGGCACCGGCCTGGGGCTGGCGATCGTGAAGAAGATCGTCGAGGAGCATGGCGGGGTGATCCATGCCACCAATGGGGTGGAGGGAGGTGCCGTGGTCCATGTCCGCCTGCGGCTGCTGGGGGGCGGGGACGACTGAATCGGGGCCGTGCGTATGCGCCGGGCCGACGAGGGGGTATACTCGACGCCGCGCACCAGGCGCTGCAGACACAGACTCACAGACACTGAACCCTATGCCGGCTGCCCACATTCTAGTGGTCGACGACGAACCGGACATCCGGACCCTCGTCAAGGAGATCCTCGAAGACGAAGGCTATCAGGTGACGGTGGCGGAGAACGGCGAGGCTGCGCGCAAGGCGCGCCGTGACCGCCGCCCCGACCTGATCCTGCTCGACATCTGGATGGACGATGTGGACGGCATCACCCTGCTCCGCGAGTGGTCCGAGGGCGGCGCCCTGCCCTGCCCGGTGATCGTCATGTCCGGTCACGGTACGGTGGAGACCGCGGTCGAGGCGACCCGCCTCGGCGCCTACGACTTCATCGAGAAACCGATCTCCCTGGCCAAGCTGCTGCTCACCGTGGAGCGCGCCCTGGAGGCCGACAAGCTGGTGCGCGAGAACGTCGGCCTGAAGCGCCAGGAGCCGATCGTTCCCGAGCCCATCGGCCGCAGCGAAATCATGCAGCAGCTCCGCGAACAGGCCCGGCGGGTGGCCGCGCACGACACCTGGGTACTGATCTCCGGCGAACCGGGCACCGGCAAGAAGACCTTCGCCCATTATCTGCATGCCAACAGCGCCCGCCGCAACGGCCCCTTCGTCGAGGTCAGTGTCGGCTCGCTGTCCCAGCAGACCTCGGCCCGTGAACTGTTCGGCAGCGAGGAGGACGGCCGGCTCTCCTATGGCCGCTTCGAGCAGGCCAACGGCGGCACCCTCTATCTGGACGATATCGCCGACATGGACGAGCAGACCCAGGCGCGGTTGCTCAGCGTGCTGGAGACGCGCAACTTCATACGCCTCGGCGGCAACGAGCCGGTGCAGGTCGATCTGCGCATCATTGCCGCCACCCGTCAGGATCTGGAACGCGAGGTGGCCGCCGGCCGCTTCCGCGAGGATCTCTATTACCACCTCAACGTGGTGCCGTTGCAGGTGCCGCGTCTCGCCGAGCACTGCGAGGACGTGCCGGAGCTGCTCAACTACTATGTCGACTATTTCGTCGATCGCGAGAACCTGCCCTACCGGCATTTCTCGGTGGCGGCCCAGAACCGGCTGCGCAACTACGCCTGGCCCGGCAACATCCGCGAGCTGAAGAACCTGGTGCAGCGGCTGCTGATCCTCGGCGCCGGTGAGGAGATCGGCGTCGAGGAGGTGGACTCGGCGCTGCGCGTCGCCAGCGAGGGCGGTGCCGCAGACGCGCTCGGTGGCGTGCCCATGGACCTGCCCCTGCGCGAAGCGCGTGAACAGTTCGAAAAGATCTATCTGGAGCGTCAGTTGAAGGAAGCGGGTGGCAGCGTCGGGCGGCTTGCCCAGCGTGTCGGCATGGAGCGCACCCACCTGTACCGCAAACTCAAGGCGCTCGGCATCGACGTCAGGAAGGGCGCGAGCTGAGCGGGGGCGAGACGAGGCAGGCATGAAGATCATCATTCTCGGCGCGGGGCAGGTCGGCGCCTCGGTGGCGCACAATCTGGCCAGCGAGTTCAACGACATCACGGTCATCGATCGCGACGCGGCCCTGCTGCGCGACCTGCAGGACCGGCTGGACATCGGTACCGTGGTCGGCCATGCCGCCCATCCGGAGGTGCTGCGCCGCGCCGGCGCCGACGATGCCGACATGGTGATCGCGGTGACCAACAGCGACGAGGTCAACATGGTTGCCTGTCAGGTGGCCTATACCCTGTTCCACACCCCGACCAAGATTGCCCGGGTGCGTTCCGCCGAGTATCTCAACCAGCCCAAGCTGTTCAGCCAGGAGGCGCTGCCGATCGACGTGCTGATCAGCCCCGAGCAGCTGGTCACCGAGTATGTCGAGCACCTGATCGAACACCCCGGTGCCCTGCAGGTGCTGGACTTTGCCGACGGCCGTGTGCAGCTGGTGGCAGTGCGCGCCTATCACGGCGGGCCGCTGGTCGGGCACGAGCTGCGTGAACTGCGTGAGCACATGCCCAACATCGATGCCCGGGTGGCGGCGATCTTCCGTCGCGGCAAGCCGATCATCCCCGAGGGCGACACCGTGATCGAGGTCGGCGACGAGGTGTTCTTCATCGCTGCCCGTGAGAACATCCGTGCCGTGGTCAGCGAGCTGCGCGAGCTGGACAAGCCGGTCAAGCGGGTGATCCTCGCCGGCGGCGGCAACATCGGCCTGGCCCTGGCGGAGTCCCTGGAGAAGCGCTACCAGGTGAAGCTGATCGAGCGCGACCCGGAGCGGGCGCGCATGCTCTCGGAGCGTCTGGAGCGGACCATCGTGCTGCTCGGCGACGCGGCCGACGAGGAACTGCTGCTGGAGGAGAACATCGAGAACACCGACGTGTTCTGCGCCCTGACCAACGATGAGGAGGCCAATATCCTCTCCTCGATGCTGGCCAAGCGGCTCGGTGCGCGCAAGGTGATGTCGCTGATCAACCGCGCCGCCTATGTCGATCTGGTGCAGAGCGAGACCATCGACATCGCCCTCTCGCCACAGCAGGCGACCATCGGCAGTCTGCTGACCCATGTGCGCCGCGGTGACGTGGTGGCGGTACACGCCCTGCGTCGCGGCGCCGCCGAGGCCATCGAGGCGGTGGCCCACGGTGATGCCAAGACCTCCAAGGTGGTGGGGCGGCGGCTGGAGGAGATCAAGCTGCCGCCTGGCACCACCATCGGTGCCATCGTGCGCGGTGAGCAGGTGATCATCGCCCATCACGACACCGTGATCGAGAGCGGCGATCACGTCATCCTGTTCCTGGTCGACAAGCGCTGTATCCCCGAGGTCGAGCGCCTGTTCCAGGTCGGTGTGTTCTTTCTTTAGGGCCTGTTAACGGGTAGGACGCCGCGCATGCAGTACCAGACCATCCAGCGCATCCTCGGGTTGCTGATGATGCTGTTCAGCGTCACCCTGGTGCCGCCGATGCTGGTTTCGCTCTTCTATCGGGACGGTGCGCTGATGCCCTTCCTGCACGGCTTCCTGATCATCGTCGCCGCCGGTTTCCTGTGCTGGCTGCCGGCGCGCCACCACCGCCGCGAACTGCGGCTGCGCGACGGCTTCCTGGTGGTGGTGTTGTTCTGGGTGGTGCTGGGCGCCGTCGGTGCCGTGCCCTTCATGCTCGGCGATGCGCCGCACATGTCGCTCACCGACTCGATGTTCGAGTCGCTGTCCGGCCTGACCACCACCGGGGCCACGGTGATCACCGGCATCGACGCCCTGCCCAAGTCGATCCTCTTCTACCGCCAGGAGCTGCAGTGGCTCGGCGGCATGGGCATCATCGTGCTGGCGGTCGCGGTGCTGCCCATGCTCGGCATCGGCGGCATGCAGCTGTACCGCGCCGAGACGCCGGGGCCGATGAAGGACAGCAAGCTGACACCGCGCATCACCGAGACCGCCAAGGCCCTGTGGTACATCTATCTCAGCCTGACCATGGCCTGTGCCTTCGCCTACTGGCTGGCCGGGATGGACGGCTTCGATGCCATCGCCCACAGCTTCTCCACCGTGGCCATCGGCGGTTTCTCGACCCATGACCAGAGCATGGGCTTCTTCGAGTCCGAGCTGATCGAGATGATCGCCGTGGTGTTCATGCTGCTGGCCGGGATCAATTTCGCCCTGCACTTTACTGCCTGGCGCTCAGCGAGCCTGCGGCCCTATTTCGCCGATTCCGAGGTGCGTACCTATCTCGGGGTGCTGGGCCTGGTGGCGGCCCTGACCGTGCTCTATCTGTACCTGACCCGGACCTTCACCAACTGGGGGGATGCCGCCCACCATGGGCTGTTCCAGGCCGTGTCCATCGGTACCACCACCGGTTTCACCACCGCCGAGTATTACAACTGGCCGGGTTTTCTGCCGGTGCTGCTGCTGTTCACCAGCTTCATCGGTGGCTGTGCCGGCTCCACCGGTGGCGGCATGAAGGTGATCCGCTTCCTGCTGCTGCTGAAGCAGGGCATGCGCGAGATCACCCGTCTGGTGCACCCCAATGCGCAGATCCCGGTCAAGGTGAACCACAAGCCGATGCCGGATGCGGTGATCGACTCGGTGTGGGGTTTCTTCGCCAGCTATGTCGCCGCCTTCAGCATCATGATGCTGATCCTGATGGCCACCGGCCTCGACCAGGTAACGGCCTTCTCCGCGGTGGCCGCCTGCATCAACAACCTGGGGCCGGGGCTGGGCGAGGTCGGCTATCACTATGCCAATCTCAGCGATACCGCCAAGTGGGTACTGTGTTTCGCCATGCTGCTCGGCCGGCTGGAGATCTTCACCCTGCTGGTGCTGCTCACCCCGGCCTTCTGGCGGCGGTGAGCGGGCCGGCCGACAAGTGGGATGCCATCTACCGGGCGGCCAGCGAGGAGCCGCGGCCTGCCGCGGTGCTGCATGACTACGGTCATCTGCTGCCGCTGTCCGGCCGGGCGCTGGACCTGGCCTGTGGCCGCGGCGGCAATGCCCTGTACCTCGCCGCGCGGGGGTTCGAGGTCAGCGCCTGGGATGTCTCTCCGGTGGCCATCGGCCAGTTGCGCTCTCGGGCGGCCGCCGGCGGCCTGGCGCTGCAGGCCGAGGTGCGCGATGTGCTGGCCGAGCCGCCCGCGGTGCGGCACTTCGATGTCATCGTGGTCAGCCGTTTCCTGGAGCGGGCGCTGGCCCCGGCACTGATCGCCGCCCTGCGTCCCGGCGGGCTGCTCTATTACCAGACCTATGTGCGCGAGGCGGTGGACGATGCCGGGCCGCGCAATCCCGCCTACCGGCTGGCGCCAGGTGAGCTGCTTGAGCTGTTCGCGCCGTTGCGGCCGCTGCTCTACCGCGACGAGGGTCGCCAGGGCGACCTGAGCCAGGGGCTGCGCAACGAGGCCCAGCTGGTGGCCATCCGCGAGGACTGAGCGGCCGCGGGTCAGTACAGCGGCGCTTCGCCCGGCGGGCGGCTGCGGAAACGACGGTAGCTCCACTGGTACTGCTCCGGCAGGGCACGCACGCACTGTTCGACGCTGCGGTTCAGGGCGCTGGCGGCGGTCAGCGGGTCGGCATCGTCGATGCCGGCGGCGGCCGGCAGGAAGTGCATGCGGTAGCCGCGGGCGCGTGGCAGGCGTTCGCAGTAGGTGAAGACCACCGCCGCTCCGGTCTTGCGCGCCAGTCGGGAGAGCAGCAGCATGCTGTTGGCCGGAACCCCGAAGAAGGGGGCGAACACGCCGCCGCTGGCGCCCGGGTCCTGGTCCGGCAGGATGCCGACCACGCCGCCGCCACGCAGGGTGGCGAACAGGCTGCGGATGCCGCCGGCGTCGGTGGGCACCAGGCGTGCACCCAGGTGTTCGCGGCCGGCCCGGGTCAGGGCTTCCAGGGCGCGCAGCCGCGGTGGCCGGTAGAGGCTGGTGATGCCCCAGCGTTCGGCGCAGTACAGGCCAGCCATCTCCCAGCTGCCGAGATGGGGGGTGGCGACGATCACCCCGCCCCCCGCCGCCAGCGCCGCGTCCACCGCCTCGGCACCGTGCACCTCGCGGATCAGCGGGAACAGCCGTTCGGCCGGCCAGGTCCAGAGCGGGCCGGTTTCCAGCGCCGCCTTGCCGGTCTCCATCAGGCTGCGGCGCAGCAGGCGGCGGCGTTCCTCCGGGCTGTGTTCCGGCAGGCAGAGGCCGAGGTTGATGGCGCTGATCCGCCGCAGCGGCGTGGGCAGGACGGCGAGGCACCAGCCGAGCGCGGCGCCAAGGGCGTGATCGATCCGCAGCGGCAGCCTGGATGTGAGCCAGATCAGGCCCTTTACGAGGCGGGCGCGCACGATTCAGGCCGATTCCTGTTCGTGATCCCCACTTTGCAGCTTCTCCTCGCGCTTGCCCCGCCCCTTTTTGCGGCTTCGTGGCTTTCCCGGGAAGAGTGGGAAATCGTTGATGATTTTCGCGCTTTCTTCTGCCATGAGTGGGCGCATGGTGGAGAGAAGCGCCTTGAACAGGCCCGGATTGCTTTCCTCCTCCCCAGCCAGCAGCGCCTTCATGTGCGCGCGCTGGGTGGGCATGCGGAAACAGGCCGGGCAGTTGTCCTTGATCACCGGCAGGCCGCGCTCGCCGGCGAAGGCGGCCAGCTGGCGCTCGCGGACATAGACCAGCGGGCGGATGATGCGCACATCGCCGGCATCGTTGGTGTAGCAGGCCTTCATGGTCTGCAGTCGGCCGCCATGGAAGGCCGACATCAGGAAGCTCTCCGCCAGGTCGTCCAGATGCTGGCCCAGGGCCAGCACGTTGTAGCCGTGGCGGCGGGCCGTGGTGTACATGGTGCCGCGCTTCATGCGCGCACACCAGCTGCAGTAGGAATCCTTCTGCATGTGATCCCGGGCCCGTTCCATGATGGGCTCGCGCTGGTAGTGGAAGGGGATGCCGAGCGCCGCCAGGTGGGGGGCGAGGGTCGAGGGGTCGAAGCCTTCCACCATGGGGTCGACGGTCAGCGCGGCCAGCTCGAAGTGTACCGGGGCGTGGCGCTGCAGGTGGCGCAGCAGGTGCAGCAGGCTCAGCGAGTCCTTGCCGCCGGACAGGCCGAGCAGGATGCGGTCGCCGTCGCGGATCATCCGGTAGTCGGCGATGGCTCGGCCAAGCGGCCGCAACAGGGCCTTGGGAGGGGTGAGGTCCATGGGTCGCTAAAGGTACCGGGGGCATGGGGGCGCTGGCAAGCATCGCCCCAGCGGGAGTACCAAGGCGGCGCCTTGGCAAGGAAGGCCGCTCCCCTTGCCGGCTTCGCCCTGAGCATCGAATCCTTGATGCAATAGGCGGGCTATACTTCGCAAGGTGATCCGGCGCGGCCGGATGAGGAGTGTCAGGCAATGGACAAGGTGGAAAGGGAACCCGTCGCTATCTCGCCCCAGCAGGCCTGGGAGATGCTGCAGCAGGACCCGCGCACGGTGTTGATCGACATCCGCTCGAACATGGAATACCTGTTCGTAGGTCATCCGACGGGTGCGGTACACGTGCCCTGGATCGATGAGCCGGACTGGACCGTCAATCCGCATTTCGTCACCCAGGTACGGCAGGTGGTGCTGGGTGGCATCTGTGCCGAGGGCGCGGCGGGTTGTGTGCCGGTGATCCTCATCTGCCGCAGCGGCAAGCGTTCGCTGGAGGCGGGACGGGCCCTGCTGGAGAGTGGCTTCACCCAGGTCTACCACGTCGACGAGGGTTTCGAGGGTGAGCTGGATGAGCACCACCACCGCAGCAGTGTCGGTGGCTGGCGTTTCCATGGCCTGCCCTGGGAACAGTGCTGAGCCGGCTGGGCCCCCCGGGCGGTCTGCGTTGACTCCCTCCCTGCTCCCGCCTATAGTGGCCCATTCCGGCGATTTCGCCGATAACTAGAAGGGCGGAGAGCCGTCGGCGGATGCATGGGCTGCGGCGCGATCGACCCTTGAGAAGTAACGATATTTGTAGAGTCAGGACAGGACTGTTGCCTTGTGCCGGGCACGTGACAGCAGGAATCGTCCGCTGCCTTAAAAACCAAGATCTATCGTATGCATCATGCACTCGATGCAGTGTGTGGCTAGGAGGAGGACACGATGTCGGAAACAACCCCCAATGAACAGCTGGATCAGTGGCTGAACGAGAAGCTGGACGAACTGTTGCCGCAGAAGCTCGAGGCGATCGAGGAGAGCCGGACGCCGAGCATGGCGATCATTGCCACCAAGGGCACGCTGGACTGGGCCTATCCGCCCTTCATTCTGGCCTCGACGGCGGCGGCGCTGGGCTGGGAGACCAGTGTGTTCTTCACCTTCTACGGTCTGCTGCTGCTGAAGAAGAAGATCGAGGCCAAGGTGAGCCCGCTGGGCAATCCGGCGATGCCGATGAAGATGCCCTTTGGCCCGAAGTGGTTCCAGGACATCAACTGGCCGATGCCGAACCTGATCATGGCGGGTATTCCGGGTTTCGAGTCGGTGGCCACGACGCTGATGAAGAAGACCTTCAAGAACAAGGGCGTGGCGACGGTGGAGGAGCTGCGCGAGCTGTGCATCGAGGCCGAGGTGAAGATGGTGGCCTGCCAGATGACGGTGGACGTGTTCGGCTTCAGCACCGACGAGTTCATCGACGGTGTGGACTACGTCGGCGCCACCTACTTCCTGCCGGTCGCCAAGGACTCGGACGTCTGCCTGTTCATCTGAGGCCGATGCGAGGAAGAACCCGAAAGCCCGCCCTGTGCGGGCTTTCGTCTTTCTGAGAGCCGGGTTCCGGCTCTGACGGACTTCCGGCAGGAGCGCCCATATGGAAACCTCCCTCTATCCCGAGATCGGCCCCTATGTCCAGCACACGGTCGCCGTGGTCCCGCCGCACCGCCTGCACGTCGAGGAGTGTGGCAACCCGGCCGGCCTGCCGGTACTGGTGCTGCACGGTGGGCCCGGCGCAGGCTGCGAGCCCTATCAGCGGCGGTTCTTCGATCCCGAGCGCTACCGCATCGTACTCTTCGACCAGCGGGGCTGTGGCCGTTCCACGCCGCATGCCAGTCTGGAGGGCAACGACACCGCGGCCCTGGTGGCGGACATCGAGGCCATCCGCCGGCATCTGCAGATCGACCGCTGGCTGGTATTCGGTGGCTCCTGGGGCTCGACCCTGGCGCTGGTCTATGCCCAGGCCCACGGCGAGCGGGTGCTCGGCCTGGTGCTGCGCGGCATCTTCCTCTGCCGGCCGCGTGACCTGCACTGGTTCTACCAGGATGGGGCCAGTCGCCTGTTTCCGGACTATTGGGAGGATTTCCTGGATCCCATCCCGCCCGCAGAGCGCGACGACCTGATGGCGGCCTACCACCGCCGGCTGACCGGTGACGACGAGGTGCAGCGCATGGCCGCGGCCAAGGCCTGGTCGCTGTGGGAGGCGCGAACGGCGACCCTCTCTCCGCGCAAGGACGTGGTCAGGCATTTCGCCGATCCCTTCACCGCACTCGCCCTGGCGCGCATCGAGAGCCATTATTTCATCAATCGGTGCTTCCTGAAGCCGAACCAGATCCTCGAGGATGCCGGCCAGTTGGCGGAGATACCCGGCATTATCGTGCATGGGCGCTACGATTGCGTCTGCCCGCCGGAGCAGGCGCAGGCCCTGGCCCGGGCCTGGCCGGCGGCGCGGCTGCAGATTGTGGATGCGTCCGGGCACTCGGCCACCGAGCCCGGCATCGCTGCGGCCCTGGTGGCGGCCACCGACGAGATGGCCGCCCGGCTGATCTCTCGGGCATGATCGGGCTGCTCCAGCGGGTCAGCCAGGCCGAGGTCCGGGTTGCCGGCGAGCGCGTCGCTGCGATCGGGGCGGGGCTGCTGGTGCTGGTCGGGGTGCAGCGGGGGGATGGCGCGGCCGAGGCCGACCGCCTGCTCGACCGTCTGCTCGGCTACCGGGTGTTTGCGGATGACGCAGGGCGGATGAACCTGGCCCTGACCGAGGTGGGGGGCGGTCTGCTGCTGGTGCCACAGTTCACCCTGGCGGCGGACACCCGCAAGGGGATGCGGCCGAGCTTCACACCGGCCGCGGCACCGGCCGAGGGGCAGCGCTGGTTCGAGTACCTGCTGGCACGCGCCCGGGAGCGTCATGCGCCGGTGGCGGCTGGCCGCTTCGGGGCCGACATGCAGGTGGCCCTGGTCAACGAGGGACCGGTGACCTTCTGGCTGGAGGTGCCCCCCGTCCGCTGAGCGCGCGGCGGCCGCCTGGAATCTCAGGAACCCGCCGAGAGCGCGGCTTGCCCGCCCCGGGACAGGTCCAGGCGGCCGGTCAGGCGCCATTCGCCCGAGGCCGGCTGGAGCTGGAGGTACCAGCGGGCCGCCGGTGCCGCGCTGATCCCGGCCACGTATTCTCCCCTGGCATTGCGTTCCAGGATCAGGCTGCGGTCCAGTTCGGCGCGGGTCGGATGAACCAGGTGCAGTTCCAGATGATCCAGTGTGCTCAGGGTGGCGTTGTCGCCGTTGAGGGTGATGCGCAGTTCGCTCTGCTCGGGGAGGAAGCGCAGCAGGCCGGACAGGCCGAGCTCGGCGGCGCGATGCTCACGGTCCAGCGCCTGGTTGATGGCCAGGCCTTCCTTGTAATAGTCGTCCACCACCAGGCTGTCCTGGCTCTGCACGGCGATGTAGACCGTGGCCAGGCCGCCGATCACCGCCGAGGCCGGCAGGGCGATCAGAAACCAGGGCCAGAACTGGCGGTACCAGGGGGGCGGCTGTGCCGGATCGTTCATTCTAACCTCCTGCCGGGCCGAGGAAACGGGCCCGCTGTTCGATGTGGATGCTCGGGTCGTCGACCGCCTGCAGGGTGAAGCTGATCTCGTTGCTGGGCTGCTTGAGGTTGATCGGATCGATCCGCAGTCGCAGCGGCAGGTTGATCACGCTGCCCGCCGGCACCTCGATCTGCTCTCGGCCGGTGTCGAGCTCCAGCTCCGGTAGCCCCTCCGCCTTGAGGGTGTAGCTGTGCGGCCGCTCGTCCATGTTGATCAGCTTGAGGATGTAGACGTTCTCGATCAGCCCGGTGTCGGTCTCCCGGTAGAGGGTGTTGCGGTCGCGGATGATGTCCAGGCCGACCGGGACGCGCTGGGAGATGGAGTAGACCAGGCCGGCGCTGAGCAGCAGCAGCAGGCCGCCGTAGAGCAGGGTGCGGAAATGGAGGATATGACTGGACTTGCCCTCCATGCGGTTCTCGGTGGTGTAGCGGATCAGGCCCTTGGGATAGCCCATCTTTTCCATCACCTGGTCGCAGACGTCGATGCAGGCGGCACAGCCGATGCACTGGTACTGCAGGCCGTTGCGGATGTCGATGCCGGTCGGGCAGACCTGGACGCAGAGGGTGCAGTCGATGCAGTCGCCGAGGCCCAGGGCCTGCGGATCGGCTCCGCGCTTGCGGGCGCCGCGCGGCTCACCGCGCTTTTCGTCATAGGCGATGACCAGGGTGTCCTTGTCGAACATCGCGCTCTGGAAGCGGGCATAGGGGCACATGTAGATGCACACCTGTTCCCGCAGCCAGCCGGCGTTGCCATAGGTGGCGAAGCCGTAGAAGAAGATCCAGAAGCTTTCCCAGGGGCCGAGCGACAGGTTCATCAGCGAGGTCGACAGCTCGCGAATGGGGGTGAAGAAGCCGACGAAGGTGAAGCCGGTCCAGGCGGAGAACAGCAGCCAGAGGAGGTGCTTGGTGGCCTTGATGCGGAACTTGGTGGCGTTCAGCGGCATCCGGTCGAGCTTCATCTGCTTGGGGCGGTCGCCCTCGATGCGGTGCTCGATCCACATGAAGACCTCGGTCCAGACGGTCTGCGGACAGGCATAGCCGCACCACAGGCGCCCGGCCAGGGTGGTGAAGAAGAACAGGGCCAGGGCGGCGATCACCAGCAGCCAGGCCAGGTAGAAGAAGTCCTGGGGCCAGAAGGTCAGGCCGAAGAGGTAGAACTTGCGGTCCGGCAGGTCGAAGAGCACCGACTGGTGGCCGTCGAAGTCGATCCAGGGCAGGAAATAGTAGAGACCGAGCAGGACCAGCACGGCCAGCCAGCGCAGCCTGGCGAAGGGTCCCTGGACCTCCCGGGCGTAGATCTTCTTGCGTTTCTGATAGATTGGCTCGTCGGGCTGCCCGTTGCCGGCAGCGGCTTTCTGGGTCGTGTTCATGCCTGATCCGTCGTTGGGTTCTTGTCGTGTCGCCACAGGGGCTGACAGACGATGGATGACACAGGTTGACCGGGCGTGCGGCGGCGCGGGCCCGGCCGAGGCCACCATTCTAGGCCAATTCGATGTCGCGGGCTCTGCGACCTTTTGCAGGCGTTGCCGCATCGCGGATGCGGCTGCCAGCAATCGACCTAGTTAAGAAGAAACTAATATACTTGTCCTGTGCCCTGGAGTTGCTGATCTGGAGCAAGTTTCCCGCGCATTTTTGCCGTCCCAGATGGCGGTGACGGGCAAAAAGGGGGCATCGCGGACGGCCGGAGAATCACGGCCTGGCGACCACTCCCACCCGGCATGGCGGTATCCCCTGTAGGAGCGATCGTCAGATCGCGAAAAGATCGAGCCGCTGTCCCCGGCGTTAGCAGGAGAGCAAAAAAAAACGGCGGGCACCAGGCCCGCCGTCACCACCGGAAGGGTTCCGGTTACTTGGCTGACAAGCTGTAGATATAGGCTGCCAGCAGGTGCACCTTGTCCTCGCCGAGGAACTCGCGGTGCGCCGGCATGCGACCGTTGCGTCCTCCGGCAATGGTCTTGCGGACGGTGCCGGGCGAACCGCCGTACAGCCAGATGTTGTCGGTCAGGTTGGGGGCGCCGAGGGCCGGGTTGCCCTTGCCGTCCATGCCGTGGCAGGCGGCACACATGGTCTCGAAGCGGACCTTGCCGGCCTCGGCCTTGGCGCTGTCGACCTTGCGGCCGCTGAGCGACAGGACATACTCTGCCACCTCGTCGACGCCCTGCTCGCCGAGCGCGTCTTTCCAGGCCGGCATGGCGCCCTGGCGACCATCGAGAATGCTCTTCTCGATGGTGGCCGGATCACCGCCGTACAGCCAGTCGTTGTCGGTCAGGTTGGGGAAGCCGCGGGTGCCGCGGGCATCCGAGCCATGACAGACCGAGCAGTAGTTGAGGAACAGCCGCTGGCCGATCTTCACCGCCTGCCGGTCCTTGGCCAGGCTGGCGATGTCCTGCTGGGCATAGCGGGCGAAGATCGGGTCGTACTTGGCGGCGGCCGCCTGCATCTCGGCGTCGTACTGGTTTTCCTCGGTCCAGCCGAGCACGCCCTGGAAGCTGCCCAGCCCCGGGTAGAGGACCAGGTAGGCGGCGCTGAAGATCAGCGTGCCGTAGAACAGCCACAGCCACCAGCGCGGCAGGGGGTTGTTGAACTCCTGCAGGGTCTCGTCCCAGGTGTGACCGGTGACCTCGCCGGCAGCGGCCTCGCCGGCGCGCTTCTTCGAGGTCCAGACGATCAGCCACCAGCAGGCAAGGATGTTGCCGACGGTGAGCAGGATGACCCACCAGTTCCAGAATTCACTCGAGAACGTAAAATCATTCATGGGTCTCGTCCTTCTTCTGATTGTCTGTGACTACAGGGATGTCGTCTTCGACAAAGGGCAGGTTGGCCGCTTCCTCGAAGGCCTGCTTGCGCTTGCTGCTCCAGGCCCAGATCCAGACGCCGATGAACGAGGCGAAGACCAGGACGGTGAACAGCGAGCGGATGTCGTTGATGTCGATGTTCATGTCGATTACCTCCGCGCCTTGATCACGGTGCCCAGATTCTGCAGGTAGGCGATCATGGCATCCATCTCGGTCTTGCCCTTGACGGCTGCCGTTGCCCCGGCGATGTCCTCATCGGTGTAGGGCACGCCCAGGGTGCGCAGCACCTTCATCTTCTTCGGCGTGTCGGCACCATCGAGGACGTTCTCGGCCAGCCAGGGGAAGCCCGGCATCACCGATTCCGGCACCACGTCACGCGGGTTCATCAGATGCACCCGGTGCCATTCGTCAGAGTAGCGGCCGCCGACGCGCGCCAGATCCGGACCGGTGCGCTTGGAGCCCCACTGGAAGGGGTGGTCATAGACGAACTCGCCAGCCACCGAGTAATGGCCATAACGCTCGGTCTCGGCGCGGAACGGCCGGATCATCTGCGAATGGCAGAGGTAACAGCCCTCGCGGACGTAGATGTCACGTCCCTCCAGCTGCAGGGCAGTGAGTGGCTTGAGGCCCTCCACCGGCTCGGTGGTGCTCTTGAGGAAGAACAGGGGCACGATCTCGACCAGACCGCCGACGCTGATCACCAGCAGGATCAGGATCGCCATCAGGCCGACATTTTTTTCAACTACTTCATGGCTCATGAGTGAATCCCCCTTAGGCCGTCTGCGGAATGGCGCCTTCGACCGGACGGTTGCCCGAGACGGTCTTGACGACGTTGTAGGCCATGATCAGCATGCCGCTCAGGAACACGGCGCCGCCGAGGAAGCGTACGAAGTAGAAGGGATGCATGGCCTCCACACTCTCGACGAAGCTGTAGGTGAGGGTGCCGTCATCGTTGACCGCACGCCACATCAGGCCCTGCATGATGCCGGAGATCCACATCGACACGATGTACAGCACCACGCCGATGGTCGCCGTCCAGAAGTGCAGGTCGACCAGCTTGATGGAGTACATCTGCTCGCGGCCGAACATGCGCGGGATGACATAGTACATGGAGCCGATCGACACCATGGCCACCCAGCCCAGGGCGCCGGAGTGGACGTGGCCGATGGTCCAGTCGGTGTAGTGGGACAGCGAGTTGACCGTCTTGATGGCCATCATCGGTCCCTCGAAGGTCGACATGCCGTAGAACGACAGCGAGACGATGAGGAACTTGAGGATCGGATCGGTGCGCAGCTTATGCCAGGCGCCGGACAGGGTCATCATGCCGTTGATCATGCCACCCCAGGACGGTGCCAGCAGGATCAGCGAGAAGATCATGCCCACCGACTGGGTCCAGTCGGGCAGCGCGGTATAGTGCAGGTGATGCGGGCCGGCCCACATGTAGGTGGAGATCAGGGCCCAGAAGTGCACTACCGAGAGGCGGTAGGAGTAAACCGGCCGGCCTGCCTGCTTGGGCACGAAGTAGTACATCATGCCAAGGAAGCCGGCGGTCAGGAAGAAGCCGACCGCGTTGTGACCGTACCACCATTGCACCATGGCATCGATGGCGCCCGGATAGACCGAGTAGGACTTGGTCAGGGTGACCGGTAGTGCGGCGCTGTTGACCACATGCAGCACGGCGATGGTCAGGATGAAGGCGCCGTAGAACCAGTTGGCCACGTAGATATGAGAAGTGCGCCGCTTCATGATGGTGCCGAAGAAGACGATGGCGTAGCACACCCAGACCACGGTGATCAGCAGGTCGATCGGCCATTCCAGCTCGGCGTACTCCTTGCTGGTGGTGATGCCCAGCGGCAGGGTGACCGCGGCCAGCACGATGACCAGCTGCCAGCCCCAGAAGGTGAAGGCGGCCAGCCCGTCCGAGAACAGCCGTGTCTGACAGGTGCGCTGTACGACGTAGTAGGACGTCGCGAACAGTGCCGAGCCGCCGAAGGCGAAGATCACGGCATTGGTATGCAGCGGACGCAGGCGGCTGAAAGTCAGCCAGGGCGTATCCATGTTGAGTTGCGGCCAGACCAGTTCGGCGGCGATAAACACGCCGACCAACATGCCAACGATGCCCCAGATGACGGTCATGATGGCGAACTGGCGTACGACCTTATAGTTGTAAGTGGTCGATGTATCCATTGGACAACCTCACGCAAGATTGATTGAACCCTAGATGGCCGACCCGGCTGGTGCCGGCCGGGGACGGGCTTGTGCTGCCGTGCCTGGGGCTGCCGTCGCACGCCACGTGGGGCGGTCCCCTGAGCCGCTGGAATCTCCCCTGTTGCACTGGATGGCCTGCTTCCCCCGAGGGGGCGGCGGCCGGCCATGTGTCTCGTCGTTTAGAAGATTCTTAAATACCCGGGGTGATGCTCCGGGTCCAGCGGGCGCAAGGACGCCGTCCGACATGCGCGTGCAGCCGGAAGCCGATCTGCCGCAGGGACAAGCCCCCCATTGCGCCAGATCGCACAGGCGGTAGTGTGCGCAGCAAGGGAACTTCGAGGAATGACCCAAGTCAAAAAAAGGTTATGTTCCCGTGACAGGAACGGCTGGAAGCTCAGCTGGAGCGGGGGTGGCGCGCCGGGTCGATGCCGGCCATGCGCTGCAGGCCGTCGAGGTCGTGGATGATCAGGTGCTTGCGGTCGACATTGAGCAGGCCTTCCTGCTGGAAGCGGGAGAACAGTCGGCTGACGGTCTCCACCGCCAGGCCCAGGTAGTTGGCGATGTCGGTGCGCGACATGCTGAGATTGAATTCCAGGGCCGAGAACTTGCGTTCCTGGAAGCGCTGGGAGATGCGCAGCAGGAGTGCCGCCAGGCGTTCCTCGGCGGACTTTTTCCCCAGCCAGATCATCATGTTCTGATCTTCGAGGATTTCCCGGCTCATGATTCGCAGCAGCTGGCGCTGCAGACCGGGGATGCGGTTGCCCAGGGCTTCCAGCTGGTCGAAGGGGATCTCACAGACGCTGGTGGTCTCCAGGGCCCGGGCCGAGCAGGGATGGCGGTGGCTGGTGATGGCATCCAGGCCGACGATCTCGCTCGGCAGGTGGAAGCCGGTGACCTGTTCGTCGCCATTGCCGCTACTGGTGAAGGTCTTGATGGAGCCGGAACGGACCGCGTAGATGGCGCGGAAGGGGTCGCCCATCTGGAACAGGTAGTCGCCGCGGTGCAGTGGCTTGCGCTGCTTGATGATGCGGTCCAGGGCCTCGATGTCGTCATGGGCCAGTTCCAGGGGCAGGCACAGCTGGTGCAGACTGCAGCTCTCGCATGCGGTCTTGATGTTCGACAGGCTGATGACTTTCGGGTTGGAAGCGCTCATAAGCAGGGGCTCGTCACCATGTCCGTGTGCCCGAAGGCCGCATGTCTGCATTGGATCAGATTCCTTGATACAAATCAATTAAACTTTAGATAGCACCCAGAGGGGTGCCGGCGCCGGCTGCGGCCGGCTGGCCGTGGCTGGGCGGTCGCTGAAAAGTGTTCTAACCAGGCGCGTTTTCCGTTAGGATTCATCACGTTTTCAAATTCTCGGCGGGCGGCCCGGTGCCGCTCCCCACCATTCTGCCAGAGGTCGGAGCATGCAGCGTCAGTCGGAAGTCACGCGGGAAACCCTGGAGACCCAGGTCGAGGTCAGGGTGGATCTCGACGGCAGCGGCCGCTGCCGTCTGGATACCGGCGTGCCCTTTCTGGAGCACATGCTGGAGCAGGTGGCGCGCCACGGCCTGGTCGACCTGGAGATCAGCGCCCGCGGCGACCTGCACATCGATGCCCACCACACGGTGGAGGACATCGGCATCACCCTGGGGCAGGCCTTCCGCCAGGCGCTGGGCGACAAGCAGGGTATCCGCCGCTACGGTCATGCCTATGTGCCGCTGGACGAGGCGCTGTCGCGGGTGGTGATCGACTTCTCCGGCCGGCCGGGGCTGGTCTATGCCGTCGACTACCCGCGGGCCCGGATCGGTGACTTCGATGTCGACCTGTTGCGCGAGTTTTTCCAGGGCTTCGCCAATCAGGCGCCGGCCACGCTGCACATCGATGGCCTGCGCGGTGACAACGCCCATCACGTCGCCGAGACGGTGTTCAAGGCCTTCGGCCGGGCGCTGCGCATGGCGCTGGAGGCCGATCCGCGGATGTCGGGTGTGATACCCTCCACCAAGGGAAGTCTTTGAATCCATCTGTGGGCCGCCGTACCCCTGAACCCAATGCTCTGAATCCCCAATGAACTCCGTCGCGATCATCGATTATGGGATGGGCAACCTGCATTCCATCGCCAAGGCGCTGGAGCATGTGGCCGGGGGGGCGCAGGTCCAGATCACCCGCGAACCGCGGCGGATCCTGGCCGCCGCCCGGGTGGTGTTTCCCGGCGTCGGCGCCATCGGCCACTGCATGGAGGAGCTGCGTCGCCTGGAACTCGTGGGCGTGATCCGCGAGGCGGCCGCGACGCGGCCGCTGCTGGGGGTCTGTCTGGGCATGCAGGCGCTGCTGGAGTTCTCGGAAGAAAACGAGGGTACGCCGGCGCTGGGTCTGATCCCGGGCCGGGTGCGGCGCTTCCCGGAGGGGCTGCGCGATGCCGCCGGCGAGCGGCTCAAGGTGCCGCACATGGGCTGGAACCAGGTCCAGCAGCGGCCGCATCCGCTGTGGGCGGGCATCCCCCAGGACAGCCGCTTCTATTTCGTGCACAGCTACTATGCCGAGCCGGCGCAGGAGGCGCACGTTGCCGGCCGGACTGATTACGGCCTGACCTTTGCCTCGGCCATCGGCCGCGACAACCTGTTCGCGGTCCAGTTTCACCCGGAGAAGAGCCAGACGGTCGGGCTGCGGCTGCTGGCCAATTTCCTTGCCTGGGACGGGACGGTCTGAGGCCGCAGCACCCGAAGCCAGCGGAGACGTCGAGAGGAATGCATCCATGCTGCTGATACCCGCCATCGATCTGAAGGACGGCAAGTGCGTGCGCCTGCGTCAGGGGCGCATGGAGGAGGAGACGGTATTCTCGGAGGACCCGCTGCAGGTGGCGGGCCGCTGGGTCGAGGCCGGTGCCCGGCGCCTGCACATGGTCGATCTGAACGGTGCCTTCGCCGGCGAGCCGGTCAACGCCGAGGTGATCCGCCGGGTGGCCGAGGCCTTTCCCGAGCTGCCGATCCAGGTCGGTGGCGGCATCCGCGACGAGGACACGGTGCAGACCTATCTCGATGCCGGCGTGCAGTACGTGATCATCGGCACCAAGGCGGTCAGCGCGCCGCATTTCGTCAACGACCTGTGCCTGGAATTTCCCGGCCACATCATCGTCGGTCTGGATGCCAAGGAGGGCAAGGTGGCCATCGACGGCTGGTCCAAGCTGTCCAACCATGATGTCATCGACATGGCCCAGCACTTCGAGCGCGACGGGGTGGAGGCGATCATCTACACGGACATCAGCCGTGACGGCATGATGAGCGGCGTCAACATCGAGGCCACGGTGCGCCTGGCCCGGGCCATCACCATCCCGGTCATTGCCTCGGGCGGCATCACCAACCTGGACGATATCCGCCGCCTCTGCGAGGTGGCCGACGAGGGCATCGTCGGCGCCATCACCGGCCGCGCCATCTACGAGGGCACGTTGGATTTCGCCGAGGGCCAGAAGCTTGCCGACGAGCTCGAGGCCGGGCACTGAGGGGCGGACGATGGGCCTGGCCAAACGCATCATCCCCTGCCTCGACGTCGATGCCGGCCGCGTCGTCAAGGGGGTGCGCTTCGTCGAGATCCGCGATGCCGGTGACCCGGTGGAGGTGGCCCGCCGCTACGATCAGGAAGGCGCCGACGAGATCACCTTCCTCGACATTACCGCCAGTTCCGATCAGCGGCAGACCATGGTACAGGTGGTGGAGCAGGTCGCCGGCGAGGTGTTCATCCCGCTGACCGTTGGCGGCGGCATCCGCGAGCTGGCCGACATCCGCCGCATGCTCAATGCCGGTGCCGACAAGGTGGCCATCAACACCGCCGCCGTGCACCGCCCCGAGTTCGTCGGCGAGGCCGCCGAGCGCTTCGGTTCGCAGTGCATCGTGGTGGCCATCGACGCCAAGCAGGTCGAGACCGGCGAGACGCCGCGCTGGGAGATCTTCACCCACGGCGGACGCAAGCCGACCGGCATCGATGCCGTGGACTGGGCGCGGCGCATGGTCGCGCTCGGTGCCGGCGAGATCCTGCTCACCAGCATGGACCGCGATGGCACCCGCGACGGCTTCGATCTGGCCCTGACCCGGGCCGTGGCCGATGCCGTCGAGGTGCCGGTGATCGCCTCCGGCGGGGTCGGCGGGCTGCAGCATCTGGTCGAGGGCGTCACCGAGGGTCATGCCGACGCCGTGCTGGCGGCGAGCATCTTCCACTTCGGCGAATACAGCATCCGCGAGGCCAAGGAGTACATGGCGAAACATGGTATCGAGGTGCGGCTGTGAGCGAGGCCTGGCTGGACGAGATCAAGTGGACTGCGGACGGCCTGGTGCCGGCCATCGCCCAGGACGCGGCGAGCGGCGAGGTGCTGATGTTCGCCTGGATGAATCGCGAGGCACTGCGGCTCACCGCCGAGCGCGGGCAGGCCGTCTACTGGTCGCGTTCACGCGGCCGGCTGTGGCCCAAGGGCGAGTCCTCCGGCCACGTGCAGTGGGTGCGGGAGATCCGCGTCGACTGCGACAAGGACGTGGTGTTACTGAAGATCGAACAGATCGGCGGCATCGCCTGTCATACCGGACGGCACAGCTGTTTCTACAACCGTCTGGAGGACGGGCGCTGGGTGGCGGTGGAGCCGGTCCTGAAGGATCCGGCGGAGATCTACAAATAGCCCTGCGGGAGCAGGCGGATGGGGGCACGATGAGCGACGTTCTGCAACGTTTGGCGAAGATCCTCGAGGAACGCAAGGCGGCGGATCCCGAGGCCTCCTATGTCGCGCGGCTCTATGCCGGGGGCATGGACGCCATCCTGAAGAAGGTCGGCGAGGAGGCCACCGAGACCCTGCTCGCGGCCAAGGGCGGGTCCGATGAACAGCTCGTTTATGAAACCGCCGATCTGTGGTTTCATAGTCTGGTCATGCTGGCCCATCGCGGGCTGGGGCCGGAGGACGTGCTGCGCGAGCTGCAGCGCCGCTTCGGCCTGTCGGGCCTGGAGGAAAAGGCGGCGCGTGGCGCCAAGACGCATTCATGAAGTGAGAGCCGCCCCGGCGGTGGGAGAGAATCATGGGTATCAGTATCTGGCAATTGCTAATCATCCTGGCGATCGTGCTCATCCTGTTCGGCGCCAAGCGGCTGCGTACCCTGGGCAGCGACCTGGGCACGGCGGTGAAGGGCTTCAAGAATGCCGTCCAGGAAGGCGAGAAAGCGGACGCCGCCCCGGAAAAGCTGGAGGGCAAGGAAGGCCAGACCATCGAGGGTGAAGCGACCCGCGAAAAGGACAAGGCCTGAGACCGGCGTCCCCGCCCTTGAGGGCGGGGCACAGGCATCATGTTTGATATCGGTTTCTGGGAACTCGGCCTGATCATGGTCATCGCCCTGCTGGTGGTGGGGCCGGAACGGCTGCCGCGCCTGGCGCGCACCGCCGGCCTCTGGTTGGGCAAGGCGCGCAGCGTGGTGCGCAGCGTCAAGTCCGAGATCGACCGCGAGATCGCCGCCGAGGAACTCAAGCAGACCCTCGCCAGGCAGGCCGAGTCCGCCGGCCTGCACGAGATCATCGAGGAGACGCGCGACGCCGCAACCGCCGCCGAGCAGCTGCTGCGACAGGACGTCGCGGAGACCCCGTCGGTTTCCGATGCCGCCCCCGCGGGGGAGGCCGAAGCGGCCGCGAAGCCTGCCATCCAGCGCCAAGATGACCACGCCTGAACCGCCGACCGAACCGGTCGAGGACAACGAACAGCCGTTCATGTCGCATCTCCTGGAGTTGCGCGACCGGCTGCTGCGCATGGTGCTGGCAGTGCTGGTGCTGTTCCTGGTCATGAGCCCCTTCGCCAACAGCATCTTCTCGCTGATGGCCGAGCCGCTGAGCCGCAATCTGCCGGAGGGCGCCTCGCTGATCGCGGTCGAGGTCATCGCCCCCTTCCTGATCCCGCTCAAGGCAACCCTGGTGCTGGCCATCTTTCTGGCCATGCCCTATGTGCTCTACCAGGCCTGGGGTTTCATCGCCCCCGGCCTGTACCGCCACGAGCGGCGCATCGCCCTGCCGCTGCTGGTCTCCAGTACCTTCCTGTTCTATGCCGGCGCGGCCTTCGCCTATTTCGTCATCCTGCCCATCCTCTCGCTGTTCCTCACCAGCACCGCGCCCGAGGGGGTGGCGGTCACGCCGGACATCGGCAGGTATCTGGATTTCGAGATGATGCTGTTCTTCGCCTTCGGCGCGGCCTTCGAGGTGCCGGTGGCAACCTTCGTCATGGTCTGGATGGGCATGACCACCCCCGAGGCCCTGGCCGAGAAGCGTCCCTACGTGGTGGTCGGTGCCTTCGTCATCGGCATGTTGCTGACCCCGCCGGACATCATCTCCCAGACCCTGCTGGCGGTCCCCATGTGGCTGCTCTACGAGCTCGGCATCTTCGTCTCCCGCAGTTTCCTGGCGCGCCGGGCGCGTGAGGCCGCCCCGGAGGAGACAGGGGAGGCGCCGCTCAGCGAGGCGGAGATGGAGGCCGAGCTGGACCGCATCGAGGAGGAAGAGGATAAACAGTCCGGTCACTGAACGCCCGGGCCGCGCCCTGGGGGCCTGGCTGAGTCTGCTGTTGCTCGGCTGCCTGCTGGCGCCGTTCCCCCTTGTGGCGGCCAACCGCCTGCTTGGCCATCCCTCACCCTATCTCGCCATGCACGGCGAGGATCCGGTCGACTGGCAGCCCTGGGGCCGTGCCGCCCTGGAGCAGGCGCGGCGCGAGAACAAGCTGTTGTTCATCTCCAGCGGCTACTTCGCCTGCCACTGGTGTCACGTCATGCAGCGCGAGAGCTACCGCGATCCGCAGCTGGCCGCCTTCATCAACAAGCACTTCGTTCCGGTCAAGGTCGACCGCGAACTGCAGCCGGCGCTGGATGCGCAGTTGATCGACTTCGTGGAGCGCAGCCGGGGCAGCGCCGGCTGGCCGCTGAACGTCTTCCTCACGCCGGAGGGTTATCCCCTGGTCGGCGCCACCTACCTGCCGGCGGATGAATTCCGCAGCCTGCTGGAGAGCCTGCAGCAGCGCTGGGCAAGGGAGGCGCAGGAACTGGCCCGGCTGGCGCGCGAGGCGGCGGGCGCCCCCGAGGCGGCGTCCGCCGAGCCGATCCCGGTGGATCCGCGCTATCTGCGCCAGGCGCTGCGCAGCCAGTGGCTGGGCTATGCCGACGAGCTGCAGGGCGGCTTCGGCGGACAGTCCCGCTTTCCCATGGCGCCCCAGCTGCTGGCCGGCCTCGAACTGCTGGCCCGGCAGGAGGAGCCCACGCTGGAGGCCCACCTGCGCCTGACCCTGGAGCAGATGGCCGGCCGTGCCCTGCGCGATCACATTGGTGGCGGTTTCTTCCGCTACTGCGTGGATCCAGGCTGGGAGACCCCCCATTTCGAGAAGATGCTCTACGACAATGCCCTGCTGGCCCGGCTCTATCTGCGCGCGGCGCGCCAGCTGGCCGAGCCGCGCTGGGAGGAGGTCGCCCGCGAGGCCCTGGATTTCCTGCTGCGCGAGATGTGTCCCGGGGAGGGCGGCTGCGTGGCCAGTTTCTCCGCGGTCGATGCCGAGGGCGTCGAGGGCGGCTACTACCTGTGGACGAAGGCGGTGCTGGGGCAGACCCTGCCGGAGGCAGACCGGGGCCGGCTGCAGCGCCTGTTCGGGCTCGATCGTCCGCCGCGCTTCGAGGCGGGTTACCTGCTGGTTCCGGCCATGCCGCTGGCGGATTTCGCCCGCGCCGAAGGCCTGAGCCTGGAGGCCGCCCGGCGCTGGCTGGACGGGGTGCGTGGGCGGCTGCTGGCGGCGCGCAGCCGGCGCAGTCTGCCGGTGGACGACAAGCGGCTGGCCGGCTGGAATGCGCTGGTGCTGAGCGCCCTGGTGGAGGCGGCACAGGGTATGTCGACGGCGGCCGACCGGCAGCGCTTTCGGGCGGCGGCGGACCGGATGCGGCTCTTCCTGTTGCGCGAGTTCCGCGCTCCCGATGGCAGCCTGCGCCGGGCCCGGGGGTATGACGAGACCCTGGGCCGGGCCTCGCTGGAGGACTATGCCTATGTCGCCGAGGCGCTCTGGGCCTGGGCGGAGGCCTACGGCGACGCCGGCACGCGGCAGGCGGTGCAGGCCCTGGTGGCCGATGCCTGGCAGCGTTTCCACGATGCCCGCGGCTGGCGTCTCGACGATCGGCCGCTGCTGCCCTGGGGCAGCAGCGAGCCGGCCCTGGCCGACGGCGCACTGCCCTCGCCCTCGGCGGTGCTGATCCGGGTCAGCCTGGCGGTGGCCGCGCGCCAGGGCGACAGCGCGCTGCGCCGCCAGGCGGAGGCGGCCCTGCTCGCCGCCGCCTCCACGGTGCGTGACCATGCCTTCTGGTATGCGAGCCACGTGGCGCTGTACCCTGCGCCCGGGGATTGAGCCGCCATGCTCCGCAGGAGCAGCCTCCAGGCCGCGATTCCCGGCGGGTCAGGCCACGCCATCGTCCGGGGCCCGATGCAATTTCCGGGTTGGCAGCCTGTCGGACTTGGGACTGATCTATTGTGCGGGCAGGAGAACGGCCCGAATCTCCCCGGTTTCTCGTTGCGTAGTGCCCACGATGCGTCTCGAAATCGTGAAGATTCGTTCTCGTTCTCCCACCATGCTCGCTACGATCGCCTGAATCCGGCATATTCAGTTGCCGGGTTAATAACACCACGCCAATCGCGGCCTGGAGGCCGCTCCTACCAGGGTGCCGCCATGCCCCGCAGGAGCGGTCTCCAGGCCGCGATCCCCGGCGGGTCCGGCCACGCCATCATCCGGGGGCCTGATGCAATATCCGGGTTAGCGATAGCGCATCCGGGTGCCGTGCTCCAGGGAGAGGACGATCTCCTCCGCGGCCAGCTCGGGCGGGAACAGGCAGCCGGAGATCTTGGCGGCATGGATGCTGGCGCCTTCCAGACGGCACTGGCTGAAGTCGATGCCGCGCAGGTCGGCCTGGCGGAAATAGGTGTTGCGGAAGTCGATGCCGGCGGCATCAAGTCCCTTCAGGTCGATGCCACGCAGATCGACGCCGGACAGGTTGATGGTTGCGCCTTCCGCCTTCTGCTGGTTGAACTCGTCGATGCGCCCCTCGCGCAGCAGCTGGTAGAGCGGATCGTCGCTGATGCTGGGTGTGGTCTGTTCGCTCATGGTCTCTCCCTCGTGGTTGCCGGAGGCATGGAAACCGCCATCCCCGCACGGGCGGTCGTCTGAACGGCAGGGTAGCAGTCCGGCGGGGTGGCTCCAAGTGCGGTTTCAGTTGCCGGAAGGGTGCAGCCAGCGGTACAGCACCGGGATCAGCAGCAGGCTGACCAGCAGCGAGAAGCCCAGGCCGAAGACCAGGGTCTGGGCCAGCGGCTGCAGCATCTCCGCCCCGGCCCCGGCGCCGACCGCCAGCGGTGTCAGGCCCATCACCGTGGTCAGGGTGGTCATCAGGATGGGCCGCAGCCGCTGGCGGCCGGCGGCGACGATCGCCGCCCCCGCTGCCTCGCCGCGCTGGCGCAGCAGCTCGATGTATTCCACCAGCACGATGGCATTGTTGACCACGATGCCGGCGAGCATGATGAAACCCAGCCAGACCGGCATCGACAGAGGCACCTCCAGCCAGGGCAGGGCCAGGGCCGCGCCGGTCGCGGCGAAGGGCACGCCGAGCAGGATCACCAGCGGGTTGCGCAGCGACTCGTACTGCACGGCCATCACCACCAGCACCAGAAACAGGGCCAGGCCGAGCAGCTGCTGGCTGAGGCGGCGGCCCTGGCGCAGTTCGTCCAGCACGCCGGTGTCGTACACCCGGTAGCCGTCCGGCAGTTCGAGCTGTTGCAGCCGCTCCCTGACCTCGCGGCTGATCTCGCTGAGCGGCCGCGCCCCGGTCAGCGAGGCGGAGACCTCGACGATGCGCTGCTGCTGGTCGCGCAGGATCTCGGCTGGCGCGGCGGCGATCTCGATCCGTGCCAGATCGCCCAGATGGACCGCGGGGCGCCCCGCGTCGGAGGCGAACAGCAGCAGGTTGCCGAGCTGGTCGAGGCTCTCCAGCTCCGGCTGCGGCAGGCGCAGGCGGATGTCGAACTGCCGATCCCGGTCGAGGAAGTCGCTCACCACCCGTCCCTCCAGGGCGTAGTTGAGGGCCGTGCCGATCTCGGCCAGGCTCAGCCCCAGCTCGGCGGCCCGCTCACGGTCGATGCGAACCACCAGTTCCTGGCGCTGGGTCTCGCTGGAGCTGACGATGTTGCGCAGTCCCTCGACCTCGCCGAGCAGCCCGCTGAGCACCTGGCCCAGTTCGGCCAGCACGGCCAGGTCCGGTCCCTGCACACGCAGGTTGATGTCGTCCTCGCCGCGGCCCAGGCGCAGGCCGCGCAGGCCGCGCAGGCGCAGATAGACCCGGTAACCGACCAGCTTCAGGCGGCTGATCTCGTCGTTCATGCGTTCGATCCAGCGGTTGGCGTCGATGCCGCGTTCGGCCAGCGGCCGCAGCTGGACATACAGCGAAGCACGGCTGCTCAGCTCGCGGGTGGTGCGGCCGAAGATGAAGCCGCCGGTGGTGACGAACACCTGGCTGACCTCGGGCTGGGCCAGGAACAACGCCTCCAGGCGGCGCACGCCGGCGTCCATCTGTTCCAGGGTGATCCCCGGATCGGCGCTGACCCCGACATAGATCTGGCCGTCGTCGAAGCTTGGCAGGAACAGCTGCTTGCCAGCCAGGAAGGGCGGCAGGCTCCAGCCCAGCAGGGCGATGAACAGGCCCACCAGCAACAGCTGGCGGGCCGGCCGACGCAGCAGGCCGGCGAGCAGCCAGCCGTAGCCGGCCTCCAGGCGGGCCATCAGCCGGTCGAAGCCGCGCCGCAGCCGCGTGGGGCGGGAATGTTCCTGCAACCGGGCGCCCCAGGCCGGTACCAGTGTCAGGGCCACCACCATGGAGGCGAACACGGCCGAGGCGACGGTGAAGATCAGCTCCCGGAACAGCAGGCCGATGAGACCGCTGATCAGAAGGAAGGGCAGGATTGCCGCCAGGTTGGTGGAGGTGGAGGCGACGATGGGACTGTTGACCTCGGCGGCGGCGGCCAGGCCGGCCGAGGTGCCCGTCTGGCCGGCGCGCTGGTGGCGCTGGATGTTCTCCAGCATGACGATGGTGCTGTCGACCAGCATGCCGATGCCCACCGCCAGACCACCGAGGGTCATCACGTTGAGGGTCAGGCCGCCCAGCGCCATGGCCAGGAAGGTGACGCAGAGGGCGATGGGAATGGCGCTGCCGATGATCAGCGTACGGCGCAGATCGCCAAGGAAGAGGAACACCACCGCCATCGCCAGCAGGGCCCCGGAGAGGGCCGCCAGGGCGGCGTTGTTCAGGGCATGGCGGATGTATACCGCCTGGTCGCTGACCGCGTCGACCTGGATGTCGGCCGGCAGCAGTCGGTTGTCTCTCATCCAGGCGAGGCGCTGGCGCACCGCGTCGACCACCGCAACGGTGTTGGCCGTGGGCTGTTTCTGGATCGACAGCTTGACGCCGGGACGCTGGTTGAAGCGCACGCGGATGCGCTCGTCCTGGTGGGTGTCGCGGACCTCGGCGACCTCGCCGAGTGGCAGGCTGCCGCCACCGGGCAGCGCCAGCGGCAGGGCGGCGATCTCCTCCAGGCGGCTGAAGCGGCCGGCGGTGCGGCTGGCGTATTCCCGCGCCGGGGTCTGCAGGCGGCCGCCGGGCAGATCCAGATTGGCGCGCCGCAGCTGCTCGGCGAGGTCGTCCAGCGACAGGCCGACGGCGTTCAGCCGCTGCAGGTCGGGGAGGATGCGGATCTCGCGCAACAGGCCGCCGCCGACCTCGGCCGCCGCCACCCCTGGCAGATTGAGAAACCACTTGCTGAACACATAGTCCACCCAGTTGCGCAGTGCCACACCATCACGGACCGGCGAGCTGACCACGAATTCGACGACGGCGATCTGCGAGGGGTCGCGCTTGTAGATGATCGGTGGCTGGATGCTGTCCGGCAGGAAGCGTTTGGCGCGGTCCAGGCGGATGCTGGCATCGCGCAGGGCGACGTCGATGTCGGTGCCATAGGGGAAGGACAGATCGACCGAGCTGCTGCCTTCGGCGCTGCGCGACTGCACGGCGATGGCGCCCTCGGTGATTGCCAATTGCTCCTCCAGCTGACGGGTCACACGGTCTTCCATGATCCGCGCCGGCACCCCCGGGTCGAGCACCCGCACGCGGATCTCGGGATAGATGATGTGCGGCAGCAGGTCCACCGCCAGCCGCTGGTAGGCGAACAGGCCGAGCACCACCAGCGCCAGGGCGATCATGCTCACCCCCACCGGGTGGCGGATCGACCAGGCCGCCAGGCCGCCGCCGGCCTCAGCCGGCATCGCCCTGCCGTTCCGCCGCGGTGACGACCTCCACGGCCTTGCCGTCACGCAGGCCGAGGAAACCCCGGATGACCACCTGCTGGCCGGCGGTCAGCCCCTCCAGCAGCTCGATCTCCTCACCCAGCGCCAGGCCGGTGCGGACCGCCTGGCGGCGCACCCGCTGTCCGGCATCCAGGCGGTAGACATATTCGCCGCGCGCGTCGCGGCGCAGCGCCGCCAGCGGCAGCAGCAGGCGGTGCCGTGGCTTGCCGGCGAGGGTGACGCGGCACAACTGGCCGGCGCGGGCCCCCGCTGGCACCGGTTCCAGGGCGACCTCGATCACCCCCTGGCGGGTGGCCGGGTCGATGGTCGGATGGATGCGCCGCACCCGGCCCGGGAAGCGCGCCTCGCCCAGGGCATCGATGCGCAGCTCGGCCGGGTCGCCGGGCGCGATCTCGGCCAGCCGCAGTTCCGAGACCGTCAGTTCGGCGACCAGGGAGGCGGGGTCGATGAGGGTCAGCAGATGGGTGAAGCTCGGCACGGCATCGCCCGGTTCCACCCGGCGTTCGGCGATCAGTCCGGCGAAGGGGGCGTGGATCTGCATGTAGCCGAGGCGGGTCTCGAGCAGCCGCAGTTCGGCACGGGCGACGCGCAGGGCGGTTTCGGCCTGCAGTCGTTCCTCGGCGGACACCAGGTTCTTCTCCGCCAGGCCGCGGATTCGCGCCAGGTCCTGTTCGGCCTGGCGCAGCGTGGCGCGGGCCTTGTCCAGCTCGGCGCGCAGCAGGGCGTCGTCGAAGCGGATCAGCAGCTGGCCGGCGCGTACCCGGTCACCCTCGTAGACCGCGATCTCGCGGATCAGACCCTCCTCCTGATTGTGCAACCGCACCAGCCGCCGGGCGCGCAGGGTGCCGGGGCGGGTGAAGGGGCGCCGCTCGCTACGTTCCACCACCGCGGCCACTTCCACCCAGTGGGGGCGGGCCTTGGCGGTGGCCGGGGCCGACGGGGCTTCCGGCTGGCAGCCGGCCAGCAGCAGGGCGGCGGTGGCCAGGGCAGCGAGCAGCAGGGATGGAATGGTCGGGCGCGGGCACTGGGCCATGACTGTCGGTCGCCGGAGTCTGGGAAGATTCGATGTTACCAGTTGGCCGGCAAATGTCACCGCATCCCCCGGGCCGCCTCCCTGGATTCAGTCCCGGCCCGTGAGACAGGCGTCGATCTGTACCAGCAGCCGCTGCAGTCCGAGGGTGTCCTCCGGGTAGTCCCTGAACATCTCCTCCCCCATCGGCGCGATGGCGCTGTCGTGGGGCAGCGGCCGGCCGGCGTCGAGCAGGGCCCGCAGCCGCGGGATCAGCACCCACTGCAGCCACTGGTGGAAGGCCAGGGTGTCGTGGCAGAAGGGCAGGGGGCTGGCCAGGGCCGCCGCCGAGGGCGGGTTTGCCTCCCACAGTCGCTGGCGGCGCAGTTCGGCTTCCAGACGATCGAGGAGGTCGGCAAGCTGCTGTGCGCTCATGGTGGGAATCCGTTCGTCCGAAGGGGAAGGGGATTATAGCGCGCCCGGCGGACGGTCCAGGCAGCGGTACTGAATGGCCTCCGAGAGGTGGCTGGCGGCGATCCGCTCAGCGTCGGCCAGGTCGGCGATGGTGCGGGCCACGCGCAGGATGCGGTGCCGGGCACGGGCGGAGAGGCCGAGGCGTTCCACCGCCCGATGCAGCAGCTGGTGGTCTGCGGCGGCCAGTCGGCAGGCGCTGTCAAGCAGGGACCCGGCCAGCTGGGCGTTGGTCGTGCCGCGGGCCTGCTGGCGTGCCCGGGCCTGGATGACCCGCCGGCGCACCTCGGCGCTGTCCTCGCCCGGTGGCCCCTCCAGCCGCTCTGCCGGCTGTCGCGGCACGCTCACCTGCAGGTCGATGCGGTCCAGCAGGGGGCCGGAGAGGCGGCCGCGGTAGCGCTGCACCTGGTCCGGGGTGCAGCGGCAGGCGCGGGCGGGGTCGCCGAGGTGGCCGCAGGGGCAGGGGTTCATGGCCGCCACCAGCTGGAAGCGGGCCGGGAACTCGGCCTGGCGCGCGGCGCGGGAGATGGTGATGGTGCCGCTCTCCAGGGGTTCGCGCAGCACCTCCAGCGCCCGACGCTCGAATTCCGGCAGTTCATCGAGGAACAGCACCCCGCGGTGCGCCAGGGAGATCTCCCCCGGCCGCGGCCGGCTGCCGCCACCGACCAGGGCCGTGGCGGAGGCGCTGTGATGGGGGTTGCGAAAGGGCCGGCGTTTCCAGTTCCCGGCCTGCAACGGCCGGCCGGCGATGGAAGCGATGGCTGCGGCTTCCAGCGCCTCCTCGCGGCTCATCGGCGGCAGGATGCCCGGCAGCCGGGTGGCGAGCATGCTCTTGCCGCTGCCGGGCGGGCCGATGAACAGCAGATGGTGGCCGCCGGCCGCGGCGATCTCCAGCGCGCGGCGGGCCTGTTGCTGGCCGCGTACCTCGGCCAGATCGAACTCGGGACGGGGGTGGTCGGCCGGCGCCGCGGCGGCCGGGGGCGAGGCGAGGGGCAGCGGCTCGTTGCCCTGCAGGTGGCGGCACACATCGAGCAGATGGCTGGCACCGTGGACCCCGGGTCCGCCGGCCAGGGCCGCCTCACTCGCATCGGCCTCGGCCAGGATCAGCCGGCGTCCGGCAGCCGCGGTCTGCAGGGCGAGGGGCAGGGCGCCGGGGATGGGACGCAATGCTCCGGAGAGCGCCAGCTCGGCAGCGAACTCGTAGCCGTCCAGGGTCTCCAGCGGCAGCTGGCCGGAGGCGGCGAGGATGCCGAGAGCGATCGGCAGGTCGAAGCGTCCGCCTTCCTTGGGCAGGTCGGCCGGGGCGAGGTTGATGGTGATGCGCCGTGCCGGGAAGTCGAATCCGGCGTTTTGCAGGGCAGCGCGTACCCGGTCCTTGCTTTCGCGCACCGCGGCCTCCGGCAGGCCGACGATGGACAGGCCGGGCAGGCCGTTGGCCAGATGGACCTCGATGGTGACCAGCGGCGCCTCGATGCCGAGCTGCGCGCGGCCATGGACGATAGCCAGGGACATGGCGTTCCTTCCTTGGTGCTCATTGCCTGAGGCGCCCCTTCCTGGGGCGCGCGCCGACGGGGCCTCAGCCGCCGTCCATGTCCTGCTCGGGGGCGGCTGGCGTTCCGCCGGCCGGCGGCTCGTCCAGCAGCTGGCGTTCCAGGGCCTCCACCCGGCCGGTCAGGTCTTCCAGCTTCTGCCGGGTACGGGCCAGCACCCGACTCTGGATGTCGAACTCCTCGCGGGTCACCAGATCGAGCTTGCCAAGGGCGTTCTGCACCGCGCTGCGGATGGTCTTGTCGAGGTCCGTCTGCAGCTCGCGCAGACCACCGGGCATGGCCGCGTTGATGCGCTGTGCCAGGTCGTCGAAGAGTTTGGGATCGATCATGGCGGCCACTTTAGCCCATGGTCTCCGCAGGCGTCCAGTGCGGCGCAGCGCGCACCAAAAGGGCGCACAGGGATGGTGCATGCTGGAGCTGAACGGCCTGTTTTGGTGCGGCAATTGGGGCGGCGTCACCGGCCGACAGGAATAACATGCTGTATTTCAAGAAAAATAAAAGATGGCATGGGACATGCAAAATCCCGGGGGAAGACAAATGCCGAAAGGAGCGCGGCATTCGGAGAAGTCTCAACCAAAAACTAATGCCTAGCTACTGACCAAGACTGGAGAAACAAACCATGAATACCTTCGCCAAAGCCGGCGTCGCTGTTGCGATGGCCGCTCTCTCTGCCTCGGCGGCCGCCGAGATCAGCGGCAACGTGGCCCTGGCCACCGATTACATGTTCCGCGGCGTGTCCCAGACCGACAATCAGATGGCCCTGCAGGGCGGTTTCGACTGGGCACACGAGAGCGGCTTCTACATCGGTGCCTGGG
This sequence comes from Thiohalobacter sp. IOR34, assembly GCF_030406045.1. Classification (GTDB taxonomy): domain Bacteria; phylum Pseudomonadota; class Gammaproteobacteria; order Thiohalobacterales; family Thiohalobacteraceae. The sequence goes on from NZ_CP128988.1 coordinate 157,349, forward strand.
CATCCAATGTCGATTCCAACTTCTTCTCCGGTACCTCGACCGATCCGCAGCTGGAGGCCGATCTGTATCTCGGCTATGCCGGCGAGGTTGGCGAGTTCGGCTATGACCTGGGTGTGATCCGCTACAGCTATCCGGGCTATGACGACGCCAATACCACCGAGGTCTACCTGACCGGCAGCTACAGCTTCTTCAGCGCCGGTGTCTACTACTCCAACGAGCTGAACTTCGTCGGTGTCAGCGAGAGTGCCTGGTACATCGATCTCGGCGCCGAGTACGAGGTCGCGGAAGGCGTCACGGTCGCGGCCCATGTCGGTTTCTCCGACGGCGATGCCTATGACTCGGTCGCCAGCGGTGGTCTGGGTTCCGACTACATGGACTACAGCATCGGTGTGTCCACCGAGATGGCCGGTGTGGGGCTGGACCTGACCTATGTCGGCACCAACAACGATGGCGAGGACATCTTCGGCGGCGTGGCCGACGATCGGGTGGTGTTCACCGTGTCCAAGAGCTTCTGATCGAGCGATTGACAGCCCGCCCTTCGGGCGGGCCTTAAATCTGGAGAAGTCATATGAAACTAGTTACTGCAATCATCAAGCCCTTCAAGCTCGACGACGTCCGTGAGGCGCTGTCCGAGATCGGTGTCCAAGGTGTGACGGTCACCGAGGTCAAGGGTTTCGGCCGTCAGAAGGGGCATACCGAGCTCTACCGCGGTGCCGAGTATGTGGTGGATTTCCTGCCCAAGGTCAAGCTGGAGGTGGCAGTCAACGACGATCTGGTCGATCAGGTCATCGAGGCCATCAGCAAGGCGGCCAACACCGGCAAGATCGGCGACGGCAAGATCTTCGTCTTCGATCTGCAGCAGGCGGTTCGTATTCGTACCGGGGAAACCGGTCCGGAGGCGCTCTAATACTAACTAACGTAACAGCCGTTGTTACGGAGGATTGAAAAGTGGAAGCGATTACTCAACTCAGTTATGCGCTCGACACCTTCTACTTCCTGGTGTCCGGTGCCCTGGTCATGTGGATGGCCGCCGGTTTCGCCATGCTGGAAGCCGGTCTGGTGCGTTCCAAGAACACGGCCGAGATTCTGCTCAAGAACATCGCCCTGTTCGCCATTGCCTGCATCATGTACATGGTGGTGGGTTACAACATCATGTATCCCGGGGAGGGAGTCAGCTCGGTGTGGCCCGGCATCAGTTTCCTGCTCGGCGGTGACAACACCGTGGAAGAGGTACTGGCCAGTGGTGGCGAGACCTACTACTCCAGCATGTCCGATTTCTTCTTCCAGGTGGTGTTCGTGGCCACGGCCATGTCCATCGTTTCCGGCGCCGTTGCCGAGCGCATGAAGCTGTGGGCCTTCCTGATCTTCGCCATCTTCATGACCGGCTTCATCTACCCGCTGCAGGGCTACTGGAAGTGGGGCGGTGGTTTCCTCGACGGCCTCGGCTTCCTTGATTTCGCCGGTTCCGGCGTGGTGCACCTGTGTGGCGCTGCCGCGGCCCTGGCCGGTGTCCTGCTGCTTGGCGCACGCAAGGGCAAGTACGGTCCGAACGGCGAGGTGCATCCGATCCCCGGTGCCAACCTGCCGCTGGCTACCCTCGGTACCTTCATCCTCTGGCTGGGGTGGTTCGGCTTCAATGGCGGTTCCGAGCTGAAGATCTCCGATATCGGCGAGGCCAACGCCGTGGCCCTGGTGTTCGTCAACACCAACATGGCGGCGGCCGGCGGCGTGGTTGCCGCAGCCATCACTGCCCGCATCCTGTTCGGCAAGACCGATCTGACCATGGCCCTGAACGGCGCCCTGGCCGGCCTGGTCGCCATCACCGCCGAACCCCTGACCCCGACGCCGCTGCTGGCCACCCTGATCGGTGCCATCGGTGGTGTGCTGGTGGTGTTCTCCATCATCAGCCTCGACAAGCTGCGGATCGACGATCCGGTCGGTGCCATCTCGGTGCACGGCGTGGTCGGCATGTGGGGCCTGATCGCCGTGGTCCTGTCCAACCCGGATGCCACCCTCGGTGCCCAGCTCACCGGTCTCGGCGTGATCCTCGGCTGGACGCTGGTCGCCTCCCTGGTGGTGTGGATGGTGATCAAGGTCGTCATGGGCCTGCGCGTCAGCGAGGAGGAGGAGTACGAGGGCGTGGACCTCGCGGAGTGCGGCCTGGAGGCCTATCCGGAGTTCACCGGTGCCAAGGGTTCCGGCATCTGAGCCCTGCCCCGATCCAGATATCCAGGGACGGATGTTTCAGAACCAGCGGGCGCCGAGAGGCGCCCGCTTTTTTTGTGTGCGGAAAACGCGGACGGCGTGAAGTCAGGAGTAGGAGCGGTCTCCAGGCCGCGATGTTCCGGGAAATCTTTCGCTGACTGTAAGTGAAACAACACGCCTCAGAGATTGCGCAGGACGCATGGTGGCAGCGAACCGCATTCCCCTGGTTTTTTGGGACGGCGATAAGTCTCAGAGCCGCTTGTGGGCGCCGTCGCAGAACGGCGGCCTGGCGCTGTGCTTGCAGCCGCACAGCCAGACCTTGGTGGGTTCGCTGAGTTCGAAATGGATGGGTTCCAGGCCGGTGCCCTGGTGGGAGCCGTCGCAGAACGGCGGGTTCTTCGAGCGGCCGCAGGCGCACCAGTAGTAGCTGCCGGCGTCGAGTTCCAGGACGTGGGGCTTCTTCTGTACGATGATCGGCTCGGTCATGTTGCCTCCCGGGTCAGTGCTGTTCATGATGGCCTGACCATAACGTGTCGGGGGGTGACCGGTAAAGCCGGTCACGGGAGAAAGGGGGCGTTTTGCCGCGCTCCACCTTGGATGATACTAAGACAAACGATAACAAAGCCTCATTCAGCGGGTCTCTGGGCGATCAGCCCGCAAGGCGCAATGGCGCCGGCAGGGTGATTCCCTGTCAAGCCATTGCAACGTTGCGGATGGCCGTCCAGAGGCCCGCCCGCAGGGAGCTTGCCAGGCGCCCCGGCTCTGCGTTGTGCCCCTTGGCAAGGGCGGGCCATTCCCTGCGGAGCACGCCTTGATCCGGGGCGCCTGGCAAGCTCTGAATGAGGCTTTGTTATCGTTTGTCTTAGTAAGTCCTGCTTGAGCGGGTTGGAGGGGCGTTGGGTTTGTTGATGGCCAGGGGGCTGGCCCTGCCGGGGCTGGGTCCGGTCGACTGTGTGCTGGAGGTGGGGGAGTGTATTGCCTTGTCCGGGCCTTCCGGTGCTGGCAAGACACGCCTGCTGCGTGCGCTCGCCGATCTCGACCCGCACAATGGCGGGCTCTGGCTGGATGGGCGACCGGCCGAGGCCGTCGCGCCCTGCGACTGGCGACGCCAGGTGGGGCTGCTGCCGGCGGAGAGTGCCTGGTGGCGTGAGACGGTGGGGGAACATTTCCGGCGGCCGCCGCCGGCCAGTCTCCTGGAGGCCGTGGCTCTCGACCCGGCCGTGCTCGACTGGCCGGTGGTGCGCCTTTCCAGCGGTGAACGCCAGCGGCTGGCCTTGCTGCGTCTGCTGCTTAACCAGCCGCGGGTGTTGCTGCTCGACGAGCCGACGGCCAATCTCGACGTCGACAACACTGCCCGTGTGGAACGGCTGGTCGCTGATTATCGCCAGCGGCAGGGGGCTGCCGTACTCTGGGTCAGCCATGATATGGACCAGCTGCAGCGGCTGGCGCAGCGCCACTGGCGGATCGAGGGCGGCCGTCTGCAGGAGGCCGGGGCATGATCCGCCTGCATGCCGCGGATCTGCTGCTCGCGGCTGCGCTGGTGGGTCTGATGGCGCTGTTCGCCGGACGTCTGGGGCGTGCCCTGCGCAACCAGTTGCTGATCGCCGCGCTGCGTACCCTGGTGCAGCTGCTGCTGGTCGGCCTGGTGTTGAAGGTGTTGTTCGAGCATGCCACCCTGTACTGGGTGGCATTGATGGGCTTGTTCATGCTGGCCGTGGCCGGTCGCGAGGTCCGGGCGCGCCAGGGTCGGCGGCTGCGTGGCTGGTGGGGCTATGGCGTCGGCACCCTGTCGATGTTTCTGTCCTCCTTCACGGTGATCCTCTTCGCGCTCCTGGTGATCATCGGCAACCAGCCCTGGTATCAGCCGCAGTACGCCATTCCGCTGCTCGGCATGGTGCTTGGCAACACCATGAACGGCGTGTCCCTGTCCATGGACCGGCTCAATCAGGCGGCCTGGCAACAGCGTGCCGAGATCGAGGCGCAGCTGATGCTCGGCTATCCGGCCGCCGAGGCCGTCGCCGACATCCGTCGACAGGCGGTGCGCAGCGGTCTGATCCCGATCATCAACGCCATGGCCGCGGCCGGCGTGGTCAGTCTGCCGGGGATGATGACCGGCCAGATCCTTGCCGGTGCGCCACCCGTGGAGGCGGTGAAGTACCAGATCCTGATCATGTTCCTGATTGCCGCCGGCAGCGGTTTCGGTACCCTGGTGGCGGTGGGACTTGGCGTGCGCCGGCTGTTCGACAGCCGCCAACGGTTGCGGCTGGACCGCCTGGAGGCATCCTGAGTCATCGGCAGGAGAGAGGAGGAAGGCGGATGAGATGCGCGAGAGGCGGCTTGCTGGTCCTGCTGTTCAGCGCCGGGCTGGCGGCGGCCGAGGTCTATCGCTGGACGGACGCCGAAGGTCGGGTGCATTTCGGCGACCGGCCGCCGGCCTCCGGTGCCGAGGTGGTGCCGCTGCGCTCCGCGCCGTCAGCGGCCGGGGCGCCGGACGAGGCCGAGCGGCGGGCGCGCCAGCAACGCCTGTTGCAGGCCTATGGCGAGGAGCGGCTGAAGAAGAAGGAAGCGGCGCGGCGCCAGGCCGCGGATGCCGCCGCGCGGCGCCGGCGCTGCCTCGACGTGCGCGACCGGCTGAGGCGTTATCAGCGCGGCGTGCCACTGTACCGGCTCGACGACGCCGGTCGCCGGGTCTATCTGGAGGAGGCACAGCGGGCAGCCTTGATCGGCCGGCTGCAGCGGGCCGAGCGCGAGTTGTGTCAGTAGGGGGGAAGACAGGAGCCAGGAGCTAGCCCGGATATTGCACCAAGGCGGTCTGCATGATCGGCATTGAGGCTGTTATACAAGACCGAGATGACCATGAGAGAGCCGTTTGGGCAGGTTACACTTTGTACCTGTTCGATCGACTCCGGGCATTGCCCGCCGTGGATCCCCCGATCGCGGCCTGGAGGCCGCTCCTACCCTCTAGCCCGGATATTGCACCAAGGCAGGCTCCGTGGGCCGGGGTGGCAGGATGGCGCGGTACCCCTTGCGCCTCGATCGCGGCCTGGAGGCCGCTCCTACCATGGTGCCGCCATGCCCCGTAGGAGCGGCCTCCAGGCCGCGATAGGGCGGACGTTGCCCGCCAACCAACTTCCAACGCCCGGCTTCCAGCTTCTAGCTTCCAGCTTCTAGCTTCCAGCTTCCAGCTGCAGGGCGCGGCGCATGAATTCCGGCTGGGCCAGGGCGGCGCGGTGGATGTCGGCGTTGTAGTAGCGGGTTTCGAAGCTGCGTGTCGCGGCGTCTTCGCTGCGGAACTGGCGGGGGTCGACGCCCTTGCCACCCAGGGTCGCCGTCCACCAGCCGGAGGGGTAGACCGGTTGCGGGAAGTGCAGGCTGAGGGTGTGGTCGAAACCCGCCGCGCGCATCGCCGCGTGCATCGGGCCGATGATGTCCATGTGATAGAGCGGTGACTCGCTCTGCTGCACGATCAGGCCCTGCTCACCGAGTGCCTGCCGGCAGTCGCGGTAGAAGGCCTCGGTGAACAGGCCCTTGGCCGGGCCGATGGGGTCGGTGCTGTCGACGATGATGACATCGACGCTGCCGGGTTCCGCCTCCCGCATCCAGCGGATGCCGTCGCCGAAGAAGAACTCGGCGCGCGGGTCGTCGTTGGCGCTGCACAGCTCGGGGAAATAGGTCTCGGAAAGGCGCGTCACCCGTTCGTCGATCTCGACCTGCAGGGCGTGTTCCACCGCCGGATGGCGCAGCACCTCGCGCAGGGTGCCGCAGTCACCACCGCCGATGATCACCACCCGCCTGGGGTCGGGATGGCTGAACAGCGCCGGGTGGGACATCATCTCGTGGTAGAGAAAATTGTCCAGCGTGCTCAGCATGATGAAGCCGTCGATCACCATCAGCTTGCCGAAATGCTCGGTGTCGTAGATCTCGATGCGCTGGTAGTCGCTCTGCTCTTCGTGCAGCTTGCATTTGATCTTCAGGGAGAAGGCGGAGCCGCCTTCCTCGCAGACTTCGGTAAACCAGTGGCTGTCCAGGGTCATGGCGGCCTCTCGGGATCGGCTGACAGGATCGGGGATCGAGACCTTACCAGATGAGGGGGCCGCTTTGAATCCGTGGCGGTGCAGATTCTGCTTCCCTTGACGACCGTTTTGACCGTATCTTACGCCGTCATGTGGACCACCGACCAAGCCGCTTCGACCTACGCCCTGCACCACTGGGGCGAGGGCTATTTCGAGATCTCGAAGGCGGGCCATCTGCGGGTGCGCCCGCACCGCACCGCCGGGGCCGCCATCGATCTCTATGAACTGGCGGCGGAGCTGCGTGACCGTGGGGTGTCTCTGCCGGTGCTGGTGCGCTTCGACGATATCCTGCACGACCTCATCGACACCCTGAGTGCGGCCTTCGAGGCTGCGCGGGTGCAGCGCGATTACCGCGGCCGCTACACCGCCGTCTATCCCATCAAGGTCAATCAGCAGCGCAGTGTGGTGGAACAGATCCTGGCGCATGGCGGTGAGCGGGTCGGACTGGAGGCGGGCAGCAAGCCGGAACTGATGGCGGTGCTCGCCCTGTCCCGGCCCGGTGGCATGATCGTCTGCAACGGCTACAAGGATCGCGAGTACGTGCGTCTGGCCCTGATCGGCCGGCGCCTCGGGCTGGCCGTGCACCTGGTCATCGAAAAGCTCTCGGAACTCGATCTGGTGCTGGAGGAGGCGGCGGCGCTGGAGGTCGAGCCGCTGCTCGGTGTGCGCGTGCGCCTGGCTTCGCTCGGCGCCGGCAAGTGGCAGAACACCGGTGGCGAGAAATCCAAGTTTGGCCTGCATGCCCGGCAGGTGCTGCAGCTGGTGGAACGTCTGCGAGCGGCCGGTCACCTGGGCTGGCTGCGCTTGCTGCACTGCCATCTCGGTTCACAGGTCGCCAATGTGCGCGACATCCAGAACGGCATGCGCGAGGTGGCGCGTTACTACGCGGAGCTGCATGCGCTGGGTGCACCGCTGGCGGTGGTCGATGTCGGCGGCGGCCTGGGTGTCGACTACGAAGGGACGGCCTCGCGCAGCGACTGTTCGGTCAACTACAGCGTGCAGGAATATGCCAACAATGTCGTGCAGGCGCTGGCGGAGATCTGTACGGAGAAGACGTTGCCGCCGCCGGACATCGTCACCGAGTCGGGGCGTGCCATGACGGCGCATCATGCGGTGCTGATCAGCAACGTGACCGACATCGAGCAGGCGCCTGGCACCGGCGCCATGGAACCACCCTCGGAAGACGAGCCGGTGATCGTGCGCACGCTGTGGACGGTATTCGAAAACATCGCGCCACGTACCGCGCTGGAGGCATGGCACGAGGCCGAGTACTGGCTGGGCGAGGCACGCACCCTGTACCTGCATGGCGTGCTGTCGCTGGCGGAACGGGCGCGGGTGGAATCACTGTATTTCGCCATCTGCCATCGCCTGCGTCCCCTGCTCAAGGGCCATCCCCCGGCGCGACGGCAAGTGCTCGACGAGCTGAACGACAAGCTCGCGGACAAGTATTTCCTGAACTTCTCCGTATTTCAGTCGCTGCCCGACGTCTGGGCCATCGGCCAGATCTTCCCGGTCATGCCGCTGCACCGGCTGGACGATCCGCCGACCCGGCGCGGCGTGATCCAGGACCTGACCTGCGATTCCGACGGCCGCATCGCGCGCTATGTCGATGGCGAAGGCGTCGAGACCACCCTGCCGTTGCATCCCTTCCGCCGCGGCGAGGAATACCTGCTTGGCGTCTTTCTGGTTGGGGCCTACCAGGAGATCCTCGGCGACATGCACAACCTGTTTGGTGATACCGATGCCGTGAACGTTGCGCTCGACGGAGAGGGCGGCTATCGAATCACCCAGGTCGAGCAAGGCGATACGGTGGACGAGTTGCTGCGCTATGTGCACTTCGATACCGGGGCGATGCAGGCGAGTTACCGCGACAAGATCGCCGCCGCCGGTCTGGACGAGGCGCGCGCCCGGCAGTATCTCGCCGAGCTCGAGGCCGGGCTGGCCGGCTATACCTATCTGGAAGACTGAGGGCGAGCGGGCGGCGGCGCCCGGCCGCAAGGAGAGGGAAGATGAGTGAGATCCACGTGGTTCATGCCCCGAGCGAGGCCGAGCTGAGCGTGCTCGGGGTGCATGACTGGCCGATCTGGGAAAAGGAGGTATCGCGTTTCCCCTGGGTCTACGACAGCACCGAGACCTGCTATTAACCCGGCAACTATCCATGTCATGTTCAGCCGGTCACACACCGGCCTGCCCTTTGCAGGTCATATGGTTAGGGGCTTCAAGGATGGCCCGGCTCCGCGTTATAGCTCTTGCCAAGGGAATCACCCTTGCCTGCGAGCTATGCCTTGATCCGGGCCATCCTTGAAGCCCTGAACACGACATGGATAGTTGCCGGGTTACTAAGACAAACGATAACAAAGCCTCATTCAGCGGGTCTCTGGACGATCAGCCCGCAAGGCGCAATGGCGCCGGCAGGGTGATTCCCTGTCAAGCCATTGCAACGTTGCGGATGGCCGTCCAGAGGCCCGCCCGCAGGGAGCTTGCCAGGCGCCCCGGCTCTGCGTTGTGCCCCTTGGCAAGGGCGGGCCATTCCCTGCGGAGCACGCCTTGATCCGGGGCGCCTGGCAAGCTCTGAATGAGGCTTTGTTATCGTTTGTCTTAGTAATATCTGCTGGCCGGCGAGGTGGTCGTCACCCCGGAAGGCGGCGAGCCGGTGCGCCTGGCCGCCGGTGATCTGGTCACCTTCCCCGCCGGCATGGCCTGCACCTGGGACATCCGTGCCCCGGTGCGCAAGCACTACAACTTCGAGTAGCGCGCTACTGCACGGTCGAGCGGCAGCGGCACAGCTGCTGCTGCACCATGCGCATCAGCTGGCCGAGCGTCATCTCCACGGGCAGTTCCTGGATGTTGGAGAACCACACCTGTTCCACCTGGCAGTCTTCGTCGCTGTATTCCTCGGGTACCAGCGGCCGGCCGATGAACATGCCGGTCTCGCCGTTTTCCAGTACCACGGTGATGATCTGAAGGCCCTCGAATCGCATACCCCACCTCCTGGCCAGTAGCCACTTTTATGGGCATATAAATACAAAGCATAATGCGTGCCGGGGGTTGTTCGTCTACCGAAAAACAGGGTGTTGGCCGCATGGCGGGTGCTCGGGAGCGGGTGAGGTCGTGTCGCCTGACGGCATGCTGACGCGCGGCGTCAGCCCTTTACCTTGAGCAGGATGGCGTCGATGTGGTGTTCCTTGAGGCGCGCGCGGATGGCGTTCAGGGTCTTCAGGTCACGGAAGGGGCCAAGCCGGACCCGGTGCCAGGTGTCACGGCCGTTGATGGTCACGGTCTGGATACTGGGTTCGAGGCCGAGCAGGGCGAGCTGCGCCTTCAGCTGGTCGGCCTGGCCGAGGGTGCGGAAGGAGCCGGCCTGCAGCAGATAGACGCCAGGCTGCTCCACCTGGGCGACGCCGGCCCGGGGCCGGCCGGTGATCGCCTGTTCCGGGACCACCACCTCCATCTCCGGCAGGATGCTGTAGAAGTCGAAGCGCGGCTTGGGCGCCGGCGGCAGGGCCTTGGGTGTCCGCTGTCGCGGGGCGGCTGGCGCGCTGGGCGGGCGGCCGCCGGCCGCGACCGGCGTGGCCGGGTTCTGTGGCCGTCCGCCGAGCCAGACCAGGAAGGCGATGAACAGGCCAAGAGCCAGGCCGGCAGTCAGCCAGGCCCAGCCGGGCAGGGAGCGGCGCTTGCGGCGGCGGCTGGCGCGGTGCTTGTAGTCGCGTGGCATCGGCGGCTACATACTCTCCGGCGCGGAGACGCCAAGCAGGCCGAGGCCGTTGGCGATCACCTGGCGGGTCGCCTCGATCAGGCAGAGGCGCGCGTTGCGCAGCTGCTCGTCGCCCACCAGGAACTGGTGGGCGTTGTAGTAGGTGTGGAAGTCGTTGGCCAGTTCGCGCAGATAGTGGGCGAGCTGGTGCGGCTCATGGTAGAGGGCCGCCGCCTCGACCACCTCCGGATAGCGCGACAGGCGGATCATCAGCTCCTGCTCGTGGCGCTCGTGCAGCAGGCGCAGATGGTTCAGGCCGTCGCTGGCGTCCCAGGCGAGTCCCTTCTCCTGCAGCTGGCGCTGCACGCTGCATACCCGGGCATGGGCGTACTGGATGTAGTAGACGGGGTTGTCGGCGGACTGTGACTTGGCCAGGTCGAGATCGAAGTCCAGATGCTGCTCGCACTTGCGCATCACGTAGAAGAAGCGCGCCGCGTCGTTGCCGACCTCGTGGCGCAGCTCGCGCAGGGTGACGAACTCGCCGGAACGGGTGGACATCTGCACCTTTTCACCACCGCGGTAGAGGATGGCGAACTGCACCAGCAGCACGTCCAGCTTCGAGGGGTCGTCGCCCAGCGCCTCGAGCGCCGCCTTGACCCGCGGCACGTAGCCGTGGTGGTCGGCGCCCCAGACGTCGATCACCCGCTCGTAGCCGCGCTCCAGCTTGTTCATGTGGTAGGCGATGTCGGAGGCGAAGTAGGTGGTCTGGCCGTTGTCGCGTACCACCACCCGGTCCTTTTCGTCGCCGAAGTCGGTGGAGCGGAACCAGAGCGCACCGCCCTTCTCGTACAGGTAGCCGGCCTCGCGCAGCCGCTCGATGGCCTTCTGTACCTCGCCGGACTCGGTCAGCGATCGCTCCGAAAACCACGCCTGGTATTCGATGCCGAATTCCTTCAGGTCCTGGCGGATGTTGGCCAGGATCTCGTTCAGGCCTTCGTCGAACAGCTCGCGGTAGCGCTCGGGGCCGAGCAGGGACTTGATCCGCCCGATCAGGCCGTCGATATGGGCCTCCTTGTCGCCGCCTGCGGGTTCGTCCGCCGGCACGCCGTCGAAGACCTCGGCGGCGGCGAAGCGCCAGTCCTCGCCGTGGTTGCGGTGGATGGTGGCACCGATGTCCCAGACGTAGTCACCCCGATAGCCGTTGGAGGGAAACTCGAATGCTTCCCCACAGAGGTCCAGGTAGCGCAGATAGACGCTGGCGGCGAGGATGTCCATCTGCCGGCCGGCGTCGTTGACGTAGTACTCGCGGTGGACGCGGAAGCCGACCGCCTCCAGCAGATCGGAGACGGCGGCGCCGTAGGCCGCGCCGCGTCCGTGGCCGACGTGCAGCGGCCCGGTGGGGTTGGCAGAGACGAATTCGACCTGCACCGGGCGGTCCTCGCCGAGCCGTGCCCGGCCATAGCCCGCAGCCTGTTCCAGGATGCTGCCGATCACCCCGTGCCAGGCAGAGGGGCTGAGGAAGAAGTTGATGAAGCCGGGGCCGGCGATCTCCACCTTGGCCACCTCCTCGGAGGCCGGCAGGGCGGCGACGATGCGCTCGGCCAGCTCGCGTGGTTTCATGCGTGCCGCCTTGCACAGGGTCATGGCCAGGTTGGTGGCGAAGTCGCCGTGGCTGCGGTCGCGGGTGCGCTCGATGTGGATCTGCGGCTGCAGGTCGGCCGGCAGGGTGGCGTCGGCCTGGAGGGCCTGCACGGCGGCGGAGAGCAGGGAGACGAGCTGCTGTTTCATGGGTTCTCGGTGATCGGCGGAATGGGGTGTCAGGCCGGCTATTATCCCGTCCTGCCCCGGCGTTGCAACCGGCCCTCTCAATAGGTGTCGCTCGGATCGACATCGAGCGACCAGCGGACCCGGCGTGCACCCTCGATCGTCTCCAGTCGCGGGATCCAGCGGCCCAGCAGTCGGTGGAGGTCGCCGCGGGTCTCGGCCTGCAGCATCAGCTGGGCGCGGAAGCGGCCGGCCCGGCGTTCCATCGGTGCCGGCACCGGGCCCCAGAAGGCGACGCCGATCGGCTCCAGGGCCACGGCCGCGTCGTGCGCCGCCTGCAGGAAGTCCCGGGCCGCCTCCGGCCGCGGCGCCTCGGCGCGCAGCAGGGCCAGGAAACTGAACGGCGGCAGGGCGGCGGCGCGGCGCTCCGCCAGGGCCGCGCTGGCGAAGGCCGGATAGCCACCGTCGACCAGCTGTAGCAACAGGGGGTGTTCCGGGTGATGGGTCTGGATCAGCACCTCGCCGGGACGGTCGCCGCGGCCGGCCCGGCCGGCCACCTGCACGATCAGCTGGGCCATGCGCTCGCCGGCGCGGAAGTCGCTGCTGTACAGGCCCTGGTCGGACTCCAGCACACCCACCAGGGTCAAGGCCGGGAAGTGATGGCCCTTGGCCAGCATCTGGGTGCCGAGCAAGATGCGCGCCTCGCCACTGCGGGCGCGTTCCAGACTCTCCGCCAGACTGCCGCGGCGCCGGGTGGTGTCGCGGTCGATGCGCACCAGCGGCTGCTCGGGGAAGTGACGGCGCAGCACCGCCTCGATGCGCTCGGTGCCGGCGCCCAGCGCCCGCAGGTCGGCGCTACCGCAGTCCGGGCACTGGGCAGGGATCGGCTGGCGGGCGTCGCAGTGGTGGCAGTGCAGCCGGCCGGCCGCCTGGTGCAGGGTGAGGTGGGCGTCGCAACGCCGGCAGGCGGCCACCCAACCGCATTCGTGGCAGAGCAGGGCCGGGGCGAAACCACGCCGGTTGAGGAACAGCAACACCTGACCGTCCTCGGCCAGGTGCTCGCGCATCCGGGCGAGAAGGGGCCGTGACAGCCCCTCGTCCAGCGGCTGGCCGCGCAGATCGACGAGCCCGATGCGGGGCGGCAGGGCGCCGCCGGCGCGCTCCCGCAGCGACAGGTGACGATAGCGCCCGGTGGTGGCGTTGTGCAGGCTTTCCAGCGAGGGGGTGGCCGAGCCGAGGACGATGGGGACCCCCAGGTGCCTGGCGCGCCACACCAGCAGGTCGCGGGCCGAATAGCGAAAGCCCTCCTGCTGCTTGAGCGAGGCGTCGTGTTCCTCGTCGACGATGAACAGGCCCGGCCGGGCCAGCGGTGTGAACACCGCGGAGCGGGTGCCGATCACCACCCCGGCCTCGCCCCGGGCTGCGGCCAGCCAGGCATTCAGCCGCTCTCGGTCGCCGAGCGCCGAGTGCAGCACCGTGACCGGCTGTCCCAGGCGGGCCTCCAGGCGCTCGACGAGTTGGGGGGTGAGGCCGATCTCCGGCACCAGCAGCAGCACCTGGCGGCCCCGCTCCAGGGTCGTCTGCATCGCGCGCAGGTAGACCTCGGTCTTGCCGCTGCCGGTGACCCCTTCCAGCAGCAGGCCCTGGAAGCCGCCCAGCGCCTTGGTGATAGCGCTCACAGCGGCCTGTTGTTCCTGGTGCAGGGTCGGCGGCGGAGCGGCTTCGGCCGCGGGCGTTTCACGGGGGCTCGGTGTGGTCCGGCGTACCCAACCCTTGGCCAGCAGGGCGCGCAGCACGGCGTCGACCGGAGCGCCGCCGTCCTGCAGCGACTCGCGCGTCATTCCGCCGGGATGGGCGGCCAGTCGGGCCAGCAGCGCAGCCTGGCGGGGGGCGCGGCGCAAGCTGGCCAGATCCACCGCGGCTCCCTCGGCGGTCAGTTCCCAGCGCGCCGCCAGGCGCGGCTCGGCCGGGGTGCCTTGGCGCAGCAGGGCGGGCAGGGCGGCGTTGAAGGCCTCGCCGAGCGGGTGGTGGTAGTAGTCGGCGGCCCAGCGGACCAGGGCGAGGATGTCGTCGGGCAGCAGTGGCGCCTCGTCGAGCAGGGCCAGGGCCGGTCGCAGCCGTTCCCGCGGCAGTTCGCTGTGCTCGGCGAGGCCGAGCAGGATGCCCACCTTTTTCTGCCGGCCGAAGGGCACGCGCAGCCGCTGCCCCGGTCGCAGCCGGGTCGGGTCGCAGCCCGCCGGCGGCAGGTAGTCGAGGCAGCCGAACAGCGGTGCGGGAACGGCGATCTGCAGAATGGGCACGGGCATCTTGGGGTGCAGTGTGGCGACTCGCTGCAGGGCTGTCGAGTCCCTTCGCTTAGCGCCACTGTTTGAGCTGTTTTCTGATGAGGGGGCGCTAAGTCATTAGGCATGAAGCAACTTATCGGTTATCCACAAAATCTGTGGATAACTCTGTGGATGCTTTGGGGTAAAACCCCGTCAGACCGCATAAACATTGCACTTTTGTTAAATTGGTGAAAATCTCACCGCTGAATTAAAGCCATTCAGAACAGTGAGTTGGAAGAGTCGGCCGGGGAGGGTATACAAGTGGCGGAGAATTGGCGCGCCTTGGGGGGGGAGCCGCCACGCTCTGTGCATAAAGTGAAAAATCCAGGCCCTGCAAGACTTGTATTGCGCTTCCGGATGTGATGGGTGGTGGCTTATTGCCACGCGGCGCGAGCGGTTTTTTTCAGTGAATCCGGGGCTTGGGCCAGAGTTCCTGTCAACGCCCCGGGGCGGGCTGCGTTGAAGGGGGTGTGAACGGCAGGAATCGGGAGAAACGCCATGAAGACATCCAGCTCCAGGCACTGCATCGTCGCCCTCCTAGCGGGCCTGGTCACCACCCCCATGCTGGCCGCAGCGGGCCCGGCTGGCACCGATCCGGGCAGTCGCATCGAGAACCGCCTGGATCGCCGCGGAGACCGGATCGAGGCCCGCCTGGAGCGTCGCGGGGAGCGGATCGATGCCCGGCTCGATCGGCGGGCGGCCCGCGCCGAGGCACGTGGCCAGGAGGGCCTGGCGCGTCGGCTGGACCGCCGGGGCGACCGCATCGAGCGTCGTCTCGAACGCAGGGGGGAGCGGATCGATGCCCGCCTGGACCGCCAGGGCGAGCGCATCCACCGGCGCCTGGACGGGGCGGGATCCCGCGGGCGGCCGCTTTGACGGGCTCTCGTGGGCGGGCATTATTCGCCGCCGAACCTGCCTGTTGCGCCAGGGCGGCTCGTCTGAATGAGGTTCGAGCTGTCAGGCAAGGACAGGAAGGAGCATTGAGGGCCGGGGCGGCAGGTTACACTGGGTACCGTGCTGCATAGGCTGGGCAAACGGCAGAAGCGGTGGCATGTCCCAATCCAATGAGCGGCAATCTGAGCTGGAGCGTTTTCTTGCCGGTGTCGAGGGGCGGGCCTTTCGCATGGCCGAATTCGCCACCGGCAATCGCGAGGATGCCCTGGAGATCGTCCAGGATGCCATGTTCAAGCTGGTGCAGCGTTACGGTGAGCGCGGGCGGGAGGACTGGCCGCCGCTGTTTCATCGCATCCTGCAGAGCCGCATCAACGACTGGCACCGGCGGCGCAGCGTGCGCCGCCGCTGGCTGGCGGCCTGGGGTGACCGCCGCGCGGCCCTGGCGGAAGAGGGGCCAGAGCCGGAGTTTGCGGACCCGCATGCCGTGGATCCGCCCGGCCGGCTGGCGCAGGGCGAGGCCATGGCCGCGGTGCACGCCGCGGTACAGGCCCTGCCCTTGCGCCAGCAACAGGCCTTCCTGCTGCGCATCTGGGAGGGCCTGGACGTGGCGCAGACGGCCTACGCCATGGGCTGCTCGGAGGGTAGCGTGAAGACCCACCTGTCGCGGGCCATGGCAAAACTGCGAGAACGACTGGGAGAGCACTGGCCATGAAGGACGGTGACGAGGCATTCGCGCGGCGGCTGCGGCAGCAACTGGAGGCGGGGCTGGGGCAACTCGATGTCCCGACCCGGGCGCGCCTGGCGGCGGCCCGCCGCTCGGCCCTTGAGGGACGGTCCCGGCGCTGGCGAGCGCCGCTCGGCCTGGCCCTGGCCGCCAGCCTGCTGCTGGCGTTGAGCATCCTGCTGCTGCGGGCGGGGGGTGGCGCTGCGCCGGTAGTCGAGGACATCGAGCTGCTGGTTTCGGGTGAGGACATCGAATTCTATGAGGAGCTGGACTTCTATGACTGGCTGGCTGCGCAGCCGGGCGATGCGGGCAGGGCTGTGCCTCTGCCTGGGCAGCCTGCTGCCTGGCGCCGCCATGCTCCTGCACGCGGCTGAATCCGAGCCGATCGATGCGGCCCTGCTGGAGTTCCTCGCCCAGTGGGCGCCGGGGGACGAGACGTGGCTGGATGCGACGCTGAGCGCCGAGCTGCAGGGCAAGGCCAAAGCCGAGGACAGGAAGGTGGACGATGAGGACTAGCGGGTTGAGACGGGGCGTGCTGCTGGTGTTGCTGGCTTGGCCGCTGTTGGCCAGTGCCCTCGATTGGGACGAGCTGGAGCCGGCCGAGCAGGCGGTGCTCGAGCCCTTGCGGGAACACTGGGAGGGGCTGCCGGAGGCGCGCCAGGAGCGGCTCCGGCAGGGGGCGCGACGCTGGGAGACGTTGAGCCCGGAGCAGCGCGCCCGGCTCAGGGAGCGCTTCGAGCACTGGAAGCGGCTGAGCCCGGAACAGCGGGCGCGGATCCGTGAGCGCTACCAGCGTTTCCGCCAGCTGCCGCCGGAGGAGCAGGCGCTGCTGCGTCGTGAATTCCGCCGCTTCAAGCAGCTGCCGCCGGAGCGCCGTCAGGAGCTCAGGGCCCGCTGGCGCAGCATGAGTCCGGAACAGCGCCGGGCCTTCATCGAGCGGCGCCGTCAGCGCTGGCAGGGATCGGCGCAACAGGGCGAGGATTGATTGCCGGCCTCGCCCTGAGCATCGAATCCTTGGTGCAATATCCGGGCTAGAGCTGTTTGACCTCGGCGATCAGGTCGGCGGCGACCTTCTGGCCGTCGCCGTACAGCATGCGGGTGTTGTCGAGGAAGAACAGCTGGTTCTCGATGCCGGAGAAGCCGCGTCCCTTGCCGCGCTTGATGACGATCACGTTCTTCGCCTTGTCGGCGTCGAGGATCGGCATGCCGTAGATGGGGCTGGACTTGTCGGTGCGCGCCGCCGGGTTGACCACGTCGTTGGCGCCGATCACCAGGGCCACGTCGGCCTGCGGGAACTCGGCGTTGATCTCCTCCAGATCGAAGATCTTGTCGTAGGGCACGCCGGCTTCGGCCAGCAGCACGTTCATGTGACCGGGCATGCGGCCGGCTACCGGATGGATGGCGAACTTCACCTCCACGCCGCGCTCTTCGAGCAGCTCGGCCAGTTCCCAGATCTTGTGCTGCGCCTGGGCCACCGCCATGCCATAGCCCGGCACGATGATCACCTTGCTGGCATAGGCCATCATCGACGCGGCATCGTTGGCGGTCAGCTCCTTCATGGTGCCTTCCTGGGCTGTCTCGCCGCCGGCGACCTCGCCTGAACCGAAGCCGGAGAAGAGCACGTTGGACAGTGGCCGGTTCATGGCCTTGGCCATCAGCTGGGTGAGCAGGGTGCCCGCAGAACCGACCACGGTGCCGGCGATGATCATCGCCGCATTGCCGAGCACGAAGCCCTCGAAGGCGACCGCCAGGCCGGTGAAGGCGTTGTACAGCGAGATGACCACCGGCATGTCGGCGCCGCCGATCGGCAGGGTCATCATCACCCCGAAGGCCAGGGCCAGGGCGAAGAACAGGAGCAGCAGCAGGCCGCCGGGGGCATCCGAGCCGATCAGCACCAGGCCGAGCAGGATGGCGCCGCCGAAGATGGCCAGGTTGACGATCTGCTGGCTGGGGAAGATGAAGGATTTCTTCATCAGGCCCTGCAGTTTGGCGAAGGCGATCATGGAGCCGGAGAAGGCCACCGAACCGATCAGGGCGCCGAGCACGGCCAGACTCTGGAAGGTGGCGGAATGCGTCTCGCCCTTCATCAGTTCCACCGCGGCGATGGCCGCGGCCGCGCCGCCGCCCATGCCGTTGTAGATGGCGATCATCTGCGGCATGTCGGTCATCTCGACCTTCTTGCCGGTATACCAGGCGATGCCGCCGCCGATCATGATGGCGAGGATCATCAGCCCGAAGTTGTGCAGCTCCGGCTGGAAGAAGGTCGCCAGGGTGGCGACCAGCATGCCGACGCCGGCCCAGACGATGCCGCCGCGCGCGGTGACCGGCGAACTCATGCGCTTGAGGCCGAGGATGAACAGGACCGCGGCCGCGAAATAACTCAGTTCGATCATTGGCCGCGCTCCTTGTTGCGGTTGCTGCTCTTGAACATCTCCAGCATGCGTTCGGTGACCACGTAGCCGCCGACGGCATTGCCGGCGGCCAGCATCACGCCGAGGAAGCCGATGAACTGCTCCATGTCGCTCTCGGCATGGCCCATGGCGACCATGGCGCCGACCAGCACGATGCCGTGCACGAAGTTGGAGCCGGACATCAGCGGCGTGTGCAGGATGACCGGTACCCGGGCGATGACCTCGTAGCCGGTGAAGGCGGCCAGCATGAAGATATAGAGTGCGGTGAAACCTTCGATCATGATGCCTCTCCTTCCACCAGGGCACGGGTGGGCTGGTGCCGGATCTCGCCCTCGTGGGTCAGGACGCTGTCGCGGATGACCTCGTCCTCCCAGTCGAGCTTCAATTCGCCCTCCTCGATCATCGGGCTGATGAAGTTGAGCAGGTTCTTGGCGTACATCTCGCTGGCGTGCACCGGCAGCATGCTGGGTACGTTGATCGGGCCGTAGATGGTGACGCAACCGGAAACGTACTCCTCGCCGGGGTGGGTCAGCTCGCAGTTGCCGCCGCCCTCGGCCGCCAGGTCGATGATCACCGAGCCGACCTTCATGTTTTCGACCATCTCCGCAGTGATGATCTTCGGCGAGGGCTTGCCGGGGATGGCGGCGGTGGTGATCACGGCATCGGCCTGGGTGACGTGGCGGGCCAGGACCTCCAGCTGCTGGCGTTTCTCCTCCTCGGTGAGCTCGCGGGCATAGCCGCCCTCGCCCTCGGCGGAGACCCCGGTGTCGACGAACTTGGCGCCCAGCGACTCGACCTGCTCGCGGGTGGCGGAACGCACGTCATAACCCTCGACGATGGCGCCGAGGCGCTTGGCGGTGGCGATGGCCTGCAGACCGGCGACGCCGGCGCCGATCACCAGTACCTTGGCCGGACGGATGGTGCCGGCGGCGGTGGTCAGCATGGGGAAGAATCGGCCGGTGCGGTCGGCGGCCATGATCGAGGCCTTGTAGCCGGCCACCGCCGCCTGCGAGGAGAGTACGTCCATGCTCTGGGCGCGGGAGATGCGCGGGATCAGCTCCATGGCGAAGCTGGTGATGCGGCGCTCGCTGAGCAGCCTGACCCGCTGCGGATACTTGTAGGGCATCAGCATGCCGATCAGCACCGCGCCCTCGCGCAGCAGGCCGATCTCCTCCTCGGTCGGCGGCTGCACCTTGAACCAGATGTCGGCGCTGCCGAGGAGCTCGGCCTTGTCCTCGACGAAGGTCACGCCGATGTAGTCCTCGTCATGGTAGTGGGCGCCGGTGCCGGCGCCCTTCTCCATGAACACCTCGACACCCAGCTTGGTGAAGCGCTGGGCGACCGTCGGGTCGAGGGCGACGCGGTTCTCGCCCGGCAGGGTTTCTTTGGCCACGGCCACACGTATCGGCATCGTTTACGTCTCCGTCTCCGGCGGGGGCCGGCAATCGCTTGGAAAGGGGCGTCGCGCGGACCCGGCGACCCGCCGCCGGCTCGGTGAAGGGCTGCGCCCCAAAAAGGCGCCCATGATACCGGATTCGCGGGGGCGATTGAATAATGGTGCGGGGGTGGCGTTTACTTTTCCGGCGCTATCTGACATAAAGTGTCCAGTCATGCGCCACGGGAGAAGGCGGGTGCCCGATCTTTCGCATCAGATCTTGCGGACCGACGCCTCCGGCATGCCCCTGGAATGGGTCGACTACCGGGAGGCGGCACGGCTCTATCACCTGGGCCAGGTGGCCTATGCCTGCGGCAGCCTGCTGTACCGCATCCGCGGCGGCATCAACGCCCGCAGCGGTCGCCGCAGCCGGCTGGAGCTGCATTCCATCATCGCCACCCATGGCAATTCACGGGCCCTGCGCAAGGCGCGCCGCGCCTATCAGCCGCCGCTCAACAACCAGACCCTGTTCCGGCGCGACGCCCACCTGTGCCTGTACTGCGGGCTGTGTTTCCCGGACCGGGCGCTGTCCCGCGACCACGTCACGCCGCTCAGCCAGGGTGGCGCCGACAGCTGGACCAACGTGGTCACCGCCTGCGTGCGCTGCAACAACCACAAGGCCGGACGGCGGCCGGAACAGGCCGGCATGGAGCTGCTGGCGGTGCCCTTTACCCCCACCCATGCCGAGTACATCTACCTGCAGGGCAAGCGGGTGCTGGCCGACCAGATGGAGTTCCTGCTCGCCCACTTTCCCCGCCACAGTCCGCTGCACGCGCGGATCCAGGGTAGCTCCCAGCGGCTGTAAGCATGCGGATGACGGACTGGGGGCGGATCGTCGCGGCCATCGAGGCGCAGACCGGGATACGGGTCCGGGCGGAGGAGCGCAGCGGGATCGGCGGCGGCTGCATCAACCAGGCCTTCCGCCTCGAGGGCGGCGGCCAGGCCTTCTTCGTCAAGCTCAACGCCGCCAGCCGGCTCGACATGTTCGAGGCCGAGGCGGCCGGGCTGGAGGCCATCCTTGCCAGCGACAGCCTGCGGGCCCCGCGGCCGCTGGCCAGCGGGGTGGCCGGTGACAGCGCCTTCCTGGTCCTGGAACATCTCGATTTCGGCGGTGGCCGGGCGGGGGCCGCTGCCCGCCTCGGCGAGGGGCTGGCCGCCATGCACCGCCAGCAGGCGGCGCGTTTCGGCTGGTCGCGGGACAACACCATCGGCGCCACGCCGCAGCCGAATGCCTGGCTGGACGACTGGCTCGGGTTCTGGCGTGAACGGCGTCTGGGCTTCCAGCTCGAACTGGCGGCCCGGGGCGGGCACGGCGGGGCGCTGCAGCGCCTAGGCGAACGGCTGCTGGCCGATCTCGATGTCTTTTTCAGCGACCACCGGCCCGCGCCCTCCCTGCTGCACGGCGACCTCTGGTCCGGCAACTATTCCTACCTGGCCTCGGGTGAGCCGGTGATCTTCGATCCGGCCGTCTACTATGGCGACCGCGAGGCCGAGCTGGCCATGACCGAGCTGTTCGGGGGATTCGAGGCGGACTTCTATGCCGCCTATGCCGCGGCCTGGCCGCTGGATGCAGGCTATGCGGTGCGCAAGCGGCTCTACAATCTGTATCACATCCTCAACCACCTGAACATGTTTGGTGGCGGCTATCTGGGACAGGCCCAGCAGTTGATCGAGGGGTTGCTGGCGGAGATCCGCTGACGCCGGTGGCCTGCCCTCAGGGCTTGGCCGGCCGCTTGCCGCCGCCGCTCATGTCCTCCAGCCAGCGGTACCAGCCGGAACTCTGCTCCGGGGCCAGGTTGGCGCGCGTCTCGTAGAGTATCTCCAGCTCCCGGGCCAGGGCCTTGATGAAGCTGTCCTCGCGTGCCTGGCGGCAGCGGCTGTCGAGCCGGGCCAGCAGACCGAAGGCATCGAGCTCGCCGAGAATGTTGTAGGTGCTGGCCAGCAGCAGGTTGTAGGCCGAGAGGTGGCCGGCGGTCCACTCGATGAAGGCGCGTTCCGCTTCGCCACCGGCATCCCGGGCCTCCAGGTAGGTGGCGCAGCTGGCGCCGCCGACACCGAGCACGGCGTAGTTGCCGTTGATATCGCGCGCGATGGCCGGCAGACAGAGCAGGAGCAGGCCGAGCAGCAGGCTGGTTCTCATGGGCGTTTCCCGTGTCTTCAGCCCTGTAGCGGCCGGGGGTGGGAAAAAGATTAGCCCGCATATTGCACGAAGGATTCGATGCTCAGGGCGGAGGGCAGGATGCCCGGAGTCAATCGTACAGCCACAAAGTGTACCCCGCCACGAGGGCCTATTTGCGAGCCTCCTGGGGCCTGTCAACACCACGCCAATCGCGGCCTGGAGGCCGCTCCTAGGGCCTGTTAACACTATCCCAATGGGTTCTGCTGGGACTCTTTTTCCGTCCAGCAAGGCAGAATGAGCGAAATGTAGTCAGTCTACATGAGCGAATGATAACGCCGCTGGGCGGAAAAAGAGCCCCAGCCCTCCGGGTTGCGCCTGAAAAAGCGCCACTCCGCGTTGCTCGTCGTTCATTTGGAGTCACCAAACCTCTCTCCTCGCGCCTTGATTGGCGCTTTTTTCAGGTGCAACAGAGCCCATTGGGATAGTGTTAACAGGCCCTAGGGGGCATGGCGGCACCATGGTAGGAGCGGCCTCCAGGCCGCGATCCCCGGCGGGTCCAGTCACGCCATCAGCCGGGGTTCTGATGCAATATTCAGCCAGCCCGCATATTGCGCGAAGGATTCGATTTTCGGGTCCCATGGGGGAGAGCGGTTCCACGAGATGGAAGCGCCGTGCCAGGTCGCTGGTCGAGCGAATGCTGGCGGCATCGTTCTCGTCGTGCGGCATGTCGGGCCGCCGGGAGGAGGAGCTTATGGGGGAAGGGTATCCCGCCTGGCTCAGAGCTTACCGCTGTTGTGGAAGGGGCGGCTCAGTTCGTGAACCGCCTCGACCATCACGGCGGCGTGTTCGGGATCGATCTGCGGGTGGATGCCGTGTCCCAGGTTGAAGACATGCCCCGAACCCGGGCCGAAGTCCTCCAGCACCCGACCGACCTCGCGGCGAATGACCTCGGGGCTGGCGTAGAGCACCGCCGGGTCGAGATTGCCCTGCAGGGCGACGCGGTCGCCGACCCGCCGCCGGGCTGCGCCGATGTCCGTGGTCCAGTCGAGGCCCAGGGCATCGGCCCCACTCTCGGCCATCTCTTCCAGCCACTGTCCGCCGTTCTTGGTGAACAGGATCACCGGCACCTGGCGCCCCTCGCTCTCCCGCACCAGACCCGTGACGATCTGCCGCATGTAGGCCAGGGAGAAGGTCCGGTAGGCACGCGGGGAGAGGGCGCCGCCCCAGGTGTCGAAGATCATCAGCGCCTGGGCGCCGGCCGCCACCTGGGCGTTCAGGTAGTCGGTCACCGCGCGGGCGGTGACGTCCAGAATGCGCTGCAGCAACCCGGGACGCTCGTACATCATCCCCTTGATGTGGCGGAAATCCTTGCTGGAGCCGCCTTCGACCATGTAGGTGGCCAGCGTCCAGGGACTGCCGGCGAAGCCGATCAGCGGCACCCGGCCGGCCAGTTCACGGCGGATGGTGCGCACCGCATCCATCACGTAGCGCAGCTCCTGCTCCGGGTCGGGCACGCCGAGCCGTTCGATGTCCGCCTCGCTGCGCAGCGGCCGTTCGAAGCGCGGCCCTTCGCCGGTCTCGAAATACAGGCCCAGGCCCATGGCATCCGGCACGGTGAGAATGTCCGAGAACAGGATGGCGGCATCCAGCGGAAAGCGCTCCAGTGGCTGGAGGGTGACTTCGCAGGCCAGCTCCGGATTCATGCACAGATCCATGAAGCTGCCGGCCTTCTCGCGGGTGGCGCGGTACTCCGGCAGGTAACGCCCGGCCTGGCGCATCATCCACACCGGGGTGACATCCACGGGCTGGCGCAGCAAGGCACGGAGGAATCGGTCGTTTTTCAGTTCGGTCATGGTTTAAACCGCCAAGACGCCAAGAACGCCAAGGGACGCCACAAATTTAAATTGGGATATGAGAATCGCCAGGTACTATCCCGTCAACGTGGCAGGATGGAATGGCCCATGAGGTATTCATCCACGGCGCGGGCGCACTGGCGTCCCTCGCGGATGGCCCAGACCACCAGCGACTGGCCGCGGCGCATGTCGCCGGCGGCGAACACCTTGTCGATGGAGGTCTTGTAGGCATCCGGACCCTCGGTGCTGCCCTGGACATTGCCGCGCGGGTCGAAGGTCACGCCCAGCTCCTCGAGCATGCCTTCCTGCACCGGATGCACGAAACCCATGGCCAGCAGCACCAGGTCGGCATCGAGGCTGAATTCGCTGCCTGGAATCTCGGTCATCTGCCAGTTGCCGTTGTCATCCTTGTTCCACTCGACGCGGGCGCAGTGGATGCGGGTCACCTTGCCGTCCTTGCCTTCGAACCTTTTGGTGGTCACGCTCCATTCGCGGCGCGCGCCTTCCTCCTGCGAGGTCGAGGTGCGCAGCTTGTTCGGCCAGTCCGGCCAGGTCAGCAGCTTGTCCTCTTTCTCCGGTGGCCGGGGCAGGATCTCGAGCTGCACCACCGACTTGCAGCCCTGGCGAATGGAGGTGCCGATGCAGTCCGAGCCGGTGTCGCCGCCGCCGATGACGATGACCTGCTTGTCGGTGGCGAGGATGGCCTCGTCTTCCGGGATCTCGTCGCCGGCCACGCGCCTGTTCTGCTGGCGCAGGAAATCCATGGCGAAGTGGATGCCCTCGAGCTCGCGGCCCTCCACCGGCAGGTCGCGCGGCTGCTCCGAGCCGCCGGTCAATGCCACGGCATCGAAATCCTCCAACAACTGCCTCGCAGGCAGGTCGACGCCAATATGGGTATTGGGTTTGAAGGTCACTCCCTCGGCCGCCATCTGTTCCATGCGCCGGTCGATGATGTGCTTCTCGAACTTGAAGTCGGGGATGCCGTAGCGCAGCAGGCCGCCGATGCGGTCGTTCTTCTCGAACAGCGTCACCTCGTGGCCGGCGCGGGCCAGCTGCTGGGCGCAGGCCATGCCGGCCGGCCCGGAGCCGACCACGGCGACCTTCTTGCCGGTCTTGTGTTCAGGGACCAGGGGCTGCAGCCAGCCCTCGTCCCAGGCCCGGTCGACGATGGCGCATTCGATGGTCTTGATGGTGACCGGCTGGTCCTGCAGGTTGAGGGTGCAGGACTCCTGGCAGGGCGCCGGGCAGATGCGGCCGGTGAAGTCCGGAAAGTTGTTGGTCAGGTGCAGCATGTCGCTGGCCCGCTGCCAGTCGCCGCGATAGACCAGATCGTTCCAGTCCGGGATCAGGTTGTTGACCGGGCAGCCGTGGTGGCAGAAGGGAATGCCGCAGTCCATGCAGCGCGCCGCCTGGCGGGTGAGCTCGTCCTCCGGCAGGGGGATGACGAACTCGCGATAGAACCTGATGCGTTCCTCGACGGGCTGGTAGCCGCGGTCGACCCGGGGGTATTCCAGAAATCCGGTTGGCTTGCCCATGGGTTATTGTCCTCCAGCGGCGCGTGCCAGCGCCTCCTGCTGTGTCCGCTTCATCTCCTCCAGGGCGCGCCGGTAGTCGACTGGCATCACCTTGACGAAGCGCGGCAGGTACTCGGCCCAGTGATCGAGGATGTCGCGTGCCACCGAGCTGTTGGTGTAGTGCAGGTGCTTTTCGATCAGGCCCTTCAGGCGCTGGGCATCGAAGCGGGTCATGTCGGAGCTGATGTCCACCCGGCCGTGGGTCTCCAGGTCGCCGCCCTCGTGTTCCAGGCGCTCAAGGGCCGCGTCCTCTTCCGGGATCGGTTCCAGTTCGACCATGGCCAGGTTGCAGCGGCGCTCGAAGTCGCCGTCCCTGTCCAGCACGTAGGCGATGCCGCCGGACATGCCGGCGGCGAAGTTGCGCCCGGTCTCGCCCAGCACCACCACCACGCCGCCGGTCATGTATTCGCAGCCGTGGTCGCCGACGCCTTCCACCACCGCGGTGGCGCCCGAGTTGCGCACCGCGAAGCGCTCACCGGCCACGCCGCGGAAGTAGCACTCGCCGCTGATCGCGCCGTAGAGCAGGGTGTTGCCGACGATGATGTTCTCTTCCGGCACGATCGGGCAGTCGGCTGGCGGGTAGATCACGATGCGGCCGCCGGACAGACCCTTGCCGACATAGTCGTTGGCCTCGCCCTCCAGTTCCAGGGTCACGCCATGCGCCAGCCAGGCGCCGAAGCTCTGTCCGGCGATGCCCTTGAGCTTGATGTGGATGCTGTCCTCCGGCAGGCCCTCGTGGCCGTAGCGTTCCGCCACCCGGCCGGAGAGCATGGCGCCGACGGTGCGGTTGGTGTTCTTCACCGGGGTTTCGATCCTCACCGGTTCGCCGCGCTCCAGCGCCGGCGCGGCCTGCTCGATCAGTTTGTTGTCCAGCGCCTGGTCGAGGCCGTGATCCTGCGACTCGCAGTTGTAGACCTGTTCGCCGGGCTCGGTCGGCGGCTGGTGCAGGATGCGTGAATAATCCAGGCCGTGCGCCTTCCAGTGGTCGATGGCGCGGCGCATGTCCAGCTTGTCCATGCGGCCGATCATTTCGTCGAAGCTGCGGAAGCCGAGTCTGGCCATCAGCTGGCGGATCTCCTCGGCGACGAAGAAGAAGTAGTTGACCAGGTGCTCCGGCTGGCCGGTGAAGCGCTTGCGCAGTTCCTCGTCCTGGGTGGCGACGCCGACCGGACAGGTGTTGAGGTGACACTTGCGCATCATGATGCAGCCCTCGACGATCAGCGGCGCGGTGGCGAAACCGAACTCGTCGGCGCCGAGCAGTGCACCGATCACCACGTCACGGCCGGTGCGCATGCCGCCGTCGACCTGCACCGAGATGCGGGTGCGCAGCTTGTTCAGCACCAGCGTCTGATGGGTCTCGGCCAGACCGATCTCCCAGGGGCTGCCGGCATGCTTGATGGAAGTCAGTGGCGAGGCGCCGGTGCCGCCGTCGTAGCCGGCGATGGTGACATGGTCGGCATGCGCCTTGGAGACGCCCGCGGCCACGGTGCCGACGCCGACCTCGGAGACCAGCTTGACGCTGATCCGCGCCTTGGGATTGACGTTCTTCAGGTCGTGGATCAGCTGCGCCAGGTCCTCGATGGAGTAGATGTCGTGGTGCGGCGGCGGCGAGATCAGGCCGACGCCGGGTGTCGAGTGACGCACCTTGGCGATCCACTGGTTGACCTTGTGGCCGGGCAGCTGGCCGCCCTCGCCGGGCTTGGCGCCCTGGGCCATCTTGATCTGGATGTCGTCGGCGTTGACCAGGTACTCGGTGGTCACGCCGAAACGGCCGGAAGCCACCTGCTTGATGGCCGAGCGCATGGAGTCGCCGTTTTCCAGCGGCTTGAAGCGCGAGCGTTCCTCGCCGCCCTCACCGGTGTTGGACTTGGCGCCGAGGCGGTTCATGGCGATGGCCAGGGTGGTGTGCGCCTCCCAGGAGATGGAGCCGAAGGACATGGCGCCGGTGGCGAAGCGCTTGACGATCTCCCTCGCCGGTTCGACCTCGTCCAGCGGCACCGGCTGGTCGGCGAACTTGAGCTCGAACAGGCCGCGCAGGGTCAGCAACCGCTCGTTCTGCTCGTTGATGAGCCGCGAATACTCTTCATAGGTTCGGGCGTCGTTGGCCCGGGTGGCGTGCTGCAGCTTGGCGATGGTCTCCGGGGTCCAGATGTGGTCCTCGCCATGTGCCCGCCAGGCGTAGTCGCCGCCCACGTCCAGCGCGTTGCGATAGACCAGCGCCTCGCTGTAGGCATCACGGTGCCAGCGCACCGCCTCCTCGGCGATCTCGGCCAGACCGGCGCCCTCGATGGTGGTGGCGGTGCCGGTGAAGTATTTCTCGACGAACTCGCTCTTCAGGCCCACGGCGTCGAAGATCTGCGCGCCACAGTAGGACTGGTAGGTGGAGATGCCCATCTTGGACATCACCTTGAGCAGTCCCTTGCCGATGGCCTTGATGTAGCGGGCGTGGGCCTCGGACGGTTCCAGCGGCTCCGGCAGCCGGGCACAGCAGTCGCTCAGGGTCTCGAAGGCGAGATAGGGGTTGACCGCCTCGGCGCCATAACCGGCCAGCACCGCGAAGTGGTGCACCTCGCGCGCGGCGCCGGTCTCGACCACCAGGCCGGACTCGGTGCGCAGGCCGCTGCGTACCAGGTGATGGTGTACCGCCGAGGTGGCCAGCAGGGCCGGGATGGGGATGGCGTGTTCGGATACCGAGCGGTCGGAGAGGATGAGGATGTTGTAGCCGTCGCGCACCGCCTGTTCGGCCGCGGCGCACAGCGCCGTGAGGGCCGCCTCCATGCCGGCCGCGCCCTGCTCGGCCGGGTAGCAGATGTCCAGGGTCTTGGTGCGGAAGGCACCGTCGGTGGTCTTCTCGATGCCGCGGATGCGCTCCAGATCCTTGTTGGTGAGGATCGGCTGATGCACCTCCAGGCGCATGTGACTGCCGGCAGCGTCCTGATCGAGCAGGTTGGGGCGCGGTCCGATCAGCGATACCAGCGACATCACCAGCTCTTCGCGGATGGGGTCGATGGGCGGGTTGGTGACCTGGGCGAAGTTCTGCTGGAAGTAGTTGAACAGCGGCTTGGGCTTGCTGGACAGCACCGCCACCGGGTTGTCGGCGCCCATGGAGCCGATCGCCTCCTGGCCGGCGATGGCCATGGGCGTCATCAGCAGCTTGATGTCTTCCTGGGTGTAGCCAAAGGCCTGCTGGCGGTCGAGCAGGGTGTCGGCATCGATGCCATTGCCCTCGGCCGCGGCCGGCAGGTTCTTGAGGTGGATCTGGGTCTTGTCCAGCCAGTCCTGGTAGGGATGGCTGTCGGCCAGTTCCGTCTTCAGCTCCTCGTCGTCGATGATCCGGCCCTGCTGCATATCGATGAGGAACATCTTGCCGGGCTGCAAGCGCCATTTCTTGACGATCTTGTGGTCGGGGATGTCGAGCACGCCCATCTCCGAGGCCATCAGCACCAGGTCGTCGTCGGTGATCAGGTAACGCGCAGGGCGCAGGCCGTTGCGGTCCAGGGTGGCGCCGATCTGCCGGCCGTCGGTGAAGGCCACCGCGGCCGGGCCGTCCCAGGGCTCCATCAGCGCGGCATGGTACTCGTAGAAGGCGCGGCGCCTGTCGTCCATCAGCGGATTGCCGGACCAGGCCTCGGGAATCAGCATCATCATGGCGTGGGCCATGGAATAGCCGCCGGCCACCAGCAGCTCCAGGGCATTGTCGAAGCAGGCCGAGTCGGACTGGCCCTCGGGGATCAGCGGCCAGACCTTGTCCAGGTCGTCGCCGAACAGCCTGGAGGACATGGCGTGGCGGCGCGCGGCCATCCAGTTGACGTTGCCGCGCAGGGTGTTGATCTCGCCGTTGTGGGCGATCATGCGGAACGGATGGGCCAGGTCCCAGGAGGGGAAGGTGTTGGTGGAGAAGCGCTGGTGGACCAGCGCCAGCGCGGATTCCACGCGCTCGTCCTTCAGGTCGCCGTAGTAGGCGTCGACCTGGTTGGCCAGCAGCATACCTTTATAGACGAGGGTGCGGCTGGACAGCGAGGGGATGTAGAAGTGCTGGCGGTCCACCCAGTCCGATTCCCGCACCCGGTTCTCGATCAGCTTGCGGATCACGAACAGCTTGCGCTCGAAGGCCGTCTCGTCCCCGCAGCCCTCGCCGCGACCGATGAACACCTGGCGTACCAGCGGTTCCACCGGCAGCACGCTCTTGCCCAGGCCGCTGTTGTCGGTCGGCACCTCGCGCCAGCCCAGCAGCACCTGCCCCTCTTCGGCCACCACCTCCTCGATCAGGGCCTCGCACTGGGCCTGGGTCTGGGCCGGCCGTGGCAGGAAGATCATGCCGACGCCGTAGTCGCCGGCCGGCGGCAGTTCCAGGCCGCGGGCGGCGCAGTCCTCGCGCAGGAAGCGGTCGGGGATCTGCATCAGGATGCCGGCCCCGTCGCCGGCCAGGGGGTCGGCGCCGACCGCGCCGCGATGGGTCAGGTTCTCCAGGATCTGCAGGCCCTGGCGGACGATGGCGTGGCTCTTCCGCCCCTTGATGTTGGCGACGAAACCGACGCCGCAGGCGTCGTGCTCATTGGTCGGGTCGTAGAGACCCTGTCTGGGCGGCAAAGCACCACGATTCATGGCGAACCTCTCGCAACAGCGTTCTGTTCAGGCCTGGACCCCGGGGGCGGGCCGGCATGCCACGCCTGTCACCGGACTCCGGCAACAGGGTTTCATGCGTCCTGAATCCAGGAATCAGCTTGAAATACCGTATGTTCCGCGGCGGGGCAGATCCCCTGAACGGGGTCGGCGGGAATCGTCGATTCCCCGGGCGGTCGGGAAGTATAGCGTTCGGGGCGGGTGGGTTCAATTCACCGCCGATCGCTGCACCATCCGGCGCCGGGGGGCGTTTTTCAATGCCTTACCGGGTGGCCTGGCCGGCCTCAGTCGCCGCGGCGGGCGCGAGGGATGCTGGAGAAACGCCGCGGCCAGGGCCGGTCCTTGCGCACCGCCGCTGGCAGGTCGGCGGCACCGCGGCGCGCCTCGGCCGCGCTGGGGTAGCTGCCATAGAGCACCACGTACCAGTCGCCCCCCTTGTAGCGGCTGGCGACGATATGGGCCGCATCACCTAGGCCGTGGCGGGCGATGAAGGCCCGGGCGGCGGCGCGCTCGCGGACCCCCAGCAGCTGCAGGGTGTAATGATCTGCAGGCTGCTGGCTCAGCCAGTCTTCGGGCGGGGGCGCTGGCGCCGCTTCGTCCGCCGTGGCTGTGGCTGCTGGTGCCGGGCCACTTTCCGCAGCGGGGGCGGCTGTCTCGGCCGGTGCTTCCGGCGTCGTCTCGGGGGCAGGCGGGGCAGGCGGCGCGGGCTCCGGTGGGCTGTCGGCGGGGAGGGGGGGTACCGCGGGGGGCTCGGTCACGGCCTGTTCCGGGGTTGTCGGGCTCGGAGGTGTGGCGGCTGCTGGCCGGTGCTCTGTACCGGGCGGCGGGATGGGCGCTGCCGGTGCCGGCACGGCAGCGCTCGCCGGAGTCGCGAGCGGTGCTTCCATCGCCACTGGGGCCTCGCCATCCTCCATGGCCGGGACGGCCAGGGGTGGGGGGTGGGTATCCGCAACCGCAGGGGCGCTGTCGGCCGTGTCGGCGGGCGGCAGGGCGAGTGGGATCTCGTTGCGTGGGGTCAGCTCGTCCCAGCGCAGATCCCGCCCCTGTTGCCAGAGCCAGAGTCCGCCGCCGAGGGCGCTGGCCAGAGCACCGAGGCCGAGCAGCAGTGGCCAGCGGCGCCCGCCGCTGCGCCCACGGCCGGGTTCAGGGCGGCGCTGGCCGAGGCGCAGGGCGCGTTCGCTGAGCGTCTGCTGGGCGAGGCGGTTGAGTTCGGCAGGCCGGCCGCCGGCGGCCTTGTGCATGGCCTGCACCTCGGTGGAGCTGAAGGGACTGTCGCCCGAATAACCGGCAATGGCCAGCCGGTACATCAGGTAGGCGGCGCTCTGCTGGGCATCGAAGGCCGGGATGTCGAGGCGATGGATCAGCGGCGAGCGCGGGTTGTGCAGGCCGGCAGCGATCAGCCGCTGCTCCAGCTCGGGGCGGGCGAAGCAGACCACCCGCAGGCGCTGGATGCTCTCCTGGGGCGTGCCGCCCAGCCGCAGCAGGGCGGCGAACACCTCGTCCGGCACCTGCTCGGCATCGTCGATGAGCAGTACCGCCAGGCGGGCGTCCTGCTGCAGGGCCTCGCAGCGCAGCATCAGCCGGCGGGCGAATTCCGGGCCCTCGGCGGGGCTGACCTCGAAGCCATCGGCCAGTTGCCGTTCCAGGGCGGCCACCGAATCCAGGCCGCTGCCCTCCAGCTGGCAGATCACCCAGCTGTTGCTGGCGCGCAGCCGGAACTGATGCAGCAGGCTGCTCTTGCCGCTGCCCGGCCCGCCGCAGACCAGCAGCAGCATGTCACCGAACTGGGTCAGGTGCTGCAGCAGGTCGAGCCGCTGCATCAGCACCGGGTCGGCGTAGAAGAAGCTGTCGGCGATCCCTTCGGCGAAGGGTGCACGGGTCAGTCCCAGGGCCTGCAGATAGTCGCTGCGCGTCTCGTCCTTCGGTTTCACGGTTGCTCCTGGCCCTGGATGAAGACCACGCGGTAGCCGCGTCTGAGCTGGTCGTCACGGGCCCGCATCATGGCCTGCTCCGCCGCCTCGCGGCTGTCGAAATGATCGCGCCGCACCCGCCCGCCGGCTCCCTGGTGGCCCCATTCACGGACCAGGGTCCAGCCCTCCAACAGGTCTTCCTGCAGGTGCAGATGGTAGAAGCGCGGCGCGGCCTGGTCGCCGGCGGGCAGCTGCATATAGATACGCATGACGTTTCAGAATACAGAAGTCAGAATGGAGAATACAGAATCCGGAAGCCGGGGGTGCGTAAGGGCATTCCCTATTCCGGTTCTGAATTCTGACCCGGACATTCTTGCATTCACGTCAGCTCTTTGGGGTTGAAGACGCGCTCGTATTCGGCGATGGCGTAGCGGTCGGTCATGCCGGCGATGTAGTCCGCCACGGCGCGGGCCCGGCCAGCCTCGCCCTGTTCACCGAGCCGCTGGGCGTGTCCCCGCGCCTCGTCCGGAAGCAGGCGTAGATCCTCGTGAAAGGCCTCGAACAGGGCGCGGATCACGCGTCGGGCCTTGGCCGACATGCGGTGCACGCGGTAGTGGCGGTACAGGTGCTCGCGGAGGAAACGCTTCAGCTCCAGGTTCTGGGACCGCATCGCTTCGCTGAAGGTGATCAGCGGCTGTTCCTCGGCACGCACCGCGTCGATGTCAGCCGGCCGGGCCTCGGCCAGGCGGGCCTGGCTGGTTTCGATCAGGTCGACGACCTGGGCGTTGATGATGCGCCGCACCACCTCGTGAATGACCCGGCGTTCCGGTAGCTGCGGATGCTGGCGGCAGACCTCGGCATAGGGCTTGCCGAACAGGGCGATGTCGGCCAGTTGCTCGATGTCGATCAGGCCGGCGCGCAGGCCGTCGTCGACGTCGTGGCTGTTGTAGGCGATCTCGTCGGCCAGGTTGGTGAGCTGTGCCTCCAGGCTCGGCTGGCGGCCATTGAGGAAGCGCTCGCCGATCTCGCCCAGGCCGCGGGCGTTGGGCTGGGAACAGTGCTTGAGGATGCCCTCGCGGGCCTCGAAGGTGAGGTTCAGGCCGCGGAAGCCGGCATAGCGCTCCTCCAGTTCGTCGACCACGCGCAGCGACTGCAGGTTGTGCTCGAAGCCGCCATAGTCCTGCATGCAGGCGTTCAGGGCATCCTGCCCGGCATGGCCGAAGGGCGTGTGGCCGAGGTCGTGGGCCAGGGCGATGGCCTCGGAGAGGTCCTCGTTGAGACCCATGGCGCGGGCGATGGAGCGGGCGATCTGCGCCACCTCGATGGAATGGGTGAGTCGGGTGCGGAACAGGTCGCCCTCGTGATTGACGAATACCTGGGTCTTGTATTCCAGGCGGCGAAAGGCGGCGGAATGGATGATGCGGTCGCGGTCGCGCTGGAACTCGCCACGGTAGTTGGGCGAGGGCTCGGGGTGGCGCCGGCCGCGGGAGCGGGCATCACAGGCGGCATAGGCTGCGAGCCGCGCATCGCAGGGGTTGGGCGAGCCGGCGGCCATGCGTCTCAGTTGGCCTCGTCGAGGGTCTGGCGCAGGAGTGCGGGATCGAAGTCGCCGGTCACCACGGCCTGGCCGATGCCGCGCAGCAGGACCAGGCGCAGCCCGCTGTCCTGTACCTTCTTGTCCACCGCCATCAGTTCCAGGAAACGGTCGGCGTCCATCTCCGCCGGCGCCTTGACCGGCAGGCCGGCCTTGCGCAGCAGGGCCTCGATGCGCTCCACCTCGGGTTGGGGCAGCCAGCCCTGACGGGCCGAGAGTCGGGCGGCCAGCAGCATGCCGGTGGCCACCGCCTCGCCGTGCAGCCAGCTGCCATAGCCGGTGGCGGTCTCGATGGCATGGCCGAAGGTGTGGCCCAGGTTGAGCAGGGCGCGGCTGCCAGCCTCGCGCTCGTCGGCGGCGACCACCTCGGCCTTGTTCCGGCAGGAGCGTTCGATGCCCTCGGCCAGAGCTGCGGGATCGCGCGCGGTGAGGCGATCGATGTTGCTCTCCAGCCAGTCGAAGAAGGCGGCATCGCGGATCAGGCCGTACTTGATCACCTCGGCCAGGCCGGCTGCCAGCTGGCGGTCGTCGAGGGTGTTCAGGGTGTCGGTGTCGGCCAGCACGCAGTTGGGCTGGTGGAAGGCGCCGATCATGTTCTTGCCCAGCCGGTGGTTGACGCCGGTCTTGCCACCGACCGAGGAGTCGACCTGGGCCAGCAGGGTGGTGGGAATCTGGATGAAATCGACACCGCGTTGGTAGCTGGCGGCGGCAAAGCCGGCGATGTCGCCGACCACGCCGCCGCCCAGGGCGACCAGGGTGCAGCGGCGGTTGAAGCGGTGCTCGAGCAGGGCGTCGAAGATCAGGTTGAGGGTGTCCAGGGTCTTGTACTGTTCACCGTCGGGGAGGATGACCGCCTGCTGCTCGAAGCCGGCCAGGGCATCGCGCACCGGCTCCAGGTAGAGGGGGGCGACGGTCTCGTTGCTGACCACCATCACCTGGCGGCCATGGATGTGCGGTTCGAGCAGCTCGGCCCGGCCGAGCAGGCCGCGGCCGATGTGGATGGGGTAGCTGCGTTCTCCGAGTTCGACGCGCAGGGTCTTCATCTGGGATCCGTGGTGGTTTCTGGTCAAGGGAGCAATATAAGCCATTGGCGCGGCCGGAAGAAGCCGTCCGCCCCCGGCTCAGGGTGCGGAGGCCGGCTGCGGCCCGTCGCGCAGGCGGCGACTGATCTCGCGCACCACGTCCTTGATGCAGCGGCCGTCGGTTTCGATCACCAGGTCGGCGATCTCCCGGTACAGGGGCTCGCGGACGGCCATCAGCTCACTGAGCCGCGCACGCGGATCATCCGTCTGCAGCAGGGGGCGTTTCTGGTCGCGGCCGGTGCGGCTGAGCTGTTGGTCGATGGTGGTGTGCAGGTAGACCACGGTGCCGCGCGTCATCAGGTGGCGGCGATTGTCCGGGTCGAGGATGGCGCCACCACCGGTGGCCAGCACGATGTCCGGCTGTTGGGTCAGCTCGTCGATCACCTTGCGCTCACGGCGGCGGAAGCCGGCCTCGCCCTCCAGCTCGAAGATCAGCGGGATGTCGACGCCGGTGCGTTCCTCGATGACCCGGTCGCTGTCGACGAAGCGGCGGTGCAGGGCGCGCGCCAGCTGGCGGCCGATGGTGGTCTTGCCGGCCCCCATGGGGCCGATCAGAAAGATGTTGCCCGGCGTATTCATGCCGGGCAGGTATGCCAGAAAGCGGGGCGGCTGGCAAGCCGCCCCGCTGGCCGGGTTAGCCCGGATATTGCATCGAACCCCGGATGATGGCGTGCCTAGACCCGCCGGGGATCGCGGCCTGGAGGCCGCTCCTACGGGGCATGGTGGCACAATGTGGTAGGAGCGGCCTCCAGGCCGCGATTGGCGTGATGTTATTACCCGACAACCAAATATGCTAGCGGGTGGACAGGCTTTCCTTGATGATCTTCGGGGTGACGAAGACCAGCAGCTCGGACTTGTCGTCGACCTTGCGGTCCTGGCGGAACATGAAACCGATGGCCGGCAGATCGCCCAGCACCGGGATCTGGTCCCTGGCCTCCTGCTTGGTGCGTTCGTAGATGCCGCCCAGGACCACGGTCTCGCCGTTGTCGACCAGTACCTGGGTCTCCACCGAGCGGGTGTTGATGCTCGGCACGCCCTCGTACACCTGGCCGACGTTGTCCTTGCGCACCACCAGATCCATGATGATGCGGTCGTCCGGGGTGATCTGCGGGGTCACGGTCAGGCCCAGCACGGCCTCCTTGAAGGACACCGTGGCGGCACCGCTGGAGGCGGCCTGCAGATAGGGGATCTCGACGCCCTGGATGATCTCCGCCTCCTGCTGGTCGGAGGTGATGACCCGCGGGCTGGAGATCACCTCGCCGCGGCCCTCGGCCTGCATGGCGGAGAGTTCGAGGCGCAGGAACTCGCGCCCGAGGCGGCCGATCAGCAGGTTCACCGCGCCCATGGGGTTGGTGACGCGCAGGTCGGTCATCAGCGCCTCGACGGGCGGATCGGAGTCGGCGGGATTGGTGATGAAGCTGCCATAGACCCCGCTCTGCGCCAGGTCGCCTTCCAGGCCGCCGCCGATGATGGTGGTGGTGGTGTTGGAGGTCTCCAGCCGGCCGACACCGAGACGGGCGCCGATGTCCTTGGCGAAGTCATCGTTGGCGATCACGATGCGCGACTCGATCAGCACCTGGCGGACCGGGATGTCCAGCCGGTTGATCAGCCGGCGGATGTCTTCCAGCTTGTCCGCGGTATCTTGCACCAGCAGGGTGTTGGTGCGCTGGTCGATGGATACCGAGCCGCGTTCGGAGAGCAGGCTGCTGCCTTCCTCGCCACGCAGCAGGGCTGCGATGTCCTTGGCCTTGGCATAGTTGATCTGGATGTATTCGGAATACAGCGGGGCCAGTTCCTCGATCTGCTTCTGGGCCTCGAGTTCGAGCTTCTCACGGGCGGCGATTTCCTCGCTGGGGGCGACCAGCATGACATCATCGTTCTTGCGCATCGCCAGGCCCTTGGTCTTGAGGATGATGTCCAGGGCCTGATCCCAGGGCACGTTTTGCAGCCGCAGGGTGAGATTGCCGGTCACCGTGTCGCTGACCACGATGTTGGTGCCGGTGAAGTCGGCGATCAGCTGCAGTACGGAGCGTACCTCGATGTCCTGGAAGTTGAGCGACAGGCGTTCACCGGTGTAGCCGATCTTCTCGCGCTTGCGCTGTTCCAGCTCTTCCTTGGTGGCCTTGCTCACCTCGATCACGAACAGGTCGTTGGTCTGGTAGGCGACATGGTCGAAGTCGCCCGTGGCGCTGACCACCACGCGGGCGTTGTTGCCTTGGCTGAAGGTGTCGACGGTCTTCACCGGGGTCGCGAAGTCGAGCACGTCCAGCCGGCGGGCCAGCTCCTGCGGCAGCTTGACGTCGATGAAATCGACCACCACCTGCTTGCCTTCCTGGCGGATGTTGACGGCCGTGGAGGGGTCGGAGAGCTTGACCAGCACGCGTCCCTCTCCCTTCTCGCCGCGGCGGAAGTCGATGTTGTCGATGCTGGGCACGGCAGCGACCTGGCCGCGGGCCTTGAGCTGGGCGACCGGCTTGGTTTCTGCCGGGGCAGTGCTGGCGGCAGCAGCAGCGGCGGCGGCCGCGGCGGGATCGGTCAGGGTGAGAATGATGTTGTTGCCGGAAACCTTGGTCTCATAGGGCGCCAGCTCGACCAGATTGAGCACCACCCGGGTACGTCCCTTGGCCTCGACGGCGGTCAGGCTCTTGGCCAGGCCGACGCCGATGGTCTGCGAGCGCCTGGGCAAGCGGTTGACCGTGTTCGGCAGGTCCAGCGCAATCCGCGCCGGGTTGTCGATGGTAAAGCTCAGCGGCTGGGGGGCCGGCTTGCTGAGCTTGAGGATCACCTGGACGCGGTTGCCGGGCAGCGAGCCGATGTCGATACCCTCCAGGGTGTTCGGTTCGCCGGCCTGCAATGGCAGGCTCAGCAGCGTCGCCGCTGCCAGCAGCGCGGCCGCCAGCAGTCGGGCGGCAGAGAAGATACGGGCGTTAAATGTGTGGCTCATCTCGTTCCCCCCATGGGATCATTCGCTCAGTGCGAGGGTAGCCGGTCGTTCCATCCAGCCGCCCAGCCCATCCGGTATGATTTCAGTCAATTCGATTTCGTATTCGGTGATGCGGGTGATCTTGCCATGGTTCTTGCCCAGATAGTTGCCGGGCTTGACGCGATGGATGGTGCCATCGCTGGTCTGTACCAGGCCCCAGGCCTGGCCGCCCTGTTCCAGGGTGCCGACCATGCGCAGTGAATCCAGGGGATAGTCCTCCAGCGCCTCGCGCGGCCGGTTGGCGTCCGGGTGGATGCCGGAGCTGGTGCTGTCCGGGCCGATCTCCGCCAGCTGGCCGACCTCGCCCGGCGAGAAGGGGCTGCGCAGGTTGCCGGCCTGGTAGAGAAAGGTCTCATAGGGCTTGAACTCGGGCAGCGGTTCGATGCGCGCCTGCTGACGTGAGCGCACTTGCTTGACCCAGGCCTCGAGATCCCTGGTGTCGTATTGGCTGCAGGCGCCGAGGACGGCGCTGCAGGCCAGCACCAGGATGGTGCGCATCATCGGGCGGCGCTGGCGCATCATGGCTGCCCCCCCTCTTCGTCTTCTTCCAGGTAGCGATAGGTCTTCGCCGTCAGCTCCATGACCAGGGCCTCGGCGCCTTTCTCCTTCTCGCCCGTGTCGCCGTTGCCGGCCGTCTTCTCGACCGGCTTGATGGAGACATCGTGGATGGTGACGATGCGCGGCAGGGCGGCCACGCCGCTGACGAAGGCGCCGAATTCATGATAGCGACCCTTCACGCGGATGCTGATCGGCAGCTCGGCGTAGAAATCCTTGGGGATCTCCTCCTGCGGGCGGAACAGCTCGAATTCCAGGCCGCTGGCCAGTCCGGTCTGCGAAACGTCGACCAGCAGGTCGGCCACCTCGGTCTTGTTCGGCAGCTGGCGCAGCATGGTGCCGAAGCTCTGGCGCATCTCCTCGAGCTGCTGTTCGTAGGCCTTGAGGTTGGTCGCCATCGCTGCCTTGCGTTCGAATTCGCTCTTCAGCTCGGCCT
The DNA here is from genome assembly GCF_030406045.1 of Thiohalobacter sp. IOR34. GTDB lineage: Bacteria > Pseudomonadota > Gammaproteobacteria > Thiohalobacterales > Thiohalobacteraceae. Next base: position 195,602 of record NZ_CP128988.1, read on the forward strand.
CCTTGCGCTCGGCCTGTTCCAGGCGCAGCTGCTGGTCCTTGACGTCGAACCAGTAGCCGAGGAACAGCACCACCACGAAGACCAGGACGACCAGAAAGACGCGTGCCGCCAGCGGCCAGTTGGGGATGTTGCTGAAGTCCAGGTCGTTGATGTCGATTTCCGACAGGTTCATGGGGTTCCTCCCATCGCGTCCTCGCCCTCGGCCTGCGGCGTCTTCTGGGTGGCGAGCAGCGTGAACTTGGCGACCCGGCGGCGGTCGATGATCTCGGTTTCGATGACCTCCAGGCGGGGGTTGCCCAGCCACAGGGAGTTGTCGATGTTGCGCATGTAGGCGGAGACGCGGGCGTTGGATTCCGCCTTGCCCTCCAGGGTCAGCAGGGTACCCTTCTGTTCCAGAGCGGTGAGGTAGACGCCATCGGGGATGGTGCGTACCAGCTCATCCATCAGATGCACGCTGAGCGGACGGTTGCTCTGCAGTTCCTGGATGACGTTCATGCGCGCCAGCAGCTTGGACTTGGTCGATTCCAGGTCCTTGATCTTCTCGATCTCCTTGTTCAGCGAGGCGATCTCGCGCTGCAGGAAGCTGTTGCGGCCCTGCTGGCCTTCGATGAAGCTCTCCATCTGCATGTGGGCCAGGCCCCATACCAGGGCCCCCAGTACGGCGACGCCACCGACGATGAAGGCATATTCCTGCTGCTGTTCTTTGCGCTTCTTCTCGCGCCAAGGTAAGAGGTTGATATGTGCCATAGTCCGTCGAGCTCCTTAACGCGGGCCAAAACTCCTCAGGGCGAGTCCACAGGCAATCATCAGGGCAGGTGCGTCATTGCTGAGGGTCGGTGCCTTGATGCGCGGAGCCAGCGACATGTTTGCGAAGGGGTTGGCGATCAGGGTCTCGATGCCGATGGTTTCCTGGATCAGGGCGTCCACGCCCGGGATCGAGGCGCTGCCACCAGCCAGGATGATCTGATCGATGCTGTTGTACTGGCTGGAGGAGAAGAAGAACTGCAGCGAGCGGTTGACCTGCTGGGCCATGGCCTCCTTGAAGGGTTCCAGCACCTCGGTCTCGTAGCTGTCCGGCAGGCCGCCCTGGCGCTTGGCCATGCCGGCCTCCTCGTAGGACAGGCCATAGCGGCGCATGATCTCCTCGGTCAGCTGCTTGCCGCCGAACACCTGATCACGGGTATAGATGATCTTCAGGTCGTGCAGCACGTTGAGGGTGGTCATGGTGGCGCCGACGTCGACCACGGCGACGGTTTTCTCCATGCCCTGGTCCGGCAGCTGTTCGGCAAGCAGGGCGAAGGCGTTCTCCAGCGCATAGGCCTCGATGTCGACGATCTCCGCCTCCAGGCCGCCGGCCTCCACCGCGGCGACACGCATCTCCACGTTCTCGCTGCGCGAGGCGGCGAGCAGCACGTCGACGGTATCCGGGTTGTTGGCGGAGGGGCCGAGCACCTCGAAATCGCGGTACACCTCCTCCAGGGGGTAGGGGATGTACTGGTCCGCCTCCAGGTCGATCTGCGCCTCCATCTCCTGGTCGCTGAGCGAGGCGGGCATGGGGATCACCTTGGTGATGACGGAGGAGCCGGCCACGGCCACCGCGGCACTCCTGGCCCGGGTCCCGGAGCGCTTCACGGCGCGGCGCACGGCCTCACCGACGGCGTCGGCATCGGTGACGCTCTTTTCCACCACCGAATTCGGCGGCAGCGGTTCCACCGCATAGCTCTCGACGCGGTAGCGGTCACCTGCTTGGCTTAGTTCGAGAAGTTTGACGGCAGTGGAGCTGATGTCCAGCCCGACCAGCGGCGGTTTCTTCCTTTTCAGCAGTTGCGCAAGCTGCACATCGGTGTCCTTTGGTTTACTTTAATATAATCCATGTGTTGCGCTGGAAATATGCTTTAGCGCATTAGAGGCCATGCCCAAATATTTGTCAACCAAGTGTGCCCGGGGTGCCAATGGGTTACGATTCAGCGTATCGGAAGTTTTATACTTTCCTTTATAGTTCAATACATGATTCCTTTCACATCCTGAACATTTCCTGGATACAACAATTCTCGGTATGAAAATCTTGCGGGTCCTTCTTGCCGCGCTGGCCACTGTCACCCTGCTGGGGGGCATGGCCGCCGCGGCGACCTATTTCTATCTGACACCCAGGCTGCCGCCGGTGGAGGCACTGCGCGAGCTGCGCCTGCAGGTGCCGCTGCGGGTGTACAGCGCCGATCGGCAGCTGATCGCCGAGTTTGGCGAGAAGCGGCGGGTGCCGGTCAGGTACGAGGACCTGCCGCAGCAGGTGATCCAGGCCTTCCTCGCCGCCGAGGACGACCGCTTCTTCGATCATCCGGGGGTCGACTACCAGGGGCTGATCCGCGCCGGGGTGTCGCTGCTGCGCACCGGCGAGAAGCGTCAGGGAGGCAGCACCATCACCATGCAGGTGGCGCGCAACTTCTTTCTTAGCAGGGAGAAGACCTATCTGCGCAAGCTCACCGAGATCCTGCTGGCGTTGAAGATCGAGCGCGAGCTCAGCAAGGAGCAGATTCTCGAACTCTATCTGAACAAGATCTATCTCGGCCACCGCGCCTACGGCGTGGGCGCTGCGGCCAAGGTCTATTATGGCCGCGATCTGCGCGACCTGAGCCTGCCGCAGATCGCCATGATCGCCGGCCTGCCCAAGGCGCCGTCGCGGGACAACCCGGTGAGCAACCCGGCGCGGGCCATCGAGCGCCGCAACTACGTGCTGGGCCGCATGTACAGCCTGGGCTACATCGACGCCGAGACCTACCGCGCGGCGTTGCTGATGCCGGACGATGCCCGGCTGCACAAGGTGGGCATCGCGGTGGAAGCGCCCTTTGCCGCGGAGATGGTGCGTGCCGAGATGGTGCGGCGCTTCGGCGAGGCGGCCTATACCCGGGGCTACAGCGTCTATACCAGCCTCGACAGCGCTCGCCAGGCGGCCGCCAACAGGGCCCTGCGCGAGGCGCTGCTGGCCTACGACCGGCGGCACGGTTACCGCGGACCCGAAGCGCGCATCGAGCTGGCCGCGGATGCCGGGCCAGCGGACATCGCCGCTCGCCTCGAAGGGGTGCCGGTCTATGGTGACCTGTTCCCGGCCATCGTGGTGGCCGTCGAGGACAAGGCGTTTTCGGCGGTGCTGCGCAACGGCGAACAGGTGCAGGTCGAGTGGGAAGGACTGTCCTGGGCGCGGGCCTACAAGGGGCGTGACCGGCTCGGTCCCAGGCTGAAGCGGGCCGCCGAGGTGGTGCAGCCGGGCGACCGGGTACGCCTGCGCTACCATGACGACGCCTGGCGACTGTCCCAACTGCCGGCGGTCGAGGGCGCGCTGCTCTCGGTGGACCCAGACAGCGGGGCCATCCAGGCCCTGGTGGGCGGCTTCGACTTCTACCGGTCCAAGTTCAACCGTGCCGTGCAGGCGCGCCGTCAGCCCGGGTCCAGCTTCAAGCCGATCATCTATTCCGCGGCTCTGGAGAAGGGCTTTACTCCGGCCAGCATCCTCAACGATGCGCCCGTGGTGTTCGACGATCCGGCGCTGGAACGGGTCTGGCGGCCCGAGAACTACAGCGGCCGTTTCTATGGTCCGACCCGGCTGCGCGAGGCGCTGACCCATTCCCGCAACCTGGTCTCGATCCGCCTGCTGCGCGCCATCGGCGTGCCCTACGCCATCGAATATGCCCAGCGCTTCGGCTTCCGGCCGGAGCAGCTGCCGGCCAATCTGTCGCTATCGCTAGGCAGCGGCAGCGTCAGCCCGCTGGACATGGCCCGCGCCTACTCGGTGTTCGCCAATGGTGGCTTTCGCATCGAGCCCTATCTCATCAGCCGTATCCTCGACGCCGACGGCACGCCGCTCTACGAGGCCGATCCCGCCGTCGCCTGCCGCGAATGTGAAGCGGCGGACGCCGAACGCCCGTTGCCGGTCGCGGCGTCCGCGGAGACGACCACCGACGGGCCGGCCGCGGCGGCGGTGGACGAGGCCGCCGGGCCGCAGCCGCCAAGGCGTGCCGAACGGGTGATCACGGCCCAGAACGACTGGCTGATGCTGTCCATGCTGCAGGACGTCATCCGCCGTGGCACCGGGCGGCGCGCCCTGCAGCTCGGGCGCCGCGACCTGGCCGGCAAGACCGGCACCACCAACGACCAGCGGGATGCCTGGTTCTGTGGCTTCACTCCGGCGTTGGTCACCGTCAGCTGGGTCGGTTTCGACGAGGTGGCGCCGCTCGGCCGGCGCGAGACCGGCAGCCGCGCCGCCCTGCCGATGTGGATCGCCTACATGCGTGAGGCCCTGAAGGGGGTGCCGGAGATCCAGCGCGATCCGCCAGCGGGACTGATCAGCGTGCGCATCGACCCGGCCACCGGCCTGCTGGCCGGCGCCGATCAGCGCGACGCCATCTTCGAGACCTTCCGCGAGGAGAACGTGCCGCGTCGGCTGGCCGTGCCGCCGGGCATCCACGAGGGCGAGGCGGGGGCCGACGAGGGCAGTGACGCCCTGTTCTGAAGGGCGGCGGGGGCGGTGACATGGCAAAGGGCGGCCCATCCACACGTGATCGGCAGATGCGGCTGCGCATCGCCCAGGAGGCGGCGCGGCTGATCGCCACCGAGGGGGTGCGCGATTTCCTGGTCGCCAAGCGCAAGGCGGCGGCCCGGCTCGGCGCGCCCGACACCCACAACCTGCCGCGCAACACCGAGGTCGAGGCCGAACTCGGCGCCTACCAGCGGCTGTTCCAGGCGGCCAGCCAGCCGCAGCGACTGCGCAGGCTGCGCGAGGCGGCGCTGGCGGCGATGCGCTTCTTCGCGGACTTCTCGCCGCGCCTCACCGGTTCGGTGTTGAGCGGCACCGCCGGGGCGCATTCCGACGTCAATCTGCATCTGTTCGCCGACACCCCGGAGGCGGTCATCCTGCAGTTGATCGATGCCAATATCCCCTTCGAGGATGATGAGCGGTGTTTCCGCTTCGGTCGTGGCGAGGAGAGCGAGAGTCTGCCGACGCTGCGTTTCCTGGCCGACGACATCAGCATCGAACTGGTGATCTTCCCCGGCAGCGGCCTGCGCCAGGCGCCGCGCAGTCCGCTCGACGGCCGGCCGATGGAACGGGCCAATGCCGCTCGGGTCGAGGCCCTGCTGGCCGGCGGGGAACAGTGCCTGTTCGATTGATTCCGGGTTTTCTGCACCGAACCCTGGCGACAGGAACACCACCCGATCGCGGCCTGGAGGCCGCTCCTACAAGGGCACGGCGGCGCGATTTGCTGTAGGAGCGGCCTCCAGGCCGCGATCGGGGTACCGCCGGAATCGCGGCGAGACCGCCGCGCCTACAAGGGCGCCGCTGGGTAGTGCGCCGGATAGGGCGCGCGTGCCGCGCCGCTGTCCACCGCGGCACGGGCAATGGCTGGCGGCACGAAGTCCATCAGCCGCGGGTCGAGCGGCTTGGGAATGATGTAGTCGGGACCGAATTCCAGATGCTCGAGCCCGTAGGCCGCCAGCACCTCGGCCGGCACCGGTTCCCGGGCCAGGTTGCGCAGAGCGTGCACCGCCGCGACCTTCATCGCCTCGTTGATCTCCCGCGCGTGCACGTCCAGGGTGCCGCGGAAGATGAAGGGGAAGCCGAGCACGTTGTTGACCTGGTTCGGGTAGTCGCTGCGCCCGGTGGCCATGATCAGGTCGTCGCGCGCGGCCAGGGCCAGCTCGGGGCGGATCTCGGGGTCCGGGTTGGAGAGAGCGAACACCACCGGCCGCGGGGCCATGCTTTTCAACATCTCGGCGGAGAGGATGTCCGGTCCCGAGACGCCGATGAAGACATCGGCCCCTTCCATGGCGTCGGCCAGGCTGCGCTTCCCGGTCTCCACGGCGAAGGCCTGCTTGTATTGGTTGAGGTCGTCGCGGCCGCTGTGGATCACGCCCTTGCGGTCGATCAGCAGCATCCGCGCGCGGTCGGCGCCGAGCGCCAGCAGCAGCTTCATGGAGGCGATGCCGGCGGCGCCGGCGCCGACGCAGACGATGTCGGCCGTCTCGATCGATTTGCCCTGGATCTCCAGGGCATTCAACAGCCCCGCGGCGATGATGATGGCGGTGCCGTGCTGGTCGTCGTGGAACACCGGGATGTCCAGTGCCTCGATCAGCCGGCGCTCGATCTCGAAGCAGCGTGGCGCGGCGATGTCCTCCAGGTTGATGCCGCCGAAGGTGGGGGCGATGCGCCGCACCGTGTCCACGAAGTCGTCCGGATTCTCGGCGTCGACCTCGATGTCGAATACGTCGATGTTGGCGAAGCGCTTGAACAGCACCCCCTTGCCCTCCATCACCGGCTTGCCGGCCAGGGCGCCGACGTTGCCCAGCCCGAGCACCGCGGTGCCATCGGTGATCACCGCCACCAGGTTGCCCTTGGCGGTGTAGCGGTAGGCGTCCGCCGGGTTCTCGGCGATGGCGCGCACCGGCTCGGCGACACCCGGGGTGTAGGCCAGCGCCAGGTCGTCCTGGGTGTCGCAGGGCTTGGTCACCTCGATGGCGATCTTGCCGGGGACGGGGTCGGCATGGTAGGCGAGCGCGCGGCTCTTGAGGTCGTCGGTCATGGCTGCGGGGCTTCCTTGGGGACTCGGCTTCGTTGCAGGGAGGGCAATGATAGCAGGATCGGCGCGGCGGTCACTCGACCACCTTGAGCCACTGGCCGGGACGGGGCTCGCCGTCCGGATAGAGGCCGTTGAGCAGGCGCAGCCGTTCCTCGGGATGATTGGGGATGGCCGAGTCGCGCGCCAGTTCGGCGAAGCGGGTATTCTCCTCCGCCCGGATCAGGCGGATACGCAGGGCCCGTGCCAGGGGTTGTTCCGCCTCGCTGAGCGGATGGAAGCGCCTCGCCGTGGCCAGCACCCGGGCGTCGTAGCGGTAGGGGTCGCCGCCGGGGTCGGCGCCGCCGATGAACAGAAGCGCCTTGTCGCCGCGGAACAGCACCAGGTAGCGCAGCGGCAGACGGCCCTTGGCGGTGTCGGTCTCGGCGATGGCGGTGTAGCCGGGGAGGCCGAGGTGTTCGATGGCCTCGCCGTGGCTGAGTCGCTTCAGTCCGAGGCGGCGGATCAGGAACTCGCGCGGCGTCAGGCGACGGTTGAGATCGGTCATGCTGAACTGGATGAAACCGTCGCGCGCCGGCGGGATGGCCAGCAGCCGGTCGGGCTGGTTGTGCAGGGTCCAGCCGGCCGGGAACTCGAGCGCCAGATCCAGCGCCCGGTGGTAGAAGTGGTTGCCACGGCGGATGCCCTCGCGTTCGCTGTCGCCGAATACCAGGCCGTCGATGGCGTGCAGGAAGGTCTGCCGCTCACGGCGCCCGCCGTTGGCGGTGAGGCGTCCGGCGGCGGCGATCACCGTCTGCAGCCGCCGGTCGTTGTCGGGATGGGTGGCGAACAGGCCATGGTAGCTACGCGGTTCGCGGCCCTCCTCCTTGGCCAGCCGGCGCTCGAAGGTCTCCTGGGCCTTGAGCACCCGGATCACGTCGAGCATGGCCGAGGGGTCGTAGCCGCTGCGCGCCAGGTATTCGGCACCCAGGCGGTCGGATTCCAGTTCGTGCTCCCGGCCATAGCCGCGCACCAGGGCGGTACCGGCCAGGTTGGCCAGGTCGCCGGCAGCGGGGAGGCCGCTGCGACCGGCGATGACGGCGCCGAGCACACCGGTGGCAGTGGCCATGCTCTGCTGACGCACCGCGTGGCGGGCGGTGACATGGCCGATCTCGTGGGCCAGCACGGCGGCCAGCTCGGCCTCGGAATTGAGATAGGCGATCAGCCCGCGGTGGATGTAGATGTAGCCGCCGGGCAGGGCGAAGGCGTTGACGTCCGGGCTGTCCAGCACCGTGAAGCGGTAGATGAGGCCGGGACGGTGGCTGTGGCTCGCCAGGCGTTCGCCGATGCCCTGCACATAGGCGGCCAGTTGCGGGTCGTCGTAGGCCGGGATCTCCTTCAGTACCTGCGGATGCAGCCGGCGGCCGAGGGCGATCTCCTGGTCTTCCGACATGAGCACGAAGTCGGCCTTGCCGGTGACCGGATTGGTGGCGCAGCCGCCCAGCCCGAGCAGCAGCAGGGCGGTGAGCAGCAGGGGGACGAGGCGGGGCATGGCGGGGCTCGGGTTTCAGTCGTCGCTGGACAGTATACGCAGCGCATCCGGGTGGTGAAGGGTCATCCGCGGCTGGCCGCGGCGCGGATAGACCCAGCCCTGAACCTCGATCGTCCTGCCGGGCAGGGTCTCGAACCGTATCCCCCGGAAATGCTCGAGGGCGTCGCGCGGGATGCGCAGCGCCAGCCCGCCCTCCAGGTTGATCCAGCGCGCCGAGTGGCTGTCGCCGATGCGGCTGACCCGCCCCCGAAGCCGTCGGTAGCCGCGCGTGGCAGCCGTCAGATCGCGGCTGGGGATGGGGCGCCAGGCCGGTTCGCCCCAGACGCCGCGGCCTGCCTCCCGTGCGCTGCGGGCGAGGCTGGCATAGCAGTCGTGCTGCCAGAGGTTGGGCGGGATGCTGATGTGGAAACCGGCACCCTCGGCGAGCAGCCGGGCGGTCAGGTTGCGGCCGTCGGCGAGAAAGGCGTGGGCCAGCAGCCGGCCGTGCCGGTCGCGGGCCTCATGGCCGAGACGCAGGCCGATGCGACGTCCGTTGCTCGAGATCAGCCGGCGCAGGCGGTCGCGGGCGGCGCGCGCCCCGGCCTCGTCGGCTGCGCCATCACGGCCGAGTTCGGGGGTATTGATGCCGATCAGCCGCAGGTGACGGCCATCGCCAAGGATCAGGGTGTCACCATCGATGACATAGCGGACAGGGGCCCGCTGGTCGATCCGTTGCGTCGGGCAGTCACTCGCAGCGATGACCGGTGGGGCGGTGGCGAGCAGGGCCAGACAACAAAAGAGGGCGCGACCGGCAGGCTGCGCCCTCTCTCGATATGGCTGTTTCCCGCCGGCTGCGGGCATGGGTCCCGGCCCGGCTATTTCTTCATGCCGTACTTGCGGCGGAACTTGTCCAGGCGGCCGCCGGTGTCGACGATCTTCTGCTTGCCGGTATAGAAGGGATGACACTGCGAGCAGACCTCGATGTGCAGATCCCGGCCCGCGGTGGAACGGGTCTTGAAGGTATTGCCGCAGCTGCAGGTAACGGTGATCTCGTCGTATGCGGGATGGATGTCCGGCTTCATGTTGTCATCCTCGGTTCAAAATCGTAGCCCCGCGGCGCGCCCGGCCACGGCGGAAAGGTCGGCGATGATACGTGATTCCCCCCGGGCCGGCAAGCCCTGCCGGCCCGGGCCGGCTCAGGCGCGAGGGAGGAAGGCGACGACGTCACCCGCCGGGCGCGGGCCGCGCGGCCGGGGCGTCTGGCCGAGGGCCTCCAGCAGGCCGCCGTGGCCGGTGATCCGGTCCCACATCATCTCGTTCATGCGGATGCAGGCCGCCAGCGGCGTGGCCGAGGTCTTGCGTACCTGGTCGAGTTTCCACTGCAGGCGACGCAGGCGGGTCTGGTTGCGCTTGGGGGCCCTGCGGATGGCCGCTTCGATGACCGCTGCGCGGCGTGCCTCGAACTGCTCCGGATCGCTGCGGGCCAGCTTCGACCAGTGGTCGAAATCGAAAACGGGTGGGTTCTCAAGACTGCCGGTATTCATGGTTCGTCTCCCGTCTGTGCCGTGGCGTGCCACGGTTTGTTATTGTTGTGCCCTTCAAAATCTACCATGGCCCCCCTGGGAAGTCATGCTTTTGACGCCTGAAATATGACGCATGCCCAAAAAACGTGAATAAGATATTGTTTCTATTGAATCTTGATAAGCTGTGGATAAGTTGGGCCGGCGTGGCGGTCAAGGCGGGAGGACGGTATGGCGACTGAACAGCCGAGCATCGGTTTCGTCAGCCTGGGTTGTCCCAAGGCCCTGGTGGACTCGGAGCGGATCCTCACCCGGCTGCGTGCCGAGGGCTACGCCATCGTCTCCGACTACGCCGGTGCCGACCTGGTGGTGGTCAACACCTGCGGTTTCATCGACAGCGCCGTGGCCGAGTCGCTGGAGGCGATCGGCGAGGCCGTTGCCGAGAACGGCCGGGTGATCGTCACCGGCTGCCTCGGCGAGCGGGCGGACGAGATCCTCGCCGCCCATCCGCAGGTGCTGGCGGTGACCGGCGCCCATGCCTACGAGGCGGTGATGGAGGCGGTACACCGCCATCTGCCGCCGCCCGAGGATCCCTTCACCAGCCTGCTGCCGCCGGGCGGCATCAAGCTCACGCCGCGCCACTATGCCTATCTGAAGATCGCCGAGGGCTGCAATCACCGCTGCAGCTTCTGCATCATCCCCGCCCTGCGCGGTGACCTGGTCAGCCGCCCGGCCGGTGAGGTGCTGGAGGAGGCGGAGGCGCTGGCCTCGGCCGGGGTGCGGGAGTTGCTGGTGGTGTCGCAGGATACCAGCGCCTATGGCGTCGACCGCCGCTATGCCACCAGCTTCTGGGGCGGGCGGCCGGTCAAGGGGCGACTGCTCGATCTGGCCCGTCACCTCGGCGAGCTGGGGGTCTGGGTGCGGCTGCACTACGTCTACCCCTATCCGCACGTCGATGCGCTGATCCCGCTGATGGCCGAGGGTCGGATCCTGCCCTATCTGGACATTCCGCTGCAGCACGCCAGCCCCGAGGTGCTCAGGGCCATGAAACGGCCGGCCAGCAGCGAGGACGCGCTGCGGCGCATCGAGCAGTGGCGCGGGATCTGTCCCGAGCTGACCCTGCGCAGCACCTTCATCGTCGGTTTCCCGGGTGAGACCGAGGCCCAGTTCGAGGAGCTGCTGGCCTTCCTGGAGGCGGCACGGCTCGACCGGGTCGGTTGTTTCGCCTATTCACCCGTCGAGGGGGCGGCGGCCAATGCCCTGCCCGATCCGGTGCCGGAAGCGGTCAAGCAGGAGCGCCTGGAGCGACTGATGGCGCTGCAGGCGCGGGTCAGCGCCGCGCGCCTGGCCGAGAAGGTGGGACGGCGGATGCAGGTGCTGGTCGATGCCGTCGACGAACAGGGCGCCATCGCCCGCAGTGCCGCCGATGCCCCGGAGATCGACGGCCTGGTGTTCGTGGACGACGCCGGGCTCAAGGTGGGGGAGTTCGTCGAGGTGGAGATCACCGAGGCCGGCGAGCACGACCTCTGGGCGGTCAGGGTCTGATAACACCGTGCCAATCGCGGCCTGGAGGCCGCTCCTACCATGGTGCCGCCATGCCCCGTAGGAGCGGCCTCCAGGCCGCGATGGGGCAGGCAGGATGTCCAAAATATCGAATATCCGGGCCTAGGAGGGATCAGTCTGGCAGCAGGTCGGCCAGCAGGTCGTCGAGGAAGCGCCGGCCGCGGGGCGTCGGTCGGATCCATTCACCGGTTTCCAGCAGACCCTTCTCGGCCGGCCGCTGCAGCGCGCTCTCCAGGGGCTCGACCGGCAGGCCGGTCGCGGCGCGGAAATCCTCCCGCCGGAAACCGCTCTCCAGGCGCAGGGCGTTGAGCAGGTACTCGAAGAGGATGTCCGTCTCGCCGAGGATCTGCTCCGAGGCGATGCGTTGCGGCGTGGCGGCCGTCTGCAGATAGCGGCGTGGGTGGCGCTGCTTGGCATAGCGGCGGATCTGTCCGCTGGCCGCGTCGGTCAGCTTGCCATGGGCCCCGGCGCCGATGCCGAGGTAGTCGCCGAAACGCCAGTAGTTCAGGTTGTGTTGGCAGCCGTGGCCGGGGCGGGCCCAGGCGGAAACCTCGTAACGCGCATAGCCGGCCTCGGCAAGGCGCGCCTGTCCGGCGTCCTGGATGGCGGCGATGAGGTCGTCGCCGGGCAGTGCCGGCGGGTGGCGGTGGAACCAGGTGTTGGGTTCCAGGGTGAACTGGTACCAGGAGAGGTGCCCCGGTTGCAGGGCGAGGGCGGTGTCGAGGTCGGCCAGTGCCGCGTTCTGTGTCTGCCCGGGCTGGCCGAACATCAGGTCGAGGTTGATTCGTTCGAAGCCGGCCGCTCGGGCCTCGTCCACGGCCTGCAGCGCCTGGCCCCGGTCATGGATGCGGCCGATGCGGGCGAGCTGGGCGTCGTCGAAGCTCTGTACGCCGATCGACAGCCGGCTCACGCCGGCGGCGCGGTACTCGGCGAAGCGGCCCCGTTCCAGGGCGCCCGGGTTGGCTTCCAGGGTGATCTCGGCATCGGGGCGCAGGCTAAGACGGCTGCGGATGCCGGACAGCAGGCGGTCGACGGCCTCGGCCGGCAGCAGGCTGGGTGTGCCACCGCCGATGAAGACGGTCTCCACGGTGCGTCCCCAGACCGCTGGCAGCTCCTGCTCGAGATCCGCCAGCAGGGCCGCGACATAGGTGTCTGCGGGGATCTCGCCGCGCAGCTCATGGGAGTTGAAGTCGCAATAGGGGCACTTGCGCAGGCACCAGGGGATGTGGACATAGAGTGAGAGCATGTTCGGTTGGGGTTGGTCCGCATTTTGACGAAGGATTCGGGTTTCAGGGCGAATCTGGCCAAGCTGCTTTGCCAGAGTCGGCCTGACATCGAACAGGTGCAAACTGTAACCCGCCCGGAGGACCTTTCATGGCCTGGCGTCCTGGGATTGCAGCTCGACCCCCGTTCATGCCGGCCGCCTTGGTGCAATATCCGGGCTAAAAGCCTCATTCAGAGTTTACCAGGCGCTCCGGATCAAGGCGTGCTCCGCAGGGAATGGCCGACCTTGCCAAGAGGTTCAATGCAGGGTCGGGCTGCCTGGCAAGCTCGCTGCGGGCGGGCCACGGCGGCTTTCCAGGCATGAAGGTCAGTGGCGGCAACGGGTACGAGCGGTCACTGGGTGGCTCCGTTCAAGGCGTTTTCCTCAGAGGGGGCATTGGACAATGACGTAAACCCAGCTGCCCGTGGTTTGGTCAGCGCTTGCCAGGCATGGACGTAGGCTTGCTGCTGCCAGTGTTTATCCTTCCCGGCAAGCGAAAGGGCGAAAACCTTCCGGCCGGCGGCATCCAGGAAATGCACTGCGCTTTCGGTCTCGGCACGGCGCAGGAACCATGCCTGCCCGAGTCGTGGCAGCTCGATCTCCAGGCTGAACTGCGGGGCTTCCAGGCGCAGCCGGTCGCCATCGAGCAGGAAGACAGGATTGTCCACTGTCAGCCGGCATTCCGCGCCGGTCCCGCTCGCCACCCGGGCGTGCAGCCGCCCCCACTGCGCAGCCGCTTCGAGGAGGTCGTCGATGCGCGCCCCCTGGACCCGGGCGGCGGACCAGGCGCCCGCGCCGCCGTCGCCTTCGCTCTCTGCGATGGCGGAGAGGATCTCGCCCAGCGGCGCATCGAAGTGGCGGGCGGCCTCTTCAGGGGTCCGTATCGGATCCTCGCGCAGCCATGCGCGCGCGCAGGCCTTCCAGTTTTCCAGGCCCATGCGCAGCGAGCGGCCGGCCTGCTCGCCCTCGCGGACCGCGCCGGTTTCGGTGTCGTACTTGTTGCCGTAACCGCGCGGCGTGATCATGAGGCCGTGCCGCGCATATGTCTGGCTGTTGCCGATCAGCACGGTGGTCAGCATGCCAATCTTGCACTCCGCCATCTCTTTCAGGGTGACGAGCTGAATATCCTGTTTCTGCCGGTAGGCCGACTTGACGATGGCCACCGGCGTATCGGGTTTGCGGTAGCGCAGCAGAATGCGTTGTGCCTCGACGATCTGCTGGGTCCGACGGCCGCTCTTGGGATTGTAGAGCGCCACCACGAAATCGGCCCGGCCGGCCGCATCCAGCCGTCGGGCGATGCGCGGCCAGGGCGTCAGCAGATCCGACAGGGAGATGGCGCAGAAATCGTGGGTCAGGGGGGCGCCGATCAGGGACGCGGCGGCATTGAGTGCCGTGGCCCCGGGTATCACTTCCACTTCGATGTCACTTCCGGGTTCCCACCCGGCGGCGAACAGGGTCTCGTACGTGGGGCCGGCCATGCCATACACGCCGATGTCACCCGATGAGACCAGGGCCACCGTCTTGCCCTGCCGGGCACGCTCCCAGGCTTCGATACAGCGATCGATTTCCTCGGTCATGCCCTTGCGGACCACTTCCTTGCCATCGAGCAGGTCCCGCACCAGATTGATGTAGGTGGCATAGCCGATCACCGTATCGGCCTCGGCAATGGCCTCGCGGGCCCGTTGAGTCATGTGCTCGGCGCTGCCGGGCCCGAAGCCCACCAGCAGAATCTTGCCCTTGCGCGTGTTCATGCGTCCTCCAGCCAGGCGATGGATACGGTGGCATTGCGGCCATCGGGGCCGCGATGCTTGTGTTTTTCGATCAACAACCGGCGCATGTCGCCACCGGCCAGAATCAGGGCGGCGGCCTCGGCCACCGATGGCGTGCCCATGTATTTGCGTACCGTCTCCGAGGGATTGGGCACTTCGATCCGTGCCAGTTCGTCCGCGGTATGGAAATGCAACTTCCAGCCATGACGCTCGGCAACGCGCAGCAGGCCGGCTTCGTCCGACTTGCGATCGATACTGCCCGCTGCGACGACCACCTCCGGCCCCCGATCCAGTCGGGCCAGGGCATCGCTAATGGCGGTTTCGATGGTCTCGGCGGGGGTGTCCCTGTCACAACCCAGCCCCAGGACGACACGCACGGGCGGTCGATAGATCACCAGTCCGGGATGGTCTTCCCGCAACCCCGCCGGCACCTCGCGATGGGTTATCCACAGCAGGGTGTCATACCGCTTGCGATCCACTGCTTCCAGACGATCATGACGATGAATATTGTCCGGCAGCGGTTTGTCTGCCGGCCACCAGGCCGTGGTGCCACATTCCTGCACCAGGGCCACCGGCTCTCCATTGACCACATCGGCGGCCGCATGCACCAGCGCCTCCCGTGAGGCCGACACCTGCCAGCCCCACTCCCGGCCCAGAATATCCACCGGCAGGGTACCCAGCGACTCGGAGGCCGTGGTCAGCACCGGCAGGGCGCCCAGCACGCCGGCCAGCTTCTCGGCAAAGGCATTGGCGCCACCGAGGTGCCCGGACAGCACGGGAATCACGAAACGACCGGCATCGTCCACCACCACCACGCCCGGATCCACGTCCTTGCCCTTGAGGTGCGGAGCGATCAGGCGCACGGCGGCGCCGATGGAGAACACGAACACCAGCTGGTCGAACTCGCGAAACAGCGTGCCGATGGCACCACCGAACGGCGGCTTGATGGGATGCACCTCGTTCGGCACATCCCTGGCCTCATCCGCAAAACGGGCACTGATGAACAGGGCGGCCTCGGGCAGGGCGGGGCCAAGTGCCGCCAGCCGCTTGGCGCCATGACGGGTAATGGCGACCATGGCGACGCGTTCGGCGGCGCTCATCGGGCCGCCTCCCGGGTCTTTTTCCGGCAGCCGCGGACGATGGGTCCGCGGCTCCGATGCGGATTGCGCACCAGGATCAGCGAGAGGTAGTTCACCGTCTCGCCCCGAAGGCTCGCCAGATCGAGCACCTTCCGCTCCTCGGGCGTGCCGGCCCGCTCGATGAAGGCGCTGTGCGGGAGCAGGCCGCGCTTCTCGAGCAGGTCCAGCAGGTCGTCGAGCACCGGCTTGACCTTGAGCAGCACCAGGGTGTCGAAATCGGCCAGCAGGCGGTCGATCATCTCGACCCCGTAGCCGGCGGGCACGATGGCCAGGGTGTCGTCGGTCTCCGCCAGCGGCATCCCCAGACCGGCGGCGGCGGCGTTGAAGGAGGACACCCCCGGCACGGTTTCGATCTCCACCCCGGCATCGAGGGAGGCGACGGTTCGGGCCAGGTGGCCGAAGGTGGCATAGGTGGACGCGTCGCCCTCCACCAGGAACAGCACGTCCTCGCCGCGGCGCAGACGTTCGAGCACCGTCTCCGCGGCCCGCAGCCAATGGCGCGCCAGCTTTTCCGCGTCGTGGGTCATGGGAAAGACCAGCGCGGTGTGTTCTTCCGGCAGGGGCAGGCCGGCACGCAGGGCGATGTCCAAGGCGAAGCTGTCGCTTTTGGCGCTGCGCACCGGGTAGGTCCAGTGGGCGTCGCCGGTGAGCAGTTCCCAGGCCCGGCGGGTGATCAGGCCGGGATCGCCGGGGCCGACGGAGACGCCGTACAGTTTGCCTTTCATCTCAATCCTCTCTCCGTTGTGCACCGATGATCCACACCGGCGTCTCCGGCGCCAGCCGTTGCATGTCCAGGATGGGCTTGTTGCGGCAGACCGAGAGCTGGCAGAGTTCCCAGTCCGCTTCCCGTTCCTTCAGGCGGGTGACGGCGCGGTGCATGTTCTCCAGGGTGACGAAGTTCATGACCAGGCGCCCGCCGGGCCGGAGGCGCGAGAGCGCGATGTCGATCAGTTGTTCCAGTTCGCCTCCGGAGCCGCCGATGAAGACGGCATCCGGATCGGGCCAGCGGTCCAGTCCCTCGGGGGCCCTGGCATGGGTGAGGCGATAGTTAGTGAGGCGGAACCGGCGCTGGTTGCGGCGGACGATGGCGGCGTCCTCGGCGTTCTTTTCGATCGCGAAGACGAAGCCGTCCGGACACAGGCGGGCCGCCTCCATGCCGACGGAGCCGGAGCCGGCGCCGATGTCCCAGACGATGCTGTCGCGGCGCAATGCCATCCAGGCCAGCGACACGGCCCGCACCTCGCGCTTGGTGATCAGGCCGGCTCGCGGTTTGCGCTGGTGGTAGGCATCGTCGGCGAGCCCGAACAGCACCGGGGCAGGCAGGGCGGCGCGGGGGCGCAGGATCACGACGTTGGGGTCGCCGAAACGGCGATCCCTGATTTCGGACGCCGGCAGGAAACCGGTCACCCGTTCCCCGGGCAGCAGCAGCCTTTCCGCGACGGCCATTTCGTATTCGTCGGCCAGCGACACGGCATCCAGCATGCGCGCGATGCGTCCGGGACCGTTTTCCGGACTGGTGAAGACGGCCAGCAGGTCGCCGCGCCGGATTGCCTGCAACAGGGGGTAGAGGCCGTGTTCGGGGCCGGCGTCCGCGTGCCATTCCCCCGTGTCCTTGCCGTGGATGGAAAAGATGCGGGCATCCTGCCAGGCGACACCCAAACGCGCGAAGGCCAGCTGCACGACTGAGGTGTTGGGCAGCACGCGGCAACGTTCGCGTCCCAGCTTGCCGATCAGGTAGCGGGCGATGCCGTGGCAGAGCGGGTCGCCGGTGGCGAGCACCACCACCTGCCTGCCTTGCGCCAGGCCCTCTTCGATCCATTCGGGCACCCGGCCCAGGGCGCCGGAAAGATCCCTCGTCTCGCACTCCGGCCGGATCTCTGCCGCGAACAGCGCCAGGGTGCGGGTGTGGCCGATCAGCAGGTCGGCGCCGCGGATCGAGTCCAGCGCGGCCCGGCTGAGCCCTTCGGCGCCGTTGTCGAGGACGCCGACGATGTGGCATTCAGGCATCCCGGACCTCCGCCATCTTGTTGCCCTCGAAGTCGCAGATCAGCACCCGCAGGCGGAACTTGCCCGGGTAGCGGGCGCTCAGCGTGGCGATGACCCGGCGGCCCAGGATCTCCAGGAAGCGGGCATCCAGGCCGATCTCCGCGAGCCGCTCCAGCGCGAAGCGCGCCGTGTTCGCCTCGCGGATGGTCTTGCACAATGCCTCGCCGGCGCCCGCCTCGGCGGCGATCTCGGCGACCAGGTCCGTGTTCACCGGATTGCGCCCGGCATGGGTGATGGTCTCGCCCTGGGCCATCTTCACCAGCTTGCCCACCATGCCGCCGATCACGACCTTGGGGATGCCGTTCTCCACCACGGCATCCAGCGCCGGTTTGAGAAAGTCGCCCATCTGCACGAAGCAGGCGGGCGCAAGCTGGGGCAGCTCCCGCATGACGAACTTCTCGGTGCGGCCGCCGGTGGTCAGGACCACGGTGTCCTGTCCCTGCCGGGCGGCGACCTCGATGCCCTGGATCACGCTGGCCCGGAAGGCGGCGGTGGACCAGGGATGGACGATGCCCGTGGTGCCGAGGATGGAGATGCCGCCGACGATGCCCAGGCGGCCGTTCAAGGTGCGCTTGGCCATCTTCTCGCCGTCCGGCACCGAGATGGTCACCTCGATGCCGTGCGTTTCCAACAGTGCCGCCCCGGCCTCGGCGACGTTCTCGCAGATGTTCTTCCGCGGCACGGGGTTGATGGCCGGCCCGCCCACTTCCAGGCCCAGGCCGGGCTGGGTCACGGTGCCCACGCCGGGACCGCCCCGCAGGACGATCTCGCCGGGACGGTCCGGCAGCAGGCGCAGGTCCGCCGTCAGCCGCGCACGATTGGTGACGTCGGGGTCGTCGCCGGCGTCCTTGACCACCACGGCATGGGCAGAGGTCTTTGTGGCGCGGCCCTCGCTGACCGCGAAGGTCACTTCCTTGCCGTTGGGCAGCCGGCAGCGGATCCGCGCCGGCACGCTTCCGGTCACCAGCCCGGCGGCCGCGGCGCGGGCGGCGGCCGCCGAGCAGGCGCCGGTGGTGAAGCCGGTGCGGTTGCCGCGCTTCTTCTTCCGCCCGCGCGGGCCGGAGGCCTTGGGCCGGGTATCCTCCGTGGCCAGGGGCTGCATGCTCACCATCGGTCGTAGTGGATCAGTTCATCGATCGGCAGGCGGGGCAGCCAGCCGGCCTTTTCCAGTTCCGGTTTTTCGTGGAAGCCGCTGACGTGGCCGACGCAGAGGTAGGCGATGGGCACGATGCCTTCCGGAATGCCGAGGACCTCCTTCAGCCGGTCGGGATGGAGGATGCTCACCCAGCCGACGCCGAGGTTTTCCGCCCGCGCCGCGAGCCAAAGGTTCTGCACGGCGCAGACCGTGCTGTAGAGATCCATCTCGGGCTGGCTGGTGCGGCCGATGACCGGCCCGCCGGTGCGGCTGCGGTCGCAGGTGACCACCAGCCCCAAGGGCGCCTCCAGGATGCCCTCCAGCTTGAAGGCGCGGTATTTCTCCCGCCGCGCCTCGTCGAACATTTCCGCGGCTTCCCGGTGGGCCGCCTCGAAATCCTCCTTGATGCGCCGGCGGATGGCGCGGTCGCGCACGATGATGAAGTCCCAGGGCTGCATGAAGCCGACGCTGGGGGCGTGATGGGCGGCGTCCAGGAGCCGGCGCAGCACTGCCTCGTCCACCGGGTCGGGGAGGAACTCGCGGCGGGTGTCGCGGCGGTGGTAGAGCACCTTGTAGAACCCCGCGCGCTCGGCCGGGGTGATCTCGGGCCGGATGCCGCTCATGACGCCTGTCTTGCCTTCTCGGCCTCGGCCAGCAGCGCGTGGATGGCGGCGACCACCAGGGTGGAGCCGCCCTTGCGGCCCTCGGTGATGATCCAGGGTAGATCACTGAGGGCGGCGATCGCCGCCTTGGACTCGGCGGCGGAGACGAAGCCCACCGGCATGCCGATGACCAGCGCCGGGCGGGCGCCTTCTGTCTCGCACAGCCGCTTGACCTCCAGCAGGGCGGTGGGGGCGTTGCCGATGGCGACGATGCCGTCCGTGAGCAGGCCCAGCCGGTGCGCCTTGCGCATCGCCTGCACGGCGCGGGTGCTGTTCTCGGCCTTTGCACTGGCGATCACGTCCTCGTCCGAGATGAACTGGTGGGTGTCGATGCCGAAATGGGCCAGGCGGGGTTTCGACAAGCCCACGCAGATCATCTCCACGTCGGCGACGATGGGCCGGCCGCGCAGGATGGCGTCGATGCCGGCCTGCACGGCATCGGGATGGAAGCGGGCCAGGCCGTTGAACTCGAAGTCTGCCGTGGCGTGGATCATGCGCCGGACCAGGGGCCACTGTTCGGCGGTATAGCCGTGCGGGCCGGCCTCGCGGTCGATGATGGCGAAAGAATCGTGCTCGATCTGCCGGCCGGCCTGGGTCAACTGTTCGGTGATGCGCTCGCTCATTTCGGAAGGGCCTCCGTCTCAATGTCTTGGGCATGGCCGTGATCGTGGTGATGGGGGTGTCCGTGGCCCTGTTCCTCGGCCAGGCTGCGGTAGCGGCAGCCGTCGCATTCCATCCGGACAGGCTGCTGCGCGGGCAGCTCGCCCGCGGCCTCGCGCACGCGCGCATCCAGCAACGCGAAGATCTCCTCCTCGAAGCCGAAGTAGTCGGCGCAGGCGAAGGCGATATGCGGATACTGGCGCTCCAGCCGGGCCACCTGGCGGCGGATGCGCTCGATGAGAGTGCCGGTGAAGAGGTAGTAGGGCAGGACGGCGATCTGGGTCATGCCCAGCCTCGCCTGGCGCTGCACGACGGCCTCCAGGCGGGGGTGGGTGATGCCGGTGAAGGCGATGTCCACCAGCTCGTGATCGCCTTCCTCGAACAGCCAGCGCGCCATCTTCGCCACCTCGCCGTTGGCCGCCCGGTCGGAGGCACCCCGGCCGAGCAGGATGACGCCGGTGGTGCGCGGATCCGGATGATCCAGGGCGCCCATGGCGCTGCGCAGCCTGCGTTTCAGGATGGCGAGGATCTTCTCGTTGGCGCCGAGGTGGCGGGCGTACACGAACTCGACGTCCGGGTGTCTGCCCCGCGCCTGCTCGATGTGGTGCGGGATCTCCATCTTCACATGCCCGGCCGCATTCAGGATCAGGGGCACCACGATGACCCGCCCGGCGTCGCCGGCGGCGCGGTCGAGTCCTTCGTCGAGCAGCACCTCGGCGAACTCGATGAAGCAGGTCTCGATGCGCCACTGGGGATTGGCCGCGGCCCAGCGGCGGGCGAATTCGAGGATCTCCTCGTTGGCCGCAGGCAGGCGCGAGCCGTGGCCGACCAGCAGGATGGTGGCATTCAAGACGTTTCCCCCTTCGCCGCAATCGCCTTGCGAAAACGGTGGCTGAATCGTTTGTCGTAGAGTTTCGAAGTCTTCACTTCTTTCCGGCCGCGCGCGCCCAGGGCGGGGCTGACGATGATCATGGCCTGGCTGTGGATCCTCGACGCCTTGCATCGCTCGCGGATGTCGGCGAGCGTGCCCCGGACGATCTTCTCCTCGCCCGGCCAGCTCGCTTTCTGCACCACCAGCACGGGGCAGTCCTCGGACCAGCCGGCCGCCAGCAGGGCCTCCCGGATCTTCTTGAGCAGGGTGATGGAGAGGAACAGACACAGGGTGCAATGGTGCCGGGCCAGTTCCTCCAGCGACTCGCCCTCCGGCATCGGCGTGCGTCCTTCGACCCGGGTGAGGATCACGGTCTGGGTGACTTCGGGCAGGGTCAGGGTTTCCCTGGCCGCGGCCGCCGAGGCCATGGCCGAGGAGACGCCGGGCACCACGCCAGCCTCGATGCCGGCAGCGTCCAGCGGCCGGAGCATCTCGATCAGCGCGCCGTAGAGGGTGGGATCCCCGGTCTGCAGCCGCACCACCGTCTCGTGCCGGGAGGCCCGGCGAATCAGCCAGCCGGTGATCTCCTCCAGGGTCATGCCCCTGGAATCGGCGACCTCGCATCCTTCCGGGGCCCAGCGCAGCACGGCCTCGGACACCAGCGATCCGGCGTACAGGATGGCGCCGGCGCGCTCGAGCAGGCCGCGGCCCTTGACCGTGATCAGCTCCGGGTCGCCGGGACCGGCGCCCACGAACCAGACCTTGCCGGGCGTCATGGGGAGAGGCGGCGGTGGAAGAAGCCGTAGAGCCCGCCGAGGGCCAGCCAGAAGGCGGCATTGGTGAGCAGGGCGGCCGTCTCGAAGGAGTCGATCAGCGCTTCCGGCGCCAGGGCCTGGTGAACCTCGGGCCGGGGGGCGCCGGCCAAGTGCGGCAGTGCCAGCAGCGCGGCCCCGCCAGCGCGGGCGATCCAGCCGCGGCCGAAGACCAGCAGGGCCAGTCCGGCCGCCGTGGCCGCCGCCGCGCCGGTCCACCACAACTGGCGGTCGCGCAGCGCCGCGGCCTCGGTGCCCGGCAGTTCCGGCGGCAGGCCGAGGGTGGGCGCGAGATAGAAGACGACGAACCCGGCCGCGCCCCAGGCGAGTCCGCTGCGCCAGTCCGGGTCGGTGCCCCGCAGGGTGATGGCCGCGCCGAGCAGCAGGGCGAAGCCCAGGGCGATCACCAGATTGGCCGCGGCGGTGAAAAGCAGGCGTTCCATGCCGTCTTCCGGCTGCCAGCCGTCCTCCGTTTCCCCGTGGCCGTGGTCGGCCGCCGCGGGATGATCGTGCGCCGCGCCGCCGGCCGCCGCCTCGTAGGTTTCCGCCTCGAGAATCGCCGGGACGACCTCGATCTGCTGGAGCAGGGTGAGCAGCAGGCCCGCCGAGAGGGCGGCGAAGGCGGCGGCCGTGAAGAGGCGCCGGAACCGGCTTCCGGTCATGGTGCGGGCCTCCCCGGGTCAGTGGCAGGGAAAGGCGGCCGAATGCCGGGTGTCGTGCGCGGCGTTGTGCAATATGTCCATCTCCGCGAAGCCGGCCGCGTAGAGCAGGCCCAGGCCGAGCAGGGCGGCCAGCAGGGACGATGCCAGACGGCCGGCGAGGGTATCGTCGTGGGTGTGTGCCGCATGGGCCGTTCCGGATGCTGGATGCATGGCGGTTCCTCCTTCAGTTGACGGGTGAAGCTGTGGGGGTCGAGAACAACCGGGCAGTGGCCGCCGGGTTGGATGGGAAATAGAGATGCAGGTAGGAGGCGTGCAGGCGGCCCTGCCGATAGACGGGTTCGCCCTGCCTGCCCTTGCGCGCCGGCTCGCTGGTGGCGGCCGGCGCAAGCGGCGTTTCCAGCCGCGAGTAGTGGTAGCTGTGGCCGCGCAATCCCCCCTCGGGCAGCACGACCCGGTGGAGGCCCAGGTTGGCGAGCCGTTCCTGCATGGCCGCCTTGCCCGGCAGGAGCCCGGCCATCTCCGCGGTACGGCCGGCCACGTCGGTCAGGGATTCGCACAGGTAGAGCATGCCGCCGCACTCGGCGACGATCGGCTTGCCCGCGGCATGATGGGCGGCCAGCGCCGCCTTCATGGACCGGTTGGCCTCCAGCCGCTCGAGATGCAGTTCCGGGTAGCCGCCGGGCAGGTAGAGCGCGTCCGCTTCCGGCGGGGCGCTGTCGTCGAGCGGCGAGAAGAAGCCGATCTCCGCGCCCAGTGCCTGCAGCGTGTCGAGATTGGCGCGGTAGACGAAGGAAAAGGCCTCGTCCCGGGCCACGGCGACGCGGATGTCATCCAGATGTGGCGGGCAGGCTTCCTCTTCCGGCGGTGCCTCGAAGGAGACCTCCGGGGGCAGCTCGCAGGCCGGCCCCTGGAGCGCGGCGGCCGCCCGCGCGATGCGGGCATCGAGATCGCCGATCTCTTGCGCCTGCACCAGGCCGAGATGCCGGCCGGGCAGGCCGATCTCCTCGTCGCGCTGCAACCAGCCGAAGGTACGCATGCCCTCCGGCAGGCTCTCGGCGAGCATCCGGTAGTGGTGTTCACTGGCCACCCGGTTGGCGAACACCCCGGCGAAGGGGAGCCCCGCGCGGTAGGTGGCGAGCCCGTGGGCCAGGGCACCGAAGGTCTGGGCCATGGCACTGCCGTCGATGACGGCGAGCACCGGCACGCCGAACAGACTGGCCAGGTCGGCGCTGGAACGGTCGCCGTCGAACAGCCCCATCACCCCTTCGATCAGGATCAGGTCGGCATCCCCCGCCGCTTCGTACAACAGCCGGCGGCAATGCGCCTCGCCGCCCATCCACAGATCGAGGTTGTACACCGGGGCCCCCGATGCCCGTTCCAGGATCATCGGGTCGAGAAAGTCCGGCCCCGTCTTGAAAACGCGCACCCGCCGGCCACGGTCGCGGTGCAGCCGGGCCAGCGCCGCGGTGACGGTGGTCTTGCCCTGGCCGGAGGCGGGGGCGGCAATGAACAGGGCGGGGCAGCGTCTCACAGGTCGACCCCCTTTTGCGCCCGCACGCCGGCGCGGAAGGCGTGTTTGACGTCGCGCAGTTCGGTGACGGTGTCGGCGGCGTCGATCAGCGCTTGCGGGGCGCCGCGGCCGGTGATCACCACGTGCTGCATGGACGGGCGCGCCTCGAGGTCGGCCAGTACCTGGTCGAGGTCCAGCCAGCCGTACTTGAGCGGGTAGGTGAGCTCGTCGAGCACCACCAGCCCCAGGCTTTCGTCGGCCAGCATGCCGCGCACCACCTCCCGGCCCTTTTGTGCGGTGGCGCGGTCCCGTTCGAGGTTCTGGGTCTCCCAGGTGAAGCCCTCGCCGAGCACATGCCAGACCACGCCGGGCTGGCGCCGGAAGAAGGCCTCCTCGCCGGTATCCTGGCGTCCCTTGACGAATTGCGCCACGCCGACCTTCATGCCGTGCCCCAGGGCCCGCGCCACCATGCCGAAGGCGGAACTGGACTTGCCCTTGCCGTTGCCGGTCAGGACCAGCAGCAGGCCCTGGTCGCGGTCCGCGCGCGCAATGGCGGCGTCGACCACGGCCTTCTTGCGCTGCATGCGTTTGCGGTGGCGCTCTGTGGGGTCGGTGGTATCCAAGTCCTCGTCTTCCGCAGCCAGGTGTGTGGCACGAAGGCATGCGGGGGCGGAAACAAGGACGGAGGCAGGGATTGCAGGACCTGTCGCCGTGGCACCGCCCTCCGCAATGCCGGCTTTCGGCTTCAGGCCGGTCTCCGGGCTCGCGAGCGGGAGTTCAGACTCCCAGAGGCTGTGCCTTCCCGTGCTCGTGCACAGTGGCGTGATGCAGACCCTTGACTCGCCTACCGTTGCGGGGGCAGCGCCGGCATTGCGCTGGCGAGTGC
Organism: Thiohalobacter sp. IOR34; assembly: GCF_030406045.1. Taxonomy (GTDB): domain Bacteria; phylum Pseudomonadota; class Gammaproteobacteria; order Thiohalobacterales; family Thiohalobacteraceae. The sequence goes on from NZ_CP128988.1 coordinate 220,174, forward strand.
CAGCACGCACCGGCTTCCCGTTTCATCCCTCCGGAGGAACCGCCGGGGGGACACCAGAAGCCGGGAATCCTTCAGCTTCGGTGAAAGGATTCCCGGGGCTGAATCTAAGGGGATACGGCACAGCCTGTCAAGGAAGGGGCAAGCACCGGATTTCGGGTGGGGTTTGTGGAGGGGGCGACAGGGCTGCTTTCCATCAGCGCAGGAGATCAGTCCTGAGTCAGCTCGTATATTGCACCAAAGCATTTGGCCTGAAACCGAAATGAACAAAAAATTCCGGAGTAACGTGTCTAACCCGGATATTGCACCAAGGCTGCACGCATGATCGGCGTGCAGGCTGGTAAATGGGGCGGCAACTCGTAACCCGGCTTTGTGCCTGCTCGATTGACTCCGGGCATTGCCCGCCGTGGATCCCCCGATCGCGGCCTGGAGGCCGCTCCTACGGGGCATGGCGGCACAATATGTTGTCGTAGGAGCGGTCTCCAGGCCGCGATCGAGGCGCAAGGGGTACCGCGCCATCCTGCCACCCCGGCTCACGGAGCCCGCCTTGGTGCGGTATGCGGGATGGAGTGTTGGAACGATCGTGTCTTTGAGATAAGCGGTCGGTCAGCCCAGCGCGGCGATCAGTTTGCGCAGCGCCTGGCCGCGGTGGCTGAGGGCATTCTTCCGCGCGGCGCTGAGTTCGGCGGCCGAGCAGCCCTCTTCCGGCACCCAGAACACCGGGTCGTAGCCGAAGCCGTTCTCGCCCCGCGGCGCGTCGAGGATGCGGCCTTCCCAGGTGCCCTGGAAGATCAGTGGCGTCGGGTCGCCGCCATGCCGCATATAGACCATCAGGCACTGGAAGCGTGCGCTGCGTTCCTCTACCGGGAAATCCGCCAGTGCCTCCAGCAGCTTCTCCAGATTGGCCTGGTCGCTGGCGCCGGGGCCGGCGTAGCGCGCCGAGTAGATGCCGGGCGCGCCCTGCAGGGCGTCGACCTCCAGGCCGGAGTCGTCGGCGATGGCCGGCAGGCCGGTGTGCCGGGCGGCATTGCGCGCCTTGAGGATGGCGTTCTCGACGAAGGTCAGACCGGTCTCCTCGATCTCCGGGACATCGAAGTCGGACTGCGGCATGACCTCGATGCCGTGGCCGGCGAGCAGTTGATTGATCTCGCGGACCTTGCCCTTGTTGCCGCTGGCGAGGACGATTCTGCGCATACTCATGCCTCCAGTGCCTTCTTCTGTTCCTCGATCAGCTGGAAGATCCCGGCCTGGGCCAGGTCCAGCATGTTCATCAGTTCCTCGCGGCTGAAGGGTGCCGCCTCGGCCGTGCCCTGCACCTCGATGAAGCGCCCCTCGCCGTCCATCACCACGTTCATGTCGGTCTCGGCGTTGCAGTCCTCGGGGTAGTCGAGGTCCAGTACCGGCGTGCCCTGGTAGATGCCGACCGAGACCGAGGCCACCTGCCCGGTGAGCGGGCTGTCCTTGAGTTCGCCCCGCTCGATGAGGTGGGCGACGGCGTCGTGCAGGGCCACGTAGCCGCCGGTGATGCTGGCGGTGCGGGTGCCGCCATCGGCCTGGATGACGTCGCAGTCGATGGTGATCACCCGCTCGCCGAGCCGCTTCAGGTCGACCACGGCGCGCAGCGAGCGGCCGATCAGGCGCTGGATCTCCATGGTGCGCCCGCCCTGCTTGCCACGCGCCGCCTCGCGGCCCATGCGCTCGCTGGTGGAGCGCGGCAGCATGCCGTACTCGGCGGTCACCCAGCCCTGGCCCTTGCCGCGCAGCCAGGGCGGCAGGCGGCTCTCGACGCTGGCGGTGCACAGCACCCGGGTGTTGCCGAACTCGATCAGCACCGAGCCCTCGGCGTGCATGGTGTAGTTGCGGGTGATACGGATGGGGCGCAGCTCGTCGGCGGCGCGTTGGCTGGGACGCATCGGGAATCCTGTCGGCAAGTGGACGATGCGCGGATTATACGCGAGCCGTCAGGTGTCGTCCTTTCCCTCGCCGCCCGGTTCCATCTCCCCCCCGTAGTCGGCGATGGCCTGCTCGATGTCGGCGATGGCGCGCTGCAGGGGGTCGCTGTGTCGAGCGGCTGGGGTCGGGTCCGTGCCGGCGGGTGTTGCGGCGTGCCCCTCCCAGCGCAGGGCCACGGCGCTGACGTTGTCGCTGCGCGGGTAGCTGTTGCCCTCGGCCTCGCTGACCAGGGCGTCGAGTTGCCCGGCCAGGTCCTGTCCCGCGTCGCAGAGGCCGGTCAGGCGTTCCTCCGCCAGCGCCGACCAGAGGCCGTCCGAGCACAGCAGCAGGACGTCGCCGGCCTCCAGGAAGGCGATTGGCCCGATGCTGATCTCCGGTGGCGCCTCGGGGTTGCCGAGGCACTGGCTGACCCGGTTGCGCAGCCGGTGGTGGCGCGCCTCGCGGGCGTCGATCAGGCCCGAGCTCAGCAGGTCGGCGACCGGGGTGTGGTCGCGGGTCTGGAAGAAGATGCGTCCTTCGCGCAGCAGGTAGAGGCGGCTGTCGCCGGCATGCGCCCAGAGGGCGGTGTCGTCCTGCACCAGGCAGCAGACCAGGGTGGTCAGCGGCTGCACCGGTGGTTTCTGGGTGCGGCCCACGGCGAGGATGGTGCGATGTGCCTGGTGCACGGCCTGGCGGAGGAAGCCGGCCGGGTCCTGCAGCGGGTCGCGGGCCAGGAACTGGCGGCGCAGGCTGTCCACGCAGGCTTCGGCCGCCAGGTCGCCGCGGGCGTGGCCGCCCATGCCGTCGGCCACCGCCAGCAGCACCGCATCCTCATGCTGCACGATCAGGCAGCGGTCCTGGTTGCTGTCGCGGTCACCGAGGTGGCTGCTCTGGGCGACGCTGACGCGCATCCCGCTTCAACCCCGGCCCCAGGGCAGACTGCTGACCAGGCGGTCCAGCGGCGATTCGGGCGTCTCGGGCTGGGGCGAGTCGGCCAGCAGGACCTTGCGGAAGTCGGCCACGCTCTGCGGCCGCAACAGCGGGTCGACCTCCATCGCCCAGTCGATGGCGCGCAGCAGGCCCTGCGAGTAGCGTTTGCGGAACTGCGTCTGCGCCGGGCGCATGCAGTCCCGCTCGTGGCGCTGGCGGGCCGGCGGCGGGGGGCGGCCCTCGATACAGGCGCGCATGGTGGCGCCGAGGGCATAGATGTCGGTCCAGGGCCCAACATAGCCGCCGGTCTCGTACTGTTCGATGGGTGAGAAGCCGGCGGTGATCACCTGTCCGGGCTGGGCCTGGCGGCTCTGCGGGAAGCCGTGCACGGCACCGAAGTCGAGCAGCAGCGGTGCGCCGCCCGGGCGGATGTGGATGTTGCCGGGCTTGATGTCGAGGTGCAGCAGGTCGGCGTCGTGGATCACTTCCAGACCGTCCAGCAGCGGCGGAAAGACGGTGCGCAGGAAGCGTTCGCTGAGTCGGCCGCCACGGTTGGTCAGGTAGTGCTGCAGATTCTTGCCGTCCTGGTAGTCCATCACCATGTACACCGTGCCGTTGGCCCGGAAGAAGCTTAGCACCTTGACGATGTTCGGATGCTTGAGGGTGGCCAGGGCACTGGCCTCCTGGAAGAAGAGCATGCGCCCGCGGTTGAAGCGGTTGGCCACCGCCTCGTCCTTTGGCGTCACGCTCAGGTCGGGCTGGCGCCGGGCCAGGCGGCCCGGCATGTACTCCTTGATCACCACCCGCTCGCCGGTTTCCCGGTCCGTGCCCAGGTAGACCAGGCTGAAGCCGCCGCCGCCCAGCAGGTGGCGGATCCGGTAGCGGTCCAGTTCGGTGCCGTCCGGCAGGGCATTTTTCTGTTTCTTCAGCATGTCGTGGTCGCGGCTGGGCGGGCGAAGGGCTGCGGGCGTGTGGCGTGCGCCGGCCCCTCCCCGTGCCGCGGAGGCGCCGGTTTCACTGTGCTGGGGATAGGCCGTACCATGGGGGACAGATCGGCCGCGGCCGGCAGGGACTTGAGCCCCCGCAGTGGGGGCGGTGAGGGGAAGCAGATGATACGAAGCATGACGGCCTTCGCACGCCAGGAGGGCGAGGGCGAATGGGGCAGCCTGACCTGGGAGCTGCGCTCGGTGAATCACCGCTACCTGGAGATCGGGCTGCGCCTGCCGGAGGAACTGCGCAGCCTGGAGCCGGTGGTGCGCGAGCGGGCGGCGGCGCGGCTCAAGCGCGGCAAGCTGGAGTGCAATCTGCGCTTCCGTCCGGCGCCGCGCCAGGCCGATGCCATCGAGCTGGACGAGGACTACCTGCGCCGGCTGGCGGCCGCGCTGGGGCGGGTCGACGGTGCCCTGGAGGCGGCCCGGCCGCCCGACGTGCTCGACGTGCTGCGCTGGCCGGGGGTGATGCTGGAACGCCAGCAGGACGTGGGGCCGGTGGCCGAGGCCGCGCTGGCGCTGTTCGGGCGCGCCCTCGACGAACTGGTCGAGACCCGCGAGCGCGAGGGTGCCGGCCTGCGCGAACTGATCCTTGCCCGGCTGGCCGCCATGGAGCCGCTGATTGCAGCCACCCGCCGGCGTCTGCCCGAGGTGCGCGCCCGGATCCGTGAGCGGCTTCGGGCGCGGCTCGAAGAAGTCGCTGCCGAGCCGGACAGCGACCGCCTGGAACAGGAGCTGGTCTACCTGGCGCAGAAGATGGACGTGGACGAGGAGCTGGACCGCCTCGAGGCCCATGTCGCCGAGGTGCGCAAGGTGCTGGACCGTGACGAGGCGGTCGGCCGGCGGCTGGATTTCCTGATGCAGGAGCTGAACCGCGAGGCCAACACCCTGGCCTCCAAGTCGGCCGATGCCGAGACCACCGGCGTCGCCGTCGAACTCAAGGTGCTGATCGAGCAGATGCGCGAACAGGTGCAGAACGTGGAGTGACGGGCGGCTTCACTGCAGCCGCTGGCCGATCCTGTATCATGGGCATTTTTCGTGAGCGGATGTGAAGACAGGCATGAGTACGGCGATCAGCGGCAAGTTATATATAGTGTCCGCCCCCTCCGGGGCGGGCAAGACCAGTCTGGTGCGGGCGCTGATGGAGCGGCTGCCCGGCATCTGCTTCTCGGTGTCCCACACCACCCGGGCGCCGCGGCCGGGTGAGGTGGATGGCAGGGACTACCATTTCGTGGACGTCGAGCGCTTCGAGCAGATGATCCGCGAGGGGGCCTTTCTGGAATATGCCCGGGTGTTCGACAACTACTATGGCACCTCGCGGGCAGCGGTGGAGGCGCTGCTGGCCGACGGGCGGGACGTGTTCCTGGACATCGACTGGCAGGGGGCGCGGCAGGTGCGCGCGGCCTGGTCGGAGGTGGAGAGCATCTTTGTTCTGCCCCCCTCCCGCGAGGCCCTGGAACAGCGCCTGCGCGGTCGCGGTCAGGACTCGGACGAGACCATCGCTCGGCGCATGCGCGATGCGGTGAACGAGATCGCCCATTACCGGGAGTACGACTACCTGATCGTCAACGACGACTTCGATGTGGCGCTCGGCGAACTGGAGGCCGTGGTCCGTGCCGGGCGGCTGCGCTGCGAGGCGCAGAGCCGGCGCCATGCCGCGCTGATCGAGGGCCTGCTGGCGTCCGAGGGCTGAATTGGGTAGACTCTGCCGCCCGTCCCGGGATTCCGATTCCCCCGAAACACGTTGAAAGGGTTGAGCCATGGCGCGCGTTACCGTTGAAGACTGTCTGGAAAATGTAGCCAACCGCTTCGAGCTGGTGCTGGTGGCCGCCAAGCGGGCCCGGCAGCTGGCGCGCGGCGTGGAGCCGAAGGTGGAGTGGGACAACGACAAGCCGACGGTGGTGGCCCTGCGCGAGATCGCCGAGGGCCTGGTCGGTCCCGAGATCCTCGACGAGAAGCCGGAACACGAGCTGCTCCTCGAGACCGAGGCAGAAGCAGAGGCCGCTGAAGAGACGGCCGTGACCGCAGAGGCCGCCGGCGAAGAGGGCGAGGCCCCCGCCGCCGAGGCCCCCGCCGCCGGGAAGGGCGAGGCCGAGGCCGGCGGCGAGGAAACCCCGGACGCCGGCTGATTCCCCGCAGCATTCCCGGCGGAGCCCCCCTCTCCTGCCCGCAGCCGGCCCCTGTCGGCTGACCGCGCTTTATCCTATGATGCAATGAGCCGTCCGTTCCCTGCCGGGCACGGGCGGTCTCATGACCACCATCGAATCGACACAGGGGACGCCGCGGGCGCCGATGGCAGCCACTCCCGAGGACAGCGTGCAGGCCGAGGATCAGCGTTACCTGATCAGTGACCTGTGCAGCAAGCTGGAGCGCTACCTGCAGCCGGAGCAGGTGCGCGACATCTACCGTGCCTACCTGTTCGGCGCCGAGGCGCACGAGGGGCAGCACCGCCTTTCCGGCGAACCCTATATCTACCATCCCATTGCCGTGGCGCGCATCCTGGCCGAGATGCGCATGGATGCCAACAGCATCATGGCCGCCATCCTGCACGACGTCATCGAGGACACCTCGACCGCCAAGGAACAGCTGGAGCGGCTGTTCGGTGCCGAGGTGGCGGAGCTGGTCGACGGGGTCAGCAAGCTGACCCAGATCCACTTCGAGTCGAAGGCCGAGGCCCAGGCGGAGAACTTCCGCAAGATGATGCTGGCCATGGTCAAGGACATCCGCGTCATCCTCATCAAGCTGGCCGACCGGCTGCATAACATGCGCACCCTGGGGGCGATGCGTCCCGACAAGCGGCGCCGCATCGCCCGCGAGACGCTGGAGATCTATGCCCCCATCGCCAACCGCCTGGGCATGAACAGCATGCGCCTGGAGCTGGAGGACCTCGGTTTCGCGGCGCTCTATCCGATGCGTTCGCGGGTGCTGGCCGAGGCGGTGAAGCGGGCGCGCGGCAACCGCCGCGAGATCCTCTCCAAGATCGAGACCGCGATCATGCGCCGCCTGGTGCAGGAGCAGATCGAGGGCCAGGTGCGCAGCCGGGAGAAGCACCTGTACAGCCTGTACCTGAAGATGAAGACCAAGGGCCTGTCCTTCTCCGAGGTGTCCGACGTCTACGCCTTCCGCATCATCGTCGACAAGGCCGATACCTGCTACCGGGTGCTGGGCATCATGCACAACCTCTACAAGCCGGTGCCCGGCAAGTTCAAGGACTACATCGCCATCCCCAAGTCCAATGGCTACCAGTCGCTGCACACGGTGCTGTTCGGCCCCTACGGTGTGCCCATCGAGGTGCAGATCCGTACCGAGGACATGGATCGGGTGGCCGAGGCCGGGATCGCTGCGCACTGGCTGTACAAGACCGGCGACGGTGGCAACGGTGCCCAGGCGCGGGCCCGCGAGTGGCTGCGCGAGCTGCTGGAGATGCAGAAGAGCGCCGGCGACTCGCTGGAGTTCCTGGAGAACGTCAAGATCGACCTGTTCCCGGACGAGGTCTACGTGTTCACGCCCAAGGGCGAGATCATGGAGCTGCCGCGCGGCGCCACGGCGGTGGACTTCGCCTATGCCGTGCACACCGAGGTCGGCAACAGCTGCATCGCGGCCAAGATCGACCGCCGCCTGGCGCCGCTGCGCACCCCGCTGCTGAACGGCCAGACGGTGGAGATCATCACCGCGCCCGGCGCCCATCCCAACCCGGCCTGGCTCAACTTCGTGGTCACCGGCAAGGCGCGCGCCAACATCCGCCATCATCTGAAGAACCTGCGCCACGAAGAGGCCGGCAAGCTCGGCCGGCGGCTGCTGGAGAAGGCGCTGGCCAGCTTTGGCTTCAGTCTCGACAGCCTGCCGGCGGGGCGGGTCGACGCCTTTGTCGAGGAGTGCAGCCTGGATTCCCTGGAGGCGCTGCTGGAGGACATCGGGCTCGGCAACCGCATGCCGCTGCTGGTGGCGCGCCAGCTGGCCGGCATGGCGGAGGAGGGCGAGAGCGGGGCGACGCCGCGCCAGCCGCCGGTGCCGCTGGCCATCAAGGGCACCGAGGGCATGGTCGTCAGTTTCGCCAAGTGCTGCCGGCCGATCCCCGGCGACCCCATCATCGGCTTCGTCAGCGCCGGGCGCGGCATCGTCATCCACAGCGAGAACTGCAAGAACGTCGCCGACTTCCGCAGCCAGCCGGAGAAGTGGCTGGACGTCGAATGGGAGGCCGAGCCGCAGGGCGAGTTCGCCGCCGAGCTGCGGGTCGAGGTCGCCAACCAGCGCGGTGTGCTGGCCACGGTGGCGGCGGCCATCGCCGATCTCGGCTCCAACATCGAGAACGTCGACATCGGCGAGCGCGACGGTCTGAACACCACCCTGGTGTTCACCATCAGTGTCCGCGACCGGCGCCACCTGGCCGCCGTGATGCGCAAGATCCGACACATCCCCCAGGTGATGCGCGTTTCGCGCATCAAGGGTTGAACCCATCCCGCAGAGGAGTCAGCAGTGGCAAGAGAGATCATATCCACCGACCGTGCGCCGCAGGCCATCGGCACCTATTCGCAGGCCGTGAAGTGCGGCCAGACCGTCTATCTGTCGGGCCAGATTCCGCTGGTGCCGGAGACCATGCAGCTGGTCGAGGGCGACATGGAGGCGCAGATCCGCCGCGTCTTCGACAACCTGGCCGCGGTCTGCGAGGCAGCGGGCGGCGGCCTGGCCGACATCGCCAAGCTCAACGTCTTTCTCACCGACCTGGCCCACTTTCCGCTGGTCAACCAGGTGATGGCCGATTACTTCGCCGAGCCCTATCCGGCGCGGGCCGCGATCGGTGTCGCCAGTCTGCCCAAGGATGCCGCAGTGGAGATGGATGCGGTGATGGTGCTGGGCTAGGAGCCCTTGGACCGCATGCCACGCGGGGAGGCGGCACCCAGCCTCGACCGCCTGCCGGTGACCGCGCTCCGGGGCGTGGGGCCGCGCATGGCCGGCAAGCTGGCGCGGCTCGGCATCGAGAGCGTGCAGGATCTGCTGTTCCACCTGCCGCTGCGCTATCAGGACCGCACCCGGATCCTGCCCATGGGCAGTCTGCGCCCCGGTGACCAGGCGGTGGTCGAGGGGTGCATCGAGCTGGCCGAGGTGAAGTTCGGCCGGCGCCGCATGCTGCTGGTGCGGCTCGGCGACGGCACCGGCCAGCTCACCCTGCGCTTCTTCCATTTCAATGCCAGCCAGCAGGCCAGCCTGCAGCGCGGTGTCCGGCTGCGCTGCTATGGCGAGATCCGTGCCGGTGGCGCCACCCTGGAGATGATCCATCCCGAATACCAGGCGGTCTCGGACGCGGCGCCGCCCGCCGTGGAGACCCATCTGACGCCCATCTACCCCACCACCGAGGGTGTGCACCAGCTGACCCTGCGCGGTCTCACCGAGCAGGCGCTGGCCCTGCTCGCTGCCGATCCGGATGCCCTCCCCGACTGGCTGCCGTCGGAGCTGCTGGAGGGGCTTGGCCTGCCCGGACTCGCCGAGGCGCTGGCGGTCATGCACCGGCCGCCGGCGGAGACACCGCTGGAGGCCCTGCTGGCGGATGGCCATCCGGCACGCCGGCGGCTGGTGTTCGAGGAGCTGCTGGCCCATCACCTCAGCCTGCGCCAGTTGCGCCAGCGGGCGCAGCAGACCCGCGCCCTGCCGCTGGCCGGTGACGGCCGGCTGCGCTCGCAGCTCCTGGAGGGGCTGGGTTTTCTGCCCACCGCCGCCCAGCGGCGGGTGGCGGCGGAGATCGAGGCGGACCTGCAGCGGCCCCACCCCATGCTGCGCCTGGTGCAGGGCGACGTGGGCTCGGGCAAGACCCTGGTCGCCGTGCTGGCCGCGCTGCAGGCGGTGGAGGCCGGTGCCCAGGCCGCGGTGATGGCGCCCACCGAACTGCTTGCCGAGCAACACTGCCGGACCTTTGCCGCCTGGCTGGCGCCGCTGGGGCTGGAGGTCGCCTGGCTGTCCGGCAAGACCAAGGGGCGTGCCCGGCGCGATGCCCTGGCCGCGATCGCCGACGGCTCGGCCCCCCTGGTGGTCGGCACCCATGCCCTGTTCCAGGAGGAGGTGACCTTTGCCCGTCTGGGGCTGGTGATCGTCGATGAGCAGCATCGCTTCGGTGTCCATCAGCGGCTGGCGCTGCGCGACAAGGGGCGCCACGGCGAGTGGCATCCGCATCAGCTGACCCTGACCGCCACCCCCATCCCGCGGACCCTGGCGATGGCCGTCTACGCCGATCTCGACACCTCGCTGATCGACGAGTTGCCGCCGGGCCGACAGCCGGTGCAGACGGTGGTGATTCCCGACAGCCGCCGGGCCGAGGTGGTGCAGCGGGTGGAGCGGGCCTGCGCCGGTGGCCAGCAGGCCTACTGGGTCTGCACCCTGATCGAGGAGTCGGAGGCCCTGCAGTGCCAGGCGGCCGAGGACGCGGCGCAGCAGCTCGGCGAGGCCCTGCCCGGGCTGCGGGTCGGCCTGGTGCACGGGCGCATGAAGGCGCAGGAGAAGGAGGCGGTGATGGCGGCCTTCAAAGCCGGCGACATCCAGTTGCTGGTCGCCACCACGGTGATCGAGGTCGGCGTCGATGTGCCCAATGCCTCGCTGATGATCATCGAGAATGCCGAGCGCCTGGGGCTGGCCCAGCTGCACCAGCTGCGCGGCCGGGTCGGGCGCGGCGCGGCGCAGAGTAGTTGCGTGCTGATGTATCACCCGCCGCTGTCGCGCCTGGCGCGGGAACGGCTCGCCGTGCTGCGCGAGACCAGCGACGGTTTCGAGATCGCTCGCCGCGACCTGGAACTGCGTGGTCCTGGCGAGGTGCTGGGTACCCGCCAGACCGGTCTGCTGCAGATGCGCATCGCCGATCTGCTGCGCGACCAGGCGCAGTTGCCGCGGGTGGAGCAGGTCGCGGGCCTGTTGCTGGAGCGCCATCCGCAGCGGGTCGCGCCGCTGATCCGCCGCTGGCTGGGCGAACGCCTGCGCTACGGCGAGGTGTGACCGCCGGCGCCGCCCGGGCGTCGCGATTCGTGCGATAATCCCGGGCCTGTCCCGCTACCGATGTGCTTGATATCCCGTGACACGTCATCTGCTGCATGGTCTGCACTGGGCGCCTCCGCAGCGCCGACTGCGTTCCGCGCTGGATGCGCGGCTGCGCCGCTGGTTGCTCGACCCCGCTTCCCTCACCCGGCGCTTGCAGCAGGCCTGTCCCGGCCGGTTCCGGGTACGGCTGGAGTTCCAGGGCTGGGCCCGGCCGCTGCTGGATGAGGCGCAGGCGCTGGGCATGGCGCCCCGGCAGCTGGCGCTGATCCGCGAGGTGCACCTGCTGTGCGACGAGCGGCCCTGGGTGTTCGCCCGCACGGTGATTCCCCGCCGGACCCTGAGCGGCCCCCAGCGACGGCTCGCCCGCCTCGGCGAGCGTCCGCTGGGGGCCTTCCTGTTCGCCGACCCGGGCATGCGTCGCGAACCGGTGGAGATTGCCGCCATCCCCCGCGGCACCCTCACCTGGGCACATGCCGTCGAGGGTCTGGAACGGCCGCCAGCGCAGGTCTGGGGGCGGCGCTCGGTGTTCCGTCTCGGCGGCAAGCCGCTGTTGGTGAGCGAGATCTTCCTGCCGGGCGTCAGCGGCTGCGGGGAGGGCTGAGGCGATGACGCCGGCGGCGCTGCGCGAGCGGCTGTACCAGTACTACCTGCTGATGCGGCTCGACCGGCCGATCGGCATTCTGCTGCTGCTGTGGCCGACGCTCTGGGCCCTGTGGATGGCCGCAGGTGGCCTGCCCGACCTGCAGGTGTTGCTGGTGTTCGTCGCCGGCGTGGTGCTGATGCGTTCCGCCGGCTGCGTGATCAACGACTTCGCCGACCGCCGCATCGACCCCCACGTGCGGCGCACCCGCGAGCGGCCGATCGCCGCCGGCCGGGTCAGCCCCCGCGAGGCGCTGCTGCTGTTCGCGGTGCTCTGCCTGGCCGCCTTCGCACTGGTGCTGACGCTCAACCGCCTGACCGTGCTGCTCTCCTTCGGCGCCCTGGCGCTGGCCGCCCTCTACCCCTTCACCAAGCGCTACACCCGGCTGCCACAGGTGGTGCTGGGAGCGGCCTTCGGCTGGGCCATCCCCATGGCCTTCGCGGCCCAGACCGGTGAGGTGCCGCGCCTCGCCTGGCTGCTGTTCACGGTCAACGTGCTCTGGGCCACGGCCTACGACACCATGTATGCCATGGTCGACCGGGAGGACGACCTGAAGATCGGCGTCAAGTCCACCGCCATCCTGTTCGGCGAGGCGGACCGGTTGGTGATCGGGGTGCTGCAGCTGCTGGTGCTGCTTGGCCTGGTGCTGGCCGGGCGGCTGGCCAGCCTCGGTCTGCTGTACCATTTCGGCCTGCTGCTGGCGGCGGGGTTCGCCCTCTATCAGCAGTACCTGATCCGCCGGCGGGATGCCGAGGGCTGCTTCGCGGCCTTCCTCAACAACAACTGGTTCGGTGCCGCGGTGTTCGTCGGCATCGTCCTCGACTATCTCGGTCGCGCCGGCTGAGGCCGCGATCGGCCCGGCGCGTATCGATTCCCGCAGTCGCCTCAGCGTGAATCGTGGCCGGGGGTGCGGGCACAGACCCAGAGCTCGACCCGCTCGGCGCCGGCGGCCTTCAGCACCCGGGCCAGGGCATCGGCGGTGCTGCCGGTGGTCATGACGTCGTCGAGGATGGCGATGTGGCGGCCGGCGGGCGGACGCTGCAGCCCGAAGGCGCCGCGCAGGTTGCGCCGGCGGTCGCCGGACGACAGGCCGGACTGGGGCAGGGTGGCACGCAGCCGCCGGCAGCTGTCCAGCTCCAGCGGCAGGCCGAGCCGGCGGGCGCTGAAGCGGGCGATCTCGATGGCCTGGTTGAAGCCGCGCTGGCGTTGCCGTGCCGGGTGCAGGGGCACGGGCAGGATGCAGTCGGGGCGGGGCTCGGCCGCCAGACGCTCGGCGAGCAGTTCGCCCAGCAGCCGGGCATGGGCCAGGCGGGTGGCGAACTTGAGGCCGGTGATCAGGCTGTCGACCGGTGGCCGGTAGAGCAGGGCGGCGCGGGCAGCGTCGAAGGCCGGCGGGGCCTGCAGGCAGCGCCCGCAGGGGCGGTCACCGGTTCCGGCCGGAAGGGGCGTCGCGCAGCGCGGGCAGGCTGCCGCCGGCCGCGGCAGCTCCCGGCGGCAGCCGCTGCACAGGTCGAGGCCGTCGCTGCCCGGCCCGCCGCAGAGCAGGCAGTGCGGGACCCAGAGCCGCAGCTGGAGCGCCTCAAGCCAGTTGTAAACCATCGGGGTCCATCCCGGTTGACAGTGGAATCCGTTCGGGCGATAGTCGCTCGCCCGTTTTCCAGTCTACACCAGGGGAAAAGCGGATAACCCGACGGGCACAAGGCGTGCCTTCAGCGATAAGGCTGCAACATGTCGAACGATCGAACAACGATGCCAATTTCAGGGCGTCCCGGTGACATATCCGGGCTGGCCGGGTCGCCGATGACCGATTCCGCCGCGCCGGTGCAGCTGATCACGGGCCGCAGTGCCCGCAACGCGGCCGCCCTGTTCAACTGGGGCAACATCGTCTCCCTGCTGCTGCCCTTCCCGCTGCTGATCTTCTGGCTGGGGGCCTCGATGTTCGTCTATGCCATGAACCGCCACCATCCCAACCCCAAGGTCGGCCACTATACCCAGCAGGCAGCCTATCGCTTCTATGGCATCACCGGCTTCTTCGTCGCCGCCGCCATGTTCCTGCCGGTCGATCTCAGCTATTACCTCATCGCCTGGGCGCTGGCGGCGCTGATCCTGCTGCCCTGGTCGATCCGCGACCTGCTGCGCATCTACCGGGACAGCTGGGAGGATCAGCGTCTGCTGCGGGAGGTGCAGGCATGAGCGCCCCGCTGGCCGAGCGGCAGGCGGCAGACGGCCTGCGCCACGACTGGTCGCGGGAGGAGATCCTCGAACTCTTCGGGCTGCCCTTCAACGACCTGCTGTTCCGGGCCCAGCAGGTGCATCGCGCCGGCTTCGATCCCAACGCGGTGCAGATCAGCACCCTGCTGTCGATCAAGACCGGCGCCTGCCCCGAGGACTGTGCCTACTGTCCGCAGAGCGCCCACTACAAGACCGAGCTGGACGTCGAGCGGCTGCTGCCGGTGGAAGAGGTGGTGGCCGCGGCCCGCGAGGCGCGGGCGCGAGGCGCCAGCCGCTTCTGCATGGGCGCGGCCTGGCGCAGTCCCCGTGACCGGGATCTGGAGCCGGTGCTGGAGATGGTGCGTGCGGTCAAGGCCGAGGGCCTGGAGACCTGCCTCACCCTGGGCATGCTCAGCGAGGCCCAGGTGGCCCGCCTCAAGGCGGCCGGCCTGGACTACTACAACCACAACCTGGACACCTCGCCGGACTTCTACGGCGAGATCATCTCCACCCGCACCTACCAGGACCGGCTCGATACCCTGCGTCACGTCCGCGAGGCGGGCATCAACGTCTGCGCCGGCGGTATCGTCGGCATGGGCGAGTCGCGCGCCGACCGCGCCGGCCTGCTGCAGGCGCTGGCCAATCTGCCGCGCCACCCGGAGAGCGTGCCGGTCAACCTGCTGGTGCGGGTCGAGGGTACGCCGCTGGCCGAGGTCGAGCCGCCGGACCCCTTCGAGTTCGTGCGCACCCTGGCGGTGGCCCGGCTGCTGATGCCGAAATCCTACGTGCGCCTCTCCGCCGGTCGCGAATCCATGAGCGACGAGCTGCAGGCGCTGTGCTTCCTGGCCGGCGCCAATTCCATCTTCTATGGCGAGAAGCTGCTCACCACCGGCAACCCCGACACCGACCAGGACCGGCGCCTGTTCGAGCGGCTCGGCCTGAAGCCCCTCTGAGGGCGCCGCCGCGTCCGATGAAGGACCTCGCCGCTCCCCTCGCCGCGCGCCGCGCGGCCGGCCTCTACCGCCAGCGGCGTCGGGTCGGCAGTCCGCAGGCTGCCGAGATCGAGGTCGACGGGCGGCGCCTGCTGGCCTTCTGCAGCAACGATTACCTCGGCCTGGCCGCTCATCCGCAGATCGCCGCGGCCCTGGCCCGCGGTGCCGAACGCTGGGGTACCGGGGCCGGCGCGGCGCACCTGATCAGCGGCCACAGCCGGGCCCATGAGGCCCTGGAGGAGGCGCTGGCCGAGTTCGTCGGCGCCCCCCGCGCGTTGCTCTTCTCCACCGGCTACATGGCCAATCTCGGGGTCATCAGCGCCCTCGCCGGACGCGGCGACCGGGTGTTCGAGGACCGGCTCAATCACGCCTCGCTGCTCGACGGTGCCCGGCTCGGCGGGGCGCGGCTGCTGCGCTACCGCCATGCCGATGCCGCCGACCTGGAGGCGCGGCTGGCCGCGGCCGGCAGCAGCGAGCGGCTGGTGGCCAGCGACGGGGTCTTTTCCATGGACGGTGACCTCGCCCCGCTGCCGGCGCTGCTTGCCGCCGCGCGCCGGCACGATGCCCGCCTGCTGGTGGACGACGCCCATGGTCTGGGGGTGCTCGGCCCCGGCGGCCGCGGCAGCCTGGCGCATGCCGGCCTCGTGCCGGAGACGGACGATCTGATCCTGGTCGGCACCCTGGGCAAGGCCTTCGGTACCTTCGGTGCCTTCGTCGCCGGTTCCGAGGCGCTGATCGAGACCCTGATCCAGCAGGCCCGTCCCTACATCTATACCACGGCCCCGCCGCCGGCACTGGCCGAGGCGACCCTGGCCAGCCTGGCCCTGGTGCAGGGCGAGGACTGGCGTCGCGAGCGGCTGCGGGCGCTGATCGCCCGGCTGCGTGCCGGTGCCGCCGAGCTGGGGCTGCCGCTGATGGATTCGACGACCCCGGTGCAACCGCTGCTGGTGGGGGAGGCGGGGGCCGCCCTGGCGCTCAGCGAGCAGCTGCTGGCGGCCGGTATCCTGGTCCCGGCGATTCGTCCGCCGACGGTCCCGGAGGGCAGCGCCCGGCTGCGCATCAGCCTCTCGGCCGCGCACAGCGAGGCCCAGGTCGATACCCTGCTGGCGGCGCTGGATGCGGCCGGCGCGGGGCGGGTGGCGTGAGCCTGGCGGTGCAGCGCAGCGGCCGTGGCCCCGACCTGGTGCTGGTGCATGGCTGGGGGCTGGAGAGCGGCGTCTGGGCGCCGCTGCTGGAGCCGCTGGGCCGGCAGTTCCGGCTGCACTGCATCGATCTGCCGGGGCATGGCGGCAGTCCGCTGACTGGCGAGTTCGAGTTCGATGCCGTGGTCGGGGCGCTGCTCGAGGCGGCGCCGGCCGGGGCCGCCTGGCTGGGCTGGTCGCTGGGCGGCATGCTGGCGCTGGGTGCGGCCCTGGCCGCTCCGGAGCGGGTGGATCGCCTGCTGTTGGTGGCCAGCAGTCCACGCTTCGTGGCCGATGCCGACTGGCCGCACGCCATGCAGCCGGAGGTGCTGGCCGGCTTCGGTCGGGATCTGGCGACGGAACGCACGGCCACCCTGCGTCGTTTCCTGTCGCTGGTGGCGCGCGGTGCCCCGGACGCGGGTGTGTTGCGCGCCCTGCGCCGGCGGCTGGTGGAGGCCCCTGCGCCTGTGCCGGCAGCGCTGGCCGGCGGGCTGGCGATCCTGGCCGGTTGCGACCTGCGCTCGGCCCTGACGCGGCTGGAGGTGCCGCTGGCGGCCCTGTTCGGCGGGCGCGATGCCCTGGTGCCGGCGGGCGTGGCCGGCGATCTGGCGCGGCTGTGTCCGGCGCTGCGCGTGCAGTCTCTGCCCGCTGCCGGCCACGCTCCCTTCCTCTCCCATCCCGGTGAATTCGTCGCCGCTGCCGCGGCCCTGCTGGCATGAACGAGGGGCAGCGGATCGACAAGCGCCAGATGCGCCGCGCCTTTGCTGCCGCGGCGGCAGACTACGACGCCGGTGCCGTACTGCAGCGCGAGATCGGCGAGCGCCTGCTGGAGCGGCTGGCGCTGCTGCGGCTGCGCCCGGCGACCCTGCTCGATCTGGGCAGCGGCACCGGACAGATCGCCGAGGGCCTGCTGCGCCGTTACCGCGGCGCGCGGGTGGTGGCGCTGGACATTGCCGAGCCGATGCTGGCACGGGCGCGGCGCCGTGGCGGCTGGCGACGCCGGCCGCTGCCGGTGTGCGGCGACGCCGAATGCCTGCCGCTCGCCGATGCCAGCATCGACATGATCCTCTCCAACCTCTGTCTGCAGTGGGTCGACGACCTCGATGCCGCCTTCGCCGAGTTCCGGCGCGTGCTGCGGCCGGGCGGTGCCCTGCTGTTCACCAGCTTCGGCCCGGATACCCTCTGCGAGCTGCGCGAGGCCTGGGCGGCGGTGGACGCCATCCCGCACGTCAACCGCTTTCCCGACATGCACGAGGTCGGCGATGCCCTGCTGCGCGCCGGTCTGGCCGGGCCGGTGATGGATCGCGAGCTGCTGACGCTTACCTATGCCGACCTGCGCAGCCTGCTGGCCGACATCCGCGACATCGGTGCGCACAACGTCATTCAAGGCCGGCCGCGCGGCCTGACCGGAAAGGCACGCTGGCAGGCCTTCGCCGCCAACTACGAGGCCCGCCGCCGGGAAGGCCGGCTGCCGGCCAGCTACGAGGTCGTCTACGGTCATGCCTGGGCGCCGGAGGACAGTCGGCTGCGGGCGGAAGACGGCAGCGTGTGCATCCCTGTAGAGGGGCTGCGGCGGCGATGAGCGTGGGGCGGCCTGCCGGCCTGCCGCGGGTGATCTTCGTCACCGGCACCGACACCGGCATCGGCAAGACGCGGATCAGCCTGGGCCTGATCGAGCGCCTCAAGTCGGCGGGGCTGCGGGTTGCCGCCATGAAGCCGGTCGCCTCCGGCTGCGCGCGCACCCCCCAGGGCCTGCGCAATGCCGATGCCCTGGCCCTGCAGGCCGCCGCCTCCTTTCCCATCCCCTATGAACGGCTCAATCCCTATGCCTTCGAGCCGCCGATCGCGCCCCATCTCGCCGCCGAGCGGGCCGGTGAGGCCATCCGCCTGGAACCCCTGCGCAAGGCCTGTGCCGCATTGGCGGTCGAGGCCGACGTGGTGGTGGTGGAGGGCGTGGGCGGCTGGGCGGTGCCGCTCGGCGAGCATTTGATGCTGGCCGACCTGGCCGCGGAGCTGGCGGCCTCGGTGCTGCTGGTGGTCGGGATGCGGCTCGGCTGCCTCAATCATGCCCTGCTCACCGCGGCGGCGGTCGAGGCGCGCGGCCTGCCCTGGTATGGCTGGGTGGCGAACCAGGTCGAGCCGGTCTTCGCGGCTGCGGAAGCCAATCTGCATGCCCTGCGCGCACGCCTGTCGCCGCCGCTGCGCGGTGTGGTGCCCTGGCTGGAGGGGGCGGAGGTGGCTGATGTGGCGCGCTGCCTGTGGCTTGACGAAACCGGCCCCGGCTGACCCTTGTCGATCAAAAAAATCTATATTAGAATGTTGTGATATTTGCCCCCTTTTGGCAGGGGTTTCCATCCAACAACATCAAGCAATCGAGAGGCAGGCCATGGCAGAGGGTGCAGCGACCGGCACTGAGCAGCAGTACAACTATGCGGTGATCCGCAAGTTTGCGGTAATGGCGCTGGTTTGGGGGGTGCTGGGGATGAGCGCGGGGCTGTACGCGGCCCTGGAGCTGGCCTATCCAGCCCTCAATTTCGACATCGCGCAGATCACGTTCGGCCGGCTGCGCCCGGTGCACACCACCCTGGTGATCTTCGGCTTCGGCGGCAGCGCCCTGTTCGCGACGTCCTATTACGTCGTGCAGCGCACCTGCCAGACCCGCCTCTACGGCGACAGCCTGGCCAACTTCACCTTCTGGGGCTGGCAGGCGGCGATCGCCATGGGTGCCATCAGCTACATGCTGGGCATCACCCAGTCGCGTGAATACGCCGAGTTCGAATGGCCCATCGACCTGCTGATCACCGTGGTCTGGGTGGCCTATTTCTGGGTCTATGTGCAGACCCTGCGGCGCCGCTCGCAGCCGCACATCTACGTCGCCAACTGGTTCTACATCGCCTTCATCCTGGCCACCGCCATACTGCACATCTTCAACAACCTGGCGGTGCCGGTCGGGCTGTTCAGCCTCAAGTCCTACAGCCTGTTCTCCGGGGTGCAGGATGCCATGACCCAGTGGTGGTACGGCCACAACGCGGTAGGCTTCTTCCTCACCGCTGCCTTCCTCGGCATGATGTACTACTTCGTGCCCAAGCAGGCTGGCCGGCCGGTGTATTCCTACCGGCTGTCCATCGTCCACTTCTGGGCGCTGTCCTTCCTCTACATGTGGGTCGGTGCCCACCACCTGCACTGGACGGCGCTGCCCGACTGGACCTCGACCCTGGCCGCCACCTTCTCGGTGATGCTGCTGCTGCCCTCCTGGGGCGGCATGATCAACGGCATCATGACCCTGTCCGGAGCCTGGGACAAACTGCGCAGCGATCCGATCATGCTGTTCCTGATCACCTCGCTGTCGTTCTACGGCATGTCCACCTTCGAGGGGCCGCTGATGTCGCTGAAGAGCGTCAATGCCCTGTCCCACTACACCGACTGGACGGTCGGCCACGTGCACTCCGGTGCCCTGGGCTGGGTGGCGATGGTCTCCTTCGGCTCCTTCTACCACATGTTCCCGCGGCTGTATGACACCAGGCTCTACAGCCAGCGCCTGGTGTACGTCCACTTCTTCCTGGCCACCATCGGCATCGTGCTCTACATCACCGCACTGTGGGTGGCCGGTATCGGCCAGGGGCTGTTGCTGCGTGCCTTCGACGAGTACGGTTCGCTGGCCTACACCTTCATCGAGACGGTCAGCTTCCTGCACAAGCCCTATGTGGTGCGTTCGCTGGGTGGCGCCTTCTTCGTCGCCGGCATTCTGGTCATGGCCTTCAATATCGGCATGACCATCCGCCGTGCCCGGGCCGGCGCGCCCGCCATCGATGCCCAGGCCGCTGCCAAGCCGGCCGGCGCCTGAATCTAGCGGAGGATACAGACAGTGAGTTTCTTCAAGCATGAAACCCTGGAGATCAATGCCGGTCTGCTGATCGCATTGACCCTGGTGGTGATCAGCATCGGCGGCCTGGTGGAGATCGTGCCGCTGTTCTACATCAACAACACGGTGGAGGACGTGGAGGGGGTGCGGCCCTATTCGCCGCTGGAGCTGCGTGGCCGCGACATCTATCAGCGCGAGGGCTGTTACCTGTGCCACTCGCAGATGATCCGTCCCTTCCGTGACGAGATGCTGCGCTATGGCCACTATTCACTGGCCGCCGAATCGCAGTACGACCATCCCTTCCAGTGGGGTTCCAAGCGTACCGGTCCCGACCTGGCGCGGGTCGGTGGCAAGTATTCCAACGAGTGGCATGTGGCGCACCTCAACCGGCCGCGTTCCGTGGTGCCGGAGTCGATCATGCCCAACTATCCCTGGCTGCTGGAGAACGAGCTGCAGTATGCCGACGTGGCCGACCGCATGCGCGCCCTGAAGAAGACCGGCGTGCCCTATTCCGAGACCCGCGAGGAATACGAGGCCAATGTGGAGAAGTTCGGGCCGGAGATCGCCGAGCGGCTGAACATCGTCCATGCCGAGCGGAACCTGCTCGCCCAGGCCGAGGCCGGCAACTACGACGGCGATCGCCGGCGGCTCACCGAGATGGATGCCCTGGTCGCCTATCTGCAGGTGCTGGGTACCATGGTCGATTTCAGCCGCTATGACGAAGGCTATTTTGCGGAGTTCCGCTGAGCGGATGGCCGTCGGGCAGACTGCCCGCGGCCCGCGGAGGTAAGACGGATGGCGGATTTCCTGGCCTGGATCGGTCGCTTCGAGAACAGCAAGGTGGTTGCGCTGTTGATCTTCTTTGCGACCTTCAGCGGCATCCTGCTGTACGTCTTCACCGGCAGGCAGCGCAAGGAACGACTGGAATCCTACAAGTACATGCCGTTCGAGGACGATGATCCGGCCCCGGCGGCGACCAAGAAGGTAGAAGGCGATGAGTGACGCGAACAAGCAGCAGGACAAGGTTCAGACCACAGGTCACGTCTGGGACGGGGATCTCCAGGAATTCAACAACCCGCTGCCCAACTGGTGGCTGTGGGGCTTCTATGCCTCGGTGGCCTTCGCCATCATCTACTGGGTGATCTATCCCGCCTGGCCGGTGGGGCGCGACTATACCAAGGGTCTGTTCAACACCATCAGCTACCAGGTCGACGGTGAACAGCGCAGCAGCCACTGGAACACCCGTGCCCTGCTGCTCAAGGACATGCAGGAGGGCGAGGAGGCGCGGCGCATGCAGGCCTATCTGCAGCGGGTCGCGGCTGCCAGCTACGAGCAGATCCTCGCTGATCCGGAGATGATGGCCTTCACCCGCTCGGTGGCCAAGGGGCTGTTCGGCGACAACTGCGCCGCCTGTCACGGCAGCGGTGGCGGCGGGGTGATCGGCCTGTTCCCCAACCTGGCCGACGACGACTGGCTGTGGGGCGGCCGGGTGGAGGACATCCAGCAGACCATCAGCGGGGGGCGCAATGGTTTCATGCCGGCCTTCGGCCGTGCCTTCAGCGAGGAGCAGCTGGACGACCTGGCGAGCTTCGTGCTCAGCCTTTCCGGCCAGGAGGTCGACGCCGAGCGCGCGGCGCGTGGCCGGGAGCTGTTCACCGGCGAGGGCGGCGGTTGCTACTATTGCCATACCAAGGCCGGTACCGGCCTGAAGTCCCAGGGTGCCGCCAACCTGACCGACAGCATCTGGACCATCGCCGATGTACCCGGGCAGAACGACCTCGAGGGCCGACTGGCCGTGGTCAAGCAGGTGATCCGCAACGGCGTGTCGCGAGTCATGCCGAGCTGGAAGGCGCGTCTCGGGGAGACCCAGATCAAGCTGCTCACCGTCTATGTCCACGAGCTGGGCGGCGGCCAGTAGGCGATGAGGGCGGGCCGCCGCGGGCGGTGCTGGCGCGGAACCACCGGGGCGACATCGCCCCGGTTTCCGTTTGGCTCGCTGCATCTTCGACAGGATGGACATGGTCGATAGCGGAACCGACAAGCTCTTCCAGTCGAGGGTCCGGATCTACCCGCGCTCGGTGGCGGGCCGCTTCCGGCGCCTGAAGACGGCGATCCTGCTGCTCGCCTACGGCACCTATTTCCTGTTGCCCTGGCTGCCCTGGGAACGCCGCGTCGGTCCGCCCCAGGCCGTGCTGTTCGACATCGAGGGGCGCCGTTTCTATCTCTTCGATCTGGTGGTTCACGCCCAGGACATCTTCTGGCTGGCCGGGCTGCTGGTGATCGCTGCCCTGCTGCTGTTCTTCGTCACCGGTCTGGCCGGCCGGGTGTTCTGCGGCTATTTCTGCTTCCAGACGCTGTGGACCGACGTCTACCTGTTCATCGAGCGCAAGCTGCAGGGCGAGCGGGTGGCGCGCATCCGCCTCGACCGGGCGCCCTGGGGGGCGGAAAAGATCCGCAAGAAGCTGCTTACCCACCTGCTGTGGCTGCTGGTCGCCTTCGCCACCGGTCTGACCTTCACCCTCTACTGGGGCTATGCGCCGCAGCTGGTGCGGGACTTCTTCACCGGCCAGGCGCCCTTTGCAGCCTATGCCACGACCCTGCTGCTGACCCTGGGCACCTATGTGATGGCCGGTCTGGCGCGGGAGCAGGTGTGCACCTACATGTGTCCCTATGCGCGTTTCCAGGGGGTGATGTTCGACCGCGACACCCTGGTGGTGGCCTATGACAGCAAACGCGGGGAGGGCGCGGCCGGCCGGCAGCGGGTGAGGCGTGGCCTGAAGACCGCCGAGGAGCGCCAGGCGGCGGGTGTCGGTGACTGCATCGACTGCGGCTTCTGCGTGCAGGTCTGCCCGACCGGCATCGACATCCGCGATGGCCTGCAGTACCAGTGCATCTCCTGTGCGTTGTGCATCGATGCCTGCGATACCATCATGGATTCGCTGGGCTGGCCGCGCGGCCTGGTGAAGTACACCTCGGAGAAGGCGCAGCGGGGCGGGAAGACGCGCCTGCTCAAGGCGAAGAATATCGGCTATGCGCTGGTCCTGGTGGCGGCCATCGCTGCCCTGGCGGCGAGCATCATCGGCCAGGCGCCGCTGGAACTGAGCGTGGCCCAGGTGCGCCAGCCGCTGGCGGTGATGCTCTCCGACGGTCGCATCCAGAACAGCTACGAGATCAAGATCAACAACAAGACCGACCGCCGGCTGGCCCTGCGCCTCGAGCTGGAGGGCCTCGTGGGCGCCGAACTCGATCTCGGCCAGGTGCAGGGCATCGAGCTGGCGCCGGAGCAGAGCCTGCGCCTGCTGGCGCGGGTGCGGCTGCGCCCGGCAGTGGCCCGGAGCGGGCGCCAGGCATTCCGTTTCGTGCTGACGCCGCTCGACCCGGCGGCGGGAACGCCCCTGCAGGAGCCGGCCATGTTCTACCTGCCGGAGGCGCGCTGAGGGGGCTCATGGAACTGCTCATCACCCTGCCTGTCGGTGTCACCCTCCAGCTGCTGCTGTTCGTGCTGCTGCGCGCCTTCGGCGGCTTCGCCGCCAAGCCGGCCGCGGTCCTGGTCGCGCTGCTGGCGCTGGCCCTGTACCTGCCCTACGCGGTGCTCGACTGGCCCGGCGGCGACGTGGTCGGCCTGCATGTCGCTATCTATCTGGTCACTGCCTATGCGCTGGGGCTGATCGTTGCCAACCGCGAGGCACGGCTGGCGACGCACGGTGGCGGCCGGGGCTGGTTCCACTGGGGACCGGCCGGCATCATCGCCTTCTTCGTGGTGCTGGTGCTGTTCGACGGCGTGCTGGTGGTGATCGCCAGCCGCGGCCTGCCCGGCCCGCTGTCCGAGGTCCTGCTGCCGCGTCCCCGGGTACCGGGCGAGCAGGTGACCTCGGCCTTTCCCGGCGTGGTCTCG
Source organism: Thiohalobacter sp. IOR34 (assembly GCF_030406045.1). Classification (GTDB taxonomy): domain Bacteria; phylum Pseudomonadota; class Gammaproteobacteria; order Thiohalobacterales; family Thiohalobacteraceae. The sequence goes on from NZ_CP128988.1 coordinate 243,823, forward strand.
CGTGACTACCAGAAGCAGCAGCTGCGCTACAACGCCTTTCTCGAACAGATGCGCCGTCAGCAGGCGCGCGGCTGGGTGGTGCACAAGGGCTGGCTGGGCGGCGTGCGGGCCGGCCAGCCCGGCCTGTTCCAGGTCAAGGTGCTGGATCGCAACGGACGGCCGCTGACCGGTGCCGAGGTGCAGGGGGTCTTCATGCGGCCCTCGGACACCCGCCGGGACGTCGACTTCCGCATGACCGAGACCGGGCCCGGGGTCTACCGCGTCGAGCTGAGCCTGCCGCTGCCCGGCAACTGGGATCTGGAACTGGAGATCCGCCGCGGCGATGACCTGCATCACTTGCGGGCCACGACCCGTGTGGAACAATAGGCGCCTTCAACGCCTGCATCCCTGTTCCACTTCATGAGCGAAGCCGATCCCACTACCGAAGCCGCCTCCCAGCCGGCCTGTTTCCATTGCGGCCTGCCGGTGCCCAAGGGAGCACCCTACCAGGCGGTGATCGACGGCCAGCCCCGGCCGATGTGCTGCCCTGGCTGCCAGGCGGTGGCGGAGAGCATCGTCGCCGCCGGTCTCGGCGATTTCTACCGCCACCGCGAGGGGCCGGCGCGCACCGTGCAGGAGCTGGTGCCGGAGGCGCTGCGCGAGATGGCGCTGTACGACCAGCCGGAGCTGCAGAAGAGCTTCGTCCATGCCGAGGCCGGTAGCGTGCGCGAGGCCTCGCTGATCCTCGAGGGCATCACCTGCGCCGCCTGCGTCTGGCTCAACGAGCGCCACGTCGGGGCCCTGCCAGGGGTACTCAGCTTCCAGGTCAACTATTCCACCCACCGGGCACGGGTGCGCTGGGACGACAGCCGCATCCATCTCAGCGACATCCTCAAGGCGATCAGTGCCATCGGCTACATCGCCCACCCTTTCGATCCGGGCCGCCAGGAGGCGGTCTACAAGAAGGAGCGGGGTCAGGCCCTGCGCCGGATCGGCGTCGCCGCGCTGGGGACCATGCAGGTGATGATGATCGCGGTCGGCCTCTACGCCGGCGATTATCAGGGCATGGATCCCGAACTGCGCGAGTTCCTGCGCTGGGTGAGCCTGCTGATCGCCCTGCCGGTGGTGCTCTATTCGGCCCGGCCCTTCTTCCAGAGTGCCTGGCGCGACCTGCGCCGCCGCCGCCCCGGGATGGACGTGCCGGTGGCCCTGGCCATCGGCGGCGCCTTCCTGGCCAGCGCCTACAACACCCTGACCGGGGGGGCGGAGGTCTACTACGACTCGGTCACCATGTTCACCTTCTTCCTGCTCACCGGCCGCTACCTGGAGATGAGCGCCCGCCACCGCGCCGGCCAGGCGGCCGAGGAGCTGGTGCGGCTGATGCCGGCCACCGCCACCCGCATTGCCGAGGACGGCAGTGAGGAGCGGGTCGCGGCGGTCCAGCTGGAACCGGGCGACCGGGTGCTGGTGCGGCCCGGCGAGACGGTGCCGGCCGACGGCCGGGTGCTGGAGGGGCAGAGTTCGGTCGACGAGTCGCTGCTCAGCGGTGAGAGCCTGCCCCAGCCCTGCGCCCCGGGCCAGCCGCTGATCGGCGGCACGGTGAACATCGAGAGTCCGCTGCTGATGCAGGTGGAGAAGGTCGGCGAGGACACCGTGCTTTCCGCCATCGTGCGCCTGCTGGACCGCGCCCAGACCGAGAAGCCCCGGGTGGCGCGTCTCGCCGACCGGGTGGCCGGCTGGTTCGTCGTCGCCCTGCTGCTGCTGGCCGCGGCGGTGGCCTGGTACTGGTGGCGGACCGATCCCGCGCATGCCTTCGCCATCACCCTCTCGGTGCTGGTGGTGACCTGCCCCTGCGCCCTGTCACTGGCCACCCCGGTGGCGGTGACTGCGGCCACCGGCGCCCTGACCCGGCTCGGCCTGTTGACCACCCGCAGCCATGCCCTGGAGACCCTGGCGCGGGTCAGTCACATGGTCTTCGACAAGACCGGCACCCTTACCGAGGGCCGCCTGCAGCTGGTCCGGGTGCAACGTCTGGGACAGCTCACCCGGGACCGCTGCCTGGCCATCGCCGCGGCCCTGGAACAGGGCTCGGAGCATCCCCTGGCACGCGCCCTGGTGCGTGAGAGCGAGGTGCGGCTGGCCGCGCTGGAGGTGCGTGCCGTGCCCGGCGAGGGGGTCGAGGGCGAGGTGCAGGGGCGGCGTTACCGTATCGGCAGCCGGGAATTCGCCCTCGGCCTCGGCGGCCGCAGCCGGCCGCTGCCGGCCGCTCTGGAAGAGGAGACCGGCACCCTGGTGTTCCTCGCCGACGGCCGCGGGCTGCTGGCCGTCTTCGTCTTCGAGGACCGGATGCGGCCCGGTGCACAGCAGGCGCTGCAGGCGCTGCGCGAGCTGGGTATCGAGGTCAGCCTGCTGAGCGGCGACGCGGAGCGCCCGGTGCGGCGGGTGGCCCGGGCCCTGGATATCGAGCATGCGGTCAGCGGGCTCAAGCCGCAGCAGAAGCTGGCCCATCTGAAGGCGCTGCAGGCGCAGGGGGCGGTGGTCGCCATGGTCGGCGACGGGGTCAACGACGCGCCGGTGCTGGCCGGTGCCCAGGTGTCGATCGCCATGGGCGGGGGCACCCAGCTTGCCGCCTCGGCTGCGGACATGGTGCTGCTCTCCGAGCAGCTGCCGCACCTGGCCGACGGCGTGCGCACCGCCCGGCGCACCCTGAGCGTGATCCGCCAGAACCTGGGCTGGGCCGCAGTCTACAACCTGTGCGCCGTGCCGCTGGCGGTGGCCGGCTGGGTCGCGCCCTGGATGGCGGCGATCGGCATGTCCCTGAGCTCCCTGCTGGTGGTCCTGAATTCGCTGCGCCTGCGGCGCATCCCCGGCCAGTGATACACTAGCCCGGATATTGCGCCGAGGCGGCGCGCATGATCGGAGTGCAGACAGACATACAAGGCCGGGAGGCTCGCAAATGGCTCCTCACGGCGGGGTACGGTTTGTGGCAGGCTCCGTGGGCCGGGGTGGCAGGATGGCGGGTACCCCTTGCGCCTCGAACGCGGCCTGGAGACCACTCCTACGACAACATATTGTGCCGCCATGCTCCGTAGGAGCGGCCTCCAGGCCGCGATGGGGGTTGCCACCAAAATCGCGGCGTGGAGGCCGCTCCTACAGGGTAGGGCGGAACCTCTTGTTTTGTAGGAGCGGTCTCCAGGCCGCGATCGGGGAGATCCACGGCGGGCAATGCCCGGGGTCAATCGAACAGGCACAAACTGTAACAGGGCACAATCGCTCGCATAGATGATCACTGCCTTGATAAATACCGGAAAAATTACGCTTTCAAGGCCGCCTTCGTGCAATATCCGGGCTAGCAGGGCAGGCTGTTGAAAAAGTCTCTGGCGAGTGCGAGACAAGGCAAAAAATGGCGAAAAAGCGCAGTTTACTTGGCCGTAAATGAGCATTTTGAGCCATTTTTTAACGCCGTATCGTGCCGTCAGAGGGTTTTTCAACAGCCTGCCAGGACCTTAGCCGGGCCGCTGCCCGCAAACCAGGAAACACCCACATGGATATCCTCTATCTTCTCATCCCCCTGGCGCTGGTGCTGCTGGTGATCGCGGTCGCGGCCTTCGTCTGGGCCTCGCGCAGCGGCCAGTTCGAGGATCTCGAAGGGCCGGCCTACCGTATCCTGATGGACGACGACGATCCGCGGATTCCGCGCAGCGGCCCGGCGGAGGGCGAGTCCGCTGCCGGTGAGGAGGACTTGAAGCCGCCCCGCCCTTAGCATAAGATTAAGCTAATACTGCCTAAAAATTACAGGACAATTCGATGTTTAGCTTCCAGAATTTTCCGGTCGTGATCGTCATTGCGCTGGTGACCCTGGCCTATCTGAGCTTCTTCTCGGTCATCCTGAGCGGCTAGCCCGGATATTGCACCAAGGCGGCGCGCATGAATGGGGTTCGTGCTGTAATACAGGGACGCCATGGCCATGAAAAAGGCCCCCTGGGCGGGTTACGGTTTGTGCCTATTCGAGTTCAGACCAAATCTGGCGTCGCATTTTGCCCGATCCCCCTTGAACCATAGCTACGGCTATGCTTCGGCGGGCGATCGAACAAACTGCTTGGTCAGATTTGCCCTGAAACTCGAATCCTTCGTGCAATATCCGGGCTAGTCCGGCCGGCCATGGCATGGACGGGGGCCTCCCCACGGGGAGGCCTTTTCGCATGCCGGACAGGGAATGACGGCCGCCATGCAGGCGTCCTAACCCGCATATTGCACCAAGGCGGCTGGCATGAATGGGGCTCGAGCTGTCATACAAGGGCGCCATGACCATGAAAGGCCCGCCTGGGCGGGTTACGGTTTGTGCCTGTTCGATGTCAGGCCGACTCTGGCTGCGCATCCTGGGTGATCCTCCTCAAGCCATAGCGACGGCTATGACTTTTCGGACGATCACCCAGGCTGCCTTGCCAGCCTCGCCCTGAGCATCGAATCCTTGGTGCAATATCCGGGCTAACGACAACGGCCGGTGCTCGTGGAGGGGCGGCGCCGGTTGCCAGGGAAGGGTTCGGGGGAGGACGGTCTTGCCTATGCCAGCAGCCAGCTTCATGCACCGGTCCCGGGGTGCCGGCCGCGGGCGCCGTCTGCTGCCGGTCCTCCTGCTTGCATTCCTCCTCGGCGGGGCGGAGGCGGCGGAGCCGGAGCGGACGCGGCTGGTGTTCGGTTTCCTCCCCATCGTCAGCCCGGAACGCCTGGTGCGCCGTTTCGCCCCCCTGGTGGATCATCTCTCGCAGCGTCTGGGCGTCGAGGTGCGCCTGGAGACGGCGCCCGATTTCGCCGAGTTCCTGCGCCGCACCCACGAGGAGCAGCGCTACGATCTGCTCTTCACCGCCCCCCATTTCTATCCGCTGGCCCGGGAGCGGGCCGGTTACCGGGCACTGGTCCGGGTCGGCGGGCCCGGCATGCGGGCGGTGATCGTGGTGCCGCGCCAGAGCGCCATCCGCTCGCTGCAGGACCTGCGCGGCCGGCGCCTGGCCACGGTCGACCCACTGGGGCTGGCCACGGCGCTGGTGCGTGCCCGCCTGTCGCGCGCGGGGCTGGATCCGCAACGCGATCTGACGCTGGTCAGCACGCCGAGTCACAACGCCTCGCTGTTGAGCGCCTACCAGGGACGCACCGACGCCGCCTCGCTCATGCTGCCCCTCTATCGCCAGGCAGTGCCCGAGGTGCGCGACGGGATGCGCATCCTGGCCACCACCGCGGCCAGCCAGCACATGCCGATCAGCGCAGCGCCCTGGCTCGACGCGGCCGAGGTCGAGCGTATCCGCGGGTTGTTGCTGGGACTGGGGGCGGACGAAGCGGGGCGCCGCCTGCTGCGCCGCCTCGACTGGCCGGCCCTGGTGCCGGTCGCGGACGGTGATTATGCCGACCTCGGCTGGGCGGCTCCCCGCCTGGGGCGTCCCTGAGCATGGCGGTGCCACTGCTGCGTTCCCTGCGCACCCGGCTCATCGCCAGCGTGGTGCTGATCGAGATCGTCATGCTCTCGCTGCTGGTCTGGAACAACATGAGCCTGATTCGCCAGGCCCATGCCGACCGGCTGCGGGACACGGCGGCCAGCATGTTGCAGCAGATCGCCAGCACCGCTGGCAGCTACCTGGTGGAGGTGGACTACGCGCGGCTGGAGGAATATCTGGGCAACATCGCCGGCCATCCGGAACTCGCCTATCTGGCCGTGCTGGACGGCGACCAGCGGCCGGTGGTGCGATTCGGTGAGCTGCCCGTCGGCGGCTGGCCGGAGGCGGACCGCCACCCTGCCGCCGTGGACGACGGGCGCTATGACCGGGTGGCCGAGATCCGCTTCGCGGGGCGGGGCATGGGCCAGGTACGGATGGGCTTTTCGCTGGCCCGGATGGAGCAGGCGATCCAGGCGGCGCGCATGCGCAGCGTGGCCATCGCCGGTGGCGAGATCGTGCTCACCGTGCTGGCGACGGTGCTGCTCGGGCTGGGGTTGACCCACCGCCTCGGCCAGCTCGCCGCCGCGGCCCAGCGGGTCGGGGCCGGCGACTACGGTGTCACCGTGCCCACCGGCGTGAAGGACGAGGTCGGCATGACCGCGGCGGCCTTCAACCGCATGGTGGCGGAGGTCTCGCAGCGTACCTGCCGCCTGCAGGAGGCCCTGGCGCGGGAACGGGTCATCGAGCAGACCGCCATCGACGGCATGATCACTTACGATGCCAGCGGTCGCATCCTGTCGGTGAATCCCGCCATGGAGGCGCTGTTCGGCTACCGTGGTCAGGAGCTGCTCGGCCGTAACGTGGCCCTGCTGCTGGAGGCAGAGGCGGGGGCGGCGCTGTGGAACCGCGCCACGGGCCGCCGCCAGGAACTCCAGGGTCGGCGCCGGGACGGCAGCCGCTTCCCGCTGGAGCTCTATATCGGCCAGGTGGATGTCCGCGGTGAGCCGCTCTATGCCGCCACCCTGCACGACATCACCGAGCGCAAGCGGGCGGAAAACGAGTGCCGGACCCTGCTCCAGGGCAACCGCTTCCTGATCCACAAGTCGCTGGCTGTGCAGGAGGAGGAGCGCCGCCACCTGGCGCGCGAGCTGCACGACGAGCTCGGCCAGTGCACCACCGCCATCCAGGCGGATGCCGAACTCATCCATGAACGTGCCCAGGGGGGAGACGGTCAGGTGGCGGCCAGCGCCGCGGCCATCATCGGCGTCTCGGCGCGCATGTACGATGTGGTGCATTCGATGATGCGCCGTCTGCGGCCGACCGTGCTCGACGACCTGGGACTGGTCGCTGCCCTGGAGGAGGCGGTGCAGGACTGGCGACAGCGTCAGCCGGAGATCGGCCTGGAGTTCACCAGCCGCGGTGAACTCGGCGATCTCGGCGAGGCGGTCAACATCTCCCTGTACCGCATCGTCCAAGAGGGGCTCACCAATATCGCCCGGCATGCCGGGGCGCGGCGGGTCGGCATCCGCCTGAGCCGCGAGCTCGAGGCCGGCCGGTCGCTGGTGCGGCTGGAGATCGAGGACGACGGCTGCGGCATGGAACCCCAGGCAACCGGTCAGGGGCTGGGGCTGATCGGCATGCGCGAGCGGGTCGAAGCGCTGCACGGCAGCCTGGAGCTGGTATCCAGCCCCGCTGCGGGCACGGCCATCCGGGTGCGCATCCCGCTGACGGAAGAAGAAGGAGATCGCGGTCATGGTTGAGGGGCGCATCCGGGTGCTGCTGGTGGACGATCACGAGGTGGTGCGGGCCGGCTACCGGCGCCTGTTCGAGGGCACGGAGGATATCGAGGTGGTGGCCGAGGCCGACAGTGGCGAGGCGGCCTATGCCTGCTATCTGGAGTGCCAGCCCGGGGTCGTGGTGATGGATCTGAGCATGCCGGGGATCGGTGGCATGGATGCCAGCCGGCGCATCCTGGCCCGCGACAAGGCGGCCCGCATCCTGGTGTTCAGCGTGCACGAGAACGAGATCTATCTGAACCGCGCCCTGGATCAGGGCATCCTCGGTTACATCTCCAAGCGCAGTGCCTCGCGGGTGATGCTGGAGGCGGTGCGCCAGGTGGCCCGGGGCGAGCTGTTCATCGGCCAGGAGCTGCTGCCCTTCCTGGTCAACCGCAACGCCTCGGAGGATGGCAGCCGGGTCGGCGGTCTGTCGCCACGCGAGTTCGAGGTCTTCCGGCTACGCGCCGAGGGCCGCTCGGTCAACGACATCGCCGTCCTGCTCAACGTCAGCCCCAAGACCGTCGGTCACCACAATACCCGGATCAAGCAGAAACTGGGCGTGGACAGTGCCGCCGAGCTGACCCGGCTGGCCATCCGCCTCGGCCTCATCACCCCCTGAGCCGCCCCGGCCCCGGCCCCGGATCAGGTTTCCTCCCGGGGGCGATTCAGGATTTTCCCTATTCTCCGTCTCCCGGCCCTGCGCTTAGGCTGGCAGCTGCCCGCTTGGGCAGGCTGCGATCGATGCAGCAGACATCGAAAGCGAGACATCCTGAGGAGGAAACGATGAACAAGCTATTTGATCCGGCGCGGGCCGGGCGTGGCACGCTGCTGGCCCTGGCGCTGGCGGCGGGCAGTGCCCCGGCGCTGGCCGACAGCCGCATCACCCTGATCGAGATGGGTGACCTGCACGGCACCCTGGTGCCCCATGCCGCCGTGCTCAAGAATCCCGACGGCAGCGAGCGCATGGTGGCGAGCAGCGGCGGCCTGGCGCGGCTGAAGACCCTGGTCGACGACATCCGTGCCGACAATCCCGAGGCCGTGCTGCTGTCCTGCGGTGACCTGACCCACGGCAGTGCCGAGGCCATGTTCACCGTCGGTGACGCGATGATGAACGCCATCAACGCCTTCGACATCGACGTCTTCACTCCGGGTAACTGGGACTTCGGCTACGGCGCGGCGGTGTTCCGCAACCGCTTCGCCAGCCGGCCGCCCTTCCCGCCGCTGCCGGCGAACATCCAGGTGATGGCCTCGGCCGACGGCGTGCCCGGTGTCACCCGGGCCGCCTTTCCGGTGGTGGCCGCCAACCTGTACAACGATCCCGCCCTGCCGTTGCCGCCGCAGCTGGACGGCAAGCGGATCCTGGATCCGTACCGCATCCTGGAGCGTGACGGCGTGAAGATCGCCGTGATCGGCCTGACCGCGGCCATCGTTCCCCAGCAGGCCGACACCTTCAACATCGGCCTGCGCTTCACCCAGGGGGTCGAGGAACTGCCGGGCCTGCTGGAGGAAGTCAAGGCGGCCGGTGCCGACATCATCGTGGTGCAGTCGGAACTCGGCATGTCGCAGAACCTGAAGCTTGCCGAGAGCTTCCCCGACATCGATGTCATGTATTCGGCCCACACCCACGAGGTCACCCTGGGTGCCCTGCTGGCCGGCAACGGCAAGTCGGTGCGCACCACCCCCGGTGAGCGCCTCAGCCACAGAGAGCGCCGCATGCTGCGCCGCGGTGCCGCCATCGTGGTGGAGACCAACCGCGACATGTATGTCGGCCGTCTCGACCTGACCGTGGACGACGGGCGGATCGTGGACTTCACCTGGGAGGCGATCCCGGTGGACGAATCGGTGGCCGAGGATCCGGACATGGCCGCACTGGTGGCCTCCATCGAGGAAGACTTCGTGGCCGGTGAGGACGGCATCGTCAAGCGCCACAGCTTCCTGCCGGGCGGTTTCGGCGGCGACCCCAGCCTGCGCGGTCTGCAGCTGGTCGACGACCTGGATACCGTGGTCGGCTACACCGATACCCTGCTGCTCAGGCATCATGTGCTGGAGGACACGCTGAACAACTTCCTGGCCGATGCCATCCGCGCGGTGACCAGCCCGGTGGTCGCGGCCAGCGGCATGCCCGGCTGGGAGAACGGCGTGGACATCTCCATGGCCAACGGCTTCCGCTTCGGCAATGCGGTCCTGCCCGGCAGCGCCATCACCCTGCGTGATCTCTACACCTGGTTCCCGATTGCCCCGGCGGTCAACGTGGCCGACTTCTCCGGCCAGTCGATCCAGAACAGCCTGGAGACCATTCTCGGCGCCGTGTTCAACCGCAATCCCTTCCTGCAGCGCGGCGGCTGGTATCTGGGCCTGTCCAACATGACCCAGAAGATCGACCTCGACAACCGCCCGTTCAGCAGCTCCAGCGGGCGCATCGTCGAGACCACGGTCGGTGGCCAGCGGCTGGATCCGGGCCGGCGTTATGTGTTCGCCTCCTGCTATGGCCACGGCAACCCGCTGGACGAGGTGTGCCGGACCGGCGGCGGGGCCAACTTCCGCTTCTTCGAGCTGGCCGATCCCGACGACTACAACAGCGCCCTCAGCCTGGTGATGCCGGTCAACGAGACGGGCATCATCCGCGGGCCGGTGGTCAAGCAGGTGGCGCCGGACAACTTCCTGCATCCGGTGCATGCCCTGCGTCGCTATCTCGACAGCCTGCCGGACCGCACCGTGCACGAGGCCGATTTCGGCGTGGGGCGCGTCCAGACCGTGGATTCCACCCGCGAGGGCAATCCGCCGGTGCCGCCGCCGGTGCCGGAGCCCGATCCGACCTTCGTGCAGCCGCCGCAGGGCGCGGGTCCGGTCTTCCTGTCCGGCGTGCTCGGTGGCCGAGAAGGTCAGCGTCGGCACCATCACGACTAGGGCGGCCCCGGGCCGCAAACGAAAAGGGGCGGTGCGTCTGGCGCACCGCCCCTTCCTTTTGGGTGGGTTCGATCGGCGTCGGGATGGCCGCTGTCAGGCCGCCATCGCCGCCTTCAGCTTCTTGATGGCATTGCCCTCCAGCTGGCGGATCCGCTCGGCGGAGACGCCATAGCGGTCGGCGAGCTCCTGCAGGGTGGTCTTGCTGTCGGCCAGCCAGCGCTCGGCGAGGATGGTACGGCTGCGTTCGTCCAGGGTCTGCAGTGCCTGGTGCAGGGCCTGGCTGTTGTGGTCCTCCCAGTCGCTGGCCTCGACCTGCAGGGCCGGGTCGGTGCCGCTGTCCTCGAGGTAGGCGGCGGGGGCGAAGCTGCGCCCGTCGTCGTCGCTGTCGTCGACCGCGGGGTCGAAGCCGATGTCCTGGCCGCTGAGCCGGGATTCCATCTCCCGTACCGTTTCCGGTTTCACCCCCAGATCCCTGGCGACCGCCTCGACCTCGGCGTTGTTCAGCCAGCCGAGGCGCTTCTTGGCGCCGCGCAGGTTGAAGAACAGCTTGCGCTGCGCCTTGGTGGTGGCCACCTTGACGATGCGCCAGTTGCGCAGGATGAACTCATGGATTTCGGCGCGGATCCAGTGCACGGCGAAGGAGACCAGGCGCACACCCACCCGTGGATCGAAGCGCTTCACCGCCTTCATCAGGCCGATGTTGCCCTCCTGGATCAGGTCGCCCAGGGGCAGGCCGTAGCCGCTGTAGCCTCGCGCCACGTGGACCACGAAGCGCAGGTGCGACAGCACCAGCTGGCGCGCCGCATCCAGGTCCTGGTGCTCGTGCAGGCGGGTGGCAAGCTCGTGCTCTTCCTCCGCCGTCAGCATCGGAATGCGGTTGACCTGCTGAATGTAACCGGTCAGATCGCCGCTCGGCAGCGGCAGGTTCTGCAGTGTTCCAGCCGTCGTCAGTGTCTGTGCCATGCTTGTGCCCTCCCCGTGAATTCCTTTTTCTTCATTCATGATATTAGCAGTCGAGCGATTAGAGTGCCAATTTTCGGGAAAAGTTCCGCGCCATATGCAATATTTTGAAAATTAACAGGATATGCGGTTTCTGCCGCCGTTCTTGGCGGCGTACAGGGCGTGATCGGCGCGCGAGAGCAGCCGGGTGAGGTCGAGATCGGGGCCTTGCTCGGTGGTGGCCACGCCAATGCTGACCGTGACCCGGTGGCCGGCCGGGTTGAGGGCCTCGATCTGATGGCGCAGATCCTCGGCGCGGCGCTGTGCCTCGTCCAGGCCGCAGCGCGGCAGGAGGATGGCGAACTCCTCGCCGCCGAAGCGGATCACCAGGGTGTCGTCGCGCAGCAGGCCACCGAGCAGCCGGCCGATGGTTTCCAGTACGCGGTCGCCGGTGATGTGCCCGTGGCGGTCGTTGAGCTGCTTGAAATGGTCGATGTCCAGCAGCAGGGCCGCCACCGGCTGATGTCGCCGGTCGGCGACGAACTGCTCGCCACGGTCCAGCAGGAAGCGCTTGTTGCGCACGCCGGTGAGGCTGTCGGTGATGCTCAGCTGATGCATCTCCTCCGTCTTGCGCTGCAGGGCGCAGAACTGTTGCTTGATCAGCAGCAGGGCGCGCAGCCGCGCCATGAGGATCTCGTCGACGATGGGCTTGTGCACGAAGTCGTTGGCCCCGGCGTGAAACACCCGGGCCTGGTGGTCGCTGCTGGTGTCCGTGGTCAGCATCAACACCGGCATTTCCTGCTGCGAATAGCGCAGCCGGACGCGGATGGCGCACAGCAGGTCGCCGCCGGTCATCGTCCCCTGCAGGTTGAAGTCGGTGATGACGATGTCGAAGCCGCTGTTGCAGCTGCAGCGCCCGGCGGCCTCCTGCTGCAGCCATTCGATGGCCTGTTCGGCGCTCGGCGTGTGGCTGACCGCGATGCCGTGATTCTCGATCAGGGCGCAGACCCGGCGGGCGTTCCAGGCATCGTTCTCCACATAGAGCACGCGGCCCGCCAGACCGGCATGACGCTGGTTGAAGGCCTTGATGAATTCGACGAAGGCCTGGTGGCCGAGGGACTTGTCGAAGTAATCGGTGATCCCGGCCTCGAAGCCCTCGCGCAGCAGGCGCTGGTCCGCATCCCCCGAGACCACCACCACCGGCGTGTGACGGTGCTGGCGGCTGCGGCGGATCCAGCGGCCCAGATCGAGGCCGTCCATGTCCGGCAGCATCAGCGCGGTGGTGATGAGTTCGAAGCGCTCCTGCTCCAGCCGTTCGATGGCCTCCCGGCCGCTGCCGCAGAGACTGATCCTGGCCTCCGGCAGCTCCTCGTCGAGGATGCGCCGGATGATGGTGCGGGCGACCTCCGAGCCGTCCACCACCAGGATTTGGTCAGGCGGTTTGAGCATGAATGATTCCCGAAGCCGATGACGAGGGGCCGCCCACCCGGGCAGGGCCGACGGCAGGGCGAGCGCGACCGCGCCGACTCGTCCTGCCGGTTTCCCCCTCGATAGCGGCAGGCGGGGGCGAAGGTTGAGCAGCTAGCCCGCATATTGCAGCAAGGATTCGAGTTTCAGGGCGAATCTGGCCAAGCAGTTTGTTCGATCGCCCGCGGATTCAGTTGCCGGGTTGATAACACCACGCCAATCGCGGTCTGGAGACCGCTCCTACAACACATTGTGCCGCCCTGCCCCGCAGGAGCGGCCTCCAGGCCGCGATACCCGCAGTCAATCGAACAGCCTGCACGCCGATCATGCGGCCCGCCTTGGTGCAATTAGACGGGCTCGATGGCCTGCAGATGGCGGCCGACCGCCAGCCAGGCGCCGAGCCAGCCGAGCAGGCTGCCGCCCAGCAGCAGGGCGAGGCTGCCGGCGATTCCCGGTGGCTGGAGCAGGAAGTCGCTCTGGTAGAGGCCGGCCAGCCGCTGCACCGGACCGCCGAGCAGCCCGAAGGCGAATTGCACCAGCAGCCAGGCCAGCAGGCCACCGATCAGGCCGTACCAGAGGCCGCTGTAGAGGAAGGGGCGGCGAATGAAGGCATCGGTGCCGCCGATCAGCTTGCAGACCTCGATCTCCTCGCGCCGGTTCTGGATGTCGAGGCGGATGGTGTTGCCGACGATCAGCAGCACCGCCAGCCCGAGCAGGCCGCCGACCACCAGGATGCCGCGCCGGCCGATCTCCATCAGTGCCTGGAAGCGCTTCACCCACTGCAGGTCGAGTTGCACCAGGTCGGTCTCCGCGAGGCCGCGCAGCTGTTCCACCAGGGCGGCAGCAGCAGTGGCGCCGCTGTGGGCGGGGGCGGGGCGGATCACCAGTACCGCCGGCAGGGGATTCTCGCCCAGGCTGTCCAGAGCCTCGCCGAAGCCGGACAGGCGGCGGAACTCGGCCAGGGCGTCGGCCCGGTGCAGGCTGTCCACGGCGGCGATCTGCGGCCAGGCGGCGAGCCGCCTGGCCAGGGCATCGGCCCCGGCGTCGCTGATCTCGGCCTTCAGGAACAGGGAGATGCTGGCGCCGCCGTCCCAGCCGCTGCCGAGGCGTTGCAGGTTGTCGAGCAGGCTGAGCAGGCCGGTCGGCAGGGCCAGGGCGATGCCGATCACCGCCGCGGTCATCAGGCTCGACAGCGGGGTCCGGTACAGCCGGCCGAGGCTCGCCAGCAGGGTCTGGGCATGCAGCCGCAGGTAGCCGCGCGGATCGAGGGCGGCCAGACGTGGCCCGTGTTGCCGCGAGGCCCCGGGGCCCGGGCGGGGTGGGGGCGGGGTGCGGCGCGCCGGGCGCCGGCGGGCCTGCTTCATGGGGTCCCTCCGTCATCCAGCAGACGGCCGTGGTCGAGGCGCAGGATGCGATGGCCGAGGCGGCCGATCAGCTCCAGGTCGTGACTGGCGATGAGGGTGGTGACGCCGACCTGGTTGAACTGTTCGAACAGCTGCATGATCTCGCGCGACAGCTCGGGGTCGAGGTTGCCGGTCGGCTCGTCGGCGAGCAGCAGCGGCGGCTTGTTGACCACCGCCCGGGCGATGCCGACCCGCTGCTGCTCACCGCCGGAGAGGGTGATGGGATTGGCCTTCTCCTTGTGCAGCAGGCCGACCTTGTCCAGGGCTGCGCGCACCCGTCGACCGGTCTCGCGCGGGCCGAGGCCGCTGATCACCAGCGGCAGGGCGACGTTGTCGAAGACCGTGCGGTCGAACAGCAGGCGGTGGTTCTGGAAGATGATGCCGATCTTGCGGCGCAGGAAGGGGATCTGGCGGCGACCGATCCGCGCCAGGTTCTGGCCGTCGATCAGGATCTGTCCGTGGCTGGGGCGTTCGATCAGGGCCAGCAGCTTGAGCAGGGTGCTCTTGCCGGCACCGGAATGGCCGGTGAGAAAGGCCATCTGCCCCGCCGGCAGGTGCAGGTTGAGACTGCGCAGGGCGTCCTGGCCGCCGGGGTAGCGTTTGCTGACGTCACTGAGGCGGATCATCTGTGGAGGTGGGTCGGTGCCGCCAGTGGCCTCAGGCGGCGTCCTGGTCGCCGGCCTCGCGGCTGAACAGGGCGTCGACGAACTCGTCGGCGTCGAACACGCGCAGATCCTCGATGCCCTCACCGACGCCGATGAAGCGGATCGGCACCCCCAGCCGCTTGGCGATGGCGAAGATGATGCCGCCCTTGGCGGTGCCGTCCAGCTTGGTCAGGGTGAGGCCGCTCAGGCCCACCGCCTGGTGGAATTCCAGGGCCTGGTTGAGGGCGTTCTGGCCGGTGCCGGCATCGACCACCAGCATCACCTCGTGCGGAGCCTGGGGGTCGATCTTGGTCAGCACCCGCTTGATCTTCTTCAGTTCTTCCATCAGGTTCGACTGGGTGTGCAGGCGGCCGGCGGTGTCGGCGATCAGCACGTCCATGTCACGCGCCCGCGCCGCCTGGAAGGCGTCGAAGATCACCGAGGCGGAGTCGGCGCCCTGCTGCTGGGCGATCACCGGGATGCCGTTGCGCTCGCCCCAGACCTGGAGCTGTTCCACCGCGGCGGCGCGGAAGGTGTCGCCGGCGGCCAGCATCACCCGCTTGCCCTCCTGTTGCAGCCGGTTCGCCAGCTTGCCGATGGTGGTGGTCTTGCCGACGCCGTTGACGCCGACCATCAGGATCACGAAGGGCCGGGTGTCGTCGGGGATCTGCAGCGGTACCGCGACCGGGCGCAGGATTTCCGCCATGTCCTCGCGCAGCGCCTGCATCAGTGCCTCGGCATCCTTCAGCTGCTTGCGCTCGACGCGGCGGGTGAGGTCCTCGATCACCGCCTGCGTGGCCTCCACGCCGACGTCGGCGATCAGCAGCTGGGTCTCCAGTTCCTCCAGCAGCTCGTCGTCGATCTGCCGCCGGCCGAGCAGCAGGCTGGCGATGCCCTCGGTCAGTCCGCTGCGGGTCTTGGCCAGTCCGTCCCTGAGGCGCGCAAACAGGCCGCGACGCGGCGTCGACTCGGCGGCCGCGTCCGTTTCCTCCGCCTGCGGGCGCCCGGCCTCGGTCGCCTCGGCCTGGGCCGGCTTCTGCGTCGGGTCGTCCTTCTTTCGTCCGAAACCAAAGATCATGGGTACTGTCATCAGGGCCTGTGAACACGATCCCAATGGGTTCTGCTGGGACTCTTTTTTCGTCCAGCAAGGCAGAATGAGCGAAATGTAGTCAATCTGCCTGAGCGAATGATAACGCCGCCGGACGGAAAAACAGCCCCAGCCCTCCGGGTTGCGCCTGAAAAAGCGCCACTCCGCGTTGCTCGTCGTTCATTTGGCGTCACCAAACCTCTCTCCTCGCGCCTTGATTGGCGCTTTTTCAGGTGCAACAGAGCCCATTGGGATCGTGTTCACAGGCCCTAGGAAAAATAGGGTGGCGCGCTTATCCTACCACCCGGCCCACAGCAACGTAAGGAAGGACGATATCCCATGACGCGCAGCGTTCAACGAATGGCCCTGCTGCTTGCAGGGTTGTGGCTCTGCGGTGCGGCCTGGGCCGGCTCCGCGGTGCACGAGTACCGCCTCGACAACGGACTGCGGCTGCTGGTCAAGGAGGATCACCGTGCGCCGGTGGTGGTGGCCCAGGTCTGGTACCGGGTCGGTTCCAGCTACGAGTACGACGGCATCACCGGTATCTCCCATGTGCTGGAGCACATGATGTTCAAGGGTACCGCCAAGCACGGGCCGGGCGAGTTCTCGCGCATCATCGCCGAGAACGGCGGGCGCGAGAATGCCTTCACCAGCCGCGACTACACCGCCTATTTCCAGCGTCTGGAGAAGGGCCGGCTGCCGGTGTCCTTCGAACTGGAGGCCGACCGCATGCGCAATCTGAAGCTCGACCAGGCGGAGTTCGCCAAGGAAGTGCGGGTGGTGATGGAGGAGCGGCGCATGCGCACCGAGGACAATGCCGAGGCGCTGACCTACGAGCAGTTCAATGCCACGGCCTTTCTGACCAGTCCCTATCGGATACCCACCATTGGCTGGATGGACGATCTGCAGAATCTGCGCCTGCAAGACCTGGAACGCTGGTATGCCATGTGGTATGCGCCGAACAATGCCACCCTGGTGGTGGCCGGCGACGTCGATCCCGAGGCGGTCTTCGAGTTGGCGAAGACCTACTACGGCCCGCTGCAGCCGAGCGAGATCGAACCGCTCAAGCCGCGCCGGGAGATCGAGCAGCGCGGCCTGCGGCGGATCCGGGTCAAGGCCCCGGCCGAGGTGCCCTATCTGATCATGGGCTACAAGGTGCCGGTGCTGCTGACCGCCGAGGCCGAGTGGGAACCCTATGCCCTGGAGGTGCTGGCCGGCATTCTCGATGGCGGCAACAGCGCCCGCCTGGCGCGTGAACTGGTGCGCGGCAGCCAGGTGGCGGCCAGCGCCGGTGCCGGCTACGACCTCTACGACCGCCAGCAGTCGTTGCTGCTGCTGGAGGGCACCCCGGCCAGCGGGCGCAGCATCGATGAGCTGGAGGCTGCACTGCGCCGCCAGGTGCAGCGGCTGCGCAGCAAGCCGGTGGCGGCGGACGAGCTGGAACGGGTCAAGGCGCAGGTGGTCGCCGACCAGGTCTACCAGCAGGACTCCGTGTTCTACCAGGCCATGCAGCTCGGCATGCTGGTCTCGGTCGGTCTCGACTGGCGTCTCGCCGAGCAGCATGTGGCGCGTATCCAGGCGGTGACGCCCGAGCAGGTGCAGGCGGTGGCCCGCAAGTATCTGGTCGACGACCGCCTGACGCTGGCGGTGCTGGACCCACAGCCGATGGATGCCGAATCACGCGCCAGGGCGCGTGCTGCGAAGGGAGGGGCAGGTCATGGCCACTAGAAAGACAGGCAAGGTGCGCGGGCTGGGTGCCGGACTTGCCCTGCTGTTGCTGCTGCTGGGGCAGGCCGCGCTGGCCATGGCGCCCATCCAGCACTGGCAGACGGCCAACGGGGCGCGGGTCTATTTCGTGCCGGCACCGGAGCTGCCGATGCTGGATATCCGCGTGGTATTCGATGCCGGCAGCGCCCGTGACGGTGACCGGCCGGGACTGGCCCGGCTGACCAGCAGCCTGCTCGACAGCGGTGCCGGGGGGCTCAGCGCCGACCAGATCGCCGAGCGCCTGGAGGGCGTCGGGGCCCGACTGGGCAGCGGGGCGCTGCGTGACATGGCCTGGGTGTCGCTGCGCAGTCTCAGTGATCCGCAGCGCCTCGATGCGGCACTGGCCGTGTTCACCAAGGTGCTGGCCGAGCCCGAGTTCCCGCCTGCCGACCTCGCCCGCGAGCGGGAACGCATGCTGGTGGGCCTCAAGCATGCGCTGCAGAGGCCGGGGGAGGTCGCCAGTCGTGCCTTCTATCGCGCCCTCTATGGCGACCACCCCTACGCCAGTCCGCCCTCGGGCACGCCGGAGAGCGTCAGGGCACTGCGTCGCGAACAGGTGCTGGATTTCTACCGGCGCTACTACGTGGCGCGCAACGCGGTGATCGCCATCGTCGGCGACCTCGATCGGGCCGCCGCCGAGCGCCTTGCCGCCTCCCTGGCCGGTCGCCTGGCCAGCGGCGAACGGGCCCCGCCGCTGCCGCAGGTCGCCGATCTGCTGACGGCACGCGAGGAGCGCATTCCGCATCCCTCGACCCAGGCCCATGTGCTGATGGGCCAGCCCGGTCTGCGACGCGGCGATCCCGACTACTTCGCCCTCTACGTCGGCAACTACATCCTCGGCGGCGGCGGGCTGGTGTCGCGCATCAGCGAGGAGATCCGCGAGAAACGCGGCCTGTCCTACAGCGCCTACAGCTACTTCATGCCCATGGCCCGGCGCGGTCCCTTCGTCCTCGGCCTGCAGACCCGCAGTGACCAGGCGGACGAGGCACTCAGCGTGCTGCGCGAGACCCTGCGCGGTTTCGTCGCCGAGGGGCCGACGGCCGCGGAGCTGGAGGCCGCCAAGAAGCACATCACCGGCGGTTATGCCCTGCGCATCGACAGCAACGGCAAGATCCTCGAATACCTTGCCATGATCGGCTTCTACGGCCTGCCGCTGGACTACCTGGAGACCTTCAATGCGCGGATCGAGGCGGTCGGCCTCGAACAGGTCCGCGACGCTTTCCGGCGCCGGGTGCAGCCGGCGCGGATGGTGACGGTGATCGTCGGTTCGGGTGACTGAGTGGCAGCTAGCCCGGATATTGCACGAAGGCGGTCTGCATGATCGGCATTGGGGCTGTTATACCCGGGGATCGCGGCCTGGAGGCCGCTCCTACGGGGCATGGCGGCACCCTGGTAGGAGCGGCCTCCAGGCCGCGATTGGCGTGGTGTTATTAACCCGTCAGAGGGTTTTTCAAACAGCCTGTTGGTCCGCCTGTTGCGCCAAAAGGCGGCCTGTATGAATGAAGGTTCCGTCAGAAAATTCTTACAGCATGCTTGGGGATTTTCCGATATCCGCCACCGCCGTCGCTGGCTAGACTCAAATTGTTCGCCCAAGGATTGGGTGGGCACCACAATCCAACGTCACGAGCCATCAGGGAGGATAATCGGCTATGGAACGGCTGACCCTTCGGCGCGCATTATGCGCGCCTTTGTTTTTCTGTCTACCCGCGGCTGCCAGCGCGCAGCTGCTGATCTCCGAGGTTTTCTACGATGCCAGCGGCGGTGATGCCGGCAAGGTGTTCGTCGAGCTGTTTGGCACACCGGGCATGGACCTCACCGGCCTGCTGCTGCAGGGCGTCAACGGCAACGACGGCAAGGTCTACCGCTCACTGAGCCTGAGCGGGGTGATCCCGGCGGACGGCGTGTTCGTCATCGCCGATGACGATGGCAGCGGCAGCACCAGGGTCGCCGGGGCCGATCTGGTCGCCGACATCGACCTGCAGAACGGGCCGGACAGCCTGCAGCTGCTCGACGGCGGCCGGCTGCTGGATGCCGTCGGCTACGGAGATTTCAGCGGCATGATCTTCGCCGGCCTGGGAGCGGCGGCCCCCGACGTTCCGGCCGGCAGCAGCCTGGCGCGGTTCGCCAACAGTGGTGATAACCTCGCCGACTTCCAGGTGCTGGCGACGCCGACGCCCGGGACCAGCAACCTGAGCGCGGTGCCGCTGCCGGCGGCCTTCTGGCTATTCGGTTCGGGGCTGGCCCTGCTCGGGGCACGGCTGCGATCGCGGTCCGCGCCCTGAAGGTTCCGCGTCCCGATTGACGGGCCATGCCCCAGGCCGGAAACTGGCCGCTTTGCGGCAACCCGGTAGCGGCATGGCCCGTCCTCGCGGCAGAAACCAGTTACGCATCATCGGCGGCGAGTGGCGCGGCCGGCGGTTGCCCTTTGCCGATGTGCCGGGGCTGCGCCCCACCCCGGACCGGGTGCGCGAGACGCTGTTCAACTGGCTGACGCCGCGCATCCATGGTGCCGCCTGCCTGGACCTGTTTGCGGGTAGCGGGGCGCTGGGCTTCGAGGCCGCGTCGCGCGGTGCCGCCCGGGTGGTGCTGGTGGAACGGCATCCGGCGGCCGTCGCCTGCCTGCGCGACAACCAGCAACGGCTCGGCTGCCCGCGCATCGAGGTGGTGGCCGCCGACGCCCTGACCTATCTGCAGGGTGAACCCCAACCCTTCGACGGCGTGTTCCTCGATCCACCCTTCGGCCAGGACTGGCTGCCGCGCTGCCTGGAGGCGCTGGCCGGCGGCTGGCTGGCGCCACGCGCCTGGCTCTACCTGGAGGCGGAGCGCAGCCTGTCGTCCGCGACACTCGCCGCCTGGTTGCCGGCGGGTTTCCATCTGCGGCGCAGCAAGGCCGCCGGCCAGGTCGGTTACCACCTGGCGGTGCGCGATGCGCCGGACGAGGGGGCGGGGCCGCCGGCCTGAGGCGCGGTGGTTCCCCCGCGCCGGTGCATCCCCCATAATGCTGGCATGAACGTCATCGCCGTCTATCCCGGCACCTTCGATCCCGTCACCAATGGCCATAGCGACCTGGTGCAGCGGGCCGCCCGGCTGTTCGACGGGGTGATCCTCGCGGTGGCCGCGAGCCCGGCCAAGGCGCCGGCCTTTCCGCTGGAGCAGCGGGTGGCGCTGGCACGGGAGGTGCTGGCCGGGTGCGACAATGTCGAGGTCTGCAGCTTCGATGGCCTGCTGGTCGACTTCGTGCGCAGCCGGAGTGCCCAGGTGATCCTCCGCGGCCTGCGTGCCGTGTCCGATTTCGAGTACGAATTCCAGCTTGCCAGCATGAACCGCCAGCTCGCGCCGGACATCGAGACCCTGTTCCTGACCCCGGCCGAGCAGTATGCCTATGTCTCTTCCAGCCTGGTGCGGGAGATTGCCGCCCTCGGCGGGGACGTCTCGCCCTTCGTCCATCCCCGGGTGATGGCTGCATTGCGCGCTCGGCTGAGCTAATATCGCAATTTGCTAATGTTTGACGGCCGGCCTGCCGGCCACCCTGACGGGAGAACCCCATGGCCTTGATCATCACTGATGAATGCATCAACTGCGACGTCTGCGAGCCCGAGTGCCCGAACGGCGCCATCTACCAGGGTGACGAGATCTACGAGATCGATCCTGACCTGTGCACCGAGTGCGTCGGACACTACGAAACCTCGCAGTGTGTCGAGGTCTGTCCGGTCGACTGCATCATCATCGACCCGGACCGCACCGAGACCGAGGAGGAGCTGCGCGCCAAGTACGAGCGCATCACCAGCGAATCCGCCTGAGTCGGCCTCTCCGGCCGACAGGGCCCCGTGAGGGGCCCTTTTGCTTTATGCTGCCGCTGTTTTCCTCCACCACGAGGCGTTCCGTCATGCGTCAGCCACGCCTTTTCACCGCCGTTCTCGCAGGCTGGCTGTTGCTTGCCAGCCTTCCCCTCGCCGCCGCCTCGCCACCCCGGGCCGCCGTTGCCAGTGCCCATCCACTGGCCACCCGGGCCGGCCTGGAGATCCTCGCCGCCGGCGGCAACGCCTTCGATGCGGCGGTGGCGGTCAGTGCCGCGCTGGCGGTGGTCGAGCCCTACAGCTCGGGGCTGGGCGGGGGTGGTTTCTGGCTGCTGCACCGGGCGCGGGACGGCTTCGAGGTCATGGTCGACGGCCGCGAGCGGGCGCCGCTGGCGGCCCGGCGCAACATGTTCCTCGATGCCGAGGGACGGCCGGTGCCCGGGCTGTCGATGGACGGTCCGCTGGCCGCCGGCATCCCCGGCGAGCCGGCCGCCCTGGCCCACATCGCCGCCCGCTATGGCCGCCTGGGCCTGGCGCGTGACCTGGCGCCGGCGATCCGCCTGGCCCGTGAGGGCTTTGCCGTGGATGGTCACTACCGGCGCCTGGCCGGCTTCCGGCGCGACGTGCTGCGCCGCTTCCCTGCCGCCGCGGCCCGGTTCCTGATCGCTGGCGAGGTGCCGCCGGAAGGGCACATCATCCGTCAGCCGGATCTGGCCCGCACCCTGGAGGCGCTGGCCAGCCGGGGGCACGAGGGGTTCTATGGCGGCGCGCTGGCGCGGCGCCTGGTCGAGGGGGTGCGCGCCGCCGGCGGTATCTGGACCCTGCGCGACCTGGCCGAATACCGGGTGGTGGAGCGCGAGCCGCTGCGTGGGGAGTACCGGGGCATCCGCGTCACCAGCGCTGCACCGCCGTCCTCGGGCGGGGTCGCCCTGATCACCCTGCTCAACATCCTCGCCGGCTACGACCTGGCTGCATTGGACGAGGCGGGCCGCGTCCATCTGCTGGTGGAGGCCATGCGCCGCGCCTACCGCGACCGCGCCCAGTACCTGGGCGACCCCGATTTCGTCGACATGCCGCTCGAGCGCCTTACCCATCCCTTCTATGCGGCCGGCCTGCGCGCCGCCATCCGTCTCGACCGGGCCCTGCCGAGCAGCCTGCTGGCGCCGGTGGCGCCGCCACGCGAGGGGCCGCACACCACGCACTTCTCCATCCTCGACACCGAGGGCAACCGGGTCGCCGCCACCCTGTCCATCAACTACCCTTTCGGCTCCGGCTTTCTGGTGCCGGGCACCGGGGTGCTGCTGAACGACGAGATGGACGACTTCTCGATCAAGCCGGGGGTGCCCAACGTCTATGGCCTGGTCGGCGCCGAGGCCAATGCCATCGCCCCCGGCAAGCGCATGCTCTCCAGCATGACCCCGACCTTCCTCGACGACGGGGAGCGGCTGGCCATCCTCGGCACCCCCGGCGGCAGCCGGATCATCAGCATGGTGCTGCTCGCCACCCTGGAGTTCGCCGCCGGCCGCGAGCCGGCCGCCTGGGTGGCGCGGCCGCGCTTCCATCACCAGTATCTGCCGGATGCCATCCAGTTCGAGCCCGGCGCCCTGGCGCCGGCGCTGCAGCGGCGGCTGGAGGCCATGGGCCACCGCCTGCGGCCGCTGGACGCCCCCTACGGCAACATGCAGGCCGTGCTCTGGGATCGGCGGAACGGGCGGGTGCTGGCCGCCAGCGATCCGCGCGGGGTGGGGGCGGCGCGGCTAGCAGCCTGTCGGACTCAGGACTGATCTACTGCGCGGGTGGGAGAGCGGCCCGAATCTTCACGATTTCTCGTTGCGTAGTGCCCACTATGCGCCTCGAAATCGTGAAGATTCGTTCTCGTTCTCCCACCCTGCTCGCTACGATCGCCTAAGTCCGACAGGCTGCTAGCCCGGATATTGCACCAAGCCGGTCCGCATGATCGGCGTGCAGGCTGGTAAACGGATCGGGAACGCGTAACCCGGCTTTTGTCTGTTCGATTGGCCCCGGGCATTGCCCGCCGTGGATTCCCCGATCGCGGCCTGGAGACCGCTCCTACGACAACACATTGTGCCGCCATGCTCCGTAGGAGCGGTCTCCAGGCCGCGATCCCCGGCGGGTCCGGCCAGGCCATCATCCGGGGCCGGATGCAATATCCGGGCAGGGCCCGCGCCGCGGTTCAGCGCTGACAGCGGGGACAGTAGAAGGTGGAACGCTGGGCGAGTCGGGTCTCGCGGATCGGCGTGCCGCAGCGGGGGCAGGGCCGGCCGCCGCGGCCATAGACCCGCAAGGTCTGCTGGAAATAGCCGGGCCGGCCGTCGCCGTCGACGAAGTCGCGCAGGGTGGTGCCGCCGGCGGCGATGGCCGCGGTCAGCACTTCGCGGATGGCGTCTGCCAGACGCCGGTAGCGTTGTTGCCCGATGCGTCCGGCCGGCCGCGCCGGATGGATGCCGGCCAGGAACAGTGCCTCGTTGGCGTAGATGTTGCCGACCCCGACCACCACCTTGCTGTCCATGATGAAGGGTTTCACCGCCAGTCGCCGGCCGCGCGAGCGCCGGTAGAGATAGTCGCCGTCGAAATCCGGGCCCAGGGGTTCGGGGCCGAGGCCAGCCAGCAGCCGGTGGCGTTCCGGCGGCCGCCGTGTCCAGAGCACGGTGCCGAAGCGGCGCGGGTCGGTGAAGCGCAGGCAGCGACCGTCGTCCAGGGCGATGTCCAGGTGATCGTGGGGGCCGGGCGGGGCATCGCAGGGCAGCAGCCGCAGCGAACCGGACATCCCCAGATGGAGGATGACCGTTCCCGCCGTGCTCTCCAGCAGCAGGTACTTGCCGCGGCGGCGCAGTTCCCCGAGGCGCTGGCCCGGCAGTTCGCGCTCCAGGGCACGGGGCACCGGCCAGCGCAGGCGCCGCTGGCGGACTGTCACGCTGCGCACCCGTCGTCCCGCCAGATGCGGGGCCAGTCCGCGACGGGTGGTTTCGACTTCGGGCAGTTCGGGCATGGGCCCTCCTTCCTGAAAAAGAGGGGCTATTGTGGTGGTCGGCGGCGGATGAGTACAGCCGGGCGGCGCTGTTACAATGGCGCCTTCCCGATCAGGTCTTGAACACAGGAACCCATCCCATGAGCAGAGACGTCGACGTTGCCATCATCGGGGCCGGCAGTGCCGGCCTGTATGCCCTTTCCCAGGTCCGCCGCGCTACCGACAACTGGGTGCTGATCGACGGCGGCGAGCTGGGGACCACCTGTGCCCGGGTCGGCTGCATGCCCTCCAAGGCCCTGATCCAGGTTGCCGAGGACTTCCAGCGGCGTCAGCTGTTTCGCCGCGAGGGTATCGAGGGCGGCGACGGCCTGTCGGTCGATTTGCCCGCCGCCCTGGAGCATGTGCAGGACCTGCGCGACCTGTTCGTCGAGAAGGTGCTGGCGAACAGCATCGACCAGATGGACGAATCCCGCTTCATCGCCGGCCAGGCGCGCTTTGTCGCGCCCGATACCCTGGAGGTCGACGGCCAGACCCTGAAGGCGAAGTCGATCATCGTCGCCACCGGTTCGCGGCCCAGCGTGCCCGAGGCCTGGCGTGCCTTCGGTGATCGGGTGCTGACCACGGACGAACTCTTCGAGCTGGAGGATCTGCCGGCCTCGCTGGCGGTGATCGGTCTCGGCGTGATCGGCCTGGAACTGGGTCAGGCCCTGGCGCGGCTCGGCGTCGAGGTGGCCGGCTTCGAGATGGGTGAGCGCATCGGCGGCATGGAGGACCCCGCGGTCAGCCGGGTCGCCGTGGAGATCATCGGCAAGGAGTTCCCGCTGCACCTGGGTGCCGCCGCCGAGATCGAGGCCGAGGCCGACGGCCGGCTGCGGGTCACCGCCGGCGAGCAGTCGGTGGTGGTCGAGCGGGTGCTGGCCTGCATGGGCCGGATGCCCAATGTCGAGGGGCTGGGCCTGGAAGTGCTGGGGGTGGAGCGGGATGCCCGGGGCGTGCCCCTTCACGACCGGCACAGCATGCAGGTCGGGTCGCTGCCGGTGTACCTCGCCGGTGACGTCACCGGCGAACGGCCGCTGCTGCACGAGGCCGGTGACGAGGGGCGCATCGCCGGCTTCAACGCGGTGCATGAGCGGCCGCGTTCCTTCGCCCGCAAGACACCGCTGGCGATCACCTTCAGCGATCCCAACCTGGTAATGGTCGGCGCCGCCCTGGATGAACTGGATCTGCAGGCCATCGCCATCGGCGAGGTGCGCCTGGGACCGCTTGGGCGGGCCCTGATCATGGGCAAGAACAAGGGGTTGCTGCGGGTCTATGCCGACCGCCGCGACGGCCGGCTGCGGGGTGCGGCCCTGTGCGGCCCGCGCGCCGAGAACCTGGGTCATCTGCTGGCCCTGGCCATCGGTCAGGGGTTGACGGTGTTCGACATGCTCAAGCAGCCCTTCTATCACCCGACCCTGGAGGAGGGGCTGCAGGCGGCCCTGTACGATCTCAAGGGTCAGTTCGAGACATCGGACGAGGTGCCGGTGGAACTGTCGCCGCTCGACTGAGCGCCCTCCGCCTGCAGCTGCAGCAGGGACTGCAGGACGGCGGGGCCGAGGTGGTAGGCCAGGCCCAGCTCGGGTCGGAGCAGCAACTGTCGTCCGTCCTGGGTGACGAGCTGGAAACGTAGCGGCTCGGCCATCCCTTCCAGTTCGATCTCGATCGCCTTGCCGTCCGCCGCTTCCTTGCTGGCGCTGACCCAGATCGCCCGTGCCTGCTGCCAGCGGTCGATCAGCCGGGCCACGGCATCGGCGGACAGCCCGGTCGGTTCCGGCTCCACCTGCCAGTGGCTGTCCTCGCCGCGGCGCAGGCTGCGGTCGGGGAGCTGCAGGCGGCGGATGCGGCTGCCTTCCGGCAGCAGGCGGCGGGAGGCGAACTGGGCCCGCCGCCCGGAGACCATGGGGCCGTAGCGGTCCTCGACCAGGGCGACTCGCTCGCCGATGCGCACATAACGCAGCCGGCCGAGCGGTTCGGTAGCGCCGAAGGCGATCTCCAGCCCGTCGAAATGGAGCCGGGACTTCGGCGGGTCGAGCCCGGCCTGGTCGAGCTGCACGGCGTTGGCCGGATAGCTGCGCTCCGGGACCACCGAGAGCAGGCCGAGCAGGCTGCCGATCTGCAGCGGGTCGGCCGGGATGTCCGGCGGCCCCAGCAGCACCCACCCCTGCGCCTGCTTCTCGAACCGCAGCCGGACCTCGTCGTGCTCGATGAGGATCTGCCGTACCTGGCCGGCGTCGAGCCGGGTCAGGTGTTCCGCTGCCGGCGGTTCCAGCCCGGGGCGCTGCCAGGCCAGCAACGCGAGCCCCAGCACGCCGAGGCCGAGGAGCAGATTGAGCCAGCCGCGACTGCCCATGGTGTCAGCGTTTCCTGCGCCGCAGCCAGATGAACAGGCCGGCGCCGAGCAGCAGGCCGGGGATCGCGAACAGGAAGCCGAAGCCGATCACCGCCTGGGCGGTGGGGCTGAGGGTCAGCACCAGGTCCGGTGCCGGGCGCGGCCGGACGGCGATGAAGTCGTCGTCATGCCCCAGCCAGTGGACGATGTTCAGCCCCAGATCCAGGTTGCCGCCGTTGCCGAGGTAGCTGTTGGACAGGAAGTCGCCGTCGCCGATCACCACCACCCGCTGTTCGCGGCCGGCGGCTTCGCCATCGGTGTCGTCCGCCTCCTCCAGGGTGCGCTGCAGGGCATAGCCGATATCCAGCGGGCCGCGGCGCTCGTCGCTGTCGGCATCGAAGCGGATCTCGCCCTGCAGCGGGCCGGTCTCGGTCCAGGCGCGGTCCAGGGTGCTGAGCAGGGGCTCGCCCTGCCACGCGTTGCTGGCCTCCCAGAGCATGGCCTGCACGCCGGGGAACAGGGTGATGCTCGGCAGATCGCGGGTGATGGGGTGGGGCGGATAGTCCGGGATCAGCACGAACTCCGGGTTCTGGATGCCGAACAGCTGGGTGTTGGCGTCCACGATCACCCCCGGCAGGAACTCGAGGCCGAAGTACTCGGCGAGCGGTTCCAGGCCGGCGTCCTCGCCGGGATCGGTCAGCCAGAGCAGGTTGCCGCCCCGGTCGAGAAAGTTGCGGATGCGCTTCACCTCCCCGGGCAACAGGGCCACCTGGGGACTGGCGACCACCAGTACCCCGACGTTGTCCGGGATGTCGCGATCGCGTGCCAGGTTGAGCTGCTGGAGCTTCAGTCCGCGCCGCTCCAGCTCGGCACCGAACTGGCCGAGGTCGTGGTTGGCCTGGCCATGCGGGTCGCGCTCGCCGTGACCGGCGAGGAAGGCCACCCAGCGTTCGCCCTGGCGCGCCACCCGCAGCAAGGCGTTGGTGATGGCCTGTTCGGTCAGCTCCTGCACCCGTTCGCTGCGCCCCTGGTAGGCGATGCGCAGCTCGCCGTCGAGGGTCACCCCCAGCTCGCGAACCCGTTCCGGTTCGGCGTCGGGGTTGACGAAGTTCAGGCGGATGTCGGACTTGACACGCTGGTAGCGACCGATGAGGTCGCGGATCTGCTTGCGCAGGGTCTCGTTGTTGCGGGCGAAGGCGGTGATGATCACCGGTGCATCCAGTTCCTGCAGCAGGCGGCGGCTGGAATCGCCCAGGCTGTTGCGGCTGCCGGCCGTCCAGTCGGCCTGGTAGACGTACTGGGTGCTCAGCCAGCCGAGCAGGCCGATGGCGCCAAGGAACAGCAGCGTCGCCAGGTAGCGCTGGAGGCGGAGTCTGCGGGTGCTCTTGCGGTTGACGTCCATCTTCGCTCAGTGGGGCAGGCGCTGGGCATCGAGCCGCTGCACGCTGAGGACCAGGAAGGCAAGGATGAACAGCAGGTAATAGAGGACATCGGTGCTGTCGAACAGTCCCTTGAGCAGCGATTCGTAGTGGCGCAGCAGGGACAGGTAGGCGAAGACCCCACTGACCTCTGTGCCGCTGTTGCCGGCCCAGTCGATGATCCACAGCAGCAGCAGCAGGCCGAAGCTGCTGATGGCGGCGATGGTCGGCTGGTCGGTGAGGCTGGACATGAACAGGCCGGCGGCGGCGAAGGCGCCGAGCAGCAGGGCCAGGCCGAGCAGGCCGCTGAACAGCTTGCCCAGGTCGAGGCTGGTACCGGCCAGCAGTGACAGCGACATGGCTGCCACCAGTGCCAGCAGCAGGAAGAAGAAGCCGAGCAGGCCGAGGTACTTGCCGAGGACGATCTCGGTCATCGATACCGGTGCCGAGAGCAGCAGTCCGAGGGTCCGGCTGCGGCGTTCCTCGCTGAGCACGCGCATGGTGATCAGCGGCGCCACCAGCAGCAGCACCACCGCGGTGTTGCCGAGTAGCGGTGCGATGACCACGTCGGTCACGCCGGGGGCGTCTTCCAGCGCCGCCAGGCGCGGCGCCAGTTGCATGTAGGTGTCGAGCTGGGCCAGGAACAGGTAGGCGAGGATGAACTGCACAACCGCCAGGATCGACCAGGCCAGCGGTGACAGGAACAGGGAGCGCAGTTCGCGGGCGGCGATGTGGAGGATCATCAGGCGGCCTCGTCTTCCGCGCCCGGGTCGCGGGCGGTCAGTTCGATGAAGATCTGCTCCAGGGTGCGGCGCTCCGGGATCAGCGCCTGCAGGCCCCAGCCGCCGGCCACCGCGTGTTCGGCGATGGCCTCGGCAGGACTCTCCCCGTTATAGGCGATCCGGAAGCGGCCGTCCGTGAGTGCCTCCACATCGTCCACGCCCGGCAGGGCGGCCAGGGTTCCGGCTGGCGGCGGGGTGCGCAGGGCGACGAGCAGCTGCCCGCCATGCAGTTGCTGCTGCAGCCCGTGCATGCTGTCGCTGAACACCAGCCGGCCGCGGTGGATGATCTGTACCCGGTTACAGGTGCTCTCCACCTCCGGCAGTATGTGGGTGGAGAGGATGATGCCGTGCTCGCGGCCGAGTTCGCGGATCAGGGCGCGGATCTCGCGGATCTGGATCGGGTCCAGGCCCACGGTCGGCTCGTCGAGGATCACCACCGCCGGCGTGTGGAGGATCGCCTGGGCGATGCCGACCCGCTGCTGATAGCCCTTGGACAGGTTGCCGATCAGCCGCCGGCCGACCGCCTCCAGGCCGCAGCGCTCGCGCGCGCTGTCGACCGCCCGGCGGATGGCGCGACGCGGCACGCGGTGCAGCCGGGCACAATAGGTGAGGTATTCGTCGACCGTCAGTTCACGGTACAGCGGCGGTTGCTCGGGCAGGTAGCCCAGCTCCCGCTTGGCGGCCTTGGGCCGGTCCAGCAGATCGATGCCATGGACCTCGATGCGCCCGGCGCTGGGGGCCAGGTTTCCGGTCAGCATCTGCATGGTGCTGGACTTGCCGGCGCCGTTGGGGCCGAGAAAACCCAGCACATCGCCCTTGGCCAGTTCAAAGCTGAGGTCGCGCACCGCGCAGTTGGGCCCGTAGTAGCGGTATAACTGCTGGGCGCGAATGAGGATCTCCCGGTCCATGGCTCTTGTATGATGTCTGCAAAGTCCGGTAATGTCGAATCACGGTCAGGATGTCCGGCCGATATTCTAATCAAATTGCGGGGCGGGACCAGACCCGGTTCACGATGTCTTCTCCCACACACTACTGCGAGACCTATGGCTTCGATGCCGATTGGCGCCGCACCCGGCTGATGCTCATCGGGCTGGGCGAGGAGGACCTCGACAGGGTGCCGCGCTTGCACGAGATTCTCTGCCACCGTGCCGGGGAAATCGTCGAGCGCTTCTATGACCACATGACCGCCCACCCGGAGACGGCGCCGCTGCTCAACGGCTTCGATATCGAGGTGCTGAAGCGCACCCATGCCGAGTACCTGAGCAGTTTCGGTGTGGATTTCATGGGGCTTGGCTATTTCGAGGAGCGCCTGCGGGTGGGCATGGTCCACGCCTGGGTGCAGATTCCGCTGAGCATCTATATCGCCGCCTTTGGCGTGCTGCAGCGGCTGATGCATGAGGTCATAGAGGCGGACAGTGCGGAGGAGGCCGAGCGGCGTGCGCTGTGCAGCCTGATGCTCAAGCTCTCGGCCCTCGACGTGTCGCTGGCCTCCGAGATCTACCACCAGGCCCAGGTGCGTGAGCTGGAAGCCTCGGTGCAGAATCTGCGCAGCGAACGCCGCCTGCTGCGTGAACAGGTCGATACCGACCGGCTGACCGGCCTGTACAGCCGCACGCAGACCCTTGCCCTGCTGGGGGAGGCGCTGCGGGAGGCGGCGCGCAGCGGTGATCCGCTGTGCGTGATCATGGCCGATCTCGATCACTTCAAGCGCATCAACGACGAGAACGGTCACCAGACCGGTGACCGGGTGCTGCGCGATGCCGCGCGCCGCATCAAATCGGCGCTGCGCGACTTCGACGTGGTGGGCCGCTACGGCGGAGAGGAGTTCCTGGCCATCCTCTATCGCACCGACCGGCAGACGGCGGCCCAGGTCGCCGAGCGTGTCCGGCGCCGCATGGCGGAACATCCGATCCACGCCTACGGCGCCTCCTATGCCGTCACCCTCAGTCAGGGGGTGGCCGAGGCGCATCGCGGGGAGAGCGTCGAGAGCCTGGTCAGCCGGGCCGACCAGGCGCTGTATGCGGCCAAGCGGGCCGGTCGCAATTGCGTGGTGGTGGCGGATGACTGAACGGAGCGCCGCGGCCTGATGGACGGTTGCCTGTTGCTGGGCGTCGATACCGGCGGCACCTTCACCGACTTCGTGCTTTTCGATGGCCGGTCGCTGCGGGTGCACAAGGTCTTGTCCACGCCGGATGCGCCGGAGCGGGCCATCCTCCAGGGCATCCATGAACTGGGGCTGGAGCCGCAGTCGCTGCGGCTGGTGCACGGCTCCACGGTCGCCACCAATGCCGTGCTGGAAGGCAAGGGGGTGCGCACCCTGTACATCGGCAACCGGGGGCTCGCCGATCTGCTGGCCATCGGTCGTCAGGCGCGGCCCGCGCTCTATGCCCTGCAGCCGGTGCCGCCCGAGCCGCCGCTGCCGCCCGAGCTCTGCCTGGAATGCAGCGGCCGGCTCGGTGCCGACGGCCGGATGCTGGAGCCCCTGGACGAGGCCGAGTTGCAGGACCTGGTGGCGCGGGTGCGGGCGCTGCAGCCGCAGGCGGTGGCCATCAATCTGCTGTTTTCCTTCCTCGACGACAGCGCCGAGCGGCGCATCGAGGCGGCGCTGCCCGAGGGGCTGTTCGTGTCCCGTTCCTCGGCCGTGCTGCCCGAGTACCGCGAATACGAGCGTGGCATGGCGACCTTCCTCAACGCCTACGTCGGACCGCTGGTGCAGGGGTATCTGCAGCGCCTGCAGACCGGCCTGGCACCGGCACCGGTGGCGGTGATGCAGAGCTCGGGCGAGACTCTGGATGCCGCCGCCGCCGGCCGCCAGGCGGTGCGGCTGCTGCTCTCCGGGCCGGCCGGCGGGCTGTCCGGCGCCCGCTTCGTCGGCGCCGAGGCCGGCTGTCCGCGGCTGCTGACCTTCGACATGGGCGGCACCTCCACCGACGTGGCGCTGATCGACGGCGAGCCGGCCCTGACCAGTGAGGGTCGTATCGGCCGCTGGCCGGTGGCGGTGCCCATGGTCGACATGCACACCATCGGTGCCGGCGGCGGCTCCATCGCCCGGGTCGATGCCGGCGGGCTGCTGCAGGTGGGGCCCGAATCGGCCGGGGCCGATCCCGGACCCGCCTGCTACGGACGGGGCGGGGTCGAGCCGACCGTTACCGATGCCAACCTGGTGCTCGGCCGCCTGCGGCCCGAGGCCTTTCTCGGCGGCAGCATGCGGCTCGATGTGGAGGCGGCGCGGCGGGCGCTGCAACGGATCGCCAGCCCGCTGGGCCTGTCCGTGGAGGCCGCTGCCGAGGGCGTGCTGCGCATCGCCAACGAGCACATGGTGCGGGCGCTGCGGGTGATCTCGGTGGAGCGCGGCCTGGATCCGGCCGACTTCGTGCTGACCAGCTTCGGCGGTGCCGGCGGCCTGCACGTCTGTGCCCTGGCCGAGGCGCTGGGCGTGCGCCGGGCCCTGGTGCCGGTACACGGCGGGGTGCTTTCGGCGCTGGGCATGCTGGCGGCGCCGCGTGGCCGGCAGCTGTCACGTACCCTGGCCAGGCCACTGGCCGACTGTGATCCGCGGCATCTGCAGGCGCAGTTCGCGGCGCTGATCGAGCAGGGCAGCTCCGCCCTGGCGGCCGAGGGGCTGGCCCCCGAGGCGCTGCAGGTCGAGCGCAGTCTCGACCTGCGCTATGTCGGCCAGTCCTATACCCTCAATCTCCCATGGCAGGCCGACCCGGCCCGCCTCGCCGAGGCCTTCCATGCCGCGCACGCCGTCCGCTATGGTCACCGGCTGGAGGCGCCGGTGGAGCTGGTCAACCTGCGGGTCGGCCTGCGCGGTCCCCGCCCGGGGCTGCGGCTGGGGGCGCCCGCCGTCGAGATGGCGCGCCCGGTGCGGGCCAGCCTCCACGGCATCGGCGGTGAGGTGCCGGTCTGGCCGCGTGCGACCCTGGCGCCCGGCGAGCGGCTCGAAGGCCCCGCGCTGATCACCGAGTCGGTGTCCACCACCCTGCTGGCGCCGGGCTGGAGGGCCGAGGTGGACGCGGTGGGTAACCTGTTGCTGTCCCGCTGAGGCAGCGAACCGTGCCGTTGATCAGCCCGGATATTGCACCAAGGCGGCCCGCATGATCGGCATGCAGGCTGGTATTAACCCGGCTTTGTGCCTGTTCGATACGCCGGCCATTGCACGCCGTGGATCCCCCGATCGCGGCCTGGAGGCCGCTCCTACAGGTCACGGCACAATGTGTTGTCGTAGGAGCGGTCTCCAGGCCGCGATCGAGGCGCAAGGGGTACCGCGCCATCCTGCCACCCCGGCCCACGGAGCCTGCCTTGGTGCGATATCCGGGCTAGGATTGGCGTTCGAATGCCCTTCTTGAGGGGGCTGGTGGGCGATGGCTTTGGGGCTCAGTTCGCCAGCATCTGGGTCGCCTCGTCGGCCCACTGGGCAGCCTGCATGTAGATCTCGGTGATCTGCGAGCCGGAGAGGTCGTTGAAGTGCACCCGTTCCCATTCGGCGGTCTCGTAGGCCAGGGTGCAGCGCAGCGCCTCGCCGTAGGGGCCTTCGAAGGCCAGCAGGGCGTTGCGGATCTCGTCGCTCAGGGGCAAGGAGTCCAGCACCTTGGGCAGGGGGGCCTCGAGCAGGGGCTCCAGGGCGGAGAACAGGCCGACGGTGAAGAAGGCGTCGCTGCGCGCCTCGCCGCTGGCCTCGGCCAGCAGTTCACACATCTTGGCGCGCAGCATGGCGGTGGTCATGAGTTCGTGCGGCTTGTCCTCGATGCCGCTGAACACCAGCAGCGTGGCCCAGGTCTTGATCGCGCGGTTGCCGAGATAGACCACGGCCTGGCGGATCGACTCCACGGCCTTGGGCAGGGAGAAGAAGGCGGAATTGATGTAGCGCAGCAGCTTGTAGCTGAGCCCCACATCCTGGCTGATCAGCCGTTCCAGTTCCTCGGCGCTGGCCTGGGGGTCCTGCAGCCGGCCCAGCAGCTGCACCGTGGCCAGGCCGTTGGGCGGGATTTCGCGGGCAGAGATCACCTTGGGTCGGGACAGGAAATAGCCCTGGAAGTACTCGAAGCCCAGCTCGCGGCAGAAGCGGAACTCGTCCTGGGTCTCGATCTTCTCGGCCAGCAGCCTGACCGGGTAGTTGCGCAGCTCACGGACGTGCTCGATCAGCGCCTGTTCGGAGAGCGGCTTGATGTCGATCTTGATGATCTCGGCGTGCTCGATCAGCGGTTTCAGCGAGGCATGGTAGATGAAGTCGTCCAGCGCCAGGCTGAAGCCCTGGGCGCGCAGGCTGCCGACGGCGCGAATCACCTCCTCGTCCGGCTCGATGTCCTCGAGGATCTCCAGCACCACCTTGTCCTTGGGGAAGGGCAGCGGCCAGTCGTTGATCAGAAAGCCGCGGGTCAGGTTGAGGAAGGCGCGGTGGCGGCCGACGATCTTGTCCAGGCCGATCTCGATGAAGCTGTTGCTGATGACCCGGGAGGTGGCCTGGTCGCCGTCGGTGAATCCCGCGGCGTTGGTGTCGCTGTTGCGAAACAGCAGCTCGTAGGCGTAGACCCGCAGATCGCGGTCGAAGATGGGCTGGCGCCCGATGAAGATATCCTGCATGCCGGCGTTTCCGTGGACCTTCCTGGTCTTTGATGTTCGTTGTTTTTGTTGTCCGTGCCTTCCCCGAATAGTAGCAGATCGCGGGCCGGTGCCGGAAAAGGGCCGGGGATGGGCGCCTGTCATAGGCAATAAAAAACCCGGCCAGGCCGGGTTTTTCGGGATTCTCCAGGGGCGCCTACTTGATCTTGGCTTCCTTGTAGATCACATGCTTGCGCACCACCGGGTCGTACTTCTTGCGCTCCATCTTGTCCGGAGTGTTGCGCTTGTTCTTGGTGGTGGTATAGAAGTGTCCCGTCCCGGCGCTGGAGACGAGCTTGATCTTGTCACGTGCACTCTTGGCCATGATGCGTCTCCTTAGACCTTCTCGCCGCGGGCGCGGATCTCCGACAGAACCGCGTCGATGCCCTTCTTGTCGATGATGCGCATGCCCTTGCCGGAGACGCGCAGCTTGACGAAGCGCTGCTCGCTCTCCACCCAGAAGCGGTGGGTGTGCAGGTTCGGCAGGAAGCGCCGGCGCGTCTTGTTGTTTGCGTGGGAAACGTTGTTGCCCGTGACCGGACGCTTCCCAGTGACCTGGCAGACTCTAGACATCGTTCGAAATCCTTAAAATCCGTGTTCGGGGCGGTGCCCGGAATAAAGAGCCGCGCATTATGGCAGAAGGCCCGGTGCCAGACAAGACCCGCTCCCCTACAGCAGACCGCGCTCGGCAAAGGACACGGCTTCGCCGTCACCGATCACCAGATGGTCCAGTACCCGCACCCCGACCAGCGCCAGGGCGTCGCGCAACCTGGTGGTAAGTGATTGATCTGCCTGGCTGGGTTCGGCGATCCCGGAGGGATGGTTGTGGGCCAGGATGAGCGCCGCGGCATTGTGCGCCAGGGCGGCCTTGACCACCTCCCGGGGATGCACGCTGGCGGAATCCAGGGTGCCGCGGAACAGTTCCTCGTAGTGGATCACCCGGTGGCGGTTGTCGAGGAACAGGCAGGCGAACACCTCGTGCGGGTAGTGACGCAGACGGGCGCTGAGGTAGCGGCGGCTGGCGTCGGGACTGGTCAGGGCGTCGCCGCGCGCCAGCTGTTCGCCCAGATGGCGGCGGGCGATCTCCAGCGCGGCCTGCAGCTGGGCGTACTTGGCGGGACCCAGGCCGCGGCGGGTGCAGAAGGCGCGCTGGTCGAGTTCCAGCAGGGGGCGCAGGCCGCCGTGGCTGGCGAGCAGCTCGCGGGCCAGGTCGACGGCGCTCTTGCCCGCGACGCCGGTGCGCAGGAAGATGGCCAGCAGTTCGCTGTCGGACAGTGCTGCCGGCCCCCGCGCCAGCAGCTTTTCGCGCGGCCGTTCGCCGGCCGGCCAGTCGGTGATCGGCATCCGTGCCTCCCCGTGAGCCGCTTCATGTGGACAGTGCCAACAATCTGATAAACTGCGCCGCATGTCCAGTCTGGCAAACAAGCGTGTCCTGCTCGGGGTCAGCGGCGGCATCGCCGCCTACAAGGCCGCCGAGCTGGTGCGCCTGCTGCGTGCCGCCGGGGCCGAGGTGCAGGTGGTGATGACCCGTGGCGCGACCCGTTTCATCACCCCCCTGACCCTGCAGGCCCTGTCCGGCCGGCCGGTGCGCGAGGCGCTGTTCGACGAGGCGGCGGAGGCTGGCGGCATGGATCACATCAGCCTGGCGCGCTGGGCCGATGTGCTGCTGGTGGCGCCGGCCACGGCGGACCTGCTGGCTCGCCTGGCCCAGGGGCGGGCCGACGATCTGCTGACCACGCTTTGTCTGGCCAGCCGGGCCCCCCTGCTGCTGGCGCCGGCCATGAATGTCGCCATGTGGGACCACCCAGCCACGCGGGCCAATGTCGCGTTGCTCGAGTCTCGCGGCGTAGCCCTGCTCGGTCCGGCGGAGGGCGAGCTGGCCTGCGGCGAGGCGGGGGCGGGCCGGATGCTGGAGCCGGCGGAGCTGCTGGCGGCGCTGGAGGGCCGTTTCCGGCGCGGCTCGCTGGACGGCTGCCGGGTGCTGGTCACCGCCGGGCCGACCCGCGAACCGCTCGATCCGGTGCGCTATCTCGGCAACCGCAGCTCGGGCCGGATGGGCTATGCCGTGGCCGAGGCGGCCGCCCTGGCTGGCGCCCGGGTGACCCTGGTTTCCGGCCCGGTGGCCCTGGCCTGTCCGCCGGGGGTGGAGCGCGTTGTGGTCGAGACCGCTGCCGAGATGCATGCCGCGGTCATGGCGCGGGCCGGTGACTGCGACATCTTCATCGCCGCGGCGGCCGTGGCCGACTACCGGCCGCAGGCAGCGGCGGCGCAGAAGATCAAGAAGTCGGCCCCCCGGCTGACGCTCGACCTGGTGCGCAACCCGGATATTCTGGCCGATGTCGCGCGTTTGCCACGGCCGCCGTTCACGGTCGGTTTCGCCGCCGAGACCGACGACCTGGAGCGTCATGCGCGGGCCAAGCGGATGGCGAAGGGGGTGGACATGATCGCCGCCAACCGGGTCGGTCCCGGGCTCGGCTTCGACACCGAGGACAACGAACTGCTGCTGATCCGCGAGGGCGGCAGCGAACGGCTGCCACGCGCCCCCAAGACCCGGCTGGCGCGGCAGCTGATCGAATCCATCGCCGCGGCCTGGCGGGCGCGGCGCGAGCCGGCCGCAACAGGGGACGACCATGCGCAAGGTACAGCTTAAGATTCTCGACGACCGCATCGGCCGCGAATTTCCGCTGCCCGACTACGCCACCGAGGGCGCGGCGGGCATGGATCTGCGCGCCTGCCTGGACGGCGAACTGACC
Source organism: Thiohalobacter sp. IOR34 (assembly GCF_030406045.1). GTDB lineage: Bacteria > Pseudomonadota > Gammaproteobacteria > Thiohalobacterales > Thiohalobacteraceae. The sequence continues at coordinate 280,934 of NZ_CP128988.1, forward strand.
CTGGCGCCGGGGCAGACCGAACTGATCCCCACCGGCATTGCCATCCACATGGAGGACACCGGTCTGGCAGCGGTGCTGCTGCCGCGCTCCGGGCTGGGGCACAAGCACGGCATCGTGCTCGGCAACCTGGTGGGCCTGATCGATTCCGACTACCAGGGGCAGGTGTTCGTCTCCTGCTGGAACCGGGGCAAGGAGAGCTTCAGCATCGCACCGGGGGAGCGCATCGCGCAGATGGTGTTCGTGCCCGTGGTGCGTGCCGCCTTCGAGCAGGTCAGCGAGTTCACTGCCTCGCAGCGCGGTGCCGGAGGCTTCGGACACACCGGGCGGGCTTGAGTGGTCTGCGATTTGCATCCTAAAGGCGCGAGGTCCATTTCGCGCCAGGTTTCCGGCGTGGCGTGTGGCATGCAGACAGCAGGACAAAGGGACGCGTAGATTCAAGGGCCATCGATGGGTATCAGACTGCCGACGTTTATCTCCTCGCGCCGCAAGGTGTCTCCCGAACAAAGCGCGCCGGATTCCGAGCTGCCCGACGGTGTCGAGGCGCCGGCCCGTGCCAGCCTGATGCACTTTGCGCTGCTGGTCGCCCTGGCCGGCAGTGCGATCATCGCCGCCAGCAGTTTCTTCTTCTTCCAGCAGGCCCGCGAGGTGGCGGCGGAGAGCCGTCGCCACGAGATCCAGCTCACCGCCGAGAATCTGGCCGACCGTATCGCCGCCGCCATCGGCGAATACGGGGAAAAGATGGATCTGCTGGTGCGGGATCCCGAGATCGTGCGGCTCGCCAGCGAGGGCAGCGAGGCCGGGAAGCGCGCCAAGGAGGCGGAGCTCGGCTACCTGTTCCCCCGCGCGGTGCGGTTGCGCATCCTGCCGCCCGGCCTCAAGGACGTGGACCTGAAGGCCTCGCCGCCGCTCAGTTATGCCGCCCTGGACATGCTCCGCCAGGCCGAGACCCGGGAGACGCCGCCGCCGGCCGAGGTGCACATGTTCGGCACCCCCCAGCAGCACATCAACATGGTGCGGCGGATCCTCGATGCCAGCGGGCGGCGCATCGTCGGTGACCTGATGGTCAGCCTGGTGGTGCCGATGCTGCAGGAGATGATGGACGCCCCGCGCATGCCGCGCGGTTATGGCGAGATCTGGCAGGTGGCCCAGGGCAAGTCGGTGACCCTGGCGACCCGCGGTGACCGGGCCCTGCGCCAGGGGCCGCCGGTGGTCGAGGTGCCGATCGCGGGCACCCGGTGGAAGATCGCCTACTGGGCCGGACCGGTGGGGGCCAGCGCCACCTTCAGCGGGCTGCTGACGGTGGCCGGTGGCGCCATGCTCCTGTTCGTGCTGCTGGTGCTGCTGGTGGCGCAGCGTTTCCGGCGGCTGCTGCAGCAGGATCAGACCACCCTGCTGGGCGCGGTGCGCGATGCCCGCAACGGCCGGCTGCAGGACAGCTATGCGATGCAGCTCAAGGAGTGTGCCGGCTCGGTGGTGGCCCTGCACAAGCTGTTCGAGTCCGGTACCGGCGCCTTCGGCAGCGGTGCCCGGGTCGAGCGCCTGGTGCAGGCCATGGCGCAGGAGCAGGCGGCCGTCCCCTCGGTCAGCGCAGCGCCGGATTTCACCGTGCTCGACGACAGCCTGGCCGGTGGTGCCGCGTCGCCGGCTCCGGCTGCGACCACGACCACTGCGCCGGCCATCGATCCGTCCATCTTCCGTGCCTACGATATCCGCGGGGTGGTCGGCGAGACCCTGAATACCGAGGTCGTCTATCAGCTTGGCCGGGCCATCGCCAGCGAGGCCGCTGCGCGCGGCGAGAGTTCGGTGGTGGTGGCGCGCGACGGTCGGCTCTCCGGCCCCGAGTTGTCCGAGGCGCTGATCCGCGGCCTGCGTGATGGTGGCCAGAACGTGAAGGATATCGGCATGGTGCCCACGCCGGTGCTCTATTTCGCCGCCCAGTATCTCGACACCCGTTCCGGGGTGATGCTGACCGGCAGCCACAACCCGCCACAGTACAACGGCCTGAAGATCGTGATCGCCGGCGAGACCCTGTCCGGCGACGGCATCCAGGCGCTGCACCGGCGCATCGAGCGTGGCGAGCTGGCCAGTGGCAGCGGTGAGCTGGAACAGGTCGATGTGCTCGGCGACTATATCGAGCGCATCCGCACCGACGTGCAGGTGGCGCGGCCACTGAAGGTGGTGGTCGATTGTGGCAACGGTGTCGCCGGGGTGGTGGCCCCGCGGCTGCTGGAGGCGCTGGGCTGCCAGGTGATCCCGCTGTTCTGCGAGGTCGACGGCCACTTCCCCAATCATCACCCGGACCCGAGCAAGGTGGAGAACCTGACCCCCCTGATCGAGGCGGTGCGCGAACAGGGCGCCGACCTCGGCCTGGCCTTCGATGGCGATGGTGACCGGCTCGGCGTGGTCGCCTCCGGTGGCGAGATCATCTGGCCGGACCGGCTGCTGATGCTGTTCGCCATGGACATCCTCAGCCGCAACCCGGGTGCCGACATCATCTATGACGTCAAGTGCTCGCGGCATGTGGCGAAGATCGTGCGCGACTTCGGCGGCAGCCCGGAAATGTGGAAGACCGGCCACTCCCTGATCAAGGCGCGGATGAAGGAGACCGGGGCGCTGCTGGCTGGCGAGATGAGCGGCCACGTCTTCTTCCAGGAACGCTGGTTCGGCTTCGATGACGGCCTCTATGCGGCGGCGCGGCTGCTGGAGATACTCTCCAACGACCACCGCGATTCCAGTGCCATGTTCGGCGCGCTGCCGGACAGCGTCAATACCCCGGAGCTGCAGGTGATGCTGCAGGAGGGTGAGCCGCAGCGCTTCATGGAGCGGCTCCTCGAGCAGGCGCAGTTCGAGGATGCCGAGATCAGCCGCATCGACGGCCTGCGCGCCGACTTCAGCGACGGCTGGGGGCTGGTGCGCGCCTCCAACACCACGCCCAGCCTGGTGCTGCGCTTCGAGGCTGACGACGAGGCGGCCCTGGCCCGCATCCAGGGGCGCTTCCGCAGCCTGATGCAGGCTGTCGAGGCGGACATCGAACTGCCCTTCTGAACCCTTCCCCGGCGCCCGCCGGGAATCGCCGCCGCGTCGGCCTTTGCGCCGCCGGCGGCTTTGCGGTGAAATAGCCGCTTCAAACGGCACCTATTAACAGGCCCTAGTCATGACACTGAGTGCAGAACAGGCGCACAACGTCGCCCACGTGTTGACCGAGGCGATGCCCTATATCCGCCGTTTCCGCGGGCGGACGGTGGTCATCAAGTACGGCGGCAACGCCATGACCGACGAGGCGCTGAAGAACGGCTTCGCCCGCGACGTGGTGCTGATGAAGCTGGTCGGCATCAATCCGGTGGTGGTGCACGGCGGCGGTCCGCAGATCGGCCGGCTGCTGGAACGGATCGGCAAGCAGTCGCAGTTCATCGACGGCATGCGGGTGACCGATGCCGAGACCATGGACGTGGTGGAGATGGTGCTCGGCGGGCTGGTCAACAAGGAGATCGTCAATCTCATCAACCGTCATGGCGGTTGTGCGGTGGGGCTGACCGGCAAGGATGGCGATCTGATCCATGCCCGCAAGCTGCACATCGAGAGGCACACCCCGGAGACCGAGGCGCCGGAGATCATCGATCTCGGCCATGTCGGCGAGGTGGCCAGCATCGACACCGAGGTGGTGAACACCCTGGTGGCTGGCAACTTCATCCCCGTGATTGCGCCGATCGGCGTCGGCGACGACGGCTTTTCCTACAATATCAATGCCGATCTGGTGGCCGGCAAGGTGGCCGAGGTGCTGCGCGCCGAGAAGCTGATGCTGCTCACCAACACCCCGGGACTGCTGGACAAGTCGGGCAAGCTGCTCACCGGTCTGTCCGCCCAGCGGGTTGCAGAGCTGATCGAAGACGGCACCATCCATGGTGGCATGCTGCCGAAGATCCGCTGTGCGCTGGATGCGGTGCAGGGCGGGGTGCGCACCGCGCACATCGTCGACGGCCGGGTGCAGCATGCGGTGCTGGTGGAGCTGTTCACGGACGAGGGTGTGGGAACCCTGATCCAGGCCTGAATTCTGTCCTGGCCTGTCCCAGGCGGAAGCCCGGATATGGCACCAAGGCAGGCTCCGTGGGTCGGGGTGGCAGGATGGCGCGGTACCCCTTGCGCCTCGATCGCGGCCTGGAGACCGCTCCTACGCCAACACATTGTGCCGCCATGCCCTGTAGGAGCGGCCTCCAGGCCGCGATCGGGGGATCCACGGTGGGCAATGCAATGCCCGGAGTCAATCGGACAGGCACAAAGCCGGGTTAATACCAGCCCGCACGCCGATCATGCGGGCCGCCTTGATGCAATATGCGGGCTAGCGTCGCCGCACGGCTTCTTCCGGCGGCTTGCGCTGCGACTCCTTGAGTTCGCGGAAGCGGCGGATGTCGGCCTCGAACTGCTTGCGGATCTCTTCCTGTTCCCGGCGCTTGCTGGCGATGTAGTCGTGATAGCGCTGGATCTGGGCGCGGGCGCCGAGGATGTTCTCCTGCAGGGACTCCGGGATCGGCTGGCCGAGGCGTTCGCGCTCGGCCGCCTGGCGGGTGTAACGCTCGAGATTCTGCTGCAGCTTCTCGATCCGCCCGCGGGTGACCCGGATCACGCTGTCGATGGCGGCGATCTTGCCGTCGCGGGTCATCACCATGTCGTCTTCGCTGGTGAAGGTGGCGAGCAGCATACGGTCGTGGGCGGCCTGTTCGGCCTTGCGCAACTCCTCCAGGCGGCGCTGTTCGGCGATGCGCTTCTCTTCGGCGAGCTGTTCCGGGGTCTTGGCCGCCTCCAGGGTCTTGACGGCGACGCCCTGTTCGTTGAGCACCTTGCGTTCCTGGCGGGCGTATTCCGGTGGCACCTTGTCGCCATAGTGGACCTTGCCGTTCTCGTCGGTCCACTTGTAGAGCCGGCCGGCCTCGGCCGCCGTCCCGCCGCTGGCCAGGGCCAGGCCGAGCAGGGCACCCAGCAGGCTGTGCCGTGGCTTGATCGCGTGCTGCATCATGAAGGGGTATCCTGCCTGTTTCCTGTTTCGCCTGGCCCGTAAAACTACCACAATCATCCCGTGGACGGCATTGCGCACATCGCCCTGTTCCTGGTCTCGCTGCTGGCCAATCTGTTCTCGGCCTTTTCCGGGGGCGGGGCGGGCCTGATCCAGTTGCCGGTGCTGATCTTTCTCGGCCTGCCTTTCGCCGTGGCCCTGGCGACGCACAAGCTGGCCAGCGTTGCCTTGGGTATCGGCGCCACCCTGCGCCACTTGAGGGAGGGCTCGCTGGATCGTGGCTTCAGCCTGCTGTTGCTGGCGGCCGGTCTGCCCGGTGTGCTGCTGGGGGCGAATCTCATCCTGCGCGTTCCCGACCGGGCGGCAGAGATCGCGCTGGGGCTGCTGACCCTCGCCCTCGGCCTCTACTCGCTGTTCAATCCGCGGCTGGGGCTACAGGCCGCGCGCCTGCATCGCAGCCGGCGCGGCTACCTGGTCGGTGCCCTGGTGCTGTTCGCCATCGGTGTCCTGAACGGCTCGCTGACCTCGGGCACCGGGCTGTTCGTCACCCTCTGGCTGGTGCGCTGGTTCGGCCTCGACTACCGGCGGGCGGTGGCCTACACCCTGGTGCTGGTTGGACTGTTCTGGAACGGCACCGGTGCCCTGACCCTCGGTCTGCTGAGTCAGATCCACTGGCCCTGGCTTCCGGCGCTGCTGCTCGGCTCGCTGCTCGGCGGCTACCTGGGCGCGCACCTGGCGATCGCCAAGGGCAATCGCTGGATCAAGCGCGCCTTCGAGGTCATCACCCTGCTGGTGGGGGTGCGCCTGATCCTCGGCTGAGGTCGGCGGATCAGACGCCGTAGCTCTCGCGGTAGGCCCGCACCGCTGCCAGATGGTCGCTCATCTGCGGCCGGTCGGCCAGATAGTCGATGAGCTGGTCGAGGCGCACGATGCTGATCACCGGGATGCCGATGTCCTGTTCGATCTCCTGGATGGCGGAACGTTCGCCGCGGCCGCGTTCCTGGCGGTCGAGGGCGATCAGCACAGCGGCCGGGCGGGCACCGGCGGCGGCGATAATCTCCAGCGACTCGCGGATCGCGGTGCCGGCGGTGATCACGTCGTCGACGATCAGCACCCGGCCGGCCAGCGGGGCGCCGACCAGGTTGCCGCCCTCGCCGTGGTCCTTGGCCTCCTTGCGGTTGAAGCAGTAGGGCAGGTCGCGGTCGTGCCGGTCGGCCAGGGCGATGGCGCAGGCGGCCGCCAGGGGAATGCCCTTGTAGGCCGGTCCGAACAGCACGTCGAAGTCGATGCCGGCATCGACCGCCGCGGCGGCATAGAAGCGGCCAAGGCGGGCCAGGCGGCGGCCGGTGTTGAACAGTCCGGCGTTGAAGAAATAGGGGCTGACGCGGCCGGATTTGAGGGTGAATTCGCCGAAACGCAGCACCTGCGCCTCGATGGCGAAGTCGAGAAATTCACGTTGATAGTCTTGCATGCTGTCGGATTCCCGCGAAGGTGCGGCCGCCCGGCTGCTGTGGGGCTGGGTCCGGGTGGCGGGGTCGTTTATCATACACAGCCCCACCGAGCGGAAAAAGCCATGCGCATCATCAGTTTCAACGCCAACGGCATCCGTGCCGCGGGCCGCAAGGGTTTCTTTGTCTGGCTGGCCCGGCAGCGCGCCGACCTGGTCTGCATCCAGGAGACCAAGGCCCAGGAATACCAGCTGCGCGAGCCGCTCTATTACCCGCGCCCCTTCCACTGCTTCTATCACGATGCCGAGAAGAAAGGCTACAGCGGGGTCGCCATCTACAGCCGCCAGCAGCCGGACCGGGTGATCATGGGCCTGGACTGGCCCGAGTTCGACCGCGAGGGGCGTTATATCGAGGTGCAGCTCGGACGGCTCAGCGTGGTCTCGCTATACCTGCCGTCCGGCTCCTCCAGCGAGCTGCGTCAGCAGGTCAAGTTCGAGGTCATGGATCGGCTGATGCCGCATTTCCGCAGCCTGCGCCGGCGCCGCCGTGAGTACGTGCTGTGCGGCGACTGGAACATCGCCCACAAGAAGATCGATATCCGCAACTGGCGCGGTAACCAGAAGAATTCCGGCTTCCTGCCCGAGGAACGGGCCTGGATGGACCGGCTGTTCGGCAGTGCCGGTTTTGTCGACGCCTTCCGCGTCGTCGATCCGCGCCCCGAGCAGTACACCTGGTGGTCGAACCGCGGCCAGGCCTGGGCCAGGAACGTCGGCTGGCGCATCGACTATCAGGTGGTCACCCCGGGACTTCGGGAGCGGGTGCGCGCCGCCCGCATCTACAAGGACCGGCGGTTCTCTGACCACGCCCCGCTGATCCTCGACTATGACTGGCCTTGAAGCATGTTGAGCGAGAGCGGATTCCTGGCTGCCCTGCTGGTCGGCCTGTTCGGCGGCGTGCACTGCATCGGCATGTGCGGCGGCATCGTCGGCGCCCTTGGCCTGTCGCTGCCCGAGTCAGGGCGCGCCAGGCTGGCGGCACAGCTGCCCTGGCTGCTGGCCTACAACCTGGGGCGGATCGCCAGCTACTGCCTGGCCGGGGCGCTGCTCGGCGGGATCGGCGGTCTTGCCGCCCACTGGGCGGGGCTGCGCGAGGCGCAACTGCTGCTGCAGCTGCTGGCCGGCCTGATGATGCTGGCCCTGGGGCTCTATCTGGGGGGCTGGTGGCTGGGTCTGACACACATCGAACGGGCAGGGGGGCGGCTGTGGCAGCGGCTGGAGCCGCTCGGCCGGCGGCTGCTGCCGGTACGCAGCTGGCCGCAGGCGCTGCTGCTGGGGCTGGTCTGGGGCTGGCTGCCCTGCGGTCTGGTGTACAGCGTGCTGATCTGGGCGATCGCCGCCGGCAGCGCCGCCCAGGGTGCCCTGCTGATGCTGGGTTTCGGTCTCGGCACGCTGCCGGCCCTGCTGGTGATGGGCAGCCTGGCGGCGCGCCTTGGCACCCTGCTGCGCAGTCCGCCGGCGCGACGTCTGGCCGGCGGACTGGTGCTGGGCTTCGGGATCTATGCCACGGGGCTGGCCCTGGCAGGCCTGGCCCGCAGCCTCAGCGGGTGAAGAACTGCTGGCGGAAGTGGACCAGGAAGGGCTCGGCGACGCCCTTGGGCTGGACGCGGATCCTGAAGTCCAGCGATTCCTCGTGGCTGACCGGGAATTCGGCGATGTAGTAGAGGGCGTTGGGTTCGCGGATCTCGCGGAATTCGAGTTCACGCTGCCGGCCGGTAAGGCTGGTGGAGGTGCCGCTCACCCTGGCCGGGGTCGGTGTGCCGGAGGCGCCAAGCACTTTTTTCAGTACCACGATATTCAGCATGCCACGGTTCTGGCTGCGCTTGATGGCGTATTCCTGGGCCACCTTGGGTGGCAGCATGTCCGTGTTCAGGGCATTGAAATGCACCACATAGTCGCCGAAGTCCTGCACGTTCTCGGCACGGGCCGCCAGGCTGGAGAACAGCACGGCGAACAGAAGGGAAAAGAGGAGGGGGTTTTTCTTGTTGGCCATGACAACACTCCTTCGGATGATCGCGTACCTTCGAGTATAGACCACCCGAAGGGGCTGCCGGCTTCGTTGCAGGTCGCTGGGTGGTCGACTCAGACGGCCTGGGCGACCTGCTGCGGATCCGTCAGGCTGTCCAGTTCCGGCAATGGCCGGTTCAGCACCTCGCGCATGGCAGCGATGGTCTCCAGGTCCGTGGCCAGGGCCTCGGCCTGCTGCTCCAGTTCACCGATCCTGGATTCCAGGGTGTCGCGCGATTCGTTGATGCGGCGCAGGGTGTCGAGCCGCTTCTCCATCACCCGCTTGTGGTCCTTGATCTGCTGGACCAGCGGGTTCATGACCTCCTTCAGCCAGCTGTCCGCCTCCTGGTTGGCGCGGAAGAAGATGCTGCGCGCCTGGCTGACCATGGAGATGAAGAACTTTTTGACCACGAAGCTCTGCTCGGTCATGGTGGTGATCGGGCTGTTGCGGAACAGCTCGGCCTCGTGCAGCAGCTGGTGCAGGTCCATGTTGTACTGGTCCACCGAGAACACCTTGGGGGTAATGGCCGGCAGGCCGTGCTCCTCGTGGAACTTGCGGTAGGTGGCGCGGATCAGGGTACGGGTCTGCTCGGCCTGCTGGGCGACCTGGTCCATGGTGTCGCGGGCGCCGTCGAAGAAGGTCTGCATGCCGCGCTTGATGCCGGCCGTGGTCCAGGCGCCGGTCATGTCCTTGCGGGTCTTGGCGATCAACCGGTCGAAGGCCTCCAGGCTCAAGGCATCGAGCATGGCCCTGGCCTGGCTCTTCAGCACCCGGCGGCTGGCCTGGAAGCTCTCCACGTTGCGCAGGTAGGCGGCCTGCTCCTCGCGCGACTTGGCCATCAGGTGCTGGATGACATCGGCGTTCTTGCCGCGCAGCGAGACGAGGTTCTGCAGTTCGCGCCGGGTCTGGTGCAGGCGGCCCTCGAGAATGCTGTAGGTCTCGTTCTGCAGCCCGCCGACCTCCTGCAGGATGTGGTCGCGCAGCACGGCCAGTTTGTTCGGCAGCACCTCTTCGGCGAGGAAGGCCTCCAGGGCCGGCAGCCGGCTGCGTTCCAGCAGGCCGGCGTCGTCGCGGACCTTGGCCACCAGCCCCTTCTGGGCGGAGAGCGGGAAGACCTGGGCGCTGTCGAGATGCAGCTGATCCGCCGCACGGCGGCGCTGGCTCTCGATGCTGGCCTCGATGCTGGCCTCGTCCTTGAGATCGTCCCACAGGGTGTCGATCTTGTTCAGGGCCACCACCAGGTGCTTGTTGTGCTGGCTGGTGACGCTGTGCACATGGTGTTCCCACATCTCCAGGTCGGATCGGGTGACGCCGGTGTCCGCGGCCAGCACGAAGAGCACGGCCTGGGCCGAGGGCAGCATGCTCACGGTCAGTTCCGGCTCGTTGCCCAGGGCGTTGAGCCCGGGCGTGTCGAGGATCACCAGCCCGCGCTTGAGCAGGGGGTGGGGGAAGCTGATCAGGGCATGGCGCCACATCGGGATCTCCACCGTCTCCGGGTGCTCGCCGTGCTGCTTGAACTGCGGGTCCTGGGTCTCGTCGTAGAGGCCCAGGGCACGCGCCGTCTCCAGCGGTACCCGCTTGGTCTTGACCACCTCGCGGAAGGTCTCGGCCATCTGTTCGGCCGACTCGGTGTCGAGCGACAGGTGCACCCAGTCCTCTGCACGCTGCTTGTAGTCGGCGATCGAGGTCTCCTCGCTGCGCGTCTCGATCGGCAGCAGGCGAATGTAGGCATGCCCGGCATCGTGGTCGTAGAACAGCTCGCTGGGACACATGGTGGTGCGCCCGGCATCGGAGGGCAGAAGCCGCCGGCCGTAGCCGGCGAAGAAGATGGCGTTGATCAGCTCGGTCTTGCCTCGCGAGAACTCGGCCACGAAGGCCAGGGTCAGGCGGTCCCTGCGCAGTGCCTCCATGGTGTCGAAGATGCGCAGGTTGCTTTCACCTTCGTCGAGCTGGTGCGCGTCGAGCCAGTCCTGGAATGCCTGCAGCGTCTGCAGTACGTCCGCCTTCCAGACGTCATAGGCCTGCATGCGGCGGCTGAACTGATCTTGCGGCATCGAGCATCTCCTCCCTCGTGTTCATGGCGCAGGGCGACCCAAGGTCGCGTGATTCCTTGTCGTGCTAGCGACCGTGGACAGGAAAACCTGAAGCGGAATTACAGGGGCTTAGGGTATCAGGGGCGGCATTGTGTGACAGCGTTCACGGCGCACTGAACCCGCCCAGGGGGCCTTTCATGGCCATATCGTCCCTGTATTGCAGCACGCCCCCCTTCATGCGCGCCGCCTTGGTGCAATATCCGGGTTAACCCGGCTTTGTGCCTGTTCGATTGACCCCGGGTATTGCCCGCCGTGGGTCCCCCGATCGTGGCCTGGAGGCCGCTCCTACAGGTCACGGCACAATGTGTTGTCGTAGGAGCGGCCTCCAGGCCGCGATCGAGGCGCAAGGGGTACCGCGCCATCCTGCCACCCCGGCCCACGGAGCCTGCCTTGGTGCCATATCCGGGCTAGCAGCCTGTCGGACTCAGGACTGATCTACTGCGCGGGTGGGAGAGCGGCCCGAATCTCCCCGATTTCTCGTTGCGTAGTGCCCACTATGCGCCTCGAAATCGTGAAGATTCGTTCTCGTTCTCCCACCCTGCTCGCTACGATCGCCTAAGTCCGACAGGCTGCTAGCAGCCGGGCGGCAGTCGCCGCGGGGCGTGGATGCGCAGCTGTTTGCTGCGGCTGCCGTGGCCGGACAGCAGCTCGACGCGGGAGGGGGCGACGCCGCAGGCATCGGCCAGGAAACGGATCAGGTGGCGGTTGGCCTTGCCGTCGGCCGGTGGTGCGGTGATACGGATCTTCAGACGCTCGCCGTGCACGCCGGCAAAGCCGTCCTGCCGGGCGCGGGGCTGGACGTGCACGCTGAGGATCAGGTCCTCGCCGTCCCAGCGGTACCAGCCGGGCATCAGAGCAGCAGGCGGAACAGCGGCAGGACCAGCATCTTCAGCACCTGCAGGGCGATCAGGGCCAGCAGCGGGCTGAGGTCGAGGCCACCGATCGGCGGCAGCAGGCGGCGTGCCGGGCGCAGCACGGGCTCGTTGAGGGCGTGCAGCAGGGCGGTGACCGGGTTGTAGGCGCCGGGATTCACCCAGCTGAGGATGGCCTGGATGATGATCGAGAAGACGAACACGTTGAACAGCAGGCTGACCAGTTCGGCAATGCTTACCACCAGCAGTGTCCAGGGCGAGAAGGCGCCGCCGCGCAGCAGCAGGATCAGCGCCACGGCGGCCATCTGCACCAGCAGCATGAGCACGATGGCGGCGCTGTCGATGCGCCCCAGCGGCGGAATCAGCCGGCGCAGCGGCAGCAGCGGCGGATTGGTGATCTTGACCAGGAACTGGCTGACGGGGTTGTAGAAATCGGCCCGTACCCAGGCCAGCAGGGTGCGCAGCATGATGGCCAGCACATAGAGGTCGAACAGGGTGCTGATCAGGAACTCCAGGGGGGAGATGAGATAGCCGGCACCCATCTACTGTTCCCCCAGCTGGCGGGCCAGCTCCTCGGAACGGTCGCGGGCCGCCCGCAGGGCCCGCTGCAGCAGCTCGCGCAGCCCCCCCTCTTCCAGCACCTGCAGGGCGCGTTCGGTGGTGCCGCCCGGGGAGGTGACCTGCTGGCGCAGCACCGCCGGCCCCTCGCTGCACTCGAGCGCCGTCTTGGCGGCGCCGAAGGCGGTCTGCAGGGTCAGCAGTCGGGCGGTCTCGGCCGGCAGGCCGAGGGACTCGCCGGCCGCCTGCAGGGCCTCCATGACCAGGAAGAAATAGGCCGGGCCGCTGCCGGAGAGGGCGGTGACGGCGTCCATCAGGGCCTCGTCTTCCAGCCACAGGGTGAGGCCGACGGCGCGCAGGATGGATTCGGCCAGGTCGCGCTGTTCGGCGCTGACCCGGGGATTGGCATAGAGAGCGGTAGCGCCGCTCTGCACCAGTGCCGGGGTGTTCGGCATGCAGCGCACCACCGCTGCCTCGCCGCCCAGCCAGCGTTCCAGGTCGCCGCTGCGGATGCCGGCGGCGATGGAGATCACCAGCGGCTGCCCGGCCGTGACCTGTGGCGCCAGTTGCTGCGCCACCTGGTGCATGACCTGGGGCTTGACCGCCAGCAGCAGCACGTCGGCGCCTTCGGCGGCTGCACGGTTGTCCGCGAAGGTGGCGACGCCGAAGGCCTCGCCCAGCCCTTCGAGGCGGGCAGGGTCGGGGTCGGCGACGCGCATCCGGCCGGCCGGCAGGCCGTCGCTGATCAGGCCGCCGATCAGGCTGCGGGCCATGTTGCCGCCGCCGATAAAACAGATGATTTTCTCGTTCATGAGGGCGCCATTCGCTGTTGGGGCGGGATGGCGGCTATTGTCGCCATTTGTGCCGCCCAAGGCAAAGCCGGCACAGGACTCAGCCCGTCTTCGGTCGACGCGGGCCGAAGATCCCGGTACCGACGCGCAGCAGGGTGCTGCCCTCGGCGATGGCCGCCTCCAGGTCGGCGGACATGCCCATCGACAGGGTATCCAGCGCCAGGCCTTTCTCCTGCAGCATCCGGTAGGCCTGGTGCAGGGCGCGAAATGCCGTGCGCTGGGCGCCGAAGTCACGGCTCGGTGCGGGGATGGCCATCAGCCCGCGCAGCCGCAGCCGCGGCAGCCGCCTCACCGCCTCGGCCAGCGCCGGCAGCTCGGGCAGGGCCACGCCGGACTTGCTCGCCTCGCCGCTGATGTTGACCTGGAGCAGGACGTTCAGGGGGGCGCGGTCGGCGGGGCGCTGGGCGCTGAGCCGTTCGGCGAGCTTCAGCCGGTCGAGGCTCTGTACCCAGTCGAAGTGTTCGGCGATGAGCCGGGTCTTGTTGGACTGCAGGGGGCCGATGAAATGCCACTCCAGCGGCAGGTGGCGCAAGGCGGCGATCTTCTCCAGTGCCTCCTTGAGGTAGGATTCGCCGAAGGCGCGCTGGCCGGCCGCGGCGGCCGCCGCCACATCGCTGGCGGGAAAGGTCTTGGAGACCGCCAGCAGGCGCACCGCCGCCGGCTGGCGGCCATAGTGGCGGCACCACTCGTCGATGGCATGGCGCAGCACCTCGAGCCGTCCGCGGATGATTTCTGCGCGCTGATCGCTCATGGCTGGCTATACTCTGTCCTGATCAAGGGACCGGCACAGCGGACGATAGTATTCAGAGCATGGCTTCAACATAGATTCATCAGGGGATAGGAATGGATATCGCAGAGCTTCTCGCCTTCGGCGTCAAGAATAACGCCTCCGACCTGCATCTGTCTGCAGATCTGCCGCCGATGATCCGCGTCGATGGCGACATCCGCCGCATCAACGTGCCGGCGCTGGACCACAAGCAGGTCCATGCGCTGGTCTACGACATCATGAACGACAAGCAGCGCAAGGATTTCGAGGAGTTCCTGGAGACCGACTTCTCCTTCGAGATCCCCAACCTGGCGCGTTTCCGCGTCAATGCCTTCAACCACAACCGCGGTGCCGGCGCGGTGTTCCGTACCATCCCCTCCAAGGTGCTGACCCTGGAAGAGCTGGGGGCGCCGGCGGTATTCAAGGAGATCGCCGACCAGCCGCGCGGCATCGTGCTGGTCACCGGGCCGACCGGTTCCGGCAAGTCCACCACCCTGGCGGCGATGATGAATCATGTCAACGAGACCCGCTTCGAGCACATCCTGACCATCGAGGATCCGATCGAGTTCGTGCATGAATCCAAGAAGTGCCTGGTCAACCAGCGCGAGGTGCACCGCGACACCCTGGGCTTCTCCGAGGCCCTGCGATCGGCGTTGCGCGAGGATCCGGACATCATCCTGGTCGGCGAGATGCGCGACCTGGAGACCATCCGCCTGGCATTGACCGCGGCCGAGACCGGCCATCTGGTGTTCGGCACCCTGCATACCAGCTCGGCGGCCAAGACCATCGACCGTATCATCGACGTCTTTCCCGCAGCGGAGAAGGACATGGTGCGATCCATGCTCTCCGAGTCGCTGCGTGCGGTCATCTCCCAGACCCTGCTGAAGAAGACCGGCGGCGGGCGCATCGCGGCCCATGAGATCATGATCGGCACCCCGGCGATTCGCAACCTGATCCGCGAGGACAAGGTGGCGCAGATGTACTCCGCCATCCAGACCGGCCAGGCGGTGGGCATGCAGACCCTGGACCAGAACCTGCAGGATCTGGTCCAACGGGGGCTGATCAGTCGTCTCGATGCGCGCAGCAAGGCGGCCAACAAGGAGCTGTTCCGCTGATTCCCGGCCGGGATTTTGCGTTGGCGGCGGCCTTGCGGTGAAATAGGTCGGGAATGACGCAGACGGAGGGACGGCACATGGAACTCAACACCCTGTTGCGGGTGATGGTGGAGAAGAAGGCATCGGATCTGTTCATCACCGCCGGTATTCCTCCCAGCGTCAAGATCGACGGCCGGATCCGCCCGGTCAGCAAGGATCCGCTCAGTCCCGAGCAGGCGCGGGAGATGGTCTACAGCGCCATGTCACCCACCCAGCGCAACGAGTTCGACGCCTGCCACGAGTGCAACTTCGCCATCAGCGCCAGCGGTCTGGGGCGGTTCCGGGTCAGCGCCTTCTTCCAGCGCAACCACATCGGTATGGTGCTGCGGCGCATCGAGACCGAGATTCCCAGCATCGAGTCGCTGCATCTGCCACCGATCATCAAGCAGCTGGCGCTGCTCAAGCGCGGCCTGGTGATCTTCGCCGGCGCCACCGGCACCGGCAAGTCGACCTCGCTGGCCTCGATGATCGGCTACCGCAACCGCCACGGGGACGGGCACATCGTCACCCTGGAAGACCCCATCGAGTTCATCCACCAGCATGACGGCTGCATCATCACCCAGCGCGAGGTGGGTCTGGACACCGAGTCCTACGAGGTGGGGCTCAAGAACACCCTGCGCCAGGCACCGGACGTGATCCTGCTCGGCGAGATCCGCACCCGCGAGACCATGGACTATGCCATCGCCTTCGCCGAGACCGGTCACCTCTGCCTCTCCACCCTGCATGCCAACAACGCCAACCAGGCGCTGGACCGGATCATCAACTTCTTCCCCGAGGACCGCCGCGACCAGTTGCTGATGGATCTGTCGCTGAACCTCAAGGCGATCGTCGCCCAGCAGCTGATTCCGGGAGCCGACGGCAAGGGCCGGCGTGCCGCGGTGGAGGTGCTGATGAACACCCCGCTGGCGGCCGAGCACATCCGTCATGGTGAGATCTACAAGCTGAAGGACCTGATGCGCCGCTCCAACCAGAGTGGCATGAAGACCTTCGACCAGGCGCTGTACGACCTGTACAAGGCCGGTGAGATCAGCTACGAGGATGCCCTGCACCATGCCGATTCGCCGAACGAGGTACGGCTGATGATCAAGCTCGACGAGGAAGATCCGGCGAAGCTGGCCGATGCCATCGGCAACCTGACCCTGGAGGACGCGGACAAGCCCTACCGGCGCTGAGGGCCGTGACTCAGGCCGCGGGAAACACCTCGCGGGCGTCGAACACCGGGCCGTCGACGCAGACCCGCCTCATGGCCGGGCCCGCCGGGGTCTCCACCGCCACGGTGCAGCCGGCGCAGCCGCCGACGCCGCAGGCCATGAACTCCTCCAGCGACACCTGGGCCGGCAGATCGTACTCGCGGGCCAGGGCCGCCACCGCCTCCAGCATGGGATGCGGTCCGCAGGCGAAGATCTCCACCTGCCGCCGGTGTTCCGTGCTGAGCGCCGCCAGCCAGTCTCGCGCCAGTTCCGTGATGTAGCCCTGATAGACCCCGGGCAGCTCCCGCTGGCTGGCGAGTCGGCAGGGCACCCCCCAGTCCTCCAGCAGCGGCATGCTGGCGATGACGCCGTCCGGCAGGCCGGGGACGAGGATCTGCGAGGGGCGGTGCCGGAAGGGGAAGGGCACCTCCGAGGCGAGCAGGGCCAGCGGCTGCCAGTGGGCGTCGGCCTTCAGCATCTCGGCCAGGCATATCATCGGCGGCATGCCGACACCGCCACCCAGCAGCAGGGCGCGCGGTCGTTCGCGGTGGGGTTCGAAGGGGCGGCCGATGGGGCCGAGGATGTTCAGCTGCTCGCCCGGCTGGCGCCGGGCGAGCAGTCGGGTGCCCTCGCCGACCACCTTGTAGAGGAATTCCACCCAGCCGGCCTGCGCATCGGCGCGCATGATCGACAGCGGCCGGCGCAGCGGCCGCTGCGGATCGACCCGGATGTGGGCGAAGCTGCCGGGCCGGGCATGGGCCGCGCATTTCGGTGCCAGCAGGCGGAGCATGAACTGCCCGCCCTCGAAGCCCTGGTGGCTGAGGATCTCGGCCTCCTCGACGAAGAGGGTGCCGCGCTGGGATCGGGCTGTGTCGTTCATGTCGATGTGCTCTTGGCTCGCGGGGATTATAACGCAGCGGTGTTCAGGGCTGGCGCTGGAACACCTGCCGGCCGCCGATCAGGGTATGGGTCACCCGGCCCTTCAGTTCCCAGCCAAGGAAGGGGGTGTTGTGTCCCTGACTGCGCAGGGTGTCGGGCCCGACCCGCCAGTGGGCCTCGGGGTCGATCACGATCAGGTCGGCGTTGCCGCCGGGGGTCAGGCTGCCGCTGCCGTCGGCGGTCAGGTCCAGCACCCGTGCCGGGCCGAGGCTGAGGCGCTCGATCAGCTCCGGCAGGGAGAGCAGCCCCTCCTCGATCAACCGCAGGCCGAGCGACAGCAGGGTGTCGAGGCCGCTGATGCCGGGCTCGGTGGCGGGGAAGGGGGCCAGCTTGGCGTCGGCCTCGTGCGGCTGGTGGTCGGAACACAGTGCCGACAGGGTGCCGCGGGCCAGGGCGGCGCGCAGGCCGTCGCGGTCGCGCAGGGTGCGTAGCGGCGGGCGCAGGTGGCACTGGCTGTCGAAGCCGGTCAGGTCGACCTCGGACAGGAACAGGTAGGGGATGGCGACGTCGGCGCTGATCGGCAGGCCGTCGTACTGGGCGCGGGCGATCATCTGCGCCGCGCGCGCGGTGCTGATGCGGCAGAAGTGGGCGCGTACGCCGGTCTGCTCGATCAGCGCCAGGTCGCGGGCCACGGCGGCGGTCTCGGCCGCGGCCGGGATGCCGGGCAGGCCGAGACGGGTGGCGACCGCCCCCTCGTGGGCGCAGCCGCCGGCGGCCAGCCAGTGGTCCTCGGCATGGATGAACACCGTCAGGTCGAAACTGGCGGCGTACTCGAAGGCACGGCGTTGCACCAGGCTGTTGGCCAGCGGCCGG
Source organism: Thiohalobacter sp. IOR34 (assembly GCF_030406045.1). Classification (GTDB taxonomy): domain Bacteria; phylum Pseudomonadota; class Gammaproteobacteria; order Thiohalobacterales; family Thiohalobacteraceae. The sequence continues at coordinate 298,690 of NZ_CP128988.1, forward strand.
CCAGCGTTGGACACGCCGCGGCAGCCGGCCGCCTTGAGCGCGGCCATCTCGCTCAGGTGTTCGCCGCGCAGCCCCTGGGTGAGGGCACCGAGGCTGACCACCCGCGCCTGGCCGGCTGCCTCGGCGCGCTGGCGGATCAGCTCGGCCACGGCCGGGGTGTCGATCATCGGCTCGGTGTCGGGCAGGCAGCACAGGGTGGTGATGCCGCCGGCGGCCGCGGCCCGGGTCTCGGAGGCGATGCTCGCCTTGTGTTCCTGGCCAGGCTCGCGCAGCCGTGCCGCCAGGTCGACCAGGCCCGGGCAGACCAGTTGACCACCGGCGTCGATCTCGCGCTCCGCGGTGAAGCCTTCCGGCACGGCGCCGACGGCGAGGATGCGCCCCGCGGCGATGCTGATCTCCGCCGGGCCGTCGACGCCGTTGGCCGGGTCGACCACATGGCCGCCGTGGATCAGGATCCGTTCGCCGCCGCTCATGCCTCACCTCCGCCGCTGCGCATGGCCATGGACATCACCGCCATGCGCACGGCGATGCCGTGTGTGACCTGCTGCAGGATCACCGAGTGCGGGCCGTCGGCGACCTCGGAGGCCATCTCCACCCCGCGGTTGATGGGGCCGGGGTGCATCACGGTGACGTCCGGGGCGGCCAGCGCCAGGCGTTCCTGGGTGAGGCCGAACAGGCGGAAGTATTCGTGCTCGCTGGGCAGCAGGGCGCCCTGCATGCGTTCGCGCTGCAGACGCAGCATGATCACCACGTCCACGTCGCGGATCCCCTGGTCGAAATCGTGATGGATCTGCACGCCGAGGGTTTCGGCCTCGGCGGGGATCAGGGTCCGCGGGGCGATCACCCGCACCTCTCCGGTGTTGAGGATGTTGAGGGCGTGGATCTGCGAGCGGGCCACCCGCGAGTGGAGGATGTCGCCGACGATGGCCACCCGCAGGCGGCCGAAGTCCGGCCCCTTGACACGGCGGATGGTGAACATGTCGAGCATCGCCTGGGTCGGGTGGGCATGGCGGCCGTCGCCGGCGTTGAGGACGCTGACGTGGGGTTCCACGTGGCGGGCGATGAAGTGGGCCGCGCCGCTCTCGGCATGGCGGACCACGAACATGTCGACGTGCATGGCCTGCAGGTTGCGCAGGGTGTCGAGCAGGGTTTCGCCCTTGGTGGTGGCCGAGGCGTTGATGTTCATGTTCAGCACGTCGGCCGAGAGTCGCTTGGCGGCCAGCTCGAAGGTGGTGCGGGTCCGGGTACTGGGTTCGAAGAACAGGTTGACGATGGTCTTGCCGCGCAGCAGTGGCACCTTCTTCACCTGCTGGGCACTGACCCCGGAGAAGGATTCCGCGGTGTCGAGGATGTCGGTGAGGACCTGCCGGTTCAACCCCTCGATGGTGAGGAAGTGGCGCAGCCGGCCCTGGGCGTCGATCTGCTGGTTGTCGCCGCTCATGCCGTCTTCTGCACCTCCAGGGTCAGGGGCTCGGGACCGCTCAGCTTGACGTGCTCGTCCGCAGCCAGCGGCATCTGCAGGCCGACCACGTCGGCCTCGATCGGCAGCTCGCGGCCGCTGCGCTCGACCAGTACGGCGAGGGTGATGGAGGCCGGCCGGCCGTAGTCGAACAGCTCGTTCAGCGCGGCGCGGATGGTGCGGCCGGTATGCAGCACGTCGTCGACCAGGATGATGTGCCGCTCGTCGACCGTGAACGGCAGCTCCGAGGGCCGCACCTGGGGGTTCATGCCGATGCGGGTGAAGTCGTCGCGGTAGAAGGAGATGTCCAGGGTGCCGAGCGGCGCCTCCAGTTCCAGCAGTGGGTGCAGGCGTTCGGCGATCCAGACGCCGCCGGTGTGGATGCCGACCATGGCGGCATCCTCGCGCCCGCGCCGACGCATCAGCTCGCGCAGTTCGCCGCCCATGCGCTCGAGCAGGCCCTCGATCTCTCTCGAATCCGCCATGTCCTCAGTCCCCCTGGCCGTCCAGCCAGTTCTGCAAGATGATCCGCGCCGCCTCGGCGTCGATGCGCGCCGGATCGCGCCGTGCCTCGGCCCCCAGCAGTGCCTCGGCCTCGTGCGAGCTGAGCTGTTCGTCCATCCGCCGCACCGGCAGATGGTAGCGCCCTTCGAGGCGGCGCGCGAAACGTTCCGCGGCGACCGTGCTCTCGCTGTCGCTGCCGTCCAGCCTTCGTGGCCGGCCGACCACCAGCAGGGCCGGTTGCCACTCGGCGATCAGCTGCGACACCGTCTCCCAGTCCGGCTGACCCTCCCGGGCCGGCAGCGTGGTCAGCGCCCGGGCGCTGCCGGTCAGGGTCGAGCCGACTGCCACGCCGATCCGGGTCCTGCCGTGATCGAAACCGAGCAGGGTGAGGGTTTCCGTCGCTGCCTCAGGCATGCCCGGTGTCGTTGGACAGCAGCTTGAGGTCCACGCCGAGCAGCGCTGCGGCCGCTTCCCAGCGCCGTTCCACCGGGGTGTCGAAGAGGATGCGCGGGTCGGCCGGTCCGTTCAGCCAGGCGTTGTCCGCCATCTCCTGTTCCAGCTGGCCGGGGCCCCAGCCAGCGTAGCCCAGCGCCACCAGGGCCCGCTGCGGCCCCTGGCCGGCGGCCATGGCGGCGAGGATGTCCTGCGAGGCGGTGACGCCGATCTCATCGGTGACACGCAGCGTCGCCTGCCAGTCGCCGAGCGGCTGATGGAGGACGAAGCCGCGTTCCGGCTGTACCGGACCACCCTGGAACACCGGCCGGTCGGCGACGAAGGGGTCGCCGGGCTCGATCTGGGTGTGGGCGAAGACGTCGCCCAGGCGCATCTCCAGCGGGCGGTTGATGACCAGGCCCATGGCGCCGTCCTCGTCGTGTTCGCAGAGGTAGGTCACGGTGTGAAAGAAGTTGGGATCGGTCAGCCCGGGCATGGCAATCAGCAGGTGGTTGCAGAGGGAGGGGGCGTCAGGCATGGCGATAGTATCCGGCAGCGGCGGTGGCGCCGCAAGCGGCGCTTCAGCGGCTCTGCAGGCCGCTGCTCAGGAACTCCCAGGTGCGGGTGATGTGCAGGATGTCGGTGTCCTTGCGGATCTCGCCGGGCAGCGGCGGGAAGGGGGCGGCCAGGCGGACGATGCGCACCGCGGCGTCGTCGAGGATCTTGTGGCCGGAGGAGCGCAGCACGCTGATGTTGTAGATGCTGCCGTCAGGGTTCAGCGCCACGTCCAGCAGCAGGTTGCCGGAGAGGTGCTGGCGGCGCGCCGCATCCGGGTAGTTGAGATTGCCGACCCGCTCCACCTTGGCCACCCAGTCGTTCATGTAGTTGGCGTACTTGAACTCGCGGGTGCGGGCCGAGATGAAGGTCTGCCGGGGGCGCTTGGAATAGGCCTGCAGGGACTGCTTGAGTTGCTCGTCGAGGCTGGCCAGTTCCAGGCTGCGGTTGATCAGCTCGGCCGCGCTCTTCGGTCGCTTCTCCGCTGGCCGGGGTGCCAGCTCGGTCTGTTGGACCCGGGTCGGGGCTTGCTCCCGGGTCAGCACCTGGGGCGTCGGCGGCGCCGGTTCCGGGGGCGGCGCGCTCTTCATGCGTGCCTCCTGGGCGAGCCGCGGCTTGATCTTCTCGCTGACGTTGCCGGCGCCGTCCTGGTTGTGGGCCGCCAGATAGTCGGCTTCCTCGGGCGGCGGGCCCTGGGTCTTCTGCACCAGGGTGATGTCCAGGGTCGGCAGCTGTTCCGGCAGCGGCTCCTCCTCCTCGGGGCTGAAGCCGAGGCCGAGAATGAACAGGGCGTGCAGGGCCAGGGCCAGCAGCAGGCTGACGAGCAGCGGGTCGCCGCCGGGGCTGGTGGGGATTGTGCTGTGGTTCGACATGCTGTCCTGGGGGCGGCGTGCGCCGTGCAGATACATGATTATACGCTGCAGGCGGACAATGTGGCGGCGGCGGGGCGCATTCTCAACCCCGGCGCCGGCTCAGGGTTCATCCGCCAGGGGCAGGTAGAAGAACACGAAGCGGCCACCCTCCAGCTCCACCTTCAGCCGGGCCCCGTGGCTCAGGGCATAGTCGACATAACCTGGCACCGCCGAGTCCGCATGGCACTCGCTGGAATGCTGGGGGGATTCGAAGTCCCGGTCGCGGTCGTACCAGGCGAGCAGCATGGCCTCGCCGAGGTGTTCCTCGGCCAGCCGCCCGGCCAGGGCCATGGCCGCACGGTAGTCGGCAAGGCGTTCGGGCGGATCGAGACGGATGACCTTCAGTCCCTCAGGCTCCGTCTGCCGGGCCGGGCAGACGGGACCCGCTGCCGGGTTGTCGGTATCGCTCATGGCGCTGTCTCCGGGGTCAGGGCCGCCGTCAGCCGGATCTCGGGCGGCGGCTGGCGCATGAATTGGACACGTGTCGCCATCGCCGGGTTCATTTCCACGCTGCCGTCGGGCTCGACCCGCAGCACGTAACGGATGCCCATCTGGCGGGCGATGCGCGGCCAGTCGGCGGCGTCGGCGATGAGCAGGGCGGTGGCCGCCGCATCGGCGGTGGCGGCCTGCGGATGGATCACGGTCACCGAGCGGGCGCCCTCGGCCGGCCAGCCGCTGCGCGGATCGATGATGTGATGGTAGCGCCGGCCGTCGATCTCGAAGTAGCGCTCGTAGTCGCCGGAGGTGAAGACGCTCTCGTCGCCGCCGAGTTCGATGCGTGCCAGGACACCGCCGGGACGCTGCGGGTCGCGGATGCCGATCCGCCAGGGGCGCTCGCCGTGACGGCCGATGGCGCGCAGATCGCCGCCGGCGTTGACGATGGCGTTGCGCACCCCGCGCCGGCGCAGCTGCTCGACCACCAGGTCCACGGCATAGCCCTTGGCGAAGCCGCCGAAGTCGAGCTGCACGGCGGGGTTGCGGCTGCGGATGCGATTGCCCTCCAGGATCAGGTCGCTCATCCGCGGCCGGGCGGCGACCTCGGCGGCGATGCGCGCCGGGTCCGGCAGCCGCCGCGCGGGCTCGTCGGCCTGGAAGCCCCAGAGGGCGATCAGGCGGCCGATGGCCGGGTTGAACAGACCGTCGCTCTGCGCCGAGAGGCGGATGGCCGGTGCCAGCAGGGGCTGCAGCACCGCTGGCACTTCGACCGTCTCACCGCCGGCCAGGGCCCGGTTGAGCCCCACCAGGGGGCTCTCCTCCCAGGCATGCCAGTCGTGATGCAGGCGTTGGAATTCCGCCTCGACCTCGTCCAGCAGCCGACGGGCGCGCGGCGGGTCGATGTCGAACAGGGTCACCTCGACCAGGGTGCCCATGGCGAGGAACTGGCGTTGCTGGCCGTCGGGCGGGGCGGAACAGCCGCCAAGCAGCAGGGCGAGGCCCAGCAGCAGGCTGGCGAGGCGGAGGCTCATGCCGGTCCGGCGGGGCGCCCGGCCAGGCTTTCCGCCAGACGGTCGAGCAGCTGGCCGGCGATGTCCAGTCCATAGAGGGCATCCAGCTCGCGGATGCAGGTCGGACTGGTGACGTTGATCTCGGTGAGATAGTCGCCGATCACGTCCAGGCCGGCGAAGCGCACGCCCTTCTCGCGCAGCACCGGGCCGACCTGCTGGCAGATCCAGCGGTCGCGGGCGCTGAGCTCGACCCCCACGCCGCGGCCGCCGGCGGCAAGGTTGCCGCGGGTCTCGCCCTCGGCCGGGATGCGTGCCAGGGCATAGGGCACCGGTTCGCCATCGATCAGCAGGATACGCTTGTCGCCGTCGCGGATCTCGGGGATGAAGCGCTGCGCCATGCACAGCGAGCGGCCGTGGCCGGTGAGGGTCTCGATGACCACGGCGATGTTGGGGTCGCCCTGGCGCAGGCGGAAGATGGAGGCGCCGCCCATGCTCCACAGCGGCTTGAGGATGATGTCCTCCTGCTCGGCCAGGAAGTCGCGCAGCAGTGCCGCGCTGGCCGAAACCAGGGTGGGGACGCAGCAATCGCGGAACCAGGCGGTGTACAGCTTCTCGTTGATGTCGCGCAGGGCGCCGGGGCGGTTGACCACCAGGGTGCCGGCGGCCTCGGCGCGTTCCAGCAGGTAGGTGGTGGCGAAGAAGTCGAGATCGACCGGCGGATCCTTGCGCATCAGCAGGACATCGAGCGAATCCAGCGCTGCGATGCGGGCACTGTCCAGCTGGTACCAGTCCTGCGCATCGTCGCGCACGCTGAGGCCATGCAGCCGGGCATAGGCGCGGCCGTCGCGCAGGAACAGGTCGGGGGCCTCCATGTAGGCCAGTTCCCAGCCGCGGGCCTGGGCTGCCAGCAGCATGGCAAAACTGCTGTCCTTCTTGACGTTGATGCCCGCAATGGGGTCCATCAGTATGCCGAGGCGGATGCTCATCTGAAGATTGCTCTCCCTGGGATGGCCATGCAACAGGCGGAAGGAATGGTTGCCACGAAGCCTACGGAATCAACCCCTGTCTTCCCTGGCGACGGTGGGTCTTCAATGTTCCGCCAGCTCGCGCGCGGCGGCGAGCAGTGCCAGGCGGGCGATCACCCCGTAGGCATAGAAGCGGTTCGGTTCGGCGTCCGGCGACTGGTTCTGGTCCGGATTGTTGCAGGGGTCGGCGAAGGCCAGGGGTTCGAAATGCATGCCCGGGGCGTTGAGGTTCTCGTGGGCGGCGCGGCCGGTGTGTACCCGGTAGAAGCCGCCGACCACGAAATGGTCGATCATGTAGACCACGGGCTCGGCCACCGCCTCGTTCTCGCCCCAGGTCTCGAAGGTGTAGACGCCCTCCTGGAGCAGGAACTTGCTGACTCCTCCGCCGCCCTTCATGGAACCGAGCTTGGTGCGTTGCTTGCGGTTCAGGCTGCGCACCTCGTCGACGCTGGTCACCGAGATGATGGCCATGCCGTAGGTGCCGGCGTCCGCCTTGATGACCACGAAGGGCGGTTTGTCGATGCCGTATTCGTCATATTTCCGTTGGATGTCCTGCAGCAGGTCCGCCACATTCTTGACGAGGCAGGCCTCGCCCTCGCGTTTCTTGAAGTCCAGTTCGCCGCAGTTGCGGAACAGCGGGTTGATCAGCCAGGGGTCGATACCCAGCAGGCGGGAGAATTCCCCGGCCACGGCCTGGTAATGCGTGAAGTGGGCCGATTTCAGGCGGCTCGACCAGCCGAGACCGGGCGGCGGCAGTATCGGTTGGTCCAGACCTTGCAGGAGTTGCGGGAGGCCGCCGATCAGGTCGTTGTTGAGGATCACCACGCAGGCCTCGTAGTCGGCCAGGCCGAGGCGGTTGCCGCGGCGCACGATGGGTTCCAGCAGCACCTGCCGGCCCGAGGGGAGGTCGATGCATTCCACCTGTTCGAGATCGGGGCGCAGGGAACCGATGCGCACCTCGTAACCGGCATTGTGGATGATGTCGCGCAGGGTGGCGAGGCTTTCCAGATAGAACAGGTTGCGGGTATGGTCCTCCGGGATCAGCAGCACCTTGGCGGCGGATTCGCAGACCAGCTCCATCTTGGTCTGCATGGCCTGGATGCAGAGTGGCAGGAAGGCCGGATTGAGATTGTTGAAGCCGGCCGGGAACAGGTTGGTGTCCACCGGGGCCAGCTTGAAGCCGGCGTTGCGCAGGTCGACCGAGGCGTAGAGGGGTGCCGGCGTCCGTCGCCATTCGCTGCGAAACCAGGCCTCGATGGCCGGCTGTTCCAGCAGCAGCAGGGTCTCGATCTGCTGCAGCGGGCCGGTGAGGGCGGTGGTCAGGTGCGGCACGGCCTGCCAGCTATTGGGGTCATGGTTTGGCATAAAGTTTGAAATGCAACGGACGCTAAAGAGGGTCGAGGAAAGGGACAATACTAATGGATATCCGCAGGCCTGCGTCAATTCCTTCGCCTCGCGAACGGCATGCGAGGGATGTCGGTGGTGACCGGCCGGCGCAGCTGCAACGCCATAGCTGATGGAATTATAAGATATTTTGTGCTAACTGTTGGCCTTCGCCCCGGAGACGGGTGGTACGAACGGACAACAGGGAACGATCCAGAGGGGATGCTGTGGAAACTGCATTACAACAAGATACCTTGGAAGGCCTGCGGGTAATGGTGATCGACGACAGCAAGACTATCCGGCGGACCGCCGAGACCTTGCTGAAGAAGGCTGGCTGTGAGGTGGTGACCGCCACCGATGGTTTCGAGGCTCTGGCCAAGATCGCCGATCAGCGACCGGACATCATCTTCGTCGACATCATGATGCCGCGCCTGGACGGTTACCAGACCTGCGCCCTGATCAAGCACAACCAGGTCTTCAAGCACACGCCGGTCATCATGCTGTCGTCCAAGGACGGCCTGTTCGACCGGGCGCGTGGCCGCATCGTCGGTTCCGACCAATATCTGACCAAACCCTTTTCCAAGGACGAGCTGCTCGGTGCCATCAAGGCGCACGTGCGGCCATCGACCTGATGATCAGGGAGACAATCCAACCATTGTACAGAGTGGCTGTCTCGACCCTGGCCCTTGTCCGCAAGGGGCTCGATCCGGGGCGCGCAGAGACCACGTTGAAGGAGGTGCCGCATGGCTCGAATTCTCATTGTTGACGATTCCCCGACCGAAATGCATGTACTGAAGAGCATGCTGGAGAAGAACGGCTATGAAATCCTCACCGCCGGTACCGGCGAGGAGGGGGTGGAGACCGCCAAGGCCGAGAAGCCCGACCTGGTGCTGATGGATGTCGTGATGCCCGGCCTGAACGGCTTCCAGGCAACGCGCCAGCTGACCAAGAATGCGGCTACCGCGGACATTCCGGTCATCATCTGCACGACCAAGGATCAGGAGACGGACCGGGTCTGGGGGATGCGCCAGGGGGCCAAGGACTACCTGACCAAGCCGGTGGTGGAGGCCGACCTGGTGAGCAAGATCCAGAAGGCACTGAATGCCTGAACATCGCCGCATGCTGCTGGAGGATGCAGATGAGTGCTGAGACGACGGACCCCCTGGCCCTGCTACGCGATCTGGAACGCCGCTGCCGCAGCCATGCGCGGCCCCTGCCCAGCCAAGTGGAGATCAGGGAGGACTGGCTGGGCATCGGTTTCCGGGTCGGTGACAGCCGGCTGGTTGCGCCACTGGACGAGGTGGCCGAGATTCTTACCTACCCGGGTTTTTCCAAGGTGCCCGGCTCCAAGGAGTGGGTCAGGGGCATCGCCAACGTGCGCGGCAATCTGTTGCCGATCATGGATCTGAACGGCTATCTGCACGGGCGTCCGGCCTTGCCGGGGCGCAAGACGCGGGTGCTGGTCATCAACCACCGGGGCGTGTTCTCGGGGCTGGTCGTCGACGAGGTGCTCGGACTCAAGCATTTCCTCCCCGAGCAGCGGATCGACGAGGTGGAGGGGGTCGACGACACCCTGCAGCCCTACCTGAGCCATGGTTTCCACAACGAATCCGGGCTGTGGGGGGTGTTCAGCATGCGCCGCTTGGCAGAGACACCACAATTCTTGCAGGCCGCGGTCTGATGGCCGGGGCCTTCGCGGTATGAAACAACAAGGATTCTTACACCATTTTCAGGATGTGACTGGGGCAGGAGATAGACGATGAGCGCAGCACAAAATACTTCAGCAAAGCGTGGTGCCGGCAAACGGCAGCTGTATCTGATTCTTGGTCTGCTGGCCTCGCTGATAGCGATGGCGGGCATCTTTGTCTATGTCGGTCAGCAGGCCGAATACGACAAGGAATACATCAGCTACGCCAGTGAGCAGCAGGTGCTGTCACAGCGGATCGCCAAGTACGCACTGGAGGCCTCCTCCGGCCACGAGGCGGCCTTCGACAATCTGTTCAAGTCGCGCAATCGCTTCACGCAGACGCTGGACTACCTGCAGAACGGCAATCCCGAGACCGGTCTGCCGCCGACCGGCGAGGACAGTCCCGCCTTCGAGAAGCTGATGGCCCTGAGCAGCAAGTGGGATGCGTTCCGGGGTTCCGTCGACACGGTGCTGGAGGGCAAGGAGCTGGTGCTGTTCCTGAGCGAGGCAGTGTCGGCGATCAACGAACAGATGCCGATGCTGCTGGAGAACTCGGAGGCCATCGTCAACATCATGGTCGAGAAGCGCATGCCTTTGGACCAGGTGAGCAAGGCCAGCCGCCAGCTGATGCTGGCCCAGCGTATCGTCAACAACGTCAACCAGGTACTGGCGGGTGAAGGTGGCGAGGCAGCCACCGAGCAGTTCGCGGCCGACGTCGAGGAGTACGGCACGGTGCTCGACGGCATGGTCCGCGGCAACAAGGTGATCAAGAAGATCAACGACAAGGAAGTGCAGGCCAAGCTGTTCGAAGCCTCCATGCAGTTCAAGATCGTGGCCGACTATGTGGGTGAGCTGCTCGACAACGCCGAGGATCTGTTGGCCGTGCAGGAGGCTGCACGCCAGGCCGCCGAGCAGTCCGACGAGGTGTTCGCCGCCAGCGTCGCCCTGCAGAACGCCTATGCCATCGCCTCCATGCAGCGTGCGCTCACCGAGCAGCATGCCTACATGTTCGGCGCTGTGGCCCTGGTCTTCCTGCTCTGGCTGGGTTGGTCGCTGAAGCGTGACGCCGATCACCGCAGTCAGGTCGCCGAGGAGGCGAACCGCAAGAACCAGGAGGCCATCCTGCGGCTGCTCGACGAGATGGGCAATCTGGCCGATGGCGACCTGACCCAGTATGCAACGGTGACCGAGGACTTCACCGGTGCCATCGCGGACTCCATCAACTTCACCATCGACGCCCTGCGTGACGTGGTGACCACCATCAACAGCACCTCGGAGCAGGTCTCCTCCGCTGCGGAGAAGACCAAGGCGACGGCGGTCAACCTGGCCGAGGCCAGTGAGCACCAGGCACAGGAGATCACCTCCGCGGTAACCGCCATCAACGAGATGGCAGTCTCCATCGGCGAGGTGTCGAAGAACGCCAAGGAGTCTGCCGCGGTGGCGCAGAAGTCGGTGGAGATCGCCAATCAGGGTGGTGAGACGGTGCGTCGCACCATCGAGGGCATGGATACCATCCGCGAGCAGATCCAGGAGACCTCGAAGCGGATCAAGCGGCTCGGCGAGAGTTCCCAGGAGATCGGCGACATCGTGGAGCTGATCAACGACATCGCCGAGCAGACCAACATCCTGGCCCTGAACGCCGCCATCCAGGCGGCCATGGCCGGCGAGGCCGGGCGTGGTTTCGCGGTGGTCGCCGACGAGGTGCAGCGTCTCGCAGAGCGGTCCTCGAACGCCACCAAGCAGATCGAGGCGCTGGTCAAGGCGATCCAGACCGATACCAACGAGGCGGTCATCTCCATGGAACAGAGCACCGCCGGCGTGGTCAACGGGGCACGGCTGGCCGAGGACGCCGGCGAGGCACTGGAGGACATCGTCAGCGTCTCCACCGACCTGGCAGAGCTGATCGAGAACATCTCCAATTCCGCCGCCCAGCAGTCGAAGGCCGCGGACAACATCACCTCGACCATGACTGTCATCCAGGAGATCACCACCCAGACCAATGCTGCGACCAACGAGACGGCGACCTCCATCGGCGAGCTGACCGAGCTGTCGAGCGAGCTGCGTCGCACGGTGGCCGGCTTCAAGCTGCCCGAGGCCGAGGCGGGGGCGGAATAAGGGACAGGACGGACTGCAGCCGATGACGCAAGCGGCCCAGAAGCTGGCGCAGCCCAGGCCCTGGGTGTCGCTGCCGGAACTCGATGAGGGACAGTTCCTGCAGTGGCGCCAGCTGCTGGCCACGCGTGGCGGGATCCACATCCCGGCCGAGCGACGGGACTTCCTGGCCAGCGGGCTGCGGGAACGGATGCGGGCCACCGGTTGTGGTGGCTACCAGGCCTACTTCGACTATCTGCAGGAGGGGCGCCGGCTGGCGGAATGGTCGCTGCTGGTGGACAGGATCACCGTTCACGAGACCCGCTTCTTCCGCCATCCACCCTCCTTTCGACTGCTGCGCGATCGGTTGTTGCCGGACTTTCTGGCCGCGGAGCCGGACCATGGTTTCCATGCCTGGAGCATCGGCTGTGCCACGGGTGAGGAGGCCTATTCCCTCGCCATGTTGCTGGACGAGGCCCTGGCGGAGCGCGACGCGGGGTATGGCGTCACCGCCACGGATCTCAGCCAGCCGGCCCTGCGCCGGGCACGCGAGGCCCGCTACCCGGTGCGCCGCCTGGAGGATATCGAACCCGGCCTGCGCGACAGCTACTGCGTGGCTGAGGCGGACGGCGGTTTCCGGATCTGCGCGACCCTGCGCCGGCGGGTCTGCTTCGCTCGGCAGAACATCGTCGAGCTCGACGACTTTCCGCTGGAGCGGCTGGACCTGATCTTCTGCCAGAACATGCTGATCTATTTCCCGCGCGAGACGCGATGTTCGCTGCTCGACCGGCTGGTGGGGCGGCTGCGGCCGGGCGGGGTGATGGTCCTGGGGCCGGCCGATGTGCCGGCCTGGGCACACCCGGAAATGGAAAGAATACGATTTGCCGGCACCCTGGCGTATCGACGCCGCGGGGCGGCCACTGACGGAAAGGGATGAAGATGAGCGGAGCCATCGACCACAATACCCTCAGGTGGGTCAAGCAGGAGCTGGACGAGACCCTGAAACAGGCACGCCAGGCGCTCGAGGCGCACGTCGAGACTCCAGAGGACGAGGCGCAGCTGCGCTTCTGTGCCGTCCATCTGCATCAGGTCTACGGCACCCTGCAGATGGTCGAGCTGTACGGCGCCGGGATGCTCGCCGAGGAACTGGAGCAGGTGGTCCTGGCCCTCGACGACGGCCGCATTCCCCAGCAGCAGGAGGCCCTGGAACTGCTGATGCGCGGCATCCTGCAGCTGCCGGACTATCTCGACCGGATCGCTGCGGGGCACGCCGACATCCCCCTGGTGTTGCTGCCGCTGATGAACGACCTGCGGGCCATCCGCGGCGAGAAGCTGCTCTCGGAGAATGCCCTGTTCTCGCCCGATCTGCAGCGGCCGCTGCCTGCGGAGATCACCGCCGAGACGGCGGAGGAGCCGCTGGCCGAGCGCTGCCGGCGCCTGCGCCATCCCTATCAGCTGGCCCTGCTCGGCTGGTTCCGGGACAAGGCGCCGGAGGCGAACCTGAAGCGGATGGGCGAGCTGCTGGCCGAACTGCGTGCCGCGGCCGTGGAACCGGCGGCGCGGACCCTGTTCTGGGTCGCCGGCGGGGTGACCGAGGCCCTGGCCGGCGGGCGGCTGGAGACCAGCATGTCGGTGCGCCTGCTGCTTGGCCAGGTCGAACGCCAGGTCAAGCGGCTGATCGACGAGGGCGAGCCGGCCTTCGCCGCCGAGCCGCCACAGGAACTGATCAAGAACCTGCTTTTCTACGTGGCCCGTTCCGAGCCGGGCAGCACCCTGGTGGACAGCGTTCGCCAGACCTATGGGCTGGCCAGCCTGCTGCCCGACGAGGAGGAGATCTCCCGGGCACGCGACAGCCTGAGCGGTCACAACCTGGCATTGATCGAAACCGTCTCCGCGGCGGTGCGTGAGGATCTGGCCCAGGTCAAGGATGCGCTCGATCTGTTCACCCGCGGCGGCCGCCAGGCCGCCGCCGAACTGGCACCGGCCGGTGAGACCCTGAACCGGATCGCCGATACCCTCGGCATGCTCGGTCTGGGTTCCCTGCGCGAGCAGGTGCTGGCCCAGGCGCGGCAGGCGATGGACATCGTCGAGGGACGCCAGCAGCCGGACGAGGAGGTGCTGATGGCGATCGCCGGCGCCCTGCTCAGTGTCGAGAGTTCGCTCGACGGCCTGCTCAGCGGTGCTCCGGTGGCGGCCGCCCCGGCGGACGCCGGCGGCGAGGCGACGGTGGTCCCCGAGGCCGAGTTCAGCCAGGTCTGTGGCGTGCTCGCCGAAGAGGCGATTCGTGACATCGCCCGGGCCAAGGAGGCCATCCTGGCTTTCATCGAGAACCCGGCCGACGTCACACCGTTGGAGCCGGTCGCCGGCTGGTTCCATCAGATCCAGGGTGGCCTGCTGCTGCTCAACGAGACCCGTGCCGCAGCCCTGCTGGAGTCGGTGGCGGACTATATCGGCCGGCAGATGCTGGATGGCCGCCAGCTGCCGGGCGAGGCGGCGCTGGATCATCTCGCCGATTCGATATCCAGCCTCGAGTACTACCTGGAGAACCTGCAGCAGCAGAAGGTCTCCGGGGAGAGCATCCTCGAGGTGGCCCAGCGCAGTGTCGAGGCACTGCTGCGGACCCTGCCCGCCGTGGCCGAGGTCGAGGCGCTGCCGGCGAGCGACGAGGAGGTGATCGAAGCGCTGCCGGTGGAGGATCTGCAGGAACTGGACATGGCGCCCGCGGAAGAACTCATCGAGCTGCCCGCAGCCGAGGCGGACGGCGAGATGCTCGATCTGGAGATGCTGACGGCCGATGACGGCGAGGCGACCATCGAGCTGGTGGATCTGGAGCCGGCGGAGGCGGCCGATGACGCGCCCCCTCCCGAGGTCGTGTCCGAAGAACAACCGCAGGCCGAGGCCGGGGATGCCCCCGCCTTCGACCTGCCCTATCCGGTCCTGGAGGGCAGCGAGGTCGACGAGGAGATCCTGGAGATCTTCATCGAGGAGGCCGAGGAGGAGCTGGCCAACATCCGCGAGGCCTTGCCGCGCTGGCAGGCGGATACCGCCGATCAGGAGTCGCTGACCCTGATGCGGCGCTCCTTCCATACCCTGAAGGGAAGCGGCCGGCTGGTGGGTGCCATGCTGATCGGCGAGTTTGCCTGGGCCTTCGAGAACATGCTGAACCGCGTCATCGACGGCACCATCGACGTCGGTGACGAGATGCCGGGGTTGCTGGAGCGGGCCGCTGAGGCCCTGCCGCAGCTGATCGGCCAGCTGCAGGGAGGGCAGCCACCACGACTCAACGTGGGTCTGATGATGGAAAAGGCCGAGGCCCTGTCGCGAGGCGAGGCCATCGATCTGGGTGACCTGGAACCGGTGCCGGCGGCCGTGGCGCCGCTGGCCGAGGTGGTCGAGCTGCCGCAGGCGGCCCGCTCGCCGGAGGCGATGGCCAGCGAACTGCAGGAGGCGGCGTCCGCTGTCGATCCGCAGCTCTACGAGATCTTCTGCAAGGAGTCGGCGGACCATCTGGCCGTCATCCGCGAGCATCTGGCGGCCTGTGAACGGTCCAGCGACGACTGTCGCCCCACCGAGGGGCTGATCCGCGCCCTGCACACGCTGCACGGCAGCGCGCGCATGGCCGGTGCCGATGCCATTGCCGCCATTGCGGCCGGTCTGGAGCGCTATGGCAAGGCCTTGATGGAACATGGTCAGCCGCTGACCGCGGAGCAACGGCCGGTGATCGGCATGGCGCTGGATATGATCGATGCCTTGCTGCCGCGTCTGATCGAGGGTGAGGCCGAGGTCGGGTCCCCGGCCCTGCAGTCCCTGCTGGAACGTCTGGCCAGCTTGCCGCAGAGCCTGGAGGCGGCGCAGCAGGCGTCTCTCGACGAGCTGCCGGCTGCGGACGAGCCAGAGGTGATCGAGCTCACCCCGGCAGCGGGCGATGAGACTCCGGATGGAGCGCCGGAGGTGGTGGAGATCGAGATCACCGAGGCCGCTGCGGAGCAGGCTGATGAGGTGCTGGATGGGCCGTCCGCCGAGGATGGCCTGGAGGTGCAGGTCGAGGAGACAGCCGGCAGCGGCGAAGCCGAGGCCGGGGCGCCCGTCCCGGAGGCGCCGGACGAGGTCGAGGAGATCCCCCTCGAGGAGGTTGCTGTCGAGGTGCCGGCCGCCGAATCGGCCGCTGGCGAACCTGCCGAGGAGGGTCCGGACGCCGAGCTGATCGAGGTCTTCCTGGAAGAGGGGGACGAGATCCTGGAGAGCAGCGAGCTCACCCTGCAGAAATGGATCCAGTCGCCCGGGGATGCCGGCCTGATCGCCAGCCTGCAGCGTGATCTGCACACCCTCAAGGGCGGTGCGCGGATGGCCAGCCTGGATGCCATCAGCGACCTCAGCCATCAGCTCGAGTCGCTGCTGATCGCCGTCGACGATGGCCGGGTGGTGCCGAGCACGGCGCTGTTCGATCTGCTGCTGGCTGCCCAGGACCGCCTGGTGCAGATGATCGAGACGGTGCGGGCCGGGCACACGGCCGAGGCGGCCGGCGATCTGCTGCAGCGCATCGAGTCACTGCGGCGGGGCGAGGCGGTCGAGATGGCGCCGGTCGAGGATGCAGTTGCTACTGTGGAGACAGAGCCGGTAGAACCGGCCGAGGCGGTCGAACAGGCGCCTGCGGCGGAGACGGCCGTGGACGCACGTGCCGAGGACGAGGTCGTCACAGGCCGAGGCCAGCAGGAGATGGTACGCGTCCAGGCCGAGTTGCTCGACAACATGGTCAACTATGCCGGCGAGATCAGCATCTACCGGGCCCGGCTTGAACAGCAGGTGGGTTCCTTCCGCTTCAATCTGGGCGAGCTGGGTCAGACCGTCGATCGCCTGCGCGAACAGTTGCGCAAGCTGGAGATCGAGACCGAGGCCCAGGTACTCTACCGCTACGAGCGGGACAGCGGCGACGAGGCGCATCCGGATTTCGATCCGCTGGAGATGGACCGTTACTCGACGCTGCAGACCCTGTCGCGTTCCATGATGGAGAGTATCGGCGACCTGGTCAGCCTGCAGAACCTGCTGGAGAACGTCACCCGCGAATCCGAGACCCTGCTGGTGCAGCAGTCGCGGGTCAACACCGAGCTGCAGGAGGGCCTGATGCGCACCCGCATGGTGCCCTTCTCGCGGCTGGCGCCGCGCATGCGCCGGATCGTGCGTCAGGCCTGCCAGGAACTCGGCAAGCGCGCCGAGCTGTCGCTGGAAGGGGCGGAGGGCGAGATCGACCGCACCGTGATCGATCGCATCGTCGCGCCCCTCGAGCACATGCTGCGCAATGCCGTGGCCCACGGCATCGAACCGCCGGCCCAGCGCGAGGCGGCCGGCAAGCGCAGCACCGGCAGCATCCGCATCAAGCTGCAGCGTGATGGTTCCGACGTGGTGATCACCGTTGCCGACGATGGTGCGGGCATGGATCTGCAGGCCATCCGCGACAAGGCCCGCGAGCGGGGGCTGATCGCCGAGGATGCCAGCTTCAGCGACAACGAGGTCATGCAGTTCGTGCTCGAGACCGGCTTCAGTACCGCCACCGAGGTCAGCCAGATCGCCGGCCGCGGGGTGGGCATGGATGTGGTCAACAACGAGGTGAAACAGCTCGGCGGCACCCTGCACATCGATTCCACGCCGGGCCAGGGAACGACCTTCACCATTCGCCTGCCCTTCACCCTGGCCATCAACCAGGCCCTGCTGGTCCAGGTGCACGAGGACGTCTATGCCATCCCGCTGACCGGCATCGAGGGTGTGGTGCGCATGACCCAGGAGCAGCTGCGCAGCTACTACGAGGATCCCTCGCAGCGTTTCGAATATGCCGGCTATGAATACGAGCTGCGCCATCTCGGTGCCATGCTCGGCCATGGCGAGCCCCATCTTGGCAGCGGCATGCCCAAGCGTCTGCCGGTGCTGCTGGTGCGGGCCGGTGACCATCACATGGCGCTGCAGGTCGAGGCATTGCTCGGCAGCCGCGAGACGGTGGTGAAATCGGTGGGGCCGCAGATCAGCACGGTGCGTGGTATCTCCGGTGCCACCATTCTCGGTGACGGGCGGGTGGTGCTGATCCTCGACCTCGGTGGTCTGGTGCGTGCCGGCGCCGCCATGGCCCCGGCCGCCGCTCGCGTCGCCCCGCAGGCCGAGCCCGAGCTGCGGGAGAAACCGCTGGTCATGGTGGTCGATGATTCCATCACCGTGCGCAAGGTGACCAGCCGTCTGCTGGAACGCAACGAGATGCAGGCGCTCACGGCCAAGGACGGGGTGGATGCAGTCGCCAAGCTGCAGGAACATCTGCCGGATCTGATGCTGCTCGATATCGAGATGCCGCGCATGGACGGTTTCGAACTGGCCACCCACATCCGCAACGAGCCGCGGCTGCAGCACATCCCCATCATCATGATCACCTCGCGGACCGGCGAGAAGCATCGCACCCGGGCGTTGGAGATCGGTGTCAACAGGTACCTGGGCAAGCCCTTCCAGGAGACGGAGCTGCTGGAGAGCATCCAGGAACTGCTGGAGGAACAGACGGCCCATGCCTGATGCTGCGTCGGCGCTGCGGGTCGCGCTGATCGTCGAGCCCGGAGCCGAGGGCCGGGCGCTTCGTGAGTTGCTGGAGACAGCCGGGCTGCGGGTGGTCGGTGAGTCGCGGCTGGCCGATTTCGAACCGGTGCTGCTGGAGCAGGGCGGCGCCGCCCTCCTGCTGGTCAACCTGGACGAGACCAGCAGCCGGCAGATCGACCGGCTGGAGCAGCTGATCGACGAGATCGAGCTGCCGATCCTCTTCAACGAAGGGGGCGTGCCGGCGGCGGATGCGGCCTGGTGCCGGCGTTTCATTACCCGCCTGCACCGCTTGGCGGAGTGGGAGCCGCCGGTCGCCGAGCCGCCGCGGCCGGCGTTGCGCGTGGTGTCCCCCGCGGCAGCGGGGGTGCGTCGCCTCTGGGTGCTGGGTTCGTCGCTCGGTGGCCCCCAGGCGCTGAAGGAGTTCCTGTCGGCCTTGCCGGCGGACCTGCCGGCGAGCTTCATTGTCGTCCAGCATATCGGTGCCGCCTTCCTGCCGCTGCTGGCGGAACAGCTGCAACGGGTGACCCCGCTCAAGGTGCGGGTCGCCGAACAGGGGCAGGCGCTGGAACCTGGCGAGGTCGTCATCGTGCCCGTCGAGCAGCGTTTCACCCTGGGGGGGGAGGGCCGCGTGGAACTTCGCGACGAGCCGATACCCGGTGCCTACCGACCGAGTATCGACGACGTGCTGCAGCAGGTTGCCGCGGTCTATGCCACCCAGGCCGCGGCCGTGATCTTCAGCGGCATGGGCAGCGACGGTGCCCAGGGGGTGCGGGAACTGCAGGCAAGGGGTGGATTGGTGTTCAGCCAGAGTGCGGACAGTTGCGTGATCAGCAGCATGCCGGAGGCCGCCCAGGCCCAGGCCGAGGTGGCCTTCAGTGGCACGCCGCAACAGCTGGCTGCGCGGGTGGCCGAACTGGCCGCTGCGGTGGAATGAATCCCGGACAGCGGGAGAAGGAGAGCAGATCATGAGTGCAGATCTTCAGGACAAGGTGCGCAGTCTGGTGGTCCCGCTGGACGGGCGCAGACTGCTGGTGCCGAACGTCGCGGTGGCAGAGATCGTTCCCTACCGGGCGCCGCAGCCGGTGGAGGATGCGCCTTCCTGGCTGCTCGGCATGCTGGAATGGCGTGGTCTGGAGCTGGCATTGATCTCCTACGAGGCCGCCTGCGGGGCGCCCCGCCCGGTGACGGGGCCGCAAAGCCGGATCGCCGTCTTCAATACCCTGAGCGGTGAGGGTGAGCCGGGTTTCTATGCCCTGCTCACCGCCGGTATCCCGCATCTGGTCAAGCTGGCCGAAGGCGAGGTGCAGTCGGATCCGGCGCCGGCTGCGGTCCTGGAGCTGGCGCGGGTGCATCTGCAGGGCGATGCGGCGGTGATCCCCGATCTCGATGCCCTGGAGCGTCTGGTCGCCGAATTGCCCAGACGGGCGGCTTGATTCAGAAGCCAGAAGCTGGAAGCTAGAAGCTAGCAGCCTGTTGACACCACGCCAATCGCGGCCTGGAGGCCGCTCCTACCATGGTGCCGCCATGCCCCATAGGAGCGGCCTCCAGGCCGCGATCCCCGGCGGGTGTCGCCCGCCGTCTCAGCTCCCAGCTCCCAGCTCCCAGCTCCCAGCTCCCAGCTCCCAGCTCCCAGCTCCCGGCTTCTAACTTCTAACTTCTAACTTCTAGCTTCTAGCTTCTAGCTTCTAGCTTCTAGCTTCTAGCTTCTAACCAAGATCCCCATAGCGTTGCTGCAGCACGGCGATCGCCGTCAGCGCCGCGGTCTCGGTGCGCAGTACCCGTGGGCCAAGCCGCAGGCCGGTGAAGCCGGCCTGCCTGGCCGCTTGCCGTTCTCCCTCCTCCAGGCCCCCTTCCGGGCCGATCAACAGGCAGAAGGCGGATTCCGCCTTGCCCAGCTGGGCGAGCCCCCCTTCGGCCAGCGGATCGAGCAGCAGGCCGCGGGCGGCGCGGTCGCGCCGCTCCAGTGCGGTGGCGAGGTCCACCACCTCGGAGAGTTCAGGGATCCGGTTGCGGCCGCATTGTTCGCAGGCATGCAGGATCACCCCCTGCCAGTGCTGCCAGCGCTTGCGGCGGCGTTCCGCGTCCAGCCGCACCGTGGTTCGTGCGCAGGCGATGGGGACGATGCGCTGCACGCCCAGCTCCACGGCCTTCTGGATGGTGAGGTCCATGCGTTCGCCGCGCGAGACGCCCTGCAGCAGGGTGATGGCCAGGGGGGATTCCCGCTCCTCGTCGTGCCACTCGCCGATCTCGGCCAGCACCGCCCGCCGCGAGACCGCGTCGAGTCTGGCCTGCCACTCACCCCCCTGGCCGTTGAACAGCCGGATCTCGGCGCCGGGCTTCAGGCGCAGCACGGTGGCGACATGGCGCCGCGCCCGTTCGTCCAGCTCGATGCGGCGGCCCTGGGCCAGCGGTCCGGGCTGGTAGATGCGGGGGATGCGCATCGTGGTTGCTCAGAGGCGCAGCCGTTTCCAGATGGCCAGGGTCGGTTCCGCGCGGTTCATGGTGTAGAAGTGCAGGCCGGGGGCGCCGGCATCGAGCAGCGTCTGGCACAGCTCCACCATCACCTCCTCGCCGAAGCCGCGGATCGAATCCAGGTCGTCGGCGTAGGCCTCGAGGCGCTTGCGGATCCAGCGCGGGATCTCGGCCCCGCAGGCATCCGAGAAGCGGGCCAGCTGGGTGTAGTTGGTGATCGGCATGATGCCGGGGACGATAGGCAGCGCCAGTCCCAGCCGTTCGCAGTCGTCGACGAAGCGGAAGTAGGCGTAGGGGTTATAGAAGTACTGGGTAATGGCGCCATCGGCGCCGGCCTCCACCTTGTGTCGGAAATGCTCGAGGTCCTGTATGGCGTTCACCGCCTGGGGATGGAATTCCGGGTAGGCGGCGACCTCGATGTGGAAATGGTCGCCGGTCTGCTCGCGGATGAAGGCCACCAGCTCGTTGGCGTGCTGGAACTCGCCGGCCTCGCGCATCCCGGAAGGCATGTCGCCGCGCAGGGCGACGATGCGGCGGATGCCCTGTTTCCGGTAGCGTTCCAGCAGGGCACGGATGTTGTCACGGGTCGAGCCGATGCAGGACAGGTGGGGGGCCGCCTCGAAGCCGGCCTGCTGGATTTCGACCACGGTGTCGAAGGTGCCCTCCTGGGTGCTGCCACCGGCGCCAAAGGTGACAGAAAAATAGGCTGGCCCGATCTGCGCCAGCTGCTCGCGTGCCAGGCGCAGTTTCCTGGCCCCCTCGTCCGTCTTTGGCGGGAAGAATTCGCAGCTGAAGCCGGGTGTGAACTGTTTCTGTGATTCCATGGTGTCGTCAGCCACGAAACCCACGAAAGATTTTCCGGGATCCGCAGCGCCGCGCGAAGCGCATGCGCTGCAATGATCCCTTTCGTGGGTTTGGCGGGTTTCGTGGCAATCCTTCTCCGCGATCAATAACGGTAGTGCTCGGGCTTGTAGGGACCTTCCACCGGCACGTCGATGTAGTCGGCCTGCTCCCGGGTCAGGGTGGTGAGCTGGACGCCGATCTTCTCCAGGTGCAGGCGGGCCACCTCTTCGTCGAGTTTCTTGGGCAGCACGTAGACCTGATTCTGGTACTGGTCGGGGTGATTCCACAGTTCCATCTGCGCCAGCACCTGGTTGGTGAAGGAATTGGACATGACGAAGCTGGGATGGCCGGTGGCGCAGCCCAGGTTCACCAGCCGGCCCTTGGCCAGCAGGATGATCTTCTTGCCGTCGGGGAAGATGATGTGGTCCACCTGCGGCTTGATCTCCTCCCAGTCGTATTTTTCCAGGCTGGCGACGTCGATCTCGTTGTCGAAGTGGCCGATGTTGCAGACGATGGCTTCGTCCTTCATGGCCGCCATGTGTTCATGATCGATGACATGGAAGTTGCCGGTGGCGGTGACGAAGATGTCGGCCAGGGGGGCAGCCTCTTCCATGGTTACCACCCGGTAGCCTTCCATCGCCGCCTGCAGGGCGCAGATGGGATCGATCTCGGTCACCCAGACGGTGGCGCCGAGGCCGCGCAGCGACTGGGCACAGCCCTTGCCGACGTCACCGTAGCCGAGCACCACGCAGATCTTGCCGGCGATCATCACGTCGGTGGCGCGCTTGATGCCGTCGACCAGGGACTCGCGGCAGCCGTAGAGGTTGTCGAACTTGGACTTGGTGACCGAGTCGTTGACGTTGATGGCCGGAAAGGGCAGTTCGCCGCTGCGCTCCATCTGGTAGAGGCGGTGCACGCCGGTGGTGGTCTCCTCGGTGACGCCGCGGATGGCGGCGCGGCGGGTCGAGTACCAGGTCGGTTCCTCGGCCAGGCGCTGCTTGATGGCGTTGTACAGGGCGACCTCTTCCTCGCTGCTCGGGTTGTCCAGCACCGAGGGGTCCTGTTCGGCCTTGCTGCCCAGGATCAGCAGCAGGGTGGCGTCGCCGCCGTCGTCGAGGATCATGTTCGGGGTGCCACCGTCGGCCCATTCCATGATCCTGTGGGTGAAGGCCCAGTATTCCTCCAGGCTCTCACCCTTGAAGGCGTAGACCGGGATGCCTTCGGCGGCGATGGCGGCCGCGGCATGGTCCTGGGTGGAGAAGATGTTGCACGAGGCCCAGCGTACCTCGGCGCCGAGTTCCACCAGGGTCTCGATCAGCACCGCGGTCTGGATGGTCATGTGCAGGGAACCGGCGATACGGGCGCCCTTCAGGGGCTTCTGGCCGGCGTATTTCTCGCGCAGCGCCATCAGGCCGGGCATCTCGGTCTCGGCGATGGCGATCTCCTTGCGGCCCCAGTCGGCCAGCTCGATGTCGGCGACCAGGAAATCGGCGTTGGAATCCAAAACAGCGTTCATGTTCATCTCTCCTGATATAGCAAAAGATGAGCGCCGTTGTTTGGTTTCGCTGTCTCCCCGAGCCTGACGGGTTGCCCCGCTGCAGCGCCCCTCGGGGGGCAGTGTCGTGATCGTCGTAGTTTAGCCGCCAAGGCGCCAAGAGCGCCAAGATTACAAAAATCATTTTCCTGGCGCCTTGGCGGTTTTAGCGTTTACAGCCCCGCCGCCTCCCTCAGCAGTTCCGCCTTGTTGGTACGTTCCCAGGGCAGGTCGATGTCGTCCCGTCCGAGGTGGCCGTAGGCGGCAGTCGGCTGGTAGTGCGGCTCCAGCAGGTCGAGCATGGTGATGATGCCCCAGGGGCGCAGGTCGAAGTGTTCGCGCACCAGGGCACTGATCTTGTCTTCCTCGATCTTGTTGGTGCCGAAGGTGTTGATGGTGATCGAGGTCGGTTCGGCCACGCCGATGGCGTAGGACACCTGGATCTCGCAACGTTCGGCCAGGCCGGCGGCGACGATGTTCTTGGCCACGTAACGCGCGGCATAGGCGGCCGAGCGGTCGACCTTGGACGGATCCTTGCCGGAGAAGGCGCCGCCGCCATGGCGCGCCATGCCGCCGTAGGTGTCGACGATGATCTTGCGCCCGGTCAGGCCGCAGTCGCCCATGGGGCCGCCGATGACGAAGCGGCCGGTGGGGTTGATGTGGATCTTGTCCTGGGGGCACTGGTCCAGCCACTCGGCCGGTAGCACCGGCTTGAGGATCTCGTCCATCACCGCCTCGCGCAGTACGTCCTGTTCGATCTCCGGGGCATGCTGGGTGGAGAGCACCACGGCCTCGATGCCGGCCGGCCGGCCGTTCTCGTAGCGGAAGGTGATCTGGCTCTTGGCGTCGGGCCGCAGCCAGGACAGGGTGCCGTTCTTGCGCACCTCGGCCTGGCGCCGTACCAGACGGTGGGCGTAGGTGATGGGGGCGGGCATCAGCACCTCGGTCTCGTCGCTGGCATAGCCGAACATCAGGCCCTGGTCGCCGGCGCCCTGCTGCTCGCGGGTCTCACGGTCGACGCCCTGGTTGATGTCCTGCGACTGCTGGCCGAGGGCGTTGAGCACCGCGCAGGTGTTGCCGTCGAAGCCGATCTCCGAACTGGTGTAGCCGATGCCGTTCACCGTGTCGCGCACCAGCTTCTCGTACTCGATGTCGCGGGCGCCGGTGGTGATCTCGCCGGCGAGGATCACCATGCCGGTCTTGACCAGGGTCTCGCAGGCGACGCGGGCGTGCGGATCCTGGCGGATGATGGCGTCGAGGATGGCGTCCGAAATCTGGTCGGCCATCTTGTCCGGGTGGCCTTCGGAGACGGATTCGGATGTAAACAGATAGTCGTTCATGCTGGTCGATGCCTCATAACAAAAAACCCGCCGGCCGGAAGCTCAAGCGGGTTCTGGAATTCTTGTTGCCATCCTCGCTTTAGCCGGATTTCTATAGCGCCCGCAATCTGAATTCAAATCGGCGCTGTGGGCCGGAAGTTTAGGCCACCTTTCTTGTTGTTGTCAAAGATACTAAGACAAACGATAACAAAGCCTCATTCAGAGCTTGCCAGGCGCCCCGGATCAAGGCGTGCTCCGCAGGGAATGGCCCGCCCTTGCCAAGGGGCACAACGCAGAGCCGGGGCGCCTGGCAAGCTCCCTGCGGGCGGGCCTCTGGACGGCCATCCGCAACGTTGCAATGGCTTGACAGGGAATCACCCTGCCGGCGCCATTGCGCCTTGCGGGCTGATCGTCCAGAGACCCGCTGAATGAGGCTTTGTTATCGTTTGTCTTAGTATAGCCCGGATATTGCACCAAGGATTCGATTCTCAGGGCGGAGCTGGCAAAGCAGCTTGGTCGATCACCCGCAGAAGCATAGCCGTAGCTATGGTTCAAGGGGGATCGGCCAGGATGCGCAGCCAGATGCGTTCTGAGATCGAATAGGCACAAAGTGTACCCCGCCACGAGAGCCTATTTGCGAGCCTCCTGGCCTTGTATGCCAGCCTGCACTCCGATCATAGGGGCCGCCTTGGTGCAATATCCGGGGTAGCCACCAAACCCACGAAAAGGCTTATTGTGGGGTGCGTCCCCTGGCCGAAGAAACAACAATGGCCACGGAAAACACGAAAATATCTTCTGGTTACCAGGCGCCGCGCGAAGTGCCTGCGCCGCAATAATCCCGTCCGTGTGTTCCGTGTTTTTCGTGGCTATTTCAAGGTATTCCGCACATGGTAAACTGCGCGCCTCGATCTGGAACGGAGGAACGGACCATGGTTTCGCTTGAGACGCCCGTCTGTGAGTTCGGCAAGCCGGCGGTGGGTTTCGCCCTGCCGGGCGTGGACGGCAGGATCTGGACGCTGGACGACTGCCGCGGCGAGAAGGGTCTGCTGGTGATGTTCATCTGCAATCACTGCCCCTACGTGAAGGCGATCCGCGAGCGCCTGGTGCGCGACACCCGGGAACTGATGGACTACGGCATCAACTCGGTGGCCATCATGTCCAACGATCCCAGCGACTACCCGGAGGATTCCTTCGACAACATGAAGCGGGTGGCGGAGCAGTATCGATTCCCCTTCCCCTACCTGCTGGACGAGACCCAGGAGGTGGCGCGGGCCTATGGTGCCGTCTGCACGCCGGATTTCTTCGGCTACAACGCCGATCTGGAGCTGCAGTATCGCGGCCGCTTCGATGCCAGCCGCAAGGAGACCGCGTCGGGGGATGTGCGCCGCGACCTGTTCGAGGCCATGAAGCAGGTCGCGGAAACCGGCCGCGGGCCGGCCGAGCAGATTCCCAGTATCGGTTGTTCCATCAAGTGGATAGGCGAGTGAAGGCAGTGGCCGCTCCAGTATGATAAGCGCCGCCTATCTGCAAATAGAAAAAATGTATCGGTCAGGTCCTGCCGGACTGGCAGAAGGCGGCAGCGCTCGCTGCTATTGCTCCGCGTCAGCATCTAGGGGAAAATACGCCGCTCGACCCGCCCCGGCAGGTGCTCGGCCGGAGGCGGGCCGTCGACGGCGCGAACAGAATTTTTGAGTGTTTCGCCCTGCAGCAGGCGGGCCTTGGCGGAACACCGCTTTCAAGAAGAACCCGATACCTGGCACGTCAACAGGAGTCCGGGAGAGGCTTTTGTTTCAGCGATGCCGCGGGCCGTTTCGGCCCAAGATCCGCGGCCGGCCAGGTGGCACAGCATTTACAAGCATATATAGGAGAGAACCCATGCCCTCGCGCAAAGAACTCGCTAACGCCATTCGCGCCCTCAGTATGGACGCCGTTCAGAAGGCAAATTCCGGCCACCCCGGTGCGCCGATGGGGATGGCTGACATCGCCGAGGTGCTGTGGAACGATTTCCTCAAGCACAATCCGTCCAACCCGGCATGGTGGGACCGCGACCGTTTCGTGCTGTCCAACGGCCATGGCTCCATGCTGATCTATTCCTTGCTGCACCTCTCCGGTTACGACCTCAGCATCGAGGACCTGAAGCAGTTCCGCCAGCTGCATTCCAAGACCCCGGGCCATCCCGAATACGGCTACACGCCAGGCGTCGAGACCACCACCGGTCCGCTGGGGCAGGGCATCACCAACGCCGTGGGCATGGCACTGGCCGAGCGCACGCTGGCCGGTCAGTTCAACCGCGACGGCCACCACATCGTCGACCACTACACCTACACCTTCCTTGGCGATGGCTGCATGATGGAAGGCGTCTCCCACGAGTCCTGTGCCCTGGCCGGCACCCTGGGTCTCGGCAAGCTGATCGCCTTCTGGGACGACAACGGCATCTCCATCGACGGCCATGTCGAGAGCTGGTTCAGCGATGACACGCCCAAGCGTTTCGAGGCCTATGGCTGGCACGTGATCCGCGATGTCGACGGCCACGATGCCGAGGCCATCAGCCGTGCGATCCACGAGGCCAAGTCTGTCAATGACCGTCCCTCGCTGATCTGCTGCAAGACCGTGATCGGTTATGGCGCCCCGAATCTCTGCGGCAGCCACGATTGCCACGGCGCGCCGCTGGGCGAGGACGAGATCAAGGCCACCCGCGAGAACCTGGGCTGGAAGTACGGTCCGTTCGAGATCCCGGACGAGATCTATGCCGGCTGGGATGCCCGCGACAAGGGCGCCAAGGCCGAGGCCGAGTGGAACGAGAAGTTCGCTGCCTACAAGGCCGCTTTCCCGGATCTGGCCGCCGAATTCGAGCGCCGCATGAAGGGCGAGCTGCCCGCCAACTGGGAAGAGCATGCTGCCGCCTTCATCAAGGAGATCGATGCCAAGGCCGAGAGTCCGGCCACCCGCAAGGCCTCGCAGAACGCCATCAACGGCTATGCCCCGGTGCTGCCCGAATTCTTCGGCGGCTCGGCGGACCTGACCCCGTCCAACCTGACGTCCTGGTCCGGCTCGGTGTCCGTCAACAAGACCGTGACCGATGGCAACTATCTGTCCTATGGCGTGCGCGAGTTCGGCATGTCGGCGATGATGAACGGCATGTCGCTGCACGGCGGCTTCGTGCCCTTCGGCGGCACCTTCCTGATGTTCTCCGAATACGCCCGCAATGCCCTGCGCATGGCGGCGCTGATGAAGATCCAGAGCATCTTCGTCTACACCCATGACTCCATCGGTCTCGGCGAGGACGGCCCGACCCACCAGCCGATCGAGCAGATCGCCACCCTGCGGCTGGTACCCAACATGACCCTGTGGCGGCCCTGCGATGCAGTGGAGACCGCGGTGGCCTGGAAGGCGGCGATCGAGAAGAAGGACGGCCCGACCTGCCTGATCTTCTCCCGCCAGGGTCTGCCGCACCAGACGCGCAGCGAGGCGCAGATCGCCGATATCGCCAAGGGCGGTTACATCCTCAAGGACTGCGACGGCGCACCGGACGCCATCATCATTGCCACCGGTTCCGAGGTGGCGCTGGCCATGGGTGCGGCCGAGGCCATGAGCGACAAGAAGATCCGCGTCGTCTCCATGCCGGCCACCGATGTGTTCGACGCCCAGGACGAGGCCTATCGCGAGTCCGTGCTGCCTTCCAGCTGCACGGCACGGGTCGCCGTCGAGGCGGGGGTGCGCGACTACTGGCGCAAGTATGTCGGCCTGGGGGGCGCGGTGGTCGGGATCGACCGCTTCGGCGAATCGGCGCCGGCCGGCGAACTGTTCAAGGAATTCGGCTTCACCGTGGACAACGTGGTCAAGGCCGTCAACTCTGTCCTGTAACGCTTTTCATTCTTCAGCCTTAAACGCAATAAGGGGAATCACGTTATGACTATCAAGGTTGGTATCAACGGCTTCGGCCGCATTGGCCGCATGGCCTTCCGTGCCATCGCCAAGGACTTCAGCGACATCGAAGTGGTCGGCATCAACGACCTGCTGGACGCCGATTACCTGGCCTACATGCTCAAGTACGACTCGGTGCACGGCCGTTTCGACGGCGACGTCGCCGTCGAGGGCAACAACCTGGTGGTCAACGGCAAGACCATCCGCCTGACCGCCGAGCGCGATCCGGCCAACCTGAAGTGGAGCGACATCGGCGCCGATCTGGTCATCGAGTGCACCGGCTTCTTCCTCACCGAGGAAACCTGCCAGAAGCACATCGCAGCCGGCGCCAAGAAGGTGGTCATGTCCGCGCCCTCCAAGGACGGCACCCCGATGTTCGTCTACGGCGTCAACCACGACAGCTATGCCGGCCAGGCCATCGTCTCGGCCGCCTCCTGCACCACCAACTGCCTGGCGCCGGTGGCCAAGGTGCTGCACGACAACTGGGGCATCAAGCGTGGCCTGATGTCCACCGTGCACGCCGCCACCGCCACCCAGAAGACCGTCGACGGCCCCTCCATGAAGGACTGGCGCGGCGGCCGCGGCATCCTGGAGAACATCATCCCGTCCTCCACCGGCGCCGCCAAGGCCGTGGGCGTGGTGCTGCCCGAGCTGAACGGCAAGCTCACCGGCATGGCCTTCCGCGTGCCCACCTCCGACGTGTCGGTGGTCGACCTGACCGTGGAACTGGAGAAGCCGGCCAGCTATGACGACATCTGCGCCGCCATGAAGAAGGCCTCCGAGTCCGGCGACATCAGCAAGACCCTGGCCTATACCGACGAGAAGGTGGTCTCCACCGACTTCCGCGGCGTGGGCTTTTCCTCCATCTTCGACGCCGGCGCCGGCATCGCCCTCGACGACACCTTCGTCAAGGTCGTGTCCTGGTACGACAACGAGTACGGCTACACCTGCAACATGCTGCGTTTCGTGCAGCACGTCGCTGGCTGAGCAGCCTGACGGACGTCATGCGGGGCGGGTGTTCCCGCCCCGCATCGACGGCCTTCCCTTTGCCGGCAGAGAACCATTCGCCAAGCGCCAGCGGCTTGGCCAATCGTTTTCAAGATATATCAAGCCTTAGAGTTCAAGGAGCAGCAGATGTCCGTGATCAAGATGACCGACCTCGATCTGGCCGGAAAACGCGTCCTCATCCGTCAGGATCTCAACGTGCCGATCAAGGACGGCAAGGTGACCTCCGACAAGCGGATCCGCGCCTCGCTGCCGACCATCGAGCAGGCCATGAAGGCCGGTGCGCGGGTGATGCTGATGTCCCATCTGGGACGGCCTACCGAGGGTGAATACGACGAGCAGTTCTCGCTCAAGCCGGTGTCCGATCATCTCGGCGGCCTGCTGGGCAAGGAGGTGCGGCTGGTCAAGGATTACCTGGAGACGGCGCCCGAGGTGGCAGAGGGCGAGGTGGTGATCCTCGAGAATGTCCGCTTCAACAAGGGCGAGAAGAAGAACGACGACGAACTGTCCAGGAAGTACGCCAGTCTCTGTGACGTCTACGTGATGGACGCCTTCGGTACCGCGCACCGCGCCCAGGCTTCGACCCACGGTGTCGCCAAGTATGCCCCGGTGGCCTGCGCCGGCCCGCTGCTGGCCGGTGAACTGGAGGCGCTGGGCAAGGCCCTGCACAACCCCGAGCGGCCGATGGTGGCCATCGTCGGCGGCTCCAAGGTCTCCACCAAGCTGACCGTGCTGGAGTCCCTGTCCCAGGTGGTGGATCAGCTGATCCCGGGTGGTGGCATCGCCAATACCTTCATCGCTGCCTGCGGTTACAATGTCGGCAAGTCGCTGTACGAGGAGGATCTGATCCCCGAGGCCAAGCGCTTGATGGAAGCGGCCAAGGCCAAGGGTGGCGAGATCCCGGTGCCGAGTGACGTGGTGGTGGGCAAGGAGTTCTCCGAGACCGCCGAGGCGACAGTGAAGAAGGTCGACGAGGTCGCCGACGACGACATGATCTTCGACATCGGACCGGAGACCGCCGCCCGTTTCGCGGAGATGATGAAGGCTGCCGGGACCATCGTCTGGAACGGTCCGGTCGGCGTCTTCGAGTTCGATCAGTTCGGTGAGGGCACCAAGACCCTGGGACTGGCCATTGCCGAGTCCAGGGCCTTCTCCATCGCCGGCGGTGGCGACACCCTGGCGGCGGTCGACAAATACGGTATCGCCGACCGGATCTCCTACATCTCGACCGGTGGCGGCGCCTTCCTGGAATTCCTGGAAGGCAAGAAGCTGCCGGCGGTGGAGGTCCTCGAACAGCGCGCCAAGTCCTGAGCCGGGCGTGCGACGAACCGCTGCCGCACGGGTTATTCCCGGGTGGCGGGCGGGATTCCTACAATCAGGCGCAACAGGCGCCGTCAGGAAAGCGGGCTTTATGCTGAGACGTACCAAGATCATCGCCACCATGGGGCCGGCGACCGATGACCCCAAGGCCCTGGATGCACTGATCCAGGCCGGGGTCGACGTGGTGCGCCTGAATTTCTCTCATGGCAGTCACGAGGAACACCGCGAACGGGCGGAGACGGTACGCAACCGGGCCCGCGCCCACGGTCGCCAGGTCGGTGTGCTCTGCGACCTGCAGGGGCCGAAGATCCGCATCGAACGTTTCAAGGAAGGCAAGGTGGTGCTCGAGGAAGGGGCGCGCTTCGTGCTCGATGCCTCGCTGGGCAGCGACGACGGTACTGCCGAGCGGGTCGGCATCGCCTACAAGCAGTTGCCGGAGGACGTCAAGCGCGGCGATACCCTGCTGCTCGACGACGGTCATGTGGTGCTCTGGGTCGAGGACAGCCTGGGTGCGGAGATCGTCTGCCGCGTGGTGGTCGGAGGCGAGCTGTCCAACAACAAGGGCATCAACCGCCAGGGCGGCGGGCTTTCCGCCAAGGCGCTCACCGACAAGGACCGAGCCGACATCAAGGTTGCGGCGGATATGCGCTGCGATTACCTGGCCTTGTCCTTCCCGCGCTGTGCCGACGATGTCAACGAGGCGCGCGAGCTGCTGCGCCAGGCGGGTGGCCATGGCGGCATCATCGCCAAGATCGAACGTGCCGAGGCGATGAACAATCTGGAGGAGATCATCGAGGCCAGCGACGCAGTGATGATCGCCCGCGGCGACCTCGGTGTGGAGATCGGCGATGCCGAGCTGCCGGCCGTGCAGAAGCGCATCATCCACATCGCGCGTGGCCTGGACCGGGTGGTGATCACCGCCACGCAGATGATGCAGTCGATGGTCGAGAGCCCGATTCCTACCCGCGCCGAGGTGTTCGACGTGGCCAATGCGGTGATCGACGGCACCGATGCCGTGATGCTCTCGGCCGAGACTGCCACCGGCAAGTATCCCGACAAGGTGGTGGCGGCCATGGACCGCATCTGCAAGGGGGCCGAACGGCAGCGCAATGCCATGGTTACGGAACGCCGCCAGCAGATGCACTTCAACCGCATCGACGAGGCCATCGCCAAGGCCGCCATGTATACCGCCAATCATCTTGGGGTGAAGGCCATCGCCGCGCTGACCGAGTCCGGTGCCACGCCACTATGGATGTCTCGTATCAGTTCCGGCATACCGATCTATGCCTTGACCCGTCATGTGGAGACGCGTAGAAAGGTAACCCTTTATCGCGGCGTCTACCCGGTCAGCTTCGACGTCACCTCCACCGACCATGCCGAGGTCAACCGCGAGGCGATCGACGAGCTGGTGCGCCGCGGCGCGGTGCGCGACGGCGATCTGGTGATCATCACCAAGGGCGATCTGGCCGGCGTGCTGGGCGGGACCAACGCGATGAAGATCCTGCGTGTCGGCGAACACGAACTGCACCAGGACGAACTCTGAAGCGGGCCGCGTGCCCCGCCGGGACCGAATTTCTTAGAACACATACCAACTCCAAGGAGAGACCCATGGCCTTGATATCCTTGCGTCAATTGCTCGATTACGCTGCCGAGAACAACTTCGGCATGCCTGCCTTCAACGTCAACAACATGGAGCAGGTGCACGCCATCATGCAGGCGGCCGACGAGACCAACAGCCCGGTCATCATGCAGGGCTCTGCCGGCGCACGTTCCTACGCGGGCGAGCCCTTTCTGCGCCATCTGATCTCCGCGGCCATCGAGATGTATCCGCACATCCCGATCGTCATGCACCAGGATCACGGCTCGGCCCCCGGCGTCTGCCTGCGTTCCATCCAGTCCGGCTTCAGCTCGGTGATGATGGATGGCTCGCTGATGGAAGACATGAAGACCCCTTCCACCTATGAGTACAACGTCGACGTCACCCGCCGGGTGGTGGAGATGGCTCATGCCGGCGGTGTTTCGGTGGAGGGCGAGCTGGGCTGCCTGGGTTCGCTGGAGACTGGCATGATGGGCGAGGAAGACGGTCATGGCGCCGAGGGCAAGCTGGATCACTCCCAGCTGCTGACCGACCCTGAAGAGGCCGCTCAGTTCGTCAAGGACACCGGCGTCGATGCCCTGGCCATCGCCATCGGCACCAGCCACGGTGCCTACAAGTTCACCCGCCCGCCGACCGGCGACATCCTGGCCATCGAGCGCATCAAGGAAATCCATGCCCGCATCCCCGACACCCATCTGGTGATGCACGGTTCCTCCTCGGTGCCGCAGGACTGGCTGGAGATCATCAACAACTACGGCGGCGACATGGGCCAGACCTATGGCGTGCCGGTGGAGGAGATCCAGGAAGGCATCAAGCACGGTGTGCGCAAGGTCAACATCGATACCGACCTGCGCATGGCCTCCACGGGTGCCATTCGCAAGCACCTGGCGGAGAACCCCTCCAACTTCGATCCGCGCAAGTTCCTCAAGGCGTCCACCGCCGCCATGAAGGAGATCTGCAAGGCGCGCTACGAGGCCTTCGGCGCTGCCGGCCACGCCGACAAGATCAAGCCGATCAGCCTGGAAGACATGTACAAGCGCTACGAATCCGGTGAGCTCGATCCCAAGGTCAGCTGATCCGGTTGTTGCGAGGTGCAATCGAAGGGCGGCCTTGGGCCGCCCTTTTTTGTTATCGTTTGTATTATTAACCCCGATATTGCATCAGGCCCCCGGATGATGGCGTGGCTGGACCCGCCGGGGATCGCGGCCTGGAGGCCGCTCCTACGGGGCATGGCGGCACCATGGTAGGAGCGGCCTCCAGGCCGCGATTGACGTGGTGTTGAACATTACTGTAACCCGCCCAAGGGGCCTTTCATGGCCATATCGTCCCTGTATTACAGCACGAACCCCCTTCATGCGCGCCGCCTTGGTGCAATATCCGGGTTAGCCAGATTCGCCCTGAAACTCGAATCCTTGGCGCAATATGCGGACTAGAAACTGTAGCCGATGCGCAAGCCAACGATCGTCAAACGGGGATCGACGCTGCGCCCGGAACGGTCGAGGCCGCTGTTTCTCAGCCACTGTAAGGAGGTGGTGATCTGCAGCCTCCGGCTGGTTTCGCTGCGCAGGTAGAGTTCGGCCTGACTGCTGTCATTCCGCGCCGGGTCATCGAGTTCGCCCGACAGCCAGCTATACGACAGGCCGGCACCCAGGGTGATCTGCGCTAGCGCTTGTTCCAGGGCGAGTGAGGCAAAGGCCGCCGCCTCGGAGACCGCCGGATTGCTGAACCCGAGGCGCAGGTTGCCGCGCAAGGCTTTCAGGGCAAAATCGATATTCCCATAGAGGCCGTAATTGGCGGCATCGGCGGCGGTTCCGTCCAGGGTTTCATGGTCGGCCGTGTTCAGCCACAGGCCTCCGCGCCAGGTCAGGCCGTCAGACTGCCGGTAGACCTCGAACGCGCTGAACAGGCCCTTGTCGTCGTCGTTCACCTTGATCAGTTCAGCATAGGACAGGCTCGCGTTATCGGCGAGGCCATGGGAGCTCGCCAGCAGCAGGGTGAAGCCGGGTCGTTCTGCAGTCGTGTGATGGTGATAGACCGCGCCCAGGGTATAGTCCGGGAATTCGATTGCCGGGTTGTTGACCAGGGTCGCGGCGAGGAACTGGCGGGTCTCGTCGTTGGCGACCTCGCTGCTGTCGAGGAAGGCAGTCGGGTCGATCTGGCCGATCACCAGGGTGCCGCGGGCAAGGCGCCGGCTGTAGTGCAGCTCCGACAGCTGCAGCCGGCCATGGCCCCGGGAGTTCAATGCTGTGCCGGCATCGGCATTGGCCTCCCCGGCATGACGGGAGAGGCCATTGGCCGGGGGCGTGCTGCTTCCCTCCAGGTAGGCCAGCCACTGGCCGTGGCGGGTTTGCCATCTGCCGAGCAGATCGAGTGAAGCGATGAGTTCGGCATCGAGTCGAGGGTCGCTGGCGTACTGCCAGCTTGCCGTGATGGCGCCTTCGATGCCTATTTTCGGCAGGCCATCGAGTATCCGGCCATGGCGCTGGTCGACCTCATCGGCTACGACGGTCTGAACGGCCAGCAGGCCAAGGAGCGGGCCGGCGAGAAGACGACAGGGAATGCGCATGGATACAACGACGAACCTTGTGCAGTCCAGGAGTCAGGCGATGGGGTCAGTAGCCGCCCTTTTTACCGACGCCGACGTAGATGAAGTCCCACTCCAGGTCGAAGGGTGCCCACCAGGGCGCGAC
Source organism: Thiohalobacter sp. IOR34 (assembly GCF_030406045.1). GTDB lineage: Bacteria > Pseudomonadota > Gammaproteobacteria > Thiohalobacterales > Thiohalobacteraceae. The sequence goes on from NZ_CP128988.1 coordinate 333,453, forward strand.
GCCGGTTTCCCTGTCGCTGTGCCGGTGGAAGGCGGCATAGGGTGGTGGCTTGATGTGGTAGCGCAGGCGATACTTGCCGGCCCCGTCCAGCTTGAGGTTGCTGGCATAGTGGGGGCCGTCGTTGGCGGCCATCGGCATCAGGATCCCGCTGCGCGTCCAGTCCGAGCCCTGCTTGCTGATCGTGTAGCTGATGCTCAGGTAGGGGATCCAGTCGCCTTCGCGGAAGCCCTGCGGATTGTCCCTGAGGGCGTGGATGTCGGCCTCCAGGTGGATGTCGGCTGGCTGCGCCATGCCAGGCAGCATGGGTTCCATGGTCACCGGCTGGATGTACACGGCACCCACTTGCATGCCGTTTTTTTCCACGCTGCCGATGCGTACGTCGCCGGCGCTGACCGCGGTGGAGGCGCCCAGCAGCAGGCTGGTGAGAAGGGAACGAATCAGGTGCATCTCGGACTCCTTGGTTGAAGGGGAGGATTCACAGGCCGAAGATGGCCGGCCACCAGGCGAGGCCGACCGCCAGGCTGCCGGCGGTGCTCGGCAGCAGCGGCAGCCACCGGCGCGGGCCGGCCACGCCCTGGCGCTGCAGGATGCGGTTGCCGAGCTGGATGCTCCACAGCAGGCTGAGCACGAACAGGACGCCCTTGGCGTAGCCGATACTGAGGCCGCCGGGATCGACGAGGCGCAGTGCCTCGAACAGTTCGCCGCCCAGGCCGATCACCAGCGAGACCATGGCCACCGGGGCGTAGGCATATCCCAGTTCGATGAAGCGTCGGCGCAGGTCCAGATCGGCGCCGCTGCGGCCGGCGAGCCAGGCGCTGAGGCCGGTGGTGAGGGACAGCAGCAGGGTCAACAGCAGGGTGCAGGCCAGCATGAAGCCGACGATCATCATGAAGTCCAGCCAGTTGAACACCTCACGGCGGTCCGGGTGGACGCTCATCAGCCAGGCGGGGCCTGCCTCGCCGATCCAGTAGTGGCCGTGTTCGATGAACCATTCGCCGACCGCCTGACGCAGGCGGTTGTAGGCGGGCAGGACCAGCCACAGGAAGCCGCCGAGCGCGGCGCCGGTGCCGAGGAACAGGAACCACACCTCCGCGGCATTGGGATTGTGGTCGCGGATGGCCTCCACTTCACGCCCTGGTCGGCGCAGGCGCAGCATCAGTCCCCCCTTGGACTGCGGATGCACACAGCGGAAGCATTCGATGCAGTGGCGGGATTCCTCCTTGCGGTTGATGTCGATCAGTGTCGGGCACAGGCCGCGCTCGGTATAGGCGTCGCCACCCGGTCGTTTGCGCTTGGGCCAGAACTGCACGGCACCGAGACGTGAGAAGACGCCCAGCAGCAGGCCGATGGGACACATGTGGCGGCACCAGGCGCGTTTGTTGCGGCCATAGAGGAAGCCGAGCACGATGGCCGCCAGCAGGGTGCCGCCGAACACCTCGGCGACCGCCTCGGGGTGGTCGCGCACCCCGAGCGTCTGGCCGAGGATGGTGATCAGCAGGAAGCTGAGGATCGGCGTCCCTTCCCAGCGGACCCAGGCCGGGATTGGGCGTTGCAGACCGCGCCGGTTGGCCCATTCCGAGGCTGCCCCCATGGGGCAGAGCAGGCCGCACCAGCTGCGGCCGGTGAAGATCACGGAGAGGAAGACCAGCGGGAACCAGAGTCCCCAGAGAAGGTAGTTGGCGAAGGTCGTGGGGTGGTCGAGGGGGCCGGCGTTCTCGGCGGGCGACGGCAGGAACAGCGGGCCGAACAGCAGGGCCAGGAACAGGACGAACATGCCGAGATGCAGCCAGGCGAGGCGGTCCCGATGACGGACGAAGAAGGCCTCCAGGGCCCGGGTCAGGGCATGTCGCTGCCGCTCGGAGCGGGCGACCACGGGGATCTCGTGGAGCTTGAGGCTGGCCTCGCTGGTGGTGGGGGGCATGGGTCGAAGTCTGTCCGGCCAATAGTTGAGAATATTTCTCGATTGTAAATACGAATGATTCTCATGTCAATTGGGCCGCTTTGGTGCAATATCCGGGATAGCTGGGTCAGACGTTCAGCGGCGGCTCATTCAGCGCCGCCGCCTGCTCGCGCAGGGCGAGGATGTGTTCCTCCCAGTAGCGGTCGCTGCCGAACCAGGGAAAGGCCTGCTGGAAAGCCGGGTCGTCGCGGCGCCGCGCCAGCCAGGCGGCGTAGTGGATCATGCGCAGGGTGCGCAGGGCCTCGATCAGCTGCAGCTCGCGGTAGTCGAAATCGTGGAATTCCTGGTAGCCCTCCAGCAGTTCGCTGAGCGCGGCGGCCATCTCGCGCCGCTCACCCGAGAGCAGCATCCACAGGTCCTGTATGGCCGGTCCGCTGCGGCAGTCGTCGAGATCGACGAAGTGCGGCCCGTCGTCGGTCCAGAGGATGTTGCCGGGATGGCAGTCGCCATGGAGGCGGATCAGGCGGATCTCCCCGGCCCGGGCATAGGCCGACTCGATCTGCTGCAGCAGGTCGGCGGTCAGGGTGCGGTAGGCGAGTTCGATATGGGCCGGCAGCAGGCCTTCACCCAGCAGGTAGTCGACTGACGCGACACCAAAGCTTTCCGGGTCCAGCCGCGGGCGATGGCTGAAGGGGCGCATGGCGCCCACGGCGTGGATGCGGCCGAGCAGGCGCCCGAGTCGCAGCAGGTTGTCCAGATCGTCGAGATTCGGCCAGCGTCCGCCCTGGCGGGGGTAGAGGGCGAAGCGGAATCCCTGATGCCGGAACAGGGTGACGCCGGCCGCATCGGTCAGCGGCTGCACGACCGGGATGTCGCGTTCGGCCAGTTCGCGGCTGAAGGCGTGTTCCTCGAGGATCGCCGCGTCGCTCCAGCGCCCCGGGCGGTAGAACTTGGCAACCAGGAAGCCGCCCGCCTCCAGGCCGATCTGGTAGACCCGGTTCTCGTAGCTGTTCAGGGCCAGCAGATGGCCGCTGCAGCGCTGCCCCTGGGCCTCCACGGCGTCGAGGATGAGGTCCGGGGTGAGGCCGGCGTAGACATGCGAGGCGTCGTCCATGGCCCATGATAGCAAGTCCGGGCCGGGCGGGGTTGCCCGCCCTGTCACGGCAGGCCGGAGCGGCGGGATTCTTCCATCACGAGAGTCAGCAAAGATGTGAGTTGATGACCATGGTAAACACGGATGGGATATGGCCACGAAAGCCGCGAAATCCACGGAAAGGGATGGTGTCTTTCAGGGGTCGGTGTGGCTCCTGCTATCGAGATTTTTTCGCGGCTTTCGTGGTCATGAACCACAAAAAAAGGCCCCTCACTGAGGGGCCTTGATGATTTGCACCTGAATCTGCGGGCTACTTGTTGGCGATATCCTCCAGCTTCTTGGCCGGGATCACCTGGCCGTCGAGACCGGCCTCCTTGGCCGAGGCGCCGTAGGCGACGCTGAGCAGCTGGGAGTAGTAGACCACGGGGATCTTGAACTTGGTGCCATACTTCTGGTTGATCTGGTCCTGATAGACCTCGGTGTTCATCTGGCACACCGGGCAGGGCGTGACGATCATCTCGGCGCCGTTGTCGTAGGCCGACTCGATGATGTCCTTGATCAGGGCCTGGCTCTTTTCCGGCTCGGAGAAGGCCAGGGCGCCACCGCAGCAGGACACCTTCTTCTCGTAGTCGTTGCATGGCTCGGCGCCGACCGTCTCGATCATCTTGTCCAGGTACTTCGGGTTCTCGAAGGATTCGCCGGCGATGCCGAACGGGCGGTTGGTCTGGCAGCCGACGTAGCCGGCGATCTTGATGCCTTCCAGCGGCTTCTTGACCGGTTGGCCGAGGCCCTCGTAGCCGAAGTCCTCGATCAGCACCTCGACCATGTGGCGGACCTTCTTGTTGGCCTCGATCTTGAGGCCGGCAGCGGCCAGCGCCTCGTTGGTTTCCTTCATCAGGTCGTCGTCCTCGCGCAGCCGCTCCTGGGTCTCGCGGGTGGCCAGCCAGCAGGCGGCGCAGGTGGCGACGATGTCCTGATCCGGATGGGCCTGCTCGGAGAGGGCGATGTTGCGTGCCGACAGGGCCAGGCGAGGCAGCTCGCCGCCACCGGCATAGCCGATCGAGGCGGAGCAGCAGTTCCAGTCCGGAATCTCGTTCAGCTCGATGTCCAGGGTCTTGCACATGCTCTCGACCGAGACCTGGTAGTTGGACGCGGAAGCCGCCTTCTGGGAAGAGCAGCCCGGATAGAAAGAATAGGTTTTCTTAGCCATTGTCTTCTCCTTAGGCGCCGGTCTTGCCGATCTTGGCGTCTTCGATTTCCTGGGCCTTGGCGAGCATGGCGTGCAGGCCCTTGGTGTCCTTGCACTTGTGTCCGCCGAACAGCTCCATGGGGCTCATGCGCTTGGTTTTGAGCATCCCCAGGCCGATGTCCTTCATTTTCAGCGAGGTCTTGATGCCTTCGGAGAAGCCGTTCATGAAGTACAGCTGCAGGCCGAGCTTCAGCTCGTTGACGCGGCCGGTCTTGGTCAGGTTGTCCCAGAACAGCTGGGCGAACTTGGCCGTCGGCTGCTGCTGGGGCACCAGCCCGAGGCGCTTCGAGTAGGTGGCCAGGCCATGCATGATGTGGGTGATGGGCAGGCCGCGCGGGCAGCGGGCGATGCAGTTGTAGCAGGAGGTGCACATCCACATCGAATCCGACTGCAGAACTTCATCGCGCTTGCCGGCGCGAATCATCATGAAGATTTCCTGCGGTGGATGTTCCCAGTGCGGACCGAAGGGGCAGGAGCCCGAGCAGACGCCGCACTGCATGCACATCTTCACCCAGTCCCCTTCCTCGACGTTGGCCTCGACTTCCTTGAGGAAGTTGCCGCGGTACTTTTCGATCATCTGTTGGTTATAGTCGCTCATGAATCGCTCCTAGAACTTGAAGGGGCTCATGCCGATCTGTTCGATCGTCTCGGCCATGTCGTCAATCAGCTTCGGTGCGCGGTCGATGTCGGTGATGGCGACCTCGTAGGTGGCCACGCGCTCCTTCTCCAGATTGAGCTGGGACAGCGTGTCATCGATCTTGCTCATCCGGTAATGGGCCATTTCCGAGCCCTTCACGAAGTGGCACTGGTAGTTCTCGCCCTTCTGGCAGCCCATCAGGATGGTGCCGTCATAACCGCTGTTCAGGGCATCGGTGAGCCAGATGGTGTTGACCGAGCCCAGGCAGCGTACCGGGATGACGCGGGCCCACTGGCTGTACAGGTTGCCCTGCATGGCGGCCATGTCCAGCGCCGGGTAGGCGTCGTTCTCGCAGGCCAGCACCAGGATGCGCGGCTTCTCCTCGAACTCGTCCGGGATGTCGACGTTCTTCAGCTGCTGGCCGACGGTATCCACCGAGTAGTTCTCGAAGGAGATGACGCGCACCGGGCAGGCGCCCATGCAGGTGCCGCAGCGACGGCAGCGCGACTCGTTGTACTGCGGATAACCCTCCTCGTCCTCGTCGATGGCACCGAACGGACACTCCACGGTGCAGCGCTTGCACTGGGTGCAGCCGTCCTTGCGGAAGGAGGGGAAGGACAGGTCGCCGGAGCGCGGATGCAGGGCACGGCCGAGGTGGGCGTTCTCCACCGCCTGGATGGCCTTCAGGGCCGCGCCGGTGGCGTCCTCGATCGCCTGGGCGGTATCCATCGGCCGGCGCACCGGGCCGCAGGTGTAGATGCCGGTGCGGCGGGTCTCGTAGGGGAAGCAGATGAAGTGCGAGTCACTGAAGCCGTACTTCAGCTGCGGCACGTCCGGTCCCTGGCGGTAGGTGAGGTTGAGGATCGATTCCACCGGCACATTGACTTCGGCGCTGGCTTCCTCGTTCTCGTCCTTGCTCTCTTCGTCCTCGGTGACCGGCAGTTCGATATTGACGCCGGCGTTGGGCACCATGCCGGTGGCCAGCACCACCAGGTCGACCTCCTCGCTCATCTCCTCGTCGAGGATCAGATCCTTGAACTTGACGGTCAGGCCATTGCCGCCGGCCGTCACCTCGGAGGCGATGCCCTTGCGGAAGGTGACCTCCTTGTCCTGGCCGGCGCGGTAGAAGTCCTCGCCGGGCGCACCCGGGGTGCGCAGATCGGTGAACAGCACCGTGGCCTCGATGTCCGGGTTCTGGTCCTTGAAGTACATGGCCTGCTTGATGGAGGTCAGGCAGCAGTGGCCGGAGCAGTAGGGCAGGTGGCCCTCCTTGTCACTGCGCTGGCCGGCGCACTGCAGGAACATGACCCGCGTCACCTCCTTGCCGTCGGAGGGGCGCTTGATGGGGCCGCCGTTGGCCGCCTTGGCCAGTTCCTCCAGGCCGAGCTGGTCGACCACGTCCGGGTTGCCGGCGCCGAGCTCGGGGAGCTGGCTCATGTCATAGGGCTTGAAGCCGGAGGCCTGGATGATGGCGCCGAAGTTCTCGGTGCTGGTGCTGCCGGACTCGGAGGTGATGTCAGCCGAGAAACGGCCCGGTGCGCCCGAGGTCTTGGTGATGGTCGAGTTGAGGTGCACGGTGATGTTCGACTGCGCCTCGATCTCGGCCGCCAGGGCGGCCACCGGTGGGTCGATCAGCTCGCCGAAGGGGGCCTTCTGCGGAATGTCCTTCCAGGCGTGGCCCAGGGCGCCACCCAGCTGGCCGGTCTTCTCGACCAGGTGCACGGGATAGCCGGCCTTGGCGGCTTCCAGCGCGGCGGTCATGCCGGACACGCCGCCACCGACCACCAGGATGGCGTTTTCCTGGCCGCGGTTCTCGGACGGCTGGGGCGGGGTCATGAACTTGGCCTCGGCACAGCCCATACGCACGTAGTCGTCGGCCATCTCCTGGGTGGTTTCCTGCATCTCGTCCTCGTCGGGACGCACCCAGATGACACCCTCGCGCAGGTTGACGCGGCTGATGGCGACACCGTCGAAGTCGAAGGCTTCGGTCTTGGCGCGACGCGAGCAGGCGGCGATGACCACGCGGTTGACACCCTCGTTGTCGATGTCGTCCTGGATCAGCTTCACGCCTTCGGCGTTACACAGGAAGTCATGCTGCTTGACCACCTGGGCCTTGCCGTCGCGCTGGGCGATGGTGGCCAGCTGGTCGCAGTCCAGGCGTTCGCCCAGGCCGCAGCCCTTGCAGATATATGCTCCAATCTTGATGTCAGCCATGGATTAACCCTCCGTCCCGGCAACTCGATTCACGACCTGGATGGCGCGCAGCGCGCCGGCGGTGGCGCTCTGCACCGCCCGGTTCACGTCCAGGGCATCGGCCGAACAGCCGGCCGCAAAGATGGCGCCATTGGCCTCGTCGGGCACGATGAAGCCTTCCTCGTTGATGGTGATGTCCATCGGCATGCTGTCGGCCGGCACGCTCGGCTCCATGCCGACGGCCAGTACCACCAGGTCGTGCGGGTTGCTGTAGCGGTGGTAGCCCTCGGTGTCGACACCATGCAGCACCGGGTTGCCCGTCTCCTTGTCCTCGGTGATGGAGGCGACCTTGGACTTGATGAAGGTGACGTTCTCGTCGGCCTTCACCTTCTGATAGAAGTCGTCGATGCGGTCGATGGCACGGATGTCGATGTAGTAGACGGACGCCTTGAAGTCGTCACCGTACTTGTCGCGCAGATAGGTGGTCTGCTTCAGGCTGGCCATGCAGCAGATGCGCGAACAGTGCTTGAGGTGGTTGCGGTCACGCGAACCGGCGCACTGGATGAAGGCGACGTTCTTCGCCTCCTTGCCGTCGGATGGGCGCAGGATCTTGCCCCCGGTGGGTCCGAAGGGGTCGGACATGCGCTCGTATTCGACGCTGGTGATGACGTTGGCGAAGCGGTCGTAGCCGTAGGGCTGGATCTTGTTGGCATCGTACGGCTGCCAGCCGGTGGCCCAGATGATGGCGCCGACGGTCAGCGTGGTCTCCTCGTCCTGCATGTCGAGGTCGATGGCGCCGTACTTGCAGGCCTCCCTGGCCTTGTCGGCGTCGGCGGTGCCGATGATGCGCGGGTCCAGCACATAGCGCTGCGGATAGGCCAGGCTGTTGGCGATGTAGGCGCCCTTGCGCTTGCCCAGGCCGTAGTCGTATTCGCTGTCGAATTCGGCCTCCACCGCATCGGCGCAGGCGCCGCAGGCGGTGCAGTTCTCGTTCACGTAGCGCGGCGCCGTCTTCAGGGTCACCTGATAGTTGCCGGGCTCACCCTCGACCTTGGTGACCTCGGTGAGGGTCATCAGGCGCAGGTTCTTGTTGGCCTTCATGCGGCGAATGTTGATTTCCAGTCCGCACTTGGGGTGGCACAGCTTGGGGAAGTACTTGTAGAGCTGACTTACCCGGCCACCGACGGACGGATTCTTTTCGACCAGGATCACCTGTTTGCCGCATTCCGCGGCCTCCAGTGCTGCGGACATGCCGCTGATCCCGCCGCCCACCACCAGGATGGTCTGGTTGGTCGCGATTACCTCCGACATGGATAGTCCTCCTCGGATACCGACTTATCTGAAAACTGCCTGCGTCCTGGCGTGCACCGGGGCGCGCGAAGCTCATACGTGCAAATGAGAAAAGGCTGGGTGCGTAACTTGGGGCAAGTCGCACACCGTTGCCTTGCCTTGGGTCAAGAAACCGGCGTGTCCTGCGGCCGGCCGGGCAAGCTGCCGCCGGGCCCGGGCATCAGGATGTGCAAAGATACTCTCTCTCCCTCGGCGGTGCCATACGATCCGTGCCGGAAATGCATCGAAATTTCGAATGCGGAAATAGAAACGACATATGTGCCCGCTGCCGGCTGGCGCCGCATCCGGACCACCTATATAAAAGGTATCCCACCTTTTTCCTGGGACATTTGTTGCCGTGGCCCGGACATCGCGCTAACGTGCCGGCCTGGAATAGCCGTCGAGGAGTCCGTCGTGACCATGCGCGCCGTCAAGCTGGAAGAATATTTCATAGAAGATGAGCCCTATTACGAGCCTGTTGGCGACGAGATCGAGGTTTTTGAGGCAGCCTATCGCAATGGCCTGCCGCTCCTGCTGAAGGGGCCGACCGGCTGCGGCAAGACCCGTTTCATGGAGCACATGGCCTGGCGGCTGAAGCGGCCGCTGATCACCGTCTCCTGCCACGACGACCTGACTGCCTCCGACCTGGTCGGCCGCTTCCTGGTCAGCGGTGGCGATACCGAATGGATCGACGGGCCGTTGGCGCGGGCGGTGCGGGCCGGCGGCATCTGCTACCTGGACGAGATCGTCGAGGCGCGCAAGGACACCACGGTGGTCATCCACCCGCTGGCCGACGACCGGCGGGTGCTGCCGATGGAGAAGCGTGGCGAACTGCTGGAGGCCGCCGCCGACTTCTGCCTTGCGATTTCCTACAACCCCGGCTATCAGAGCGTGCTCAAGGATCTGAAACAGAGCACCCGGCAGCGTTTCGTGGCGCTCAACTTCGACTATCCCTCGGCGCAGCTGGAGGCGCAGATCATCCAGCGCGAGACCGGCATCGACGAGGCGCTGGCCCAGAAGCTGGTCAAGTTCGCGCGCATGACCCGCAACCTGAAGGGCAGTGGCCTGGAGGAGGGCGCCAGCACCCGGCTGCTGGTGCATGCCGCCAAGCTGATGCGCAGCGGCATCGCCCCGGTGGCCGCCTGCCGGGCCGCGCTCTCCGAGGCGCTGACCGACGATCCGGAGATGCGGGTCGCGGTCAACGAGCTGAGCGCGTCGGTCTTCTAGCAGGCTGTTGAAAAACCCTCTGACGGCACGATACGGCGTTAAAAAATGGCTCAAAATGCTCATTTACGGCCATGTAAACTGCGCTTTTTCGCCATTTTTTGCCTTGTCTCGCACTCGCCAGAGACTTTTTCAACAGCCTGCTAGGGTTACTCAGGCAGCTCCCTGCCCCGCCTCTTGTCGTCAGTGACAGGCTTTTCCGCATGCCTTTCCGGCCGTTGCCGCTGGCGCCAGGCGAGGAGCAGTGGCACCACGAGGCAGCAGAAGACAACCAGAGCGATGATAAGCGTATTGAGCAAACTGTGGTCCGTTTCCATGAGGGGGGAGGTTAGAACCTGTCTCGGCCGGCTGTCAGTGACCGGGGTCACCATGGACGGCGGCCGTGGCTGAGCTTCGCCTGGACAGCCCTTGCGGCGACTATGCCCTGCTCGACGTCGGCCGCGGCCGGGTGCTGGAACGCTGGGGCGAGTACCGGGTCGAGCGGCCGGAGCGCCTGGCCGATGCCGAGCCGCGGCTGGACCACTGGCAGGCGGACTGGTGCTTCCGGCCCGGCGCCATCGGTCAGCCGGGCGACTGGCAGGCCGCCCGCCCGGGGCTGGCGCGGGAATGGCCGCTGGAGTTCGAGGGCCAGCGGCTGCACTGCCGGCTGCTGGAGGAGGGGCGGCTGAGTCTCCAACCGCGACAGCTGCTCTGCCGGCAGTGGATCGCCGCGCGCCTGGCGGGCTGCTATCACCTGCGGCGGCTGCGGGTGCTCAATCTCTTCGCCGGCGCCGGCGCGCTGACTGCGGCGGCCTTGGCCGCGGGAGCCGAGGTGGTGCATGTCGACGCCAGTGCCGCGCGCCTGGCCGAGGCCCGGGCGGCGCTGGGTGAGGACGGCATCGAGTACGTCGAGGCCGAGGTCCTGGCCTTCCTCGAGGGGGCGCTGCGTCGCCGCGAGCGTTTCGAGCTGATCCTGGTCAATGCCCCGCGCACCGCCTTCGGCGGCACGGTCCAGGCCTGGGACAGCGACATCGACCTGCCGCGGCTGATCAAGCTGCTGCCCCCCCTGGTCGGCGAAGACTGCCGCGGCATCTGGCTGGCCAGCAGCGATAGCGGATGGCAGGGGGAGGCCCTGGCCCAGCTGCTCGGCGAGGTGTTGCCCGGGCGCCGTATCGAGGCCGGCCCCCTGGAGGTGCGCGAGGCGGCGGCCGGCTGCCGCTTGCCGCTCGGCTCGGCGGTGCGCTGGAGCGACGACCACGACTTTCCGCAGGCTGCCGACCGGCCGCTGGATGCCGCCCAGCTGGAGGCGAGGATCGAGCCCTTCATGATCGCCAGCGGGGCCGCGGAGGCGCCGGCGACGGCACTGGCGCAGTTGCCGCGGTCGCAGCAGGATTTCGTGCTGCACTGGGTGGAGGTGGTCGCCAAGACCAGTTCCGGCATGGCCTTCCAGTTCGTCTGTCATGCGGTCCCTGCCCTGCGGCTGATGGACGAGGCGGGCGTGGAGGCCTGGCTGCTGCAATGCATGGATGCCTACGACACCGCCGGCCTGCAGGCCGCGGTGGCCGCCTTCCAGCAGGTGGAGGACTTTGCCCGCGAGCGGCGCTCGCGCAGCACGGGGGTCGCCTTCGACGAGGTGGCGGTTGTCCTGGAGGCCTTCGTCCAGGGCCTGAACGGCCGGCGTCTGAAGCTGCAGGCCGGCGAGGTCTGTTATACCGACAGCGAGACCCTCTACCTGCCGCAGAGCCTGGTCCGGTTGCCCGCCCGGCAGGACAACTTCCGGCTCTACAAGGCGCTGGCCGTGCACCAGTGGGCGCAGACCTGGTACGGCAGCTGGCGGCTGAGCCTGGTCCAGGCCTGCCGCCACTTCGCCGATGCCGAGCGGGCCATGGCCCTGTTTCATGCACTGGAGTCGCTGCGCCTGGACGCCTGCATCGCCCGTGACTTGCCCGGCGTGGCGCGGGAGATGGCCGCCCTGCGCGAGCAGGTGGGGCATCCCGGCCCCCCGCCCCACTGGATGCAGGCCGTCGAACGCCTGTCCCGTCCCGGGGCGCGGGTCGAGGACAGCTATGCGCTGCTGCCCGATCTGTATGCGCTGCCGTTGCCCGAGCCCTTGCCCTACCAGGGCAGCCTGCGGCCGTCGGAGGTGGAGGCGGTGCGGGCGGAGCGCCTGGCGCGTGACCGCGAGGCCCTGCGCCTCGGCCTGCTGCGCATGGAGGAGTCCGTGCGCCGGCGTCTGGAGGCGGCCGGTCTGCAGAGCGCGGAGCAGGATGCGGCCGGGCGGGCCTCGCGGCTGGGGCTGCGGAAGACGCCCGATGAGACCATGCCGGAGGGTTGCCGCTACGAGGTGACGCTGGACGGCAAGCCGCTGGCGCCACCGGACGAGGTGCGCGCGAGCATGGACTCCATCCTCCAGGATCTGGGCGAGATCCCGGACGACTATCTGTTCGCGGCCGGCGACGGCGGCTATGCGCCGGCCGCCGACAGGACGCGCGACCCGGGCGAGGTGTGGAAGGGGACCTATCACGAGGAGGGGGCCTTCCATTACAACGAGTGGGATCACGAGCGTCAGCACTATCGCAAGAACTGGGCGGTGCTGCGTGAGTTGGAGGTGACGCCGCAGCACGACGGATTCGTCGAGCGCACCCTGCACAAGCACGCTGGTCTGGTGAAAAGTCTGCGTCGTACCTTCGAGGCGCTGCGCGGTGAGGACAAGCTGCTGAAGAAGCAGGTCAACGGTGATGATGTCGACATCGATGCCCTGGTCGAGGCCTGGGCCGACAGCAAGTCCGGTCTGGAGATGAGCGACCGGCTGTTCACCAAGATGCACAAGCTGGAGCGTGACATCGCGGTGATGTTCATGGTCGACATGAGTGGTTCGACCAAGGGCTGGATCAACGAGGCCGAACGCGAGGCGCTGGTGCTGCTCTGCGAATCGCTGGAGACTCTGGGCGACCGCTATGCCATCTATGGCTTCTCCGGCATGACCCGCAAGCGCTGCGAGGTGTACCGGGTGAAGACCTTCGACGATCCCTACGACGAGACGGTCAAGGCACGGATCAGCAGCATCCAGCCGCGTGACTACACGCGCATGGGTGTCGCCATCCGCCACCTCAGTGCGCTGCTCAATCGCGTCGAGGCCCGTACCCGGTTGCTGATCACTCTCTCCGATGGCAAGCCTGACGACTACGATACCTACCGTGGTGCCTACGGCATCGAGGACACGCGCATGGCCTTGATCGAGGCCAAGCGCGACGGCATCCATCCCTACTGCATCACCATCGACAGCGAGGCGCGTGACTATCTGCCGCACATGTATGGCGCGGTGAATTACACGGTGATCGACGAGGTGCGCAAGCTGCCGCTCAAGGTCTCCGACATCTACCGCCGTCTGACCAGCTGAATCTTGCCCCTGTCCGCCGCAGGGTATAGGGTTAGCCCGGATATTGCACGAAGGATTCGAGTTTCAGGGCGAATCTGGCCAAGCAGTTTGTTCGATCGCCCGCCGAAGCATAGCCGTCGCTATGGTTCAAGGGGGATCGGGCAAAATGCGACGCCAGATTTGGTCTGAACTCGAATAGGCACAAACCGTAGCAGGGCACAATTGCTCGCAGAGGGAATTACTGCCTTGAGAAACACCGGCTGAATTACGCATTCAAGGCCGCCTTGGTGCAATATGCGGGTCAGCCGATTCCGGGGGGATGAGAAGCGGGCCACGTCGGTTACGGAGGTCCGCCACAACATGTGGAGGAGGTGGGGATGAAGCACTACAGCGACTGTTTCAACAAGCGGTCCAGGTTCATCGAGGCGCCGTCGCTGCGCGAGGTCGAGGCGGCTGCGATGCCAAATGCCGGCGGGGCCGTGGACGGCCTGGCGGCACGTCTCGGCGAGCTGCTCCAGGTGCAGAACGATTTCTTCCCCTGTTTCGACTGGACCTTCCCGCCACCGCTGCTCAGCAAGTCCGAGCCGCCGGCCGATGCCGCGGCGCTCTTTGCCCGGCCCTCGGTGGTCCCCGGTCGCTATTCGATCTATCTGCACAGTCCCTTCTGCAAGAGCCTGTGCAGCTTCTGCTACTACGCGGTGATTCCCGGTCGCGGCAGCCGCATGGCAGAAGACTACATCGACCGGCTGCTGGGCGAGATGGCGATGTACCGGGAGGCCATGGCCGGCCAGGTCTGCGAATCGATCTATTTCGGCGGTGGCACGCCCAGTTTCCTCGACGGCGTGCTGTTGCGCCGGGTGTTCGAGGGCCTGCATGCCAATTTCGACATCGAGGCTGATGCCGAGATCACCGTCGAGGCCTCGCCCGGCACCCTGCCACGGGTCAAGCTGGAACTGCTCAGGTCGCTGGGGGTCAACCGGCTGAGCTATGGCATCCAGTCGCTGGACGAGGCGCTGCTGGCCGGCATGAATCGCAGCTATTCGATCGACGAGGCGGTCAGGGAGCTCACCGATGCGGTGGAGCGCATCGGCAACGTCAACGTCGACACCATGTACGGTTTCGACGGCGAGCACGAGGATGCCCTGCTGGAGAGCCTCGGCCGGCTGCACGAGATCGGTGTGCCCAGCCTGTCGATCTATGCACTGGACAAGCAGCGCAGCCAGAGCCTGCAGCATTTCGAACCGCCCAAGGATTCGCTTTACGAGTACAAGATCCGTCAGTTCGCGCGTGCCGAGGCCCTGCTCGATTCCTTCGGCTTCCAGCCGGTTCTGCAGAACGTGTTCGTCGATCCGCGGCGTGCCTCCTACCGCCACCAGGTACGGCGCTGGGACAATCTGCCGCTGCTCGCCCTGGGCATGAACGCCCAGGGCTATGCCCCGCGTCGGCCCTACCAGAACATCGCCAGCATCAAGTCCTATTGCCAGGCCATCGACGAGGGGCGGCTGCCGGTGGCGACCTGTGACGAGCTCGACCGGGAGCTGGAATTCTGTCGCGAGCTGACCAGCAAGCTGCGCTTCACCTGGGTCAGTATCGGCCAGATGCGCTACAAGTATGGCGTCGATCTGCAGGCGGTGTTCGGTGAACTGATCGATGCGCTCGGTGAGCTGGGTTACCTGGAATGCGATGGCGACATCCTGCGCATGACACCCAAGGCGGCCTACTACAACAACATCATCCCCATGCTGTTCGCGCCGGATGCCTTCAAGGAAAAGCTGCTCGGCCTGCCGGAGGAATACATCGAGGCCTTCCCGGTGCCCTACATCATGACCCGTCTGGGACGGATCCAGTCGGCGTCCTTCGATTTCTCCCGCGGGCGTCCGGAACGGCGCCACCACACCGAGCGCCGCAGCGGCGAGCGGCGCCGGGTCAGGGCCGGGCAGGGTGCGGACGGGGAACGGCGCTGTCAGGCGGAGCGCCGCCGGCAGGCCGGGCGGCGCAGCAGCGACCGGATGCGCGGCTGGTCGATCACCGCCGGGGAGCAGGCGGCTGCGGCCCTGCCCTGAACGGCGGGCGCAGAGGGGGAAGGCGGTGTCGAAGCAGCCGCCGGTCGTTTCCGGCCGGCGGGTGCAGGGTCAGCTTTCGATGGTGATCCGCCGGCTGCGTGATGTGGCCGTCTTGGGCAGGGTCACGGTGAGGATGCCGCGCCGGTAGCGGGCACGGGCCTTGCTGTCGTCGACCTCGGCCGGCAGCGGAATGGCCCGTTCGAAGCTGCCGTAGGCGCATTCCAGCAGGTGGTAGCGCCCCTCCTGCTGCTCGCGCTGGTGCCGCTTCTCGCCGCGCACCAGCAGGTAGCCGTCGAGGACGCTGACGTCGAACTGGTCCGCCTCCATGCCCGGGACCTCCAGCCGTACCTTCACCTCATCGCTCGATTCGTGGATCTCGGCCGGCAGCAGACCCCACTGGGGCACGAGCTGCAGGAACTGTTCGTCGCGCGTCTCCAGCTCGCCGCCACGCAGGCGGGGCTGGAAGCGGGTCAGGGCCTGGCCGGCGCGTTCGCGCAGGCGGTGCCAGCCCTCGGCCAGGTTTTCCCAGGCCTGGCCCAGGCCTTCCTTCAGTTGCTCCAGTCTGCTCATCGTCTCACCTCCTTGGTTTGCTGATGCCGAGTCGCTGCTCCAGGCTCCGTACCCGGCGGCGCAGCTGCTGCACCTCGTCCAGCAGTTCGATGGCCAGGGCGACGCCGGCCAGGTTGATGTCCAGGTCCTGTTGCAGACGCAGGGCGGTTCGGGCGCGCTGCAGTTCCGCGGCGCGGAAGCGCCAGCGACCGGGGCGACCGCCACAGGGGCGCAGCACACCTTCCTCCACCATCTCCAGCAGACGCTCGGCGTGGATCTGGCAAGCCTCTGCCAGTTCGCCGATGGACAGTTCCTGCTCCTCGTCCAGCAGCACGGCCGTGATTATCTGTTCCTCATGCCTCACCACGGTACGCCTCCATTTCCTGCCTGGGGTTGTACGGCATCGTCTCGGCCATCTGCCGGTAGAGTTCGCGGCTCTTCTCGTCCCGCGCCGGCGGGGTGACGATCTTCAGTTCCACATACTGGTCACCGGGCGGCTTGCCGGGCAGGCCGCGGCCCTTGAGGCGCAGCTTCTGGCCGCTCTGGGCGCCAGGCGGGATCTTCAGGTCGACCTTGCCGCCCAGGGTCGGTACCTGGACCTTGGCACCGAGCGCCGCCTCCCAGGGTGTGACCGGCAGGCTCAGGTAGATGTCGCGGCCGTCGGGGGCGAACAGCGGATGGGGCTCGAACTCGATCTCCAGGTAGAGGTCGCCATTCGGGCCGCCGCTGCTGCCGGGGCCGCCCTGGCCGGCCAGGCGAATGCGCTGCCCGGCGGTGATGCCGCGGGGAATCTTCACCTTCAGGGTGCGCGGTCGGACCACCACATGGCCACTGCTGTCCAGTTCGGGGGCCTTGAGGGTGATGTTGCGCGTGCTGCCGTAGTAGGCATCCTCCAGGCGGATCAAGATCTTGGCATGGTGATCCTCGCCGCGCAGCGGTCCCTGGCGGTGATAGCTGTAACGGCTGCCGCGGCTGCCAAAGGGGCCCCCGCCGCCGAACAGGGATTCGAAGAAGTCGCTGAAATGGGCGGCGTCCGCCTCGGTGTAGCCGCCGCCGCTGAATTCGAAGCCGGCGTCCCAGTCGGGGGGCGGGTTGAATTCCTGCCCGGCCTGCCAGTTGGCGCCCAGCTGGTCGTAGGCGGCGCGCTTCTCCGGATCCTTGAGGACCTCATTGGCCTCGTTGATCACCTTGAAGCGCTCCTCCGCATCCGGTTCCTTGCTGACGTCCGGATGGTACTTGCGTGCCAGCTTGCGATAGGCGCGCTTGATCTCATCCTGGCTGGCATCCTTGGGGACGCCGAGAATCTCGTAATAATCCTTGAATTTCATATTGTTGTTTGCCCGTTGTCGCGTCGATCAGCCGCCTGCCGCCCCCTGGGGGCGGCAGCCTGGCTCGGTTGTGTGCCGCGCGGGCCGGTTCAGCCCTCGACCTGGATGCGGCGCGGCTGCACCTTCTCGTGCTTGGGAATCACGATCTCGAGAACGCCGTTCCTGGCCTTGGCGCTGATGTGTTCCGCGTCGGCGGTATCAGGCAGGGTGAAACGGCGGAAGAAGCTGCCGCGGACGCGCTCGATGCGCTTGTAGCCCTCGCGTTCCTCCTTCTTCTCCTCCTCGCGCTTGCCGCTGATGGTCAGCACACCGTTCTCCATGCTCACCTCGATGGCGTCCGGGTCGACGCCGGGCACGTCGGCATGGATGACGAAGCGCTCCGGTTCTTCCTTGATGTCGACGGCAGGCACCCAGTCGGCGGTGCTCACCGGCGAGGTCTCGCTCGACAGCTTGCGGTTGCGCGGATCGAACAGCTGATCGATCTCGCTGTGCAGCTGGTTCAACAGGCTCCAGGGTTCGTAACGTACCAGGCTCATGATGTGTTCTCCTCTTTCGCAAATATCTGACTCTGGCGCATATATGGGAACGATGGCCGCCGGCCACAAGGGGCCGGCCGCTGTCGCCCGCCCGCTTGGCAGGGGCCGCGGCGGGCGTCCGTAGGGGGCTGGCGGTGGCTGGAAGTGGCGTATATTAGGAACACAATATATAGTGGTTCGTCATTGCTCGTCCGCCTCCTCTGGATAAGCTGTTGATAACCTGTTGGCATCCGATGGATAAAATAACTTGTTGAAAAATAAAAATAAAACCTTGCAAAGGAAAACGGTTGACAGTCCGGAGGAAGCGAAATACCCTATCCCCCTCACCACAAGATCTTGTGGTGAGGGGTGATCCGCAACTCGCTGAATCGGGGCGCTATTTGCGGCGGATCGGCCAATTCGGCCCAGATAACAAACCGGCTTTTGCCACGTCATACAAGGGAATTCAGGAGGTTCGATGAAGACCGCACAGCTTACGGCCGTGACCCATGCGACGACGGACATCGCCCTGCAGGAGGCCTCGCAGGACATCTGGGACAAGAAATACCGGCTGAAGACCAAGGAGGGCGTGGCCGTCGACCGGGACATCGATGCGACCTACCAGCGCGTGGCCCAGGCCCTGGCCGAGGTCGAGCAGACGCCGGAGGCCCGCGAGCACTGGCGCGAGCAGTTCCTCTGGGCGCTGCGCCACGGCGCCATCCCGGCCGGCCGCATCATCTCCAACGCCGGTGCCTGGGAGCACAAGCCGGCCACCTCCACCATCAACTGCACGGTGTCCGGTACCATCCGCGACTCCATGAACGACATCCTGGAGAAGGTGCACGAGGCCGGCTTGACCCTGAAGGCCGGCTGCGGCATCGGCTACGAGTTTTCCACCCTGCGCCCCAAGGGGGCCTACGTGGCCGGCGCCGGTGCCTACACCTCCGGCCCGCTGTCCTTCATGGACATCTACGACAAGATGTGCTTCACCGTCTCCTCCGCCGGCGGCCGGCGTGGCGCGCAGATGGCCACCTTCGACATCGGCCACCCGGACGTGATGGATTTCATTCGTGCCAAGCGCGAGGACGGCCGCTTGCGCCAGTTCAACCTCTCGCTGCTCATCACCCGCGACTTCATGGAGGCGGTCAAGGTCGATGCCGACTGGAAGCTGTCCTTTCCCCTGACCGAGGCCGAACTGGAGACCGAACGTCTCGATCTGGATGATCCACAGCAGGTGGTGTGGCGCAGCTGGCCCTCGACCGAGGGCTACATCAGCAACGAGGCCGGCAAGGTCGCCTGCAAGGTGTACCGCAGCATCCGCGCGCGGCGTCTGTGGGACATGATCATGGCCTCCACCTACGACTTCGCCGAACCGGGCTTCATCCTGATCGACAAGGTCAACGAGATGAACAACAACTGGTTCTGCGAGAACGTGCGGGCGACCAATCCCTGCGGCGAGCAGCCGTTGCCACCCTACGGCTCCTGCCTGCTGGGTTCGGTAAACCTGACCAAGTTCGTGCGCGACCCCTTCACCGAGAATGCCCGCTTCGACTGGGAGGCCTTCCGCAAGGTGGTCGGCGTCTTCACCCGCATGCTGGACAACGTGGTGGAGATCAATGGCCTGCCACTCGACGGCCAGCGCGACGAGATCCTGCGCAAGCGCCGCCACGGCATGGGCTTCCTTGGTCTCGGTTCCACGGTCACCATGCTGCGCATGAAGTACGGATCCGAGGATTCGGTGGCGTTCACCGAGCAGGTGGCGCGCGAGCTGGCGCTGGAGGGCTGGCGCACGGCGCTGGATCTGGCCAAGGAAAAGGGGCCGGCGCCGATCATGGAGGAGGAGTTTACGGTAACCGAGGCCATGCTCGAACAGCGGCCGGAGATGCGCCGCGATGGCTGGCAGGTCGGTGACCAGGTGCAGGGCAAGCTGCTGCATGCCAAGTACAGCCGCTACATGCAGGAGGTGGCGCGGCTGGAGCCGGAACTGGTGCAGGAACTGGCGCTGGTGGGGGCGCGCTTCACCCATCACAGTTCGATCGCGCCCACCGGCACCATCTCCCTGTCGCTGGCCAACAATGCCAGCAACGGCATCGAGCCGTCCTTCGCCCACCACTATTTCCGCAATGTGATCCGCGAGGGCCGCAAGACCAAGGAGAAGGTGGCCGTCTACTCCTTCGAACTGCTCGCCTACCGCGAGCTGATCAATCCCCAGGCCATGCCCTACAGCGAGGACGAGGCGGCCCGGCTGCCGGAGTACTTCATCACCGCCGAGGACATCACTCCCAAGGCGCATGTCGACATCCAGGCGGCTGCCCAGAAGTGGGTCGACTCCAGTATCTCCAAGACCGCCAACGTGCCAACCGATTACCCGTATGAGGATTTCAAGGACATCTATCTCTACGCCTATGAGCAGGGTTTGAAGGGGTGTACCACCTTCCGCTTCAACCCGGAGGCCTTCCAGGGGGTGCTGGTCAAGGAACAGGATCTGGAAAACACCACCTATGTCTTCACCCTGGAGGACGGCAGCACACTGGAGGTGAAGGGCAACGAGGAGGTCGAGTACGACGGCGAGGTGCATACCGCGGCCAATCTCTACGATGCACTGAAAGAAGGCTATTACGGCAAGTTCTGAGAGGGACGCCAGCAGAGGGTTTCTAGATGATGATCAAGATCGACCAGAAGATTGTGGATTACGGTGTCCTCAAGGATGAGCCGGAAACCGAGGCCGCCGAGGCGGTGGAGGAGGAGAAGGTCGTCCATCTGCACGAGAAGCTGGAGCGGCCCGAGATGCTGCTCGGTTCGACCTACAAGATCAAGACGCCACTTTCCGAACATGCCCTGTATGTCACCATCAACGACATCATTCTCAATCCGGGCACCGAACATGAACTGCGGCGCCCCTTCGAGATCTTCATCAACTCGAAGAACATGGATCACTTCCAGTGGATCGTCGCCCTGACCCGTATCATCTCGGCGGTGTTCCGCAAGGGCGGCGACGTCACCTTCCTGGTGGAGGAGCTGCGTTCGGTGTTCGATCCGCGCGGCGGTTACTTCAAGCGCGGAGGCAAGTACATGCCCTCGCTGGTGGCCGAGATCGGCGATGCCATCGAATGTCACCTGCGGATGATCGGCATGCTCAGGGACGAGGGGCTGGACGAGCACCAGCGCAAGCTGGTGGAGGAGAAGCGCGCCCAGTTCGAGGCGGCGGCGAACAGCGCCGGGCAGGCCGCAGCCCAGGACTTCCCCGAGGGGGCGCAGTTGTGCCTCAAGTGCAATACCAAGGCCGCGATCCAGATGGACGGCTGCCTGACGTGCTTGAACTGCGGCGATTCGAAATGCGGCTGAGCGAGGGACGGACAAGGATCATGTTGTTGCAGCAGATGCCGATACCGGGCTACTGGTATACCAATATCGTGGGCCAGCTGGTACAGGTGCGCGCGGTGCTCTACGCGGGCAGCCAGGTGCGCCGCGTGGTGCTGGAATACGCCAATGGCAAGCGCGACTTCCTCGATCTCGATGGCTGGTACTACCTGGATCTCGCCCTGCATGCGCCGCGTCTCGAGCGCCGCGGGCAGGTGCGCGATCTCTGAAATCACGGTGCAACGGGGTTCCCCCCGGCCGCTGGCTTCGCGTCCGCCTGAGTGGGGCAGGCCGCTGCGGGCGGGCTTTCCACTCCCCACAGAGCGCAGATGAACTGCAGCACGGGCAAGACCCGTTTCGACGGTCCGGTCGGCCCCCTGCAGGGGCGGATCGACTGCCCGCCGGATGAACCCTCGGCGCTGGCGGTGATCGCCCATCCCCATCCCCTGTATGGCGGCAGCCTCGACAACAAGGTGGTGCATACCCTGGCCCAGACCCTGAGCGCTGCCGGGGCGCTTGCCCTGCGTTTCAACTTCCGCGGGGTCGGAGAGAGTGCCGGTCACTATGCCGAGGGCAGGGGAGAGCAGGCGGATCTGCTGGCGGTGATCGAGCAGGGCCGGCAGCGCTGGCCGGGTCTGCCGCTCTGGCTGGCCGGTTTCTCGTTTGGCGCCTATGTCGGCCTGGCGGCGGCCGAGCAGGCTGCGCCGGCACGACTGATCAGCATTGCACCGCCGGTCAATCTGTTTCCCTTCGCAGGCCTACAGGCGCCTGAGGGGGCGGCCTGGCTGGTGCTGCAGGGGGCGGAGGACGAGATCGTGCCGGCCGTGCAACTGCGTGCCTGGCTGGAGGGGCTGGCGGTACGGCCGGCCTATGTCGAGCTGCCCGGCGCCGGCCACTTCTTTCACGGCCAGATCAACCGGCTGCGCGAGGCGCTGTCGGCCTGGCTGGCGTCGCCCGCCTTGGTGTAATAGGCGGGTCAGGGGTCAGCCGGCGTCTTGCTGGGGAATGCGCTCGGCGCGGATGGTGTGCTGGGCCAGCCATTTGAGGATGTCGCGGCCGCTGAGCAGAAAGGGGTTGAACTGGACCCGCAGCTGGGAGGCGCCATCCAGCTGCACGGCATGGACGCCGTCCATGTTCGCCAGCCCTTCGGAGAGTCTGGTCGTTTCCTGATCCGACAGGCGATTGGCAATCCGCAGCCGGATATCCACCCGGATATCTGTGTCGTCCATGTCTGCCCGTATTGTTGGTTGGTGTTTTTCGGGGCCTGGCCAGGCGGTCGTCATCAATGGCCCTCTGCCGACGCCGTCTGTTGGCCGGGCGACATTGTGGCGAAGCCGCGCCGTGATGTACAGCCTGTTGCGCCAGGGATTTCGCTCCGCAGGGTGGATCCCGGGTGCAACAGGTGGGTTGATCCCTCAGTGGCGGTACGCCTGTGACGAGGCAAAGCGGAACAGGGCGTCGACCGAGTCGAAGGTCTTGGGCAGGGTGTGGCCGTTGATGATGGCGGTCCAGTAGGCCGGCAGGCTGCCCCCCTTGTAGACCGGGCGGGCATAGACGCTCTGTCCGGCGATGATGCGGTGTACCATTGCATTCATGGTGTCCTCCTCAGCGTTTATTCGGTTCTTGTGTGCTGACGGGCGTTACCTGGAAAGGTCGCAAACTTTGTGCCTGCCCGAAAAATTGCCTTCAATTTCAGACTGATATTGCGGGTCTGGGGCCTGTCTGGCGGTCCCGGGCCGGCAAAATTGTAAGCTATGCTGACAGTTCAGGGAAAGGGTAGGGCCGCTCTCGATCCCAAGTTGTTGAAATTCATTTGGTTTCGTTCGCGCGCTTCAAAACGTGGGGTGTCGGTCCTCTTTACGTTCGCCGCCCTCCCCGTGCTGTCTGCCCTGCTACGGTTGTCTTTGCCGGCGGATGCCATCAACATGCCGCAGTGGCCTGTTCCATGAGACGGCGCCTGACGCCAGCGGAAGCCTAGATGTATGCAGACTATTTCGGCCTGACCGGTCGGCCCTTCTCCATTGCCCCGGACCCGCGCTACCTGTATCTGAGCGAGCGCCACCGCGAGGCGCTGGCCCACCTGTTGTACGGCATCGGTGAGGGCGGCGGTTTCGTCCAGCTGACCGGCGAAGTGGGGACCGGCAAGACCACGCTGTGCCGGGCCCTGCTGGAGCAGATTCCGGACCACGTCGACGTGGCCCTGATCCTCAATCCGCGGGTCAATGCCCTGGAGCTGGTGGCCACGGTCTGCGACGAGCTGGGCATCGACTATCCGCAGGACGGCGACAGCCTGAAGCGGCTGATCGATGCGCTCAACGCGCATCTGCTGGAGACCCATGCCGCCGGACGGCGCACCGTGCTGATTGTCGACGAGGCTCAGAACCTCAGCACCGAGGTGCTGGAACAGCTGCGCCTGCTGACCAACCTGGAGACAGCCGAGGCCAAGCTGTTGCAGATCATCCTCATCGGCCAGCCGGAGCTGAAGCAGTTGCTGGAGCGCAACGAGCTGCGCCAGCTCGCCCAGCGCATCACCGCCCGCTATCACCTGGAGCCGCTGAGCCGTGACGAACTGCGTGCCTACGTCCGCCACCGCTTGCGGGTCAGCGGCAATGCCACGGAGCTGTTCAGCCCGGCCGCTCTCGACGAGTTGCAGCGGCTGAGCGGCGGCATCCCGCGGCTGATCAACATCCTCTGTGACCGTGCCCTGCTCGGTGCCTATGTCGAGGAACGGCCGAAGGTCGATCGGCGCATCCTGCGCCGGGCGGCCGCCGAGGTTCTGACCGAGCAGCCGCTGGGCGAGGGCCGCTCGCGGCTCTGGTGGCTGGCCGCGCCCCTGATGCTGCTGCTGGTCGGTGCCGCCGCGCTCTGGCAGGGTGGTTCCGAGGCACCGGCGGTCGCCACCGGGCCGCCGCTCGAGGCAGCGAACGATGTCGCACCGGCCCCCGGGCGGCCGGTCACGGAAGCGCCCGTCGTGGCCGCTGTGGACGAGCCGGGCCAGGCCGCCGGCGGCGCGCCGGCCGCTGCCCTGCAGACGCGGCTTGCCGCCCTCGACGACAGTGCCGGGCTGCAGGCCTGGGCCGCCCTGTTCCGGCGCTGGCAGCTTCCCCTGCGTCTCGACGGCCCCGCGCCCTGCGAACAGGCCGAGGCGCTCGGCATGCGTTGCCTGCAGCGCAGCGGCAGCTGGTCGCAACTGCTCAGCTATGACCGGCCGGCCATCCTGCAGCTGGTCGACGCGGCCGGCCGACGGGTGCCGGCGCTGCTGCTGACGGTCGACGGCGAGCGGGTCGAGCTGCAGATCGGTGCCGAGCGCCTGTGGCTTCCCCTGCAGGTCCTGCAGGCCCACTGGTATGGCGGCTACACCCTGTTGTGGCGTCCGCCGGTCAAGAGCGAGGTGCTGCAGCCTGGCAGCCGCTCGCCGGACGTGCTCTGGTTGCGCCGCCAGCTGCAGCGCATCGAGGGCGAGGCACCGCCCGCCGAGCGTCCCGAGGCGTTCGATGCCGCGCTGGCGGAGCAGGTGAAGCGTTTCCAGGCCAGCCGGGGACTGCTGCAGGATGGTGTGGTCGGTGCCCAGACCCTGATCCATCTCAATGCCGCCGATCCGGACCAGTCACCGCCGCGGCTGCAACCCGTCACGGAGGCCGGTTGATGTCCTACATCCTGGAAGCGCTGAAGAAATCGGAACGCGAGCGCCGCCTGGGTCAGGTTCCCCAGCTGGATACACCCCAGCAGTCGCTGCCCGCGGCGCCGGCCCGGGCGCGCTGGCCCTGGCTGGTCGGCGGCCTGTTGCTGGTGAATGCCGCCGCCTTCACCTGGCTGCTGCTGCGGCCGGTACCGCCGGCCGTGGAGGAGCCGCAGTTGCCGCTGGCGGCTGCGCCCACCGCCGCCGCGCCTCCGTCCAGGGTGCGGCCCATGCCGCCTGAGCCCATCGAGAGCCCGGCGCCCGCGCCGCAGGCGCGAGCGGCAGAACCGGCGGTTCCCGAACCCGCGCCTTCCTCGCCGCCGCGCGGCCAGGTCACCTTTGCCACGGCGCCGCTGGACAAGCCGCCGGGACAGCCCGGGTCCGCCCCTCTGCCCGAAGAGCCACGCGCCAGCGCCGAGCCGCCGCTGTGGCGGGAGATGCCGGAGGCCTTTCGTCGGCGGGTGCCGCGACCAGCGCCCGAGGTGCATGTCTACGCCGAGGCAGCGGAGCGGCGTTTCGTGATGATCGGTCTGCACAAGTACCGGGAGGGCGAGCGGCTGCCGGGCGGGCTGCGGCTGGAGACGATCACCCCCACCGGCATGGTGTTGCAGGCCGAGGGCCGGCGTTTCCGCGTCGAGCGTCAGTAGCATGCTGAACGTCATCCGCCAGTTCTTCGAGCGCAGTATGCGTCCCGGCCTGGACGGTGGCGGCGAGGCGGGCGGGCATGCCCTGCGGCTGGCGACCGCGGCGCTGCTGATGGAGGTGTTGCACGCCGATTTCGAGGAGCAGCCCGTCGAGCGGGAAACCGTGGCCCGGTTGCTGCGCCAGCACTTCGGGCTGAGCACTGCCGAGGCGGAGGAGCTGCTGCGGCTGGGTGAGCAGGAGGCCCGGGAGGCCAGTTCGCTGTTCCAGTTCACCGCTCTGATCGACAAGACGTTCAGCGTCGAACAGAAGACGGCCGTGGTGGAGCTGATGTGGCGGGTGGCCTTCGCCGACCGGCGGCTGGACAAGCATGAGGAATATCTGGTGCGCAAGGTGGCCGATCTGCTGCACGTGCCGCATCGCGCCTTTCTGCAGGCCAAGCTGCGTGTCCAGGAGGCGCTGGATTCCGCGGGCTGAGGCGTCGTCCGTGGTGGGCCGCAGAAAAAAACGGCCGGCAGCGGTATCCCGGCTGCCGGCCGTCGTTTCTGGCGAGGGCGTCTGTCAGACCATATCCTTGAGGCCCTTCAGCGGCGTCACCTTGACCACGTTGCGGGCCGGTTTCGCCTTGAATACCGTCTCTTCACCGGTGAAGGGATTGATGCCCTTGCGTGCCTTGGTGGCGGGCTTGCGCACCACCTTGATCTTGAGCAGGCCCGGGACCGAGTAGAAGCCGGGGCCGCTGCGCTTGCTGAGGTCGCGCTTGATCAGCACGTTCAGGGCCTCGAACACGGCACCGACGTCTTTCTTGGTCAGGCCGGTCTTGTCGGCGATGAAGGCGAGGGTTTCGGATTTGGTAGTGGGTTTCTTGACCGCCGTTGCAGCCGTCTTCTTCTTCGCGACCTTCTTCTTGGCCGTCTTCTTAGCAGTTTTCTTCGCAACTTTCTTTTTCGCAGCCATCAAAAATGCTCCTCTGTAGCAGCCTGAGTGGGTGAACTGGCGCTGGATAAGATAGCATAATAATCCCGCAGGGGAAGCGTTTTACGCTTTTATAGCAGTCTTTTCCCGCGTTTCGTGTTCTCGCTGACGGTTCCCCTGGAGTGGGCTGCGATCCACGTCCCGCCGCTCCCGTTACCCAGTTGCGAAGCGACACCACCGGCTGTCCACGCCGGCGGTCCCTGCGAGGTCGTCCGTTCGAGCCTCCTGCCGGCACTTCCGCGGGTGGTCCGGGGGCTTTCACACACGGCGGGACGCATCTCAAGCAAAGCCGGATCCTGGCCGATACCCCGGCATGGCAAACGCCGATCCCCTGTGCGGGGCGAGGGGTCAATTGTGCTGATTCTGGGTGGTTAGGTCTGCATGACTGCGGCAAAAAAAATCTTGGATAAAAAGACGTTACAGAACCTTGTTCCCTTCAATGCCCTGTCGCCCATGCACTTCAACGAGGTGGCGCAGAAGACGGTAGTGGAGGAGGTCGCGGCAGGTCGCTACCTGTTCAAGGAAGGGGATCGCGACAATCAGTCGGTCTATGTTCTCAAGGGTGAGGTCAGCCTGCTGTCCGGCGGCGAGGTGGTGGGCAGCGTCAGCGGCGGCACCGAGGCCAGTCTGCACCCCATTGCCCACAAGCAGCCGCGTCAGGTGTCGGCACGCGCCGTCGGCAAGGTCACGGTGGCGCGTATCGACTCCAGCTTCCTCGACATCTTCCTGACCTGGGACCAGTCCTCCGGCTACGAGGTCGCCGAGATCGACGACGACGACGACGACGACTGGATGACCAAGATGCTCCAGTCGCAGGCCTTCCTCAAGCTGCCACCGAGCAACATCCAGCGCCTGCTGATGAGTGTCGAGTCCTGCCCGGTCAAGGCCGGTGACGTGATCATCGAGCAGGGCAGCGAAGGCGACTACTTCTATATCGTCAAGACCGGGCGCTGTGTCGTCACCCGCCGGCCCTCGGCCCGGGCACGCGAGGTGAAGCTGGCAGAACTGTCAGACGGTGACGCCTTCGGTGAGGATGCGCTGGTCTCGAATGCCAAGCGCAATGCCAGTGTCACCATGATGACCGATGGCATGCTGATGCGTCTGGCGAAGAAGGATTTCATCGAGCTGCTCAAGGAGCCGCTGGTCAACCGGCTCGATTTCGCCGCTGCCGAGCGCCTGGTCAAGGACGGCGAGGGCGAGTGGCTGGACGTGCGCCTGCCGGGCGAATTCGCAAATTCCCATATCGAGGGCGCGCGCAACATCCCCCTCTCCGCACTGCGTCTCGAGCTGGAGCAGCTCGACAACAGCCGCAAGTACATCGTCTGCTGCGACACCGGTGGGCGCAGTGCCAACGCCGCCTTCCTGCTCAGCCAGCGCGATTTCGACGTCTATGTACTGGACGGCGGCCTGGGCGGGGTGCCGGCCGAGGCGCTGAGCGGTGACGCCATCGCCGGAGCCGCGGCCCCTCAGCCGGCGCCTGCCGCGAAACCCGCCACCGCCGAGGTGGTCGAGCTGGTCCCCCCGGAGGACAGGGACGAGGCGGCGGCCGCGCCGCCAGGCGCGGACCTCAAGGCCAGGATCGAGACCCTGCAGGCACGTGAAGGTGAGCTGCAGGCGGCGGTCGAGGAACTCAGGAGCCGCAATCAGACGCTGGAAGGCGAGATCGAGAAGCTGCAGGCGGCGGCGGGCGAACAGCAGCAACTGCTGGAACAGCGGTTGCAAGACCTGGAGACGGCCACCGAGCTGGCCGGCCAGCGGGAGCAGGAGATCGAGCTGCTGCAGCAGAAACTGCAGGCGCTGCGTGCCAGCAGCGAGGCCGCGGTCGAAGGCCAGGCCGGGCGGGTGGCCGAGCTGGAGGCCGCCCTGGCCGAGGCACGGGCGGCCCAGCAGGACGCCCTGCAGGCACTGCAGGCAGAGGGCGAGGAGCAGGCCGCCAGCCTGCAGGCGGAGATCGAGGGGCTCAGGACCGAGCTGGCCGCTGTCGCCGAGACGCGTGATGGCCTGCAGGCCAGCCTTGCCGAAGAGCGCAAGGCCTTCGAGAGCCGTCTGGGCGGCCTGCAGAGCGCCCTGGACGAGGCGGCCGCCGAACGCGAGCGGCTGGAGGCCGACCTGGCGGCAGCCCGTGAGGCGGCCGAGGAGGAACGTGACCAGCTGCAGACCCGGGAGGCGGAGGCGCGGGCCGAGATCGAGGCCCTGCAGCAGCAGCTGACGGCAGTGGCCGAGGACCATGCCACTCGGTTGGCCGAACTGGAGGAGCAGCGCACCGAGGCCGACCAGGCCGCGGCCGCTCTGCAGGCGCGGATCGATGAGCTGCAGGCTGCCCGGCAGCAGGCGGAGGAACGCGCCGCGGGCCTGGCCGGTGAACTGGAGGCGGCCCAAAGCCGCATCCAGGCCCTGGAAGCCGACGTCGGTACCCAGGTGAACCGCCTGCAGTCGGAACTCGATGCCCTTGGCGAGGCCCTGGAGGCGTCCCGCAGGGCACGTGACGAGATCGAAGCCGAGCGCGATGCCCTGCAGGCACGGGCCGGCGAACTCGAAGAGCGACTGGCCGAGGCGGAGGGTTCCAGCCGAGCCCTGGGCGAGGAACGCCAGGCCCTGCAGAGCCGCCTGGACGAGCTGGAACAGCGCCAGGCCGATGAGGCGGCGCAGCGTGCGGCGCTGGAGCAGAAGCTGCAGGCCGCGGGGGAGACCCTGGAGGCGACG
This sequence comes from Thiohalobacter sp. IOR34, assembly GCF_030406045.1. GTDB lineage: Bacteria > Pseudomonadota > Gammaproteobacteria > Thiohalobacterales > Thiohalobacteraceae. The sequence continues at coordinate 362,250 of NZ_CP128988.1, forward strand.
CGGTCCGCCCTGCAGGCGGAGACCGCTACCCTGCAGCAACGCCTCGCCGAGAGCGAAGCTGAACGCAGTCGGCAGGACAGCGAACTGGAGACCCTGCAGACCCGGATCGAGGCGCTGGACCAACAGCGCGCCGAGTCCGAGGCAGGCCGGCAGGAACTGGAACAGCAGCTCGGTGAGCTGCAGGCCCGGCTGGCGGAGGCCGATGCGGCACGTCAGGCGGCCGAGAGCGAAGGCCGCACGCTGCTGGCCGAGGTGGAGCGGCTGCAGCTGCAGCTGGCCGAAACCGGCAAGACCGGCAGCACCCTGTCTGCCGAGCTGGCCGAGCTGCGCAGCCGGCTGGCCGAGAGCGAAGAGCGCCATGCAGCGGCCGAGGCAAAGGCCGGCGAGCTGGCGTCCCGGCTGGGTGCTTCCGAGTCTGCGCGGGACGAGGCGCGGGCCGCGCGCAACGAAGCCGCGGCGCAGCTCGAATCCCTGCAGGCGGAGATCGAGGGCCTGCAGCAGGCGCTGACGGCGAAGGACGAGGCCGAGGAGGAATTGGGCCGCCGCCTCGAGACCCTGCAGGCCGAGCTGGAAGCCAGTCGGCAGGCACGGGACGAGGCCGAGGCCCGGCATGAGGAACTGCAGCAGGCGAAGGCGTCACTGGCGGCACGCCTGGCCGAGTTCGAAGAGGCGCAGCAGGGGCTGACGGCCGAACTCGAGAGCCTGCGTGAACGGTTGCTGACGGCCGAGGAGCTCGCCGAGAGCCGGGGCCGGGAACTGGACGAGGCGCAGCGCCGGGTACAGGCCCTGGAGGCGCAGCGAACGGAGGCGGAGGTGGCCAGGGCCGAGCTCGGCGCGCAGCTGGAGACGCTGCAGGCGAGCCATGCCGATCTGGAACGGCAGGCCGCCGACGACGCCCGGGCCGCGCAGGCCCGGATCGAGGATCTTCAGCTCCGCCTGACGGCGGCCGAGCAGCAGGCCGCGGCGGTCGAGGCGCGGCATGAGACGCTGCAGGCGGAACTGGACGAGGCCCGCCGGCAGGCCGAGGCCCTCGAGGCCCGCCTGGAGGCAGGCGAGCAGCAGCGCGTCGAGGCCGAGAGCCGGGGAGAGACATTGCAGGCCGAGCTGGCCGAGGCACGCCGGCAGATCGAGGCCCTGACGGCCCGGCTGGAGGGGGTCGAGCAGCAGCGTGACGAGCTCGAGGCCGGTCGGCAGGCGCTGCAGGCCGAACTGGCCGACGTCCAGCAGCAGGCCGAGACGCTGCAGGGCCAGCAGGCGGAAGAACTGGCCCGGCTGCAGGCGGCGCTGGAGGTGGCGGCCGGCCGCGAGCAGGCCCTCGAGGCCCGCCTGGAGGCGCTGCAGCAGGAATCCGAGGCGGCACTCGAGAACGCGGACCGTGAGCGCCAGGCCCTGGAGCAGGCCCATGCCGAGGCGCAGGCCCGCTGGACGGCCGAGACCGCGGCGCAGCGCCAGGATCTGGAGGCCACCCTCGAGCAGCTGCAGGCGTCCCTGGAGGACAGCGAACGACGCCTGGCCGGGTTGCAGCAACAGCTCGATGAGCTGCAGACGGAACGTGATGCGGCGCGTCAGGCCCGGGACGAGGCCGAGGCCGCGCTGGAACAGCAGCGGCAGGAACTGGAGGAGGTGCGATCCCTTTCCGCCCGTGAGCGAGAGGCCACCGAGGCCACCGAACAGGCGCTGCGCAAGGAGCTGGAGGTGGTGCGCGCCTCCCTGGCCCGCGAGCAGGCCGCACGCGAGGGGCATCCGGACGGCGAGGGGGAGGTGCTGGAGGCGCGGCGGGCCGAGGCCGAGGCCCGGGTTGCCACCCTGGAGGCAGAACTCGAGGCGCTGCGTGCCGCCAGCGAGGAGCAGGAACACGGGTTGCAACGGGCCCGTCAGCAGGCCGAGGACGCTGAGGAGGAGCGCGACCAGTTGCGTGAGCGCCTGGCCCAGGCCGAGGCCGAGGCCGCCGAACAGCAGCGTCAGCAGGCGAGTGAGCTGGAGGCGCTGCGGGCCGCCACCCTGGCGGACGTTGAGGCGCTGCGTGCCGAGATGACGCGTCTGCAGGGCGAACTGGAGACGGCCCGTGCCGGCGAGGCCGACGAAGCCGAGCTGGAACGGTTGCGCCTGCTGCTGGACGAGGCGCGCGACGAGGCGGCGCGCTATCAGGATGAACTGGAGCGGCTGCGCCGCGAGGCGGCGGCGCCACCCCCGGCATCGCCGGGCGACGAGCTGCAGGTGCTGCGCCAGGAACTGGAGCTGATCCGCAACCAGGTCGGTGAGGCGGTGCAGAGCCGGGATCAGGCGTTGAGCGAGGCGGAGCAGCTGCGCCGGCAGCTGGCGGCCGGCCAGCCGGTGGCCGCCGTGACCGAGGCCGAACCCCGGACCGACGCCGGGTCCGCCGCGCCGCGGCGGGGCGGGCTGTTGCTGGGGTTGCTCGGCGGCCTGCTGCTCGGTGCCCTCGCTGCCGGTGGTTTCCTCTGGTACGACCAGCAGTCGGCTGCGGTCGATGCCGCCACGCCGGCGCCGGCGGCTGTGCCCCGGAAAGAGGCTGCGCCGGTCCCGCGGCCTCCCCAGCCGCGTCCCAGCCTGCCGGCGGTGGAGCGGCCGCCGCTCGGCAAGGTCTTCCGTGACAGCCTGTCCGACGGCTCCGCCGGGCCGGAGATGATCACCATCGCCGCCGGCCGCTTCACCATGGGCAGCGGCAGCAACTCGCTCGAATTCGACGAGCGTCCGCGGCACGAGGTCGAGATCGGCGCCTTCGCCATGGGGCGGCACGAGGTGAGTTTCGAGGAATACGACGCCTTCGCCAGGGCCACCGGACGACCGCTGCCGGTGGACAATGGCTGGGGGCGTGGCCGGCGTCCGGTGATCAATGTCAGTTGGGAGGACGCCGTGGCCTACACCCGCTGGCTGAGCGAGCAGACCGGTCACGAATACCGGCTGCCGACCGAGGCCGAATGGGAATACGCCGCCGGCCACGGGGCGCGGACCCTCTATTGGTGGGGCAATTCCCTCGGCGAGGGGCAGGCCAACTGCTTCAACTGTGGCAGTGAGTGGGACGGCCGGATGACGGCACCGGTGGGCAGTTTCGCCGCCAACGACTTCGGCCTGTTCGACGTGGCGGGCAACGTCTCCGAGTGGGTGCAGGATTGCTACCACCCTTCCTACGAGGGGGCGCCGGTCGACGGCAGCGCCTGGACGGAGAGCGGTTGCATGCGCCGGGTGGTACGCGGCGGTGGTTTCAACAGCGCCGGCAACACCCTGCGCCTCAGCAAGCGCGGCCAGCAACACGTCGGAAGCCGGATGGACGATCTGGGGTTCCGCGTGGTGAGCGTCCGCTGAGGCCGCCGCAGCCTCTGCTACACTGCGGGCCATGGCCTGCATCCTCGCCGTCGGCATCGCCACCCTGGATATCGTCAACCGGGTTCCGGCCTATCCGCCGGAGGACAGCGAGCTGCGTGCCCTGGACCAGCGCCTGGCGCGCGGCGGCAATGCCACCAACAGCCTGGTGGTGCTCGCCCGGCTGGGTCACCGCTGTCGCTGGGCCGGGGTGCTTGGCGATGGCCCGGAGGCGGGGCTGATCGAGGCCGATCTGGCCGCCCATGGTGTCGAGACCCGCGACTGCCGGCGTCTGGCCGGGCGGCGCATGCCCACCTCCTGCATCCTGCTCAGTGCCGCCAGCGGTTCGCGCAGCATCGTCCATTATCGCGACCTGCCGGAATACCGCAGCGAGGATTTCGCGCGGATCGATCTGGCGGGCTGCGACTGGTTGCACTTCGAGGGCCGGGCGCCGGAGGAGACGGGCGCCATGCTGGCCGATGCCCGGCGCCGCGCGCCTTCGGTGCCGCGTTCGCTGGAGATCGAGAAGCCGCGGCCGGGCATCGAGGCCCTGTTTGGCGAGGCCGAGTTGCTGATCGTCTCCCGGGCCTTCGCCGAGGCCCGTGGCCTCGGCTCGGCGCGAGCCCTGCTGCAGAGACTGCGGGAAGGTTGTCCTTCTGCAGATCTGGTCTGTGCCTGGGGGGCGGCGGGGGCGGCCGCCTGGCCGCGGGGCGGCGACTACCTCTGGGTGGATGCCTGCCGGCCGCCGCGCGTCCTCGATACCCTCGGCGCCGGGGATGTCTTCAACGCCGGCCTGATCGACGCACGGCTGCGTGGCCTGGACTGGCCGGCGGCCCTGGCGGCCGCCACCCGGCTGGCCGGCGAGAAGTGCGGACGCATCGGCTTCGACGGCCTGGGGCGGGGTGCATGATCGCCTGGCGCCGTCTGTGCCGGCTGGATGCGCTGGACGATCCCGGTGCCCGGGGGTTCACCATCCGCCGCGACGGCCGGCCGACCGACATCTTCGTGGCGCGCCGCGGGACCTCGGTCTACGGCTATGTCAATCACTGCCCGCATGCCGGCAGCCCGCTGGATTGGGTGCCCGAGCAGTTCCTGAGCCTCGACCGCCGTCACATCCAGTGCGCCACCCATCATGCCCTGTTCGAGATCGACAGCGGCGAGTGCCTGGCCGGACCCTGCGCCGGGCGTGGCCTGGAACCGGTATCGCTCTCCCTGGAGGATGGCTGGGTGCTGGTGGAGGAAGACTGAGGCCATTCCGGCCGCAGGCCGGCTGCGGCATTCATGCGCGGCACACGTCCTGCTCGGCGAGTCAGTCCTCCGCCTGGGCGTCGACGAAGGCGCCGGCGTCCACCGCGGCGAGGGAGGGCGGAAGGCCGGGGCGGTCCGCCGGGGCCGCCAACTCGATCGGCTGGAGCTGCAGTTCCAGACCCCTTCTTTCCTGCCGCGGCGGCGTCTGCCGAGGATCCTCGCCCGCGGCCGGGCTGCCCGTCGTCATGTCGAGTACCAGAATCATGTGGCACCTCCTGTCGGCGGGGCGCGGTGGCGCCCTCTGATGAGCTTAACGGCGTCCTGGGATAGAGGTTTAGCCCCGATATTGCACCAAGGATTCGATGCTCAGGGCGAATCCGGCAAAGCAGGCTGGCCGATCATGCGCGCCCGCGGATATTGCCCAGTCGCGGCCTGGAGGCCGCTCCTACCGGGCGTGGCGGCACAATATGTTGTAGGAGCGGCCTCCAGGCCGCGATACCCGGGGTCAATCGAACAGGCACAAGCCGTACCCCGCTGCGAGAACCCGTTTGCGAGCCGCCCGGGATGCGCAGCCAGAGTCGGCCTGACCTCGAATCCTTGGTGCAATACCCGGGTTAGTCGCGCCGGCCGTTTTTCAATGCCGGAAGCCCGGTCCGGGATTCAGAGGCGGGCGACCGAGGCCAGGTGGTGGGCGCGGCGGGTGGTCTCCGGCAGCCGGTAGCGCGGGGTGCAGGCGAGCACATAGTGGATGGCGGTCGGCAGGCTGATGCGGTGACCGATGGAGACGAACAGTGGACGGGTGCCCGGGCGGGTGCGCAGCACGGCGCCGATCAGCTCGCCACGGTCGGTCAGCGGGCTCCAGGCACCGCGTTCCTGGGCGGGTGGCTCGTAGTCGCCGATCAGCCGGCTCTTGGCGACGCCGATGGTGGGCAGGTTGGTGACCACGCCGAGGTGGCAGGCGAGGCCGAAACGTCGCGGGTGGGCGATCCCCTGGCCGTCGCAGAGGATCAGGTCCGGTGGCGTCTGCAGCCGGTTGAGGGCGTCGAGCAGGGCCGGTACCTCGCGGAAGGACAGCAGCCCCGGGACATAAGGGAACTCGGTGGGGCGGCGGATGATGCTCTGTTCGAATGGCTCGAGGCCGGGGAAGTCCAGCACGGCCACGGCGGCGCGGGTGATCCGGTTGCGGTCCTCGAAGCCGATGTCGGCGCCGGCCACCCGCCGCACCGGCCCCAGCCGGTCCTCGCGAATCACCTCGCGGGCCAGTTCGTCCTGGATGCGGCGGGCGTGGCCGGGACTGACCTTCCAGGGATGGGGGGCGATGAACGGCATGCTGTTGTGGCGGCGCCCCCTCTCCGCCGGGGGTGGCCGTCTGGCGGGGCTCGGTCCTCAGTCGAAGCTGTCCAGCGGGTTGCCGCGGGCGTCGTTGCTGTGCAGATCCAGGTCGACGCCGTAGTCGTCACGTTCGATGTCCAGCGAGCCGGACCAGTCCTCGGGCGGTTCGATGGCGTCGATGTCGAGTTCCCGCCAGCTGTCCATGTCCAGCTCCTCGACGGTGCCGTCGAAGTACTGGATCTCCAGCGTTTCGTCGTCCTCGTCGTAGGCGACGATCTCGAAGTTGTCGCCGCTGGGCGTACGGTACCAGTCGCCGATGCGCGGTTCGTATTCAGTAGCCATGCCCGTTACCTCCGAGATGGCAGTGGGTTACCATGTCGCAAGGAGCCTGCCCCGTGGGGCCTGACTATGGTTATAGGAGCTTGTCGGGGGCAGCGCAAGTCAAGCAAGACCCGCGCCACGCAGCGGCGAGCCGGAGGGACTGAATGAAGGTTGTCGTCGTCGATGCCGCCCATCTGCCGGGGGCGGTCGATTTTCCCATGTTGGACATGGACAGATTCGGCTGGGAGCAGTATCCGCAGCTGGAGGGTGAGGCCCTGCGCGAACGCTGCTGGCGGGCCGATGTGGTGGTGTCCCTGGCCACGCCGCTGACCGCGGCCGATCTCGAGGCCATGTTCAAGCTGCGGCTGGTCCTGGTCGCGGGTGAACTCCCGGTCGATGACGAGGCTGCCGCGGCGCGCGGCATCGAGCTGGTGCGCCTGGCAGGGGTCGACTGGGCCAGGCCGGACCAGGCGGCGGTCTTCTGCCGGGACGTGGTGCAGGCCATCGAGGCGCGTCTGCGCGGCTGAGCGCGATGGGAGGCGGCGGATCATGAACTGGTGGGGGAAACTGGTCGGTGGCGCCTTCGGTTATCTGCTCGGCGGGCCGCTGGGCGCGTTGCTGGGGGCGGCCCTCGGGCATCGCTTCGACCAGGGGCTGAGCGGCCTGGAGGCGGCCGGGCCGGGTGACCAGGAGCGGGTGCAGACCGCCTTCTTCACCGCCAGCTTCGCGGTCATGGGGCATATCGCCAAGGCCGATGGCCGGGTCTCCTCCGACGAGGTGGCCATGGCCGAGCAGATCATGCGCCGCATGAACCTCTCGGCCGAGATGCGGCGCACCGCCATCCGCCTGTTCAACGAGGGCAAGGCGGCCGACTTCCCGCTCGACGAGGTGCTGGAACAGTTCCGCCGCGAGTGCCATCGGCGGCGCAATCTGCTGCGCATGTTCCTCGAGATCCAGCTGCATGCCGCCTATGCCGACGGCCGGCTGGAGGCCAGGGAGGCCGAGTTGCTGGCCCATATCTGCCAGCGACTCGGCATATCCCAGCTGGAGTTCCGGCAGATCGAGGCGCTGGTGCGCGCCGCCCACGAGTTTGCCGGCGGGGCACGCCAGCCCGCGGGGCCGCCGCCGGCTGACCGCCTGCAGCAGGCCTATGCCGTGCTCGGCGTCTCGCCCGGGGCGAGCGATGCCGAGGTGAAGAAGGCCTACCGCCGGCTGATGAACCAGCACCACCCGGACAAGCTGGTGGCCAAGGGGCTGCCGGAGGAGATGATCGAACTGGCCACGGAGAAGACCCAGGAGATCAAGGCGGCCTACGACACGGTACGCGCCGCACGCAATCAGAAATAGCGCCCGCCGCTGCCGATGACCACCACCAGCAGACCGAGCAGCAGGTTGGTGCCGACCACCTTGCGGATGGTGGCCAGTTCTGCGGCCGCCGCCGGCCAGTCGCCCTCGATCACCCGTCGCTTCATCTGCCGGAAGGGCAGGAAATAGATATAGACATAGAGGACGATCATCAGCCAGCCGATGCCCTGCATCAGGTGCACGTGCAGACCGACGGCGCCCATGCCGCCGAACACCGCGAAAACCATCCAGTAGCCGGTCGCCGGCAGCAGGATCACCGCCAGCCATACCCAGGGGAAGAAGCGGCTGAAGACGCCGATCCACAGTGGCAGGCGCTGCGGCGGCTCCAGCCGGGCCACGGCCACCGGGCGCAGCACCTGGTGGGCGAAGAACATGCCGCCGACCCAGACCAGGGCGGCGAGCAGGTGGAGGCTGATGGCAATCGGCAGAAGATTCGACATGCTGGACCCTCGGGATTCCGTTGAAGGGGGAAGCGCTTGCGGCGCTATCCTACCCTTTCCGCGGGCGGAGTCCACCGTGCACGGGCGAGCGGCTGTCCGGCTGGCGCCTGCCGCACGGCTTTGTTAGGGTTCGAGCCGTCATGATGTTCTATCCCCGCAGCCGGATGACCCGTTTCGTGCTCCTCTTCGAGGGGCGCACCGGAAGCAGCTACCTGATCTCCAGTCTCAATGCCCATCCCCGGGTGCTGGCCCTCGAGGAGGAACTGCGCCGTTTCAAGGCGGAGGGCCATGCCGCCCAGGCGCGCTGGGTGGAACAGGCGCTGCGGTTGCCGCTGCTGGGCCGTCGCCTGAGCCGTGGCTTCAAGACCAAGCTGCGGGACATCGCCGAGCCGCAACGCTTCGCCGAGCTGTTGCGGCAGCAACAGGTGCGCATCCTCTACATGCGTCGGCGCAATCGCATCAAGACCGTCGTTTCCGCCCTGCGCTCGCGCATGCTCAAGGAGAAGACCAATCAGTACAATGCCTACCGGCCGGAGGAGCGGCTCGGTCCGGTGGAGATCCCCCTTGACCAGTTCGACCGCCTGCTGATCCAGCGCGAACGGCTGGACGCCGAGCTGGATGCCTTCGTCGAGGGACTGGGACTGCCCACCCTGCCTCTGTTCTACGAGGACATCCTGCTCGACGAGGACGGTCTGCTGCGGAGGCTGTACGCCTTCCTCGGGGTGCCGCCACGGCGCACCCGGGGGGTCAGCTTCAAGAACACCAGCGACGACCTGCGCCAGTCGGTGCTCAATTTCGATGCCCTGCGGGCGGCCTATGCCGACACCGCCTATGCAGCCATGTTCGACGAGGTGCTGGTGGAGGAGGCCGACGCTTGAGCCTCCTTGCGCCGCGAATCTGAAGAATATCCTGTTTATTCATCGTGTTGCGATTCGCTGGCGGGTCGTGCCCGGTGTCTCCCGGTTACGTCCCTGCGCCGCGAGAGGTTAAAAATCCGCGCCTGATAGGGTACAGTGCGCAGCCTTGAGCCGCGCCGGACGCCTGCTCCGGGCCTTTTTCAGCAACGACTTTCGGGAGTTCCAGACCATGGCGGACAATCTGATCGCACCCTCCATTCTTTCGGCCGATTTCGCGCGTCTGGGCGAAGAGGTGGACAACGTCCTCAAGGCCGGTGCCGACATCGTGCACTTCGACGTCATGGACAACCACTACGTGCCCAACCTGACCATCGGCCCGCTGGTCTGCGAGGCCCTGCGCAAGCATGGCGTTACCGCGCCCATCGACGTGCACCTGATGGTCAAGCCGGTGGACCGCATCATCCCCGACTTTGCCAAGGCCGGCGCCACCTACATCACCTTCCACCCGGAGGCCTCCGAGCACATCGACCGCAGCCTGCAGCTGATCCACAACGAGGGCTGCAAGGCCGGTCTGGTATTCAATCCGGCCACGCCGCTGGACTATCTGGACTATGTCATGGACAAGGTGGACATGATCCTGATCATGTCGGTCAACCCCGGTTTCGGCGGCCAGAGCTTCATTCCCAGTGCCCTGGACAAGCTGCGCGAGGCGCGCAAGCGCATCGATGCCTCCGGTCGCGACATCCGCCTGGAGATCGACGGCGGCGTCAAGGTGGACAACATCCGCGAGATCGCCGAGGCCGGTGCCGACACCTTTGTCGCCGGTTCCGCCATCTTCGGTGCCGCCAAGGAGAGCGACCCGAATCACTACGATTCGGTCATCAAGGCCATGCGCGACGAACTCGCCAAGGCCGGCTGAAAAAAACCATGAGTCATGGCCACGAAATCCGCAAAACCCACGGAAAGGGTTGTTGCGGCGCACGCGCTTTGCGCGGCGCCGTGAAACAACAAGATATTTTCGTGGGTTTCGCGGATTTCGTGGCCAATTTTCGGAGGGCAAGGTGAAAAGGCCGGCAATGATATTGATCGACGTGGACGGGACCCTGGTGGATTCGGTGCCGGATCTCGCCTTCTGCGTCGACGAGATGATGCAGCGGCTCGGCCTGCCGCCGCATGGCGAGGCGAAGGTGCGCGACTGGGTCGGCAACGGCGTGGAGCGGCTGGTGCGCCGGGCGCTGATCGGTCGGCTGGAGGGCGAGCCGGACCCGGCCCTGTTCGAGAAGGCCTATCCGATCTTCCTCGAGCTCTATGCCGAGAACACCAGCAAGCGCAGCCGGCTCTATCCCGGGGTGAAGGAGGGGCTGGACTACCTGAAGGCCGGCGGTTATCCACTGGGTTGCGTGACCAACAAGGCGGCCCGGTTCACCGAGCCGCTGCTGCGCGATCTCGGCATCGCCGACTATTTCCGTATCGTCATCAGCGGCGACACCCTGCCAAAGAAGAAGCCGGACCCGCTGCCGCTGCTGCACGCCGCCGAGTTCTTCGGCGTGCACCCCGCGGATGCGCTGATGATCGGCGACTCGGTCAGCGACGTGAAGGCCGCGCGTGCCGCCGGTTTCCAGATCGTCTGCATGAGCTACGGCTACAATCATGGCGCCGATATCCGTGATTCCAACCCCGATGCTGTGATAGATTCACTGGACCAGATCCAGGGCCTGCTGGAAGCGGCGGCCTGAGAACAGTCCGGATACCGAAGAGATGAGAGACCTGCACGTCCATGACACGCGATGGTGGTACTGCTGCTGAGCGTCATTGCGCGTACTTTTCGTGTCCGTCTTTTCTCTCCGAGGTGAATCATGGATTCCCCCCAGTTCCAACAGCTGACTGAGCAGGGCTACAACCGCATCCCCCTGATGCGCGAGGTGCTGGCCGACCTCGATACCCCGCTCTCCACCTATCTCAAGCTGGCCGACGGCCCCTATTCCTACCTGTTCGAATCGGTGCAGGGCGGCGAGAAGTGGGGCCGCTATTCCATCATCGGTCTGCCGGCGCGCAGCGTGCTGCGGGTCCGTGGCCGGCGGATCGAGCGTCTGCTGGACGGTGCCGTGGTCGAGCAGCTCGAAGTGGAGGACCCGCTGGCCTGGATCGAGACCTTCCAGCAGGGCTTCCGGGTGCCCGAGGTCGAGGGTCTGCCGCGTTTCACCGGCGGCCTGGTCGGCTATTTCGGTTACGACACGGTGCGCTACATCGAACCGCGGCTGGCGGTCTGCGCCAAGCCGGACCCGTTGGACAACCCGGATATCCTGCTGATGGTCTCCGACGAGGTGGTGGTGTTCGACAACCTGAGCGGCAAGCTCTACGTCATCGTCCATGCCGACCCCGCCGAGGCGGATGCCCGGGCGCGCGCCGAGGCGCGGCTCGACGAACTGGTGGCGCGGCTGCGCCGCGAGACGCCGCGTCCCGCGCCCCTGCCGCGCAGCGCCGTGGCCGAGGAGGACTTCGTCTCCGGTTTCACCCGAGAGGGCTTCGAGGCCGCCGTGCGGCGCTGCAAGGACTACATCGTCGAGGGCGACGTGATGCAGGTGGTGATCTCGCAGCGTCTGTCGATACCCTTCCATGCCCGGCCGCTGGATCTGTACCGCGCCCTGCGCAGCCTCAACCCCTCGCCCTACATGTTCTATCTGAACCTCGACGACTTCCATGTCGTCGGCTCCTCGCCGGAGATCCTTGCCCGGCTGGAGGATGGCGTGGTCACGGTGCGGCCGATCGCCGGTACCCGGCCGCGTGGCCGCGACGAGGCCGAGGACCGGGCGCTGGAGGCGGACCTGCTGGCCGATCCCAAGGAACTGGCCGAGCATCTGATGCTGATCGACCTGGGCCGCAACGACGTCGGCCGGATCGCCGAGATCGGCAGCGTCGAACTGACCGAGAAGATGGTCATCGAGCGTTACTCGCACGTGATGCACATCGTCTCCAACGTGCAGGGCCGGCTGAAGCCGGGGCTGTCGGCCATGGACGTGTTGCGCGCCACCTTCCCCGCCGGCACGGTGAGCGGCGCGCCCAAGATCCGCGCCATGGAAATCATCGACGAGCTGGAGCCGGTCAAGCGCGGTGTCTATGCCGGTGCCGTCGGCTATCTGGCCTGGAACGGCAACATGGATACCGCCATCGCCATCCGTACCGCGGTCGTCAAGCATGGCCAGCTGCACATCCAGGCCGGCGCCGGCATCGTCCACGATTCCGTGCCGGCAAAGGAATGGGAGGAGACCATGAACAAGGGGCGCGCCCTGTTCCGTGCCGTGGCCCTGGCCGAGGCGGGCCTGGAGGGGGGGGTATAGCATGCTGCTGATGATCGACAACTATGACTCCTTCACCTATAACCTGGTGCAGTATTTCGGTGAGCTGGGTGCCGAGGTGCGGGTATTCCGCAACGACGAGATCAGCCTGCAGGAGATCGAGGCGCTGGCGCCCGAGCGGCTGGTGATCTCGCCCGGCCCCTGCACGCCGAAGGAGGCCGGCATCTCGGTGGCGGCGATCCAGTACTTCGCCGGCAGCATCCCCATCCTTGGCGTGTGCCTGGGCCACCAGAGCATCGGCCAGGCCTTCGGCGGACGGATCGTGCATGCCGGTCGGATCATGCATGGCAAGACCTCGCTGATCCATCACCAGGATCTGGGCGTGTTCCGCGGCCTGCCCAATCCCCTGCAGGCAACGCGCTACCATTCGCTGGTGATCGACAAGGCCAGTCTGCCGGATTGCCTGGAGATCACCGCCTGGACCGAGGACGAGAGCGGTGACCTGGACGAGATCATGGGCGTGCGCCACCGGGAGCTGGCGGTGGAGGGGGTGCAGTTCCATCCGGAATCCATCCTCACCGAGCACGGCCACGACATGCTGCGGAATTTTCTGGAGTATGAGAGATAGCCACGAAACCCACGAAAGGGATCTTGGGTTTCACGGCGCCGCGCGCAGCGCGTGCGCCGTAAAGGTTTTGTCCGTGTTTTCCGTGGATTCCGTGGCCATGAAATGAAGAGGAATGAACTGATGGACATGCAGGCGGCGATCCGGGCCCTGACCGAGAGGCGTGACCTGAGCCGGGACGAGATGCGCGAGGTGATGCAGCTGATCATGACCGGCCAGGCCACGCCGGCGCAGATCGGCGGTTTCCTGATCGGCATGCGCATGAAGGGCGAGACGGTGGACGAGCTGACCGCCGCGGCCGAGGTGATGCGCAGCCTGTCGACCCCGGTCGAGGTGCATGGCGAGCACGTGGTCGACATCGTCGGTACCGGTGGCGACGGCAGCAATACCTTCAATATCTCCACTGCCAGCTGTTTCGTGGTGGCGGCGGCCGGCGGCACCGTGGCCAAGCATGGCAACCGTTCGGTATCGAGCAAGTCGGGCAGCGCCGATCTGCTGGAGGCGGCCGGGGTCAATCTCGATCTCACCCCGCAGCAGGTGGCCGAGTGCATCGAGACCCTGGGCGTCGGTTTCATGTTCGCGCCGAAGCACCACAGCGCCATGAAGCACGCCATCGGTCCGCGCCGGGAGATGGGCGTGCGCACACTGTTCAATCTGCTTGGCCCGCTGACCAATCCGGCCGCTGCGCCCAACCAGCTGCTGGGGGTGTTCAGCGAGCAGTGGGTGGAGCCGCTGGCCGAGGTGCTGAAACAGCTCGGCAGTGAACATGTGCTGGTGGTGCATGCCGAGGATGGCATGGACGAGATCAGCATCGGCGCGCCGACCCGGGTGGCCGAGCTGAAGGACGGCCGCATCCAGTGCTACCGCATCGAGCCCGAGCAGTTCGGGCTGCAGCGTGCCGATACGGCGCAGCTGGCGGTGCAGAGCGCGGCCGAGAGCCTGGCGATCATCCAGCGGGTGTTTGCCGGCGAGCCGGGACCGGCGCGCGACATCGTGTTGCTCAATGCCGGTGCCGCGATCTATGTTGCCGGTTTGAGTGCTGAGCTGGCGGCCGGTGTCGAACGGGCCGCGGAGGTGATCGACAGCGGTGCCGCGGCTGACAAGTTGCGCGCGCTGGCAGAACTCTCGCAGCGACTGGGGCAGGGCTGATGAACGACATGCCGGACATCCTGCAGCGGATCCTGCGCCGCAAGGCGGAGGAGGTCGCCGAGCGCAGCGGGCGGCGGCCTCTGCGCGAGCTGCATGGCCGGGTGCAGCAGGCCGCGCCGCCACGTGGCTTCCTGCGCCAGCTCGAGGCACGCGTCGCCGCCGGCCAGCCCGCTGTCATCGCCGAGATCAAGAAGGCCTCGCCGAGCAAGGGGGTGCTGCGCGAGGATTTCCGGCCGGCCGAGATCGCGCGCAGCTACCAGCGTGGCGGCGCGGCCTGCCTTTCGGTGTTGACCGACACCGATTTTTTCCAGGGTGCCGATGCCTATCTGCAGGAGGCGCGCGCCGCCTGTGATCTGCCAGTCCTGCGCAAGGATTTCGTCATCGATCCCTACCAGGTCTACGAGGCACGGGCCCTGGAGGCCGACTGCATCCTGCTGATCGTCGCCGCCCTCGGCGATGCCATGCTGCGGGAGCTGGCGCAGCTTGCCCAGCACCTGGGCATGGATGCACTGGTCGAGGTCCACGATGGCGCCGAGCTGCAGCGCGCCCTGGAACTGCCCTGCCCGATGATCGGCATCAACAACCGCAACCTGCGCAGCTTCGAGGTCTCGTTGCAGACCACGCTCGATCTGCTGCCGGGCATTCCCGGGGACCGGTTGGTGGTGACCGAGAGCGGCATCCACACACCGGCCGACGTGGCGCTGATGCGCGAGCACGGGGTGCACGCCTTCCTCGTTGGCGAGGCCTTCATGCGGGCGGAGGACCCGGGGGCACGACTGGCGGAACTCTTTGCAGCGACAGACTGAATGTACCGAACGACGGAAAGGGAGATGACGGCATGAAGAAATTCTTTGCAACGGGCCTTGCCGGGCTGGCATTGACGGCCGGGCTCGGCAGCGCCGAGGCGGGCAGTTTCAAGACCTATGGCTATGGCACCCTCGCGGCGGGCCAGTGGGAGGCGGTCTACTGGACGGACTATGTAGCCAGCTCGGACCGGCAGATGGCCTATTTCGGCAAGACGGTGGACCGTGAGGGGCTGTGGGGACACACCTTCGAGCTGGAATACGGGGTGACCGACCGCCTGACCGTGGCTGCCTATGCCGATTTCGAGCAGCCTGACGGCGAGGCCTTCAAGCATGTGCAGACCCGGATCGTGGCGGCGCGTTACCGCTTTGGCGACTACCGGCCCGATGCCTTCAACAGTGCAATCTATCTCGAGTACTACCTGCCGAAGGAATCCTATCTTGGCAAGAGCAAGGAGAAGATCGAGCTGCGGCTGATCTTCGAACGCAGCTTCGACGACTGGACGCTGAAGCTCAATCCCAAGTTCGAGAAGGTGGTGAGCGGTCCCGACAACGATGAGGGTCTGGAGTTCGAATATGCCGCCAGCCTGTACCGCGAAGTGGGTGACGATGTCGAGGCCGGCCTGGAACTCTACGGCAGCATCGGCGAGATCGCCAACCCACGGTCGTGGGAGGATCAGCGGCACTATATCGTGCCGGCCGTGACCTTCGAGTTCGGCAAGCATCTGGAATGGAACCTGGGCTCCGCCTTCGGCGTCACCAATGGCAGTGACGACGTGGTCATCAAGAGCATCCTGGAGTGGAAGTTCTGAGGCAGCCGGCGGAGGACGCCGGCTGAACGGTCTGCTTCAGCGGGTGCCGAAGACGACGATGGTCTTGCCGTGGGCGGTGATCAGCCCCTGTTCCTCCATGCTCTTCAGCACCCGGCCGACCATCTCCCGCGAGCAGCCGACGATGCGGCCGATCTCCTGGCGGGTGATGCGGATCTGCATGCCATCGGGATGGGTCATGGCGTCCGGCTGCTTGCACAGGTCGAGCAGGGTGCGCGCCACCCGGCCGGTGACATCGAGGAAGGCCAGGTCGGAGACCTTGCGGCTGGTGGTGCGCAGCCGGGCGGCCATCTGCGAGGACAGGGCGAAGAGGATCTCCGGATCCTCGTGGGCGAGCTGACGGAATCTGGCATAACTGATCTCGGCCAGTTCGCATTCGGTGCGGGTACGCACCCAGGCGCTGCGCGTGCTGCCCTCGCCGAACAGGCCCATCTCGCCGAAGAAGTCACCCTTGTTCAGGTAGGCAAGAACGATCTCGCGGCCGTCCTCGTCCTCGATGAGCACACTGACCGAACCCTCGATGATGTAGTACAGCACATCGGGGGCGTCGCCGGCGTAGATGATGACGCTCTTGGAGGGGTAACGCCGGCGATGACAGTGTTCCAGGAACCTGTCGATCGAGGGGTTGCCGGTACCTTTGACGGGTTTCAGTTCCATAGCTTCCAGTTCAGCGGCCAAGCAGGCCCTTTTCTTTACCACAACAGAGTGTAGGCCCGATCCAGCGGGCTGTCGATCTGTGATAGTCTTCACAAAAATCCCATTCGGAGACAGATCTTATGAAGGCGCGCGTGAAATGGGTGGAGGCCGCCACCTTCATCGGCGAATCGGGCAGCGGTCATGCGCTGGTCATGGACGGACCACCGGAGAGCGGTGGCCGCGACCTCGGCGTGCGGCCGATGGAGATGCTGCTGCTGGGCATGGGTGGATGCACTGCCTTCGATGTGGTGTTCATCCTGCAGCGTGCCCGCCAGCCGGTGAGCGACTGCGTGGTGGAACTGAGCGCGGAGCGCGCCGAGACGCCGCCCAAGGTATTTACCGCCATCCATGTCCATTTCATCGTCAAGGGCCGTGGCCTGAGCGAGAAGCAGGTGGCGCGCGCCGTCGAGCTTTCCGCCGAGAAATACTGCTCGGCCTCGATCATGCTCGGCAAGGCGGCGCGGATCAGCCACGACTTCGAGATCGTCGAGGAGGACTGAGCGGCCGGCATGACCCAGACGCCCGATGCCGTGGCTTTCGACCGGCTGGTCGAGAGCTTCTACCATGCCTGGTTCCGCTTTCACCCCGAGCTTGCGGTGGAGCTGGGCGTCTTCGAACAGGCCGGTCGGCTCACGCCCTGCGACAGTGACGACATCGGCGCCCTGATCGCGCTGAACGAAAAGCTGCTCGCCGAGCTGGAGACGATCGACCCGGAGGCGCTGGACGCCGACCGGCGGCTCGACTACCGGCTGCTGCAGGGGCAGGCCACCCTGGAACACCACGAGCTGCTGGAACGGGACTGGCGGCGCCGCGATCCGCAGCGCTTCCTGCCGCTGGATGCGATCCATCAGCTGACCCTGTTGCCGGTACCGGACTTCGCCGCCGCCTTCGCCAGCCGCGTCGGTGCTGTCTCCGCCTATTTGCGCGGCTGCCGTGCCCACCTGCTGCAGATGCCCGAGCTGGTGTCGCCGCTGTGGCTGGAGACCACCTTGCAGGCCGCCGCGAGCGGCGCCGTCTACCTGCGTGGTCTCGAACGCCACCCCCGGGTGCAGCAGGCCTTCCGCGGCGACAGCAGCATCCATGCCGCCCTGGAGCAGGGCGCCCATGCCGTCGAGGACTATGCCCGTTTCCTCGAGACCGAGATCGCGCCGCGGGCCGCGGGGGATTTCGCCTGCGGCCGCGCCCTGTTCGAGGAACGGCTGCGCCGGCAGCATTTCCTGCCGCTGGATGCGGACCGGTTGCATGCCTTCGGCAGCCGGCTGTTCGAGGAGACGGCGGCTGCGCTCAAGGCCGTCACCCGCGAGCTGCGTGGTGACGAGGATGTGGCGGCCCAGCTCGCCGCCATCCAGGCCGATCACCCGGCGCCGGAGGAGCTGCTGGACTGCTACCGCACGCAGATGCGTGCCGCGCGGCGCTTCCTGGTCGAGCGGGAGCTGATCAGCCTCCCGCAAGCCGAGACCCTGGAGGTGATGGAGACGCCGCCTTTCCTGCGGCCGCAGATCCCCTTTGCCGCCTATCTGCCGCCGGTGCCCGGCGATCCGCGGCAGACAGGCCACTATTACGTCACCCCGGCGCGTGATGCGGCCTCGCTCGGCGAGCACAACCACCTTGCCCTGAAGCACACCTGCGTGCACGAGGCCTGGCCCGGGCATCATCTGCAGTTCGTCACCGCCAATCTCACTCCTTCGGCGCGCAGCTGGCCGCGGCTGGTCAATGCCTCGGCCACCCTCTATGAGGGCTGGGCGCTGTATGCCGAGCAGCTGATGCAGGAACAGGGTTTCCTGGCTGGCCCCGAGTCGCGTTTCCTGCTGTTGCGTGACCGCCTGTGGCGGGCGCTGCGCATCCAGCTCGACGTGGAGCTGCACTGCCGGGGGCTGACCCTGGAGGCGGCGGCCGGGCGCATGCAGCAGGCCCTGGGTTTTGTGCGCGAGCAGGCGCTGGACGAGCTGCGCTGGTATACCCGGGCCCCGACCGTGCCCATGGGCTACGCCACCGGCTGGGCGCTGATCAATGCCGCACGCGAGCAGAGCGCTGGGGGGCTGCGTGCCTTCCACGACCGCCTGTTGTCGGCCGGTTCGCCAGCCCTGCCGCTGGTGCTGGAGCGCGTCTTCGGCACGGCGTTGCGGGATGCCGTGCAGGCCACCCTGTTCGATGGCTGAATCTGCCCGCCGTCCGCTTACCCGGAGCGGCGATTATGGGATAATCCGCCTCCCGCAATCCGCTTGCTGATGGGATGAGGCCATGGTCAAGGCGACGATGAAGAAGAGATTGAAGCTGCACGGTTTCAACAATCTCACCAAGACGCTCAGCTTCAATATCTACGATATCTGCTATGCCAAGACGCCGCGGCATCGTCGCGAGTACATCGAATACATCGACGAGGCCTACAACGCCAGCCGCCTGACCCAGATTCTCACCGAGGTGTCGCACATCATCGGCGCCAACATCCTCAACATCGCTCATCAGGACTACGAGCCGCAGGGTGCCAGTGTCACCATGCTGATTTCCGAGGAGCCGCTGTTGAGCGAGGAAGATCTGGTCACCCGCGAGCAGCCGGGGCCGTTGCCCGATGCCGTGGTGGCGCATCTCGACAAGAGTCACATCACGGTGCATACCTATCCGGAGAGCCATCCGGACAACGGCATCAGCACCTTCCGCGCCGATATCGACGTCTCCACCTGTGGCCGTATCTCACCGCTGCGGGCCTTGAACTTCCTCATTCACAGCTTCGAGTCGGACATCCTCACCATCGACTACCGGGTGCGCGGCTTCACCCGTGACGTGCGTGGTCGCAAGCACTTCATCGATCACAAGATCAACTCGATCCAGAACTTCATGTCCAGGGACACACGGGACAGGTACCAGATGATCGACGTCAACGTCTACCAGGAGAACATCTTCCACACCAAGATGATCCTCAAGGAGTTCGATCTCGACAACTATCTGTTCGGCACCGGGGTGGACGAGCTGACGCCGCGGGAGGAGCGCGAGATCCGCAAGCGCCTGCAGCATGAGATGGCGGAGATCTTCTACGGTCGCAACATGCGCCGCCTGTCCTGAGGCCGGGCGGCGCTGCCTACAATCGGCGGAGAATCCGCTCGCGGCCTGGCGACCGCTCCTACGGGGGACAGAGGTTCCGCCATACCTCGTGTAGGAGCGGCCTCCCGGCCGCGATTTGGCGGGCAATCCCGTCGCGGCCTGGCGACCGCTCCTACAGGGGACAGAGGTTCCGCCACACCCCTGTAGGAGCGGCCTCCCGGCCGCGATTGGCGGCAACCCCGTTCGCGGCCTGGCGACCGCTCCTACCGGGGACAGAGGTTCCGCCGCCCCCTTGTGTAGGAGCGGCCTCCCGGCCGCGATTGGCAGGCAACCCGGTCGCGGCCTGGCGACCGCTCCTACATGGGGCAGAGGTTCCGCCACACCCCTGTAGGAGCGGCCTCCCGGCCGCGATTTGGCGGGCAATCCCGTCGCGGCCTGGCGACCGCTCCTACAGGGGACAGAGGTTCCGCCACACCCCTGTAGGAGCGGCCTCCCGGCCGCGATTGGCGGGCACCCCGGTCGCGGCCTGGCGACCGCTCCTACATGGGACAGAGGTTCCGCCGCCCCCTTGTGTAGGAGCGGCCTCCCGGCCGCGATTGGCGGGCAACCCGTTCGCGGCCTGGCGACCGCTCCTACATGGGGCAGAGGTTCCGCCACACCCCTGTAGGAGCGGCCTCCCGGCCGCGATTGGCAGGCAACCCGTTCGCGGCCTGGCGACCGCCCCTACGGGGGACAGAGGTTCCGCCGCCCCCTTGTGTAGGAGCGGCCTCCCGGCCGCGATCAGCCGTTACAGCCAGTAGCTGCTGCCGGTCATCAGTTTCGAGGTCAGCCTCATCAGGCCGCGGACCGGCGCCGGCAGGGGGGCGCCGCCGGCCTGCATGGCGGTGTTGCCATGCTGCGCCTCGTCGATCTTCATCTGTTCCAGGATGGCGCGGCTCTTCAGGTCCCGTGGCGGCAGGCGCTGCAGGTGCGAATCGAGGTGCTCGATGACCTGGCGTTCGGTCTCGGCGACGAAGCCGAGACTCCACTTGTCGCCGAGGGCGCCAGCCAGTGCGCCCAGGCTGAAGGAGCCGGCGTACCAGAGGGGATTGAGCAGACTCGTATGGCTGCCCAGTTCATGTACCCGCTGCGCGCACCAGTCCAGGTGGTCGTTCTCCTCGCGGGCCGCCTGTTCCATGTTTTCGCGCACCCGTTCCAGGCGGGCGGTCAGCGCCTGCCCCTGATACAGGGCCTGGGCACAGACCTCGCCGGCATGATCGACACGCAGCAATCGCGCCGATTCCCTGCGTTCCGCCTCGTCCAGTTCCTGTTCCGGCTCGGCGTCGGCCGGGTTGGGGCGGCCGGTGGTCTGCGGCCGGCCGAACAGGGTGCGCAGGGCCTGGTCGAAGTTGATGACCAGCTCGTCGAAGGGGGTGTAGTGGCGTGTGTCCATGTGCCATAAGGTAGCGCCTGCCGGTGCCCGGCACCAGTCCCTGGCCGCGCTGCGCCGCCGGCGCTATCATCCTCGACAATGTCAATCCAGGGTAGCGCTATGGCCTATTACAAATACCACGTCTTCTTCTGCACCAACCGTCGGGAGGGCGGCCAGCCCTGCTGCGCGCGGCTCGGCGGACAAGAGATGCGCGACTATGCCAAGCAGCGTTGCAAGGCGCTGGGACTCACCGGTCCCGGCGGGGTGCGGATCAACAGTGCCGGTTGCCTCGACCGCTGTGGCGAGGGGCCGGTGCTGGTGGTCTACCCTGAGGGGGTCTGGTACAGCTATGTGGATCAGGAGGATATCGATGAAATCATCGACAGCCATCTTCGCGGTGGCACCCCGGTGACGCGACTTGTTATTTGAAAAACAAATAGTTAGTCTATTTCGGCGCCTGGTGAAAAAATTTCCCGGAGGGTGTTGACAAGCAAAGCGTAATATTAGACAATGCTTACATACTGAATTGTCGGATCCCCCCTCGATATACCGGCAGTTCAGTACTCCTCCATCCTCCTTTGGTGGTTATTAGCGCGGCGCCCTCTTGCCGCGCTTTTTTTTTGCCCGCGATCCGGGGCGGTGGATTCTGGTGCTTGTATCTTCAATCCGCTTTATGTACCATTCCGCCTCTTTCTAACGATGGTCTGTGGAGCAAGTCTCGAATGAAGACGTTTAGTGCCAAGCCGGAAACGGTCAAGCGTGACTGGTACGTCAT
This sequence comes from Thiohalobacter sp. IOR34, assembly GCF_030406045.1. Taxonomy (GTDB): domain Bacteria; phylum Pseudomonadota; class Gammaproteobacteria; order Thiohalobacterales; family Thiohalobacteraceae. Next base: position 383,758 of record NZ_CP128988.1, read on the forward strand.
TGATGCAACGGGAAAGCATCTGGGTCGCCTGGCCACCGAAGTGGCGCGTCGCCTGCGTGGCAAGCACAAGCCGGAATACACGCCGCACGTCGATACCGGTGACTACATCATCGTCGTCAATGCGGAGAAGGTCGCCGTGACCGGCCGCAAGGAAAGCGACAAGATGTACTATCATCACACCGGTTACATCGGCAACATGAAGTCCATCAGCCTGGGCAAGCTGCGCGAGAAGGCGCCGGAGCGGATCATCGAGACTGCCGTCAAGGGCATGCTGCCGAAGAACACCCTGGGCCGCGCCATGTACCGCAAGCTGAAGGTCTATGCCGGGCCCGAGCATCAGCATGCCGCGCAGCAGCCGCAGACGCTGGATATCTAACCTAATATATAGCTACTGGAATCGCCATGTCGCAGGATCAGATCTACGCAACCGGCCGCCGCAAGACCTCGACGGCCCGTGTCTTTCTCCGCAAGGGCAGCGGTAACATCGTCGTCAACTCGCGCCCGCTGGACGAGTACTTCGGCCGCGAGACGGCACGCATGGTGGTGCGTCAGCCGCTCGATACCACCGAGCTGAACGACCAGTTCGATTTCTACGTCACCGTCTCCGGTGGCGGGATGACCGGCCAGGCCGGTGCCATCCGTCACGGCATCACCCGCGCCCTGATCAAGCACGACGAGACGCTGCGCGCTCCGCTGCGCAAGGCCGGTTTCGTGACCCGCGACGCACGTCAGGTCGAGCGCAAGAAGGTTGGTCTGCGCAAGGCACGCCGCGCCACCCAGTTCAGCAAGCGCTGATCCGGGAGCGGTTGCCCGATCGTTTCATTGGGGGATCGTCTAGCGGCAGGACTACGGACTCTGACTCCGTCAACCTAGGTTCGAATCCTAGTCCCCCAGCCAATAAAAAACCCCGCCCTCGTGGCGGGGTTTTTTATTGGCTGGGGGTCGATGGGTGAGAAGCTAGAAGCTAGAAGCTAGAAGCTAGAAGCTAGAAGCTAGAAGCTAGAAGCTAGAAGCTAGAGTAGGAGCGGCCTCCAGGCCGCGATGCGGCGCAAAACGTTGCTATAGAATCCAGAATCCAGAATCCAGAATCCAGAATCCAGAATCCAGAATCCAGAATCCAGGAGTCAGGAGTCAGGAGTCAGGAGTCAGGAGTCAGGAGTCAGGAGTCCCTGGGTTTGTATTGCTGCGGGCCATGTCCGCCCTGCTTCTTGTTTTGGCTGGGTTGGCGGCGGAAATTGGTGGCTGGCAGTGGTTCCTGCCCATCCGGTGTTGCGTTTTTTACTTGGATTCCTGGGGGTTGCGTGGGAGATTGCCTGGCGCCGCGAGGCCTGTTAAGATGGGGCAACGCGGTTGGGAAGAATCTAAAATGAAGCCGCCGCGGCGAATAATTAAAGAACGGCAGAACGGAGGAGTTCATCATGGTCGATACCCTGTCGCGGCGTCTCGCCGCTCTGGCTGCCCTTGCGGCTGTCGCCGGTTTCTCGCTGCAGGCGCAGGCCGCCTCGGTGTATGCCGTCTCCCTGAACGAGATCACGAATTTCTCGATGTCCGTCGATTCCGGCAGCGTGTCGTTCTCGAGCTTCACCTTTTCCAACGACAGCGCTTCGATGAGCAGCCTGGGCACGGCCAGCAGCGATCCGCTCGATGCCCCGGCGGCCTGCATCGGCGCCCCATGCGCGGGCTATGACAACGACTTCGTGGTGCATGGCGCGGTCGGCGGCGACTACACCTACGCGGATGCGCAGATCATCAATACCGATGTGCTCAACGGCAACGGCGCGGCATCGGCCATCGCCGAGAGCCATGTCAGCTCGGGTACAGGCTTCGCCCAGGCCTCGAACACCCTGATCTCCACCGCGTTCTCCGTCGGCAGCGGCGGCGCCACCGTCAGCTTCTCCTTCGACGCGGCGCCCTACCTGCAGACCCTGGTGTCCGGTGGCAGCGCCGCCTCGAATCTCAGCCTGAGCATCTTTCTCACCAAGTACGGTGACAGCGCGCCGAGCTATGCCGCCACGCCGTTCAGCATAGGCATCGCCTCCAACGAGGAATACAATCCCGCGACGCCGATCACGGTCAGCGACAGCGCGGCGCTCGCGGCCGGCGATTACGCGCTCAACATCACCATGAGCCAGATGGTCAATGTCTCGGCCGTGCCGGTTCCCGCCGCCGTCTGGTTGTTCGCGTCCGGTCTGGTGGGTCTGGTGGGAGTGGCGCGCCGCCGCGTCCGCGGCTGAGCGTTCCTGCGATCCGTACCCGAACGACGGCGGCTTCGGCCGCCGTCGTCGTTTGGCGGCGGGGCGAGCCCCCATCAGCCTGCCGTGGCTTGCTTGGGCGACCGCTCCCATCTGCGCCCGCGGTGGCGGGTCGACGCCGCGATTCGGCGGCATGTATGAGCGGCGCAACGGACGGCAACCGATGCCGTCGGAATCATGGCGGATTTGATGTGCCAATAGATTATTTTTATCTGTAAATCCTCAATATTTTGCAGGGGTTGCCGAAGCAGGGCGGACATGGCACAGCATGTTGTGTTGTGCATAAGCAACACAAAATGACCCTTGTGGTTTTTTTGAGAAAAAGTGTTGCATCAGGGTTGAAGCTGGAGTACGGTAGCTCCGGTTCTGAAAAACCAGACCTTTCTATTTGGATAAGGGGAAACACAATGGACAAGAAGATTCTTTCTGCAGCCGTCGCCGGCGTACTGGCCGGTTCCATGGCCTTTGCCGCCAATGCCGATGTCACCGTGTTCGGCAAGCTGAACATGAGCATCGATTCTGTCGACGTCGACGGTGGTTCCGACGACATCAACATGAACTGCACCACCTGCTCCGTGGGCTTCAAGGGCTCCGAGGACCTGGGCAACGGTCTGAAGGCCGTGTTCCTGATCGACTTCCAGTATGATGGCAGCGAGCGCAACGCTAATGGCGCGCTTACCGATCGTGACCAGTGGGTCGGCCTGGCCGGCGAGGGCTGGGGTTCCGTCAAGTTCGGCACCATCAGCACCGGTTACAAGAGCACCGGCGCCATGATCGATCCGCTGTACCGCACCTCCGCACAGGCTCGTGGCCTGGGCTTCCAGTCTTCCCTGCATCTGGGCGCTGGCGAGAACGGCCAGGGCCGCATGACCAACCACGTCCGCTATGACTCCCCGAGCATGAGTGGCTTCAAGGTCATCGTCGACTACAGCTTCGACTCCGAAGACGTGACCACCCGTGACGACGACGCCTGGGGTCTGACCGGCGTGTACAAGAATGGCCCGATCCTCGGTTTCGTGTCCTACCTGACCAACGACCATGGTGGCGAGGATGACGCCTGGAAGATCGGCGGCAGCTACCAGATCAACGACGAGGCCAAGGTCTTCGCTCAGTACGAGAACGACGGCGGCCTGATCTCCAGCACCACTGAGCTGGCTGCTGGCGCTGCCTCCAACACCACCAAGGATGCTGACGTCTGGCACATCGGTGCCACCTACACCATGGGCAGCAACATGCTGTATGCCGCTTATGGTCAGGGTGACGACAACAACACCTCCGGCGCCACCAACACGGCCGAGTACGATACCTGGACCATTGCCGTTGCGCACATGTTCAGCAAGCGTACCTTCGTCTACGGTGGTTACAACAACATCGATTGTGACGGCACCACCGGTAACGTCTGCGGCAGCCGTACCCGCGCAGGCGAGCAGGATGTCATCACCATCGGTCTGCAGCACAACTTCTGATCTCGACTCGCTTCGAGTATGAAGTGGAACGGGGCCTTCGGGCCCCGTTTTCTTTTGGTTCATCGTGGATCTCCGGGGAAGGCGGCGCGGATTTTCGGGAAGAAGTGCCCGGTATCCCGGAAGCATACCTGTAGCTAGGGTTCAAGGGCGATCGGCCAGGATGCGCAGCCAGATGCGTCCTGACAAAATCGCCGGGAGCGATTTTGAACAGCCGCAAGGCTGGCCCGAAGGGCGGAGGGCAGGATGCCCGGAGTCAATCGAATAGGCGCAAAGCGTACCCCGCCACGAGGGCCTATTTGCGAGCCTCCTGGCCTTGTATACCAGCCTGCACTCCGATCATGCGGGCCGCCTTGGTGCAATATGCGGGCTAGAGACTTGAACTCGTCCTTGAGTACATGGACCGGCTCAGGTCTGGTAGTCGATGCTGATCCGGTTTCCGGCGACGGGACGGAAACGCTGGTTGGCGAAGGCGACGTGCGCCGGGTGTTCCCGGTAACTGTCGATGACCCGCGGGTGGCAGAAGCGCACCAGCCAGGTGTAGCGGTAGCTCGCGTCCGTCTGCACCGCTTCCCCGGTGATCACTTCGCGCACGCCCGGAATGGCGGACAGCACCCGGCGGCCTTCTTCCATCATCGCCTGCACGTCCACCATGTCCGGCTTGTCCACGTTGTAGATGATCAGGTGTTCCACCGGCGTCCACGCGCGGCAGCGGGCCAGCACTTCCGCCGCCCGGCCCGCGGCGCCCCACAGGCGCATGCAGCGTTCCACTTCCTCTGCGATCGCCTCCCGCACCCCGTTCACCGCGCCGGGCCAGGAGCCCTTCTTTTGCCGGGCGAGATTCTGCCGGAGCCGGTTCGCCGCGGCGTCGGCCAGTGCGGAATAGCAGTTGATCTTGGTGATGCCGTTGGCAATCAGCCGCCGGTACTGGTCGTCGGACAGGCCGGAACCGCCGTGAATGACCAGCGGAACGTCCAGCGCATCCCGGATCTGCTTGAGCCGGGCATAGTCCAGCCGCGGCTTGCCCTTCATCCTTCCATGCACGGTACCGATGGAGACGGCGAGGAAATCGATCCCGGTGCGTTCCACGTAGGCCTTCGCTTCCGCCAGCGAGGTATGGGACAGTTCTCCGGGAAAGGTTTCCGCTCCTTCCCCCTCGACGCCGGGAACGTAGCCCAGTTCCCCTTCCACGGCCACGCCGCAGGCGTGCGCGGTCTCCACCACTTCCCGGGTTCTGCGGGTGTTCTCGGAGAAGTCCAGGTGCGAGAGATCCACCAGCACCCCGTTGCAGCCGCGGTTGATCCCCCGGATTGCGGACTCGACACTCGTGCCGTGATCGAAATGAATCGCCACCGGCACCTGCGCGCGCATGGCGGCCTCCTCGACCGCGGGCATCAGCAGATCGAAATCGAAATACGGGAAATGCGTCTCCGCCAGGCTCAGGATCAGCGGCGCCCTCGCCCGCTCCGCAGCCTGTACGATGCCTTCCAGAAAATCCAGGCTCACCACCTCGAAGGCACCCACGGCATAGCCGTGTTCCCGGGCGTGTCCGAGCATGTCTTTCATGTCAACGATCGGCATGGTTCCTTACCCTTTTACAACAGACATCAGCCAAGCCGGGCTTCCAGTTCGTCCCGAATCATGGCCAGCATCCTTTCCCGCAGGCTGCTGGCCATGTAATGATAGTAATTCAGGGTACAGCCCACCGGCGTGTGCAGGCTGCTTCGCCCCGCATCCTCGAAATCCGTCCAGGCCAGCAGCGGCAGATCGTACTGGTTCTGATCCACCACCACCCAGTCGTCCTCCTCGACGATCAGTACGATCTGGCTGCGCCCCGGATATGCGACGCGCAGCGGAAGCAGCCTGTGCAGGCGCGCCCGCCGCCACAGGTTGTAGAGCGTGGCATCCACTTCCTCCCTGCGCGTCGCGTAGACCGGCATGTCTCCGATGCGCGTGCCCATGCGTCATGCGGTCAGGCTGGCGAACAGCAGCGGCAACTGTTCCGGCAGGCGCTCCACGTGATCGATGATCGTGTACTGGTTCTCGCCGAATATGCGCTTGACGTAGCTGTCCGCCATGGGATCCAGCGTCAGGCAATAGGACAGCACCCCGTTGGCATACAGTTCCTCGACTGCTTTTTTCGTGTCGTGGCGCAGGTGCTGCGGATCCTGCTCGTCGATGTCCGCCGGCTCGCCGTCGGTTACCAGCAGGATCAGCTTGCGCCTTTCCTGCTGCCGCAGCAGGTGCTGTCCCGCATGGCGCAGCGCCGCTCCCATGCGGGTGGACAGTCCGCCCTTCATGCCCGCGAGCCTTGCCTTGGCCTCGTCATCGAAATGCTGGCTGAAATCCTTGAAGCGGTAGTATTGCACATCGTGACGGCCGTCCGATGCGAAGCCGTGCAGGGCGAAGGGATCGCCGATGCCCTCGATCGCCGTAGCCACCAGCGTGGCCGCCTCGCGGGTCAGTTCCAGCACGGTCTTGTCGCTGTCGCCGACGCGCTCGTTGGTGGACTCGGACAGATCCAGCAGCACCACCACGGCCAGGTCCCGGGTCTTGAGCACGTTGCGCATGGTGATGCGGGGGCTGGGCTGCTCGCCCATGCGCAGGGCGACCATGGCGTCCACGGCCGCGTTGATGTCGATCTCGTCTCCGTCCTCCAGGCCCCGCTGGCGCTGCACGCCCGCCGGCGCCAGCAGATCGATGATCTGCCGGATGCGGTGGGCGACGGGCTTGTACAGGGTGAGGATGCGATCGATCTCCTCCGCATCGCCCCGTGGCTGGCGCCGTTCATAGACGGTGACCCAGTCGGGACGGTGGAGCTGAATCTGGTAGTCCCACTCGTGGTAGTGATAGGGATCCGAGACCGGCTCCTTGCCCCACATCTCGTTGAAGGTTTTCGTGTTGTCGGTCAGGTCGTCCTCGTAGGGGCGCATCGCCGTCGAACAGATCCAGACTTCCTGCGCGTCGTCGCCGGCCAGTTCGCAATCGACCTCGTTGGCCATCTCGATGACACTCACGTGCTTGCGCACCTGACGCTGGCTCGCGGCGACATACTCGACGCCGCGGTTCCAGTCGATTTCCTCGAAGCGCCAGATCATGCGATTGTCGTCCCGGTAGGGGATGCGATAGCGCTCCAGGATGCGCAGGCTGGGCACTGCGCGGCGTCCGGCGAAGATGTTGTAGAGTTCGATGCCCATCATCCAGGAAAAGTGGTTGTCGTCCTGATTGGCATCGATGTTCTCGTGGAACCTGTCGACGAAAGCATCGATCTGCTCGTCTCCGCTGCGGACGCTGCCGTCGAGAAGCTGCAGAGCCAGTTTCTCCAGCACCGGCACCGTCTCGTGTTCCACCGGCTCGTCGTATTCCGCCTGCATCAGGGAGAGCCAGAGCCGCTTCAGTCCGGGGAAGCTGCTGACCGCCTTGTATTCTATGCGCGCATCCTCCAGCAGGCCGACGAAGAACATCTGTGCCGGGCTGAGCTGTTCCGCCGAGACCGGGCTGCGGGTATACATCATGTGCGCGGCCATGTGCGCGGCCGTGGCCCGGTAGATCTCCAGCCCGGGAATGTCGCCGAGATCGTCCAGCGCATCGGGGACATGGATGATCCGGTCCTCGATGTAGGGACGGAAGTCCGTGTAGTCGGCACCGGTGGGGCGCAGGAAGAAGTCGCGGCCCCACAGGGCGCGCAGGTAGAAATTGATCTTGCGCTGGATCCTCACGAACAGCACGCCCCGGCGTTCCTTTTCCAGCATCGCGCGGCTGTCGGCGGACTGCAGGTTGAAATAGGAGGTCAGGTTGTCGAAGTCGCGGCGGTAGGCCTGGGCGCCGAAATTGGCCCAGCGGCGCAGCCCGCTCAGGGTCAGCTTGGAGAGCAGCTCATCGATGTGGTTGAGCATGGGCCGCAGGCCACGGGCCGCGGTCGAGGCGAGCTGGTGGATCAGCGTCAGGTAGCCGCGCACCAGTTGCGCGTCTCCCAGGTGACGGGACACGGACGGCAGGCTGGCGAACAGCAGGGTGATGACCTCGCCCGAGGTCATCGAGGAGACCTTCATCGCCGCCGTAATGACATCCGGGATGATGTCTTCCCCGCATTCCCTTGCGACCAGCGGCATCTCCTCGAGATAGGTGGTGACCAGGTCGTGTCCGCGCCGCAGGTTGATCAGCGCACGGGCGCCGTCCAGGTAGTCCCCCAGCCCGGCCGGGGACATGATGCGGGCGGCTTCGTGGAACGTGCTCTCCAGCACCTCGCGGATCTCGGGAACGGCTTCTTCCAGGAACTCCGCGTAATCTTCAAGTTTTACGGATGACATCGGCGCACACCATTACAGGAAAACGGATCGGGAACCCCGCTGTCCGGCACCGGATTTTCCGGCCCCGCGGGGGGATTCGGAAGCTATCCCAGGAAGGTCTGCACCGCGGCATTCAGGGTGTCCTGCATGTCCGGGTCGTCGGTCAGCGGTGTGACCATGGTGATGGTGCAGGCCGCTTCCGGGTCCACGCCCTTGCTGATGAGCTGGCCGGCATAGACCAGCAGACGGGTGGAAATGCCCTCGTCCAGGCCGTGCCCCTTGAGGTTGCGTGCGCGGTGGGCGATCTGCACCAGTTTTTCCGCGATGGCCTCGTCCACCCCGGACTCCTTCGCGACGATGGCCACTTCGAGTGCGGTCTCGGGATAATCGAAGCTCAGTCCGCCGAAGCGCTGCTTGGTGGACTGCTTGAGATCCTTCATCAGGCTCTGGTAGCCGGGGTTGTAGGAAATCACGAGCTGGAAGTCCGGGTGGGCCTCGATGAGCTCGCCCTTCTTGTCCAGGGGCAGAACCCGGCGGTGATCGGTGAGGGGATGGATGACGACCGTGGTGTCCTGCCGTGCCTCGACCACTTCGTCGAGATAGCAGATGGCGCCGATGCGCGCGGCCGTGGTCAGCGGCCCGTCCTGCCACCGGGTGCCGTCCTTGTCGAGCAGGAAGCGGCCGACCAGGTCGGATGCGGTCATGTCCTCGTTACAGGCCACGGTGATCAGCGGCTTGCCGAGTTTCCAGGCCATGTATTCGACGAAGCGCGACTTGCCGCAGCCGGTCGGCCCCTTGAGCATCATGGGCATGCGGGCCTGGTATGCCGCCTCGTAGTATTCGATTTCCTTGCCGACGGGTTGGTAAAAGGGTTCATCGCTGATGATGTACTGTTTCGGATCTGTGTTTGTATCGGACATGCTCATCCCCATTCATACGGGTTCGGTGTTTCAGTCTTCGTGTGCGGTTTCATGCTCTCCGGACCAGCCTGCTGCCCTGGCCCTTTCCAGCGCACGGCCGTGGATGTCCCGGTGACGCGCCGCCAGCGGTTCGGGCAGGTTGCTGACCAGGCAGCCATGCCTGTCCCACTCCGCATTCACTTTCTGCATCAGGGCGTCGATCATGGGAAGGCTCCAGCCTTCACAGGTCTCGCTTTCATCGAGAATGCCGAACACCCAGGCATCACGGATGATCTTGCCGATGCTGGTCATGCCACCGTTGATATCCCGATCGATGCCGACGTATTTGTCCGGTCTGCTCATGGAAATGTCTCCTGCACGGTTAGGGTATTCCGTTTCCGGCCACGCCTGTGCGCGACCGGAAACGGACATTCCTCAGACCACCTTGCCCCGGTAGATCACCATGGCGGCACCGGCAGACTGCGCAAAGTTGTCGAAGCCGAGCAGACGCACGTGGTTGTTCGGGTGCGCTGCATGGCAGGCTTCCACTTCCTTGAGAATGGCGTCCACGTCGGTTTCACCGAACATGGGCAGCTTCCACATGTACCAGTAGTGGCCGCCGGCATTCTCCGGTTCGGTATGTTCGATACCCGGGTTCCAGCCCTTGCTGACGATGTACTCGATCTGGGTGCGGATCTGCTCCGGGGTCATCTCCGGAAGGTAGGAAAAGGTTTCGAACTTGCGGCTCGAGGGATCACTCAAGCTTGACTGATAATCTTGCATGTTGTTACTCCTGAATCGATATAAAAATTTCCGGTTCCCGCCGTGCCGGCCGGCACGGCGGAATCCTTGCGCTTACTTGTGGGAAACGTCCAGCTTGTCGACGGTGTCGAACTCGAACTTGATTTCCTTCCAGGTTTCCATTGCCGCGGCCAGCTCGGGGCTGTGCTTGGCGGCAGCGGTAAGGATGTCCTTGCCTTCCTTCTCGAGTTCGCGACCCTCGTTGCGGGCCTGCACGCAGGCTTCCACGGCAACGCGGTTGGCAGCGGCACCGGCAGCGTTGCCCCAGGGGTGGCCCAGGGTGCCGCCACCGAACTGCAGCACGGAATCGTCGCCGAAGATGCTGACCAGGGCCGGCATGTGCCAGACGTGGATGCCACCGGAGGCAACCGGAAGCACGCCGGGCATGGCGCCCCAGTCCTGATCGAAGAAGATGCCACGTGAACGGTCTTCCTTGATATAGGAGTCGCGCATGATGTCGATCCAGCCCAGGGTCGCGTCGCGGTCGCCTTCCAGCTTGCCGACCACGGTGCCGGAGTGCAGGTGATCACCGCCGGACAGACGCAGGATCTTGGTCAGCACGCGGAAGTGGATGCCGTGGTGCGGGTTGCGATCCAGCACGGCGTGCATGGCGCGGTGAATGTGCAGCAGCATGCCGTTGTCGCGGCACCACTGGGCCAGCTGGGTGTTGGCGGCCCAGCCACCGGTGAGGTAGTCGTGCATGATGATCGGTGCGCCGATTTCCTTGGCATATTCGGCACGCTTCATCATTTCATCGGCGGTCGGTGCAGTCACGTTCAGGTAGTGCCCCTTGCGCTCGCCGGTCTCGGCCTCGGCCTTCTGGATGGCTTCCATGACGAAATCGAAACGGTGCTTCCAGCGCATGAAAGGCTGGGAGTTGACGTTCTCGTCGTCCTTGGTGAAGTCCAGACCGCCACGCAGACCCTCGTAGCAGGCGCGGCCGTAGTTCTTGGCGGACAGGCCCAGCTTCGGCTTGATGGTGCAGCCCAGCAGCGGACGGCCATACTTGTTCAGCATGTCGCGCTCGACCTGGATGCCCTGGGGCGGTCCGTTGCAGGTCATCACATAGGCCAGCGGGAAACGCACGTCTTCAAGGCGCAGGGCGCGCAGAGCCTTGAAACCGAACACGTTGCCGACCAGCGAGGTCATGACGTTGACCACCGAACCTTCCTCGAACAGATCGATGGGGTAAGCAACGAAAGCGTAGAAGCAGGTGTCGTCGCCCGGCACGTCCTCAATGGCATACGCGCGGCCCTTGTAGTAGTCCAGATCGGTCAGCAGATCGGTCCAGACGGTGGTCCAGGTACCGGTCGAAGACTCGGCGGCCACGGCCGCGGCCACTTCTTCACGGGGCACGCCGTCCTGGGGGGTGACCTTGAAACAGGCCAGAATGTCCGTGTCCTTGGGGGTATAGTTGGGGTCCCAGTATGTTTCGCGGTACTCTTTCACGCCCGCGTCGTAGGTTTTAGCCATTTTGCTCTCCAGTGTTCGTCCAACGTTATGCCGCGGCCACGCCGCGTGGTGGACATAGTGCCCAAACCCGGGTATAAGCAAAAATCAATAGTTTCTATTTTTGATATAGATGTTCAGCTATGGCCTACTCCACCGCCGACAAGCTCATCCGCCATCTCACCCTGCGCCAGTTGCAAATCTTCGAGGCCGTCGTCCGGCTCGGCGGCTATACCCGTGCGGCCGGGGAGCTGCATCTCACCCAGCCGACGATTTCCATGCAAATCAGGAAGTTGTCGGAAACGCTCGGCCAGCTCCTGCTGGAGCAGGTGGGCCGCCACATCCAGCCCACCCAGGCCGGCCGCGAGGTCTACGCCGCGGCCCGGGACATCCTCGACCGCATGGTCTCCCTGGAGGAAACCACCAACGAGCTGGAACGAATCGTCAAGGGACCGCTGCGCATCGCGGTCATCACCACGGCGAAATACTTCATGCCCCACCTGCTCGGGGCATTCATCGATCGATATCCGCAGGTCGAGCCGCACCTGGTCGTCACCAACCGCTCCAAGGTGCTGACGCGCCTGAAGTCCAACGAGGACGATCTGCTGATCATGGGCCAGGTCCCCGAATACATGGATGTGGAAGCCCACCCCTTCGTGGACAACGAGCTGGTCGTCGTGGCCCATGCCCGCCATCCCCTGGCCCGGCGCAAAAAGCCCCTGACCCTCGCGCAACTGTGCAAGGAACGCTTCCTGGTGCGCGAACCCGGTTCCGGTACCCGCCTGGCGGTGGACCGGCTGTTCGCCGGGCAGGGTCTGAAGATCAATCCCTACATGGAGCTGGGCAGCAGCGAGGCCATCAAGCAGGCGGTCATGGCCGGGCTGGGGCTGTCGGTCCTGTCCCGCCACAACCTGCGCCTGGAACTGGAATGCGGGCACATCGCCGTGCTCAAGGTGGAAGGTTTTCCCCTGATCCGGAGCTGGTACGCGGTGCACCTCAGGGGCAAGAAACTGCCACTGGTACCGCGCACCTTTCTCGAATTCCTGCTGCGGCAGGGCAAGGACATGATGGCGCACCAGCCTGCCGCAGGACAGGCAAACGCCTAGCCGCATGCTGCTCACCAGCCTGTTGGCGCGCTGTTCTGCTTTTGCGGGCCCCGGCGGCTTGATGGCCACGGGAAACACGGAAGGCACAGAGGTGAGCTTTTGCAATGGCCACGAAATCCACGAACGATCTACCAAGCAAGCGGCATGTGGCGGACCTTCATGCATGCCTTGTACGGGTTTTCGTGGGTTTAGTGGGTTTCGTGGCTATGGCTTTTTCCGTGCCTTCCGTGTTTCCCGTGGTCATGGTTCGTTGTTCCGCGGCCAGCCGGGAAAGGGAATTCCGCGCTCATTCCGGCGCCGGAATCGGCTAGAATAGCCGCCACACATTCAATTCACCTAAGGGTCGTCCGCATGCCCTCGCGCATCCGCGAAATCCCCTACAACTACACCTCTTTCTCCGATCGCGAGATCGTCATCCGCTATCTCGGCGAGGAGATGTGGGAGGTGCTCAACGCCCTGCGCGGCGAGCGCCGCACCGGCCGCTCGGCGCGCATGCTGTTCGAGGTGATGGGTGACATGTGGGTGGTCAATCGCAACCCCTACATCCAGGACGACCTGCTGGAGAATGCCAGTCGCCTCGACTCCCTGATCCATGCCCTGCATCACCGGCTGGACCAGATCGTGGCGCGCGCCGAGGGCAACGAGAAGGCCCTGTTGCTGGCGGGCCGGGCGCGCGAGGCGGTGCAGGCCTTCGAGGCCTGGTTCCCTCGCGCCCGGACCCTGCGGGCCCACATCCGCCGTCGCCTGGCGCGGGTCACGCGGCGAGACAACATCGATTTTGGCGGTCTGGCCCGCGTCGCCCACGCCACCGATGCCACCGACTGGCGCGTGGAGATGCCCTTCGTGGTGATCACGCCGGACAGTGAGACCGAGGTGCGGGGGGTGGTCGAGGCCTGCATCGAACTCGGCCTCGGCATCATCGCCCGGGGCGGCGGCACCGGCTACACCGGCAGCGGGGTGCCGCTGTCCGCCGAGACGGCGGTGATCAACCTGGAGAAACTGGAGGAACTGGGGCCGGTGGAACAGCGCCGGCTGGAGGGCGTCGAGGGCGAGGTGGCCACCATCCGCGCCGGTGCCGGGGTGGTGACGCGCCGTGTCTCGGAGCGTGCCGAGGCGGCTGGCCATGTGTTCGCCGTCGATCCCACCTCGCAGGACGCCTCTACCATCGGCGGCAACGTGGCGATGAACGCCGGCGGCAAGAAGGCGGTGATGTGGGGCACCACCCTGGACAACCTGGTTTCCTGGCGCATGGTCACGCCCGAGGCCGAGTGGCTGGAGGTCGAGCGCCTCAATCACAACCTGGGCAAGATCCATGAACAGGAATGGGTCGAGTTCCGCATCAGCCGGCTGGCGGCCGATGGTCGCACGCCGCTCGGCGAGCCCGAGATCCTGCGCCTGCCGGGACGAGCCCTGCGCAAGGAAGGGCTGGGCAAGGACGTCACCGACAAGTTCCTCGGTGGCCTGCCCGGTGTGCAGAAGGAGGGCTGCGACGGCCTCATCACCTCGGCGCGCTTCGTGCTGCACCGCATGCCGCGCTTCACCCGCACCGTCTGCCTGGAGTTCTTCGGCAGCGATCTGCGCCGTGCCGTGCCGGCCATCGTCGAGACCAAGGATTACCTGGACGCCCATCCCCAGGTGATGCTCTCCGGCCTGGAACACCTCGACGAGCGCTACGTGAAGGCGGTCAGCTACAGCACCAAGGCGCCACGCCGCGAGCTGCCGAAGATGGTGCTGCTGGCGGATGTCTCCGGCGACGACGAGGACCAGGTCGCGGAGGCGGCCTCGCAGGTGGTGCGCATGGCCAATGCGCGTGGTGCCGAGGGCTTCATTGCCGTCAGTCCCGAGGCGCGGCAGCGCTTCTGGCTCGACCGGGCGCGTACCGCTGCCATTGCCGCCCACACCAACGCCTTCAAGATCAACGAGGACGTGGTTATTCCCCTGGAGCGCCTGGCGGAGTACGCCGAGGGCATCGAGCGCATCAACATCGAGTACTCGACCCGCAACAAGCTGGACATGATCGACGCCGTGCTCGACTGCCTGGCTGGCGGCGCGGCACAGGTGCCGGTCGCCGAGGGGGAGGCCAGCGAGGAGGGGCGGGCCATCGACCAGGCCAAGCTCGATGCGGCGCGCGAGCATCTGCTGGCGGTGCGGGAACGCTGGCTGGCGCTCCTCGAGCAGCTCGAAGCGCCGGCCGTGCGGCATCCGGAGCTGACCGGCGGTCTGGCGCACGAGGTGCTGCGCCAGGGTGACACCCTGCTCGACCTGCTGCTGCGCCGCGAGCTGCGCATCTCCTACCGGCGCGAGGTGGAGCGCCCGCTGAAGGACATCTTCGCCGGCCGCGAATGGCAGGCGCTGGTCGAACGGCTGGATGCCATCCACGCCGAGATCCGCTCCAGCCGGCTGTTCGTCGCCACCCATATGCACGCCGGCGACGGCAATGTGCACACCAACATCCCGGTCAATTCCAACGACTACCGCATGCTGCACGAGGCGGAGCGCATCGTCGACCGGGTGATGGCCCTGGCACGCTCGCTGGACGGGGTGATCTCCGGCGAACACGGCATCGGCCTGACCAAGATCCAGTACCTGGAGCCCGAGGCCATCGCCGCCTTCGAACGCTACAAGCAGCAGGTCGATCCCGAGGACCGCTTCAACCCCGGCAAGCTGCGCGCCGGCGCGGGGCTGGACAATGCCTACACCCCCTCGCTGCGCCTGGTGCAGCAGGAGGCCTTGCTGCTGGAGGAGAGCGAGCTGGGCGCGCTCAACGATGACATCCGCAACTGCCTGCGCTGTGGCAAGTGCAAGCCGGTGTGCAATACCCACATCCCGCGCGCCAACCTGCTCTATGCGCCGCGCAACAAGATCCTCGCCACCGGCCTGATCATCGAGGCCTTCCTCTACGAGGAGCAGACCCGGCGCGGGGTGTCGATCCGCCATTTCGATGAAATGAACGATGTCGGCGACCATTGCACGGTATGTCACAAATGTCTGGCCCCCTGTCCGGTGAACATCGACTTCGGCGACGTCACGGTGCGCATGCGCAACATCCTGCGCAACCGTGGCCAGAAGCGCAGCAACCCCCTGACCTGGGCGGCGATGGCCTTCCTCAACGTCACCGATCCGCGCAGCATCCATCTGCTGCGCAAGGCGATGATCGAATGGGGCTACCGCGGGCAGCGCCTGGCCTGGTCACTGGCACGACGGCTGCCGCTGCCGGGTCGCGGCCGGCCGCCGGCCGCCACCAGCGGCGCCATGTCACTGAAGAGTCAGGTGATCAATTTCGTCGCCAAGCCGATGCCGGCCGGGTTGCCGGCACAGACCCTGCGTGCCCAGCTTGGCCTGGAGGACAGCAAGCAGGTGCCGATCCTGCGCGATCCCCAACGGGTCGGCGAGGATTCGGATGCCGTGTTCTATTTCCCCGGCTGCGGTTCGGAACGGTTGTTCAGCCAGGTCGGGCTGGCCACCCTGGCCATGCTGCATCATGTCGGCGCGCAGACCGTGCTGCCGCCGGGTTACCTGTGCTGTGGCTACCCGCAGACCGCGGCCGGCGATGCCGAGCGTGGGCGGCGCATCAGCACCGACAACCGGGTGCTGTTCCACCGCGTGGCCAACACCCTCAACTACCTGGACATCCGGACGGTGATCGTCTCCTGCGGCACCTGCATGGACCAGCTCATGGAGTACGAATTCGAGCAGATCTTTCCCGGTTGCCGGCTGCTCGACATCCATGAATACCTGATGGAGAAGGGCGTCTCGCTGGAGGGACTGGACGGCATGCGCTATCTCTATCACGATCCCTGCCACACGCCGATGAAGACCCATGCGCCGCTCGCGGTGGCCGGCCGCCTGCTTGGCCGCGAGGTGCAGCTCTCCGACCGCTGCTGCGGCGAGGCCGGCACCCTGGCCGTCTCCCGGCCCGACATCGCCACCCAGATCCGCTTCCGCAAGCAGCAGGAGCTGACCGAGGGCATCGCCAGCCTGGGTGGCGCGGAGGCTGTCGGTGTGGACGGCATCCGGCTGCTCACCGCCTGCCCGGCCTGCCAGCAGGGCCTGTCCCGCTATGCCGCGGACACCGGCCTGGAGGCGCGCTATATCGTCGAGGAGCTGGCCGAGCGGCTGCTGGGTGAGGACTGGCAGCGGCAGTTCATCGCTGCCGTGCGCGAGGGTGGGGTGGAGCGGGTGTTGCTCTGAGGCGGCTTCAGCGCCGCAGCAGCCAGAACAGCAGGCTCAGCACCAGACTGACCAAGATGGAGCTGGTCAGCGGCAGGTAGAAGCGGAAGCCGTCGCGTTCGATGAGGATGTCGCCGGGCAAGCGGCCCAGGCCAAGCCGGCCGAGCCAGGGCCAGAGGATGCCGAGGAGCAGCAGCAGGGCGCCGAGAATGATCAGGCTGCGCTGCATGGCGCGCTGTTCAGCCCTTGCCGGTCAGGGTCCTCACCCCTTCCTGGGTACCGAGCAGCAGCACGTCAGCGGGGCGCAGGGCGAAGATGCCAACGGTGACGACGCCGGGGATGTTGTTCAGCTCGTCTTCCAGCCTGGCCGGTTCCATGATCTGCAGATCGTGAACGTCGAGGATGATGTTGCCGTTGTCGGTGGTAAAACCCTCGCGCAGTACCGGGCGCCCGCCGTGCTTGACCAGTTCGCGGGCGACGAAGCTGCGGGCCATGGGGATCACCTCGATAGGCAGCGGGAAGGCGCCGAGCACATCGACCAGCTTGGACTCGTCGGCGATGCAGACGAACTTCTCCGCGGCGCCGGCAACGATCTTCTCGCGGGTCAGCGCGCCGCCGCCACCCTTGATCAGGTGCAGATAGCGGTTGGACTCGTCGGCGCCGTCGATGTACACCGAGAGGCCATCCACCGAGTTGAGATCGAAGACCGGGATGCCGTGACTCTTGAGCCGCTCGGCGCTGGCCACTGAACTGGCCACGGTGCCCTCGATGCGGCCCTTGATGCCGGCCAGGGCATCGATGAACATGTTGGCGGTGGAGCCGGTGCCGACACCGATCACGGTGCCGGGCACCACGTATTCCAGGGCCGCCTCGGCGACCTGGCGCTTGAGTTCATCCTGGTTCATCTGCCTGTCTCCATGCAATGCAAGTCGTTGCGGGAATGATACAGGAAGACGGAAGTCAGGGGCCAGGAGAGAGAGGGTAGGAGCGGCCTCCAGGCCGCGATGCGGGCAAAACGCTGCTATAGAATCCAGAATCCAGAAGCCAGAAGCCAGAAGCCAGAAGCCAGAAGCCAGAAGCCAGGAGCCAGGAGCCAGGAGCCAGGAGCCAGGAGCCAGGAGCCAGGAGCCAGGAGCCAGGAGCCAGGAGCCAGGAGCCAGGAGCCAGGAGCCAGGAGCCAGGAGCCAGATGCGGCATAAAATGCCGCCATAGAATCCAGGAGGCGCAAGTTTCCGGGCTCTGGTGCCGTGCTATCATCGCTGCATGCCTGATCGTTACCTGAAGATGATCCTCAACGCCCGTGTCTATGACGTCGCGCGGGAGACGCCGCTGGAGTATGCGCAGCGGCTCAGCGAGCGTTGCGGCAACCGGGTGTGGATCAAGCGCGAGGATCTGCAGCCGGTCTTCTCCTTCAAGCTGCGCGGTGCCTACAACAAGATCGCCCACCTCTCCGATGCGGAGTGCGCGCGCGGCGTGATCGCCGCCTCGGCCGGCAATCATGCCCAGGGGGTGGCGCTGGGTGCGCAGCGGCGCGGCATCAAGGCGCTGATCGTCATGCCGCGGACCACGCCACAGATCAAGACCGCCTCGGTGCGGTCCCTGGGGGCGCGCATCGTGTTGCACGGCGACAGCTACGACGAGGCCCATGCTCATGCCCGGCAGCTGGCCGAGGAACGTGGCCTGGTGTTCATCCATCCCTTCGACGACCCGCTGGTGATCGCCGGCCAGGGGACGGTGGGCATGGAGATCCTGCGTCAGCACAGCGGTTCGCCGGAGGTGATCTTCGTGCCGGTCGGGGGTGGCGGGCTGATCGCCGGCATCGCCGCCTACGTCAAGGCGCTGCGCCCGGAGATCCGCATCGTCGGCGTGGAACCGGACGATGCGCCCAGCCTGCACACGTCTCTGGCCCGCCGCCGGCGGGTCGAGCTGAAGCAGGTCGGCATCTTCGCCGATGGGGCGGCGGTGCGGCTGGTCGGCAAGGAGCCCTTCAGCCTGGCGCGCCGCTTCGTCGACGAGGTGATCCTGGTCAGCACCGACGAGATCTGTGCGGCGATCAAGGACATCTATGACGATACCCGCTCCATTGTCGAGCCGGCCGGGGCGCTGTCGCTGGCCGGGATGAAGAAATACGTCGCCGCCAGCGGCCTGCGCGATGCCGAGCTGGTGACCATCAACAGTGGCGCCAACATCAACTTCGACCGCCTGCGGCATGTCGCCGAACGGGCCGAGCTGGGCGAACGGCGTGAGGCGTTGCTGGCGGTGACCATCCCCGAGCGTCCGGGCAGCTTCCGGCGCTTCTGCAAGGCGCTGGGCCAACGCAGCATCACCGAGTTCAACTACCGCTATTCCCATGCCAGCCAGGCCCGGGTGTTCGCCGGCGTCGAGCTAAGCAGTGGCGAGGAGGAACGGCTGC
Source organism: Thiohalobacter sp. IOR34 (assembly GCF_030406045.1). Classification (GTDB taxonomy): domain Bacteria; phylum Pseudomonadota; class Gammaproteobacteria; order Thiohalobacterales; family Thiohalobacteraceae. The sequence continues at coordinate 402,600 of NZ_CP128988.1, forward strand.
GCATCATCGAGCGCCTGGAGAAGGAGGGCTATCCGGTGCTCGACATGACCGACAACGAGATGGCCAAGCTTCATGTGCGGCACATGGTCGGCGGGCATGCGCAGGGCGTGGAACACGAGATTCTCTACCGCTTCGAGTTCCCGGAGCGGCCGGGGGCGTTGCTGCGCTTTCTGACCGCCATCGGCCAGAAATGGAACATCAGCCTGTTCCACTACCGCAACCACGGCGCCGCCTACGGCCGGGTGCTGGTCGGTATCCAGGTGCCGCCCGCCGACCGCGCGCGCTTCCGCAGTTTCCTCGACAGCGTCGGCTATCGCTGCTGGGAGGAGACCGGCAACCCCGCCTACGATCTGTTCCTCGCGCCCCGCAGCCCGTCCGGCTGATCGCGGCTGGCGCAGCTCAGAGGTTCTGGTAGCGGTTCAGGTCGAACAGTCCCGACCTGCGCGGATGGGTTCTGGCGTAGCGTTCCTGAAACCAGTCGGCGAGTTCCCAGAAGGCGGGGTCGGTGCGCCGCACGCCATAGCGGTCGACGAACCGCTGGTAGTCCTGTCTGTTGCGGATGGCGGCGCAGCGCCGGGTGAAGTCGTCGATCTCCGACAGCGCCACCGAGAAAAAGAAGTTCGGGTATGAGCTCTCCAGCCACTTGACCACGCTCATGGTGTCACGCTCGATATCGGCGCGGTTGCGCTCGCTTTCGTCGGCGAGAAAGGAGGTGACGTTCTGGTATGCCTTGTTGCGGATCAGCGTATAGGCCAGATCCTCTTTCGCCTTCTCCATCCTGACCCGGACAAAGGCAATGTCCGGAAAGGCGTGCAGCTTTGCTCCGCGCAAACGGGCGATGGCCGCCATGGCCCGGTCCGCCTGGGCCTCTTCGCTGTCCGTGGCCTGAGTCAGACAGCCTGTGCCGCCGCAGCGGTTCATGGCCCGGGCAGGTTGTTCGATGCCGGCCAGGCGCTGCCTTAGCCGCTGATACAGTTCGTGCTGCGGGTCGTCGCTCCGGTAGCCGCGTACCGCGTCGACGCGCAGCCAGTCCTGGGGTCCGGAGAACAGCTTCTCGATGCCGCTGCGCTGGCCGACGTACCAGCTGTCCCGTATTGCCTTGCGCCGTTCGGCGGGCAGGAATGCCAGAAAGTTGTCCTCGCCCTCCATGCGCAGGAAGTCCATGTAGATCCGGGTGTTCAGCTGGTGGACGAGATTGCCATACACGTCGTAACCGCCGACCAGCAGGTAGTGGATGCGCTCGAACAGCGGATAGTCGATGATCCAGGCCGTCTCCGGCTCGCTTCCCACCAGGCCATAGGCCACCGAGCCGCTGTCGAAGTGGCGGAAGACGGTCAGGGCGGCGTTCGGATTCTGTCCCTCGCCATCCCAGATATAGCCCACGGCATGGTCGAGATCGTGCGTGCCGAGGTTCTCGAACCAGGCCTGTTTGCTGGCCATGTAGCGGCGCTGGCGTTGCCAGTAGTCGGTCCAGATGCCGAGCAGGTCCAGATCACCGACCTTGCCGGCGGGTGTCTCCAGTTCGTCCGCCAGGGTGCCGACGAAGCGGGTGCTGTTGGTGAGCAGGGGCCGGTCCGGATCGAAGAACAACACCCAGAACTGATCCTCGATGACGCTCAGGGCGATCTGGCCCCGGCACACAGGGCCCTTGACGAAGCCCTCGATGAAGAAGTGGGCGTCGTCGAGCAGGAAGCGGTAGCGGGATTCGGCGGGAATCTCGGCAAATATCTTGAACGGGTTCGAGGTGAGCTGCGGTTCGTAGCTCAGGGGACGCTCGACCCGGTAGTCCGGGGCCAGGAAGAGCTGGCGGTAGCGCGCCATGCGCTGTCCGGAAAGCTCGTAGACGGCATGGTTCTTGGCAACGATGCTTGGCGGGTAGCGGCGCAGCCGGTAGTAGAAGGCCGCCTGCCCGGGATCGTCGAAGGGGCGTGCCGTGGCGATTTCGACAATCGGCTCGCCCGGCGGCGTGGTGGACCGTACCAGGCGATAGAATTCCCGCGCCGGCGTGCCGGCAAAGTGGATGTGGGCGTGAAACAGGTGTTCGTACAGATAGCGGCTGACCAGCCGCTGTTTGCGGGACGGCTGGTTGAGGAAGGTCTCCCAGCTGCGGATCTGGGGCCGTGCCGCGGCCGACGGTGCGGCGGGGGGCGGCGCGGGCGCGCCCTGGGCCAGCCAGGCAACCAGGGTCCGATACTCCTGGTCGGTGAGATTCGGCATGGCGTAGGGCATCCCCCACATCGGGTGGCGGCGGGCGAAGTCGTCCACCGTCTCCAGCGTCGGGCAGCTCTGTTCGCGGTCCAGGCCGAGGGTGAAGCTGTCGGGCAGGCGCCCGGTGCGCGGCTGCGGATGCTGCTGCTTCAGTTGCAGCAGCCGGTACAGCAGTGAGTTTCCCAGGTTGTCCTCCGCCGTTGCCGGTCCTTCGTTGAGTACCGGGAAGAAACCACGCCGGCGCCATTCCTCGGTGGTTTGAGCGTCGACGAACAGGCGGCTGGGCGGTGCCGGACGGAGGCGGGTGGCGTCGTAGACGCGGGCCTTGCTGGCGCCGCGTCGCAGGCCCTCGATGGAGGAGAGCTTCAGCTGGCAGGGGGCGTCGTAACAGCCGTGGCAGACCACGCAGCGCTTCTCCAGGATCGGTCTGACCCGGGTCTCGAAGTCCACCGGGGTGTCGGCCAGGTCCGGCAGGGGGGGCGAGGCAAGCGGCGTTGCCGTGCCCATGGTGAGCGAGGGGCCGGACAGGTTGTGGAACAGGAGGAGCGAGAGCAGCAGCAGGGCCAGGAGGGTGGCTGTCCGTTTCTTCCGGCGCAGGAATGGGGGCGGCTTAGTCACGGCCCCATGTTAGCCCGCATATTGCACGAAGTCGGCCTTGCATGGGTAATTTTTCCGGTATTTATCAAGGCAGTGATTCCCTATGCGGGCAATTGTGCCCTGTTACGGTTTGTGCCTATTCGAGTTCAGACCAAATCTGGCGTCGCATTTCGCCCGATCCCCCTTGAACCATAGCGACGGCTATGCTTCGGCGGGCGATCGAACAAACTGCTTGGCCAGATTCGCCCTGAAACTCGAATCCTTCGTGCAATATGCGGGCTAGCAGAACGGCGGCGGCTTGATCCCTGCCGCCTGCCGGGCATCCGGCCTTGCCGTCGCTTGCTATTCCAGACTGAGGATGAAGTCCCACTGCGCCTTGGTCACCGGCATGATCGATAGCCGGTTGCCCTTGCGGACCAGGGGCATTTCCGCCAGTTCCGGGCAGGCCTTGAGTTCGGCCAGCGGGATGTTGCGTTTCAGCTTGCGCACGAACTTCACGTCCACCATGTACCAGCGCGGCTTGTCGGGATCGCTCTTGGGGTCGTAGTACTTTTCTTCCGGGTCGAAGGCAGTCGGGTCCGGATAACCCTCACGGACCACCTTCATGATGCCGACGATGCCGGGTTCGGCGCAGTTGGAATGGTAGAAGAACACCAGGTCGCCCTTCTTCATCTGGTCGCGCATCATGTTGCGTGCCTGGTAGTTGCGCACGCCGTCCCAGTGGTCGGTCCCGCCGGGCGCCTGCTGCAGATCGTCGATGCCGAACACGTCCGGTTCGGACTTCATCAACCAATGGTTCATCGGACAGTTTCCTGGGGTAGATAGAGTCGTTGCTCGGTGGCGACGGCGCTCAGCGGCACGTCCCAGTCCGCCGCCGGCAGGGCCGGCCGGCGCTGGAAGTCGTAGGCCAGGCCGACCAGATGCGGCCGCAGCCAGTGCCGGTGACGCCGGAGATAGGCGAAGCTGCGGTCGTAGAAGCCGCCGCCCATGCCCAGCCGGTGACCCTGTTCGTCGAAGGCCACCAGGGGGGTGAGCACCAGGTCCAGGCGCTGCGGCGGGATGCGCTGGCGAGCGGCGCGCAGTGGTTCCGGGATGCCGAAGCGGTTGGGGGTCAGCGGATCGCCTGGCTGGTAGGGGGCGAACCACAGGCGGTTGCCGCCGACCGGGATCAGCACCGGCAGATAGACCTGCTTGCCCATCTCCCAGGCGCGCAGCATCAGCGGCAGGGGGTCCATCTCGCCATCCACGGCAAGGTAGGCGGCGAGGTGCCGGGCGTTGCGGAACAGGCGCTGGCGGCCGAGTTCGTCGGCCAGGGCCCAGGCGGCCGCCTCGCGCTCGCGGGGTGAAAGGGCGCGGCGCTGCTCGCGAACCTGCTGGCGGATCTGGCTGCGGGAAGTCATGGTCGGTGTGGGAGCGGATTCCTGAAAGAGGCGACACCCTCCGCCCTGCCGTCGCGGCCGTCGACCTGAACCGGAAGTTCAAGTGGGGACAACGTCACCGTCTTCAGGCTTACCGTCATCGCGGTCATGCACACCGATCGGTGCCAGCCATGTCCCCGGGGTCGATGATTGTCGGCTCAGGAATTAAAAGTCCGCTAACGCACAACGCAGGGGGTGTCTGCCGGGCGAGTATACCAGAGCAGGCGCGCTGGTGGGGTGTCAGAATTCGAGCTGGTTGCCCTGATTGAGCGCTACCTCGATCTTTTCCTGCAGGCTGCGGATGCGAGCGCTCATCGTCTGGTGGTAGTCGTTCTTGCGGTTCTGCTGCAGCAGCAGTTCATGGGCCAGGTTGAGGGCGGCCATCACGGCGATGCGGTCAATGCCGATGACCTTGCCGCTGTCGCGGATCTCGCGCATCTTGCCATTGAGGTATTCGGCGGAGGCAATCAGCGCGTCGCGCTCGTCCTCGCCGCAGGCGACCATGTATTCCTTGTCGAGGATGCGCACCGAGACGCCCCTGGGCGCGCCCTTGGCGTTCATGATGCCCCCTGCTCCATGGCCTTGAGCCGGTTGATCATGGCCTCGACCCGGCTGCGCGCCGTCTCGTTGCGTTCGATCAGCTGGGCGCGTTCGGTGGTCAGGCTCTGCTGCTGGGCGCGCAGCGAACGGTTCTCCGCCTTCAGGTGGGCGACCGTCTGGATCAGCTCGTCGAGACGGAATTCCAGCCGCTTGAGCTCCTGTTCCGCCATCAGTTGTGCGCTGTCTTTTTCCATGACTGATCAATATAATTCGCGGCCCTTCAGGGGTCAATCTTCGTGCCGGTGGTCGCCCCGGGCCTGGTGGCGTCCCGGGTGAGGCCCCGGCCGGGGCCGCTCCGACGGCCTTGTGTCATAATAACCGGCTCCAGATACCCGGCCGGACCCCCATGGATCAGAACAGTCTCAGCTACCAGCAACTGGAAGACGACCTGGCGCGCGCCGAGGCGGCACTGGATGCCGCCGAGGTGCAGGGCCTGTTGTGCGGCCTGTTGTGTGCCACCGGTCGCCTGGAGCCGTCCCTGTGGCGCGGTGAACTCTTCGACGAGGCGCCGGATGCCAACAATCTCGCCGTGCGCCAGTGCCTGGAGCGGGTCGAGCACCTGGGCGGCGAGCTGCAGCGGGCGCTGCACGACCCGGAGCTGGGGCTTTCGCTGTTGCTGCCGGACGACGATGAACCGCTCGGTGACCGGGCCGAGGCGCTGGCTGCCTGGTGCGATGCCTTTCTCGGCGGCATCGGCCTCGGTGGGGTGCAGGAGAACGCCCTGTCCTCCGCGGAGGCCCGCGAGCTGCTCGGCGATCTGGCGGAGATCGCGCGCCTGGCTTTCGACGCCGAGCAGGCCGGCGAGGCCGACGAGGAGGACTATGTGCAGATCGTCGAATACGTGCGCCTCGGGGTGTTGCTGCTCGCCGAGGAGCTGACGCCGCTGAAGGCGCCGCCGCGTCTGCAGTAGCTGCGGGGGGGCAGCAGCATGAGCAGAAGCAGAGCCGTCCAGCCGGATGCAGGTCTGAAACCGGCCGAATATGCCCGCCGCCGCCGGCAGCTGATGCGCATGATGGGGCGGGACGCCATCGCCATCCTGCCCACGGCGCCGGAACGGCTGCGCAACCGCGACGTCGAGTACCCTTACCGCCCCGACAGCGACTTCTTTTATCTGAGCGGTTTTCCCGAGCCCGAGGCGGTGCTGGTGCTGGTGCCGGGCCGCAAGCATGGCGAGTTCCTGCTCTTCTGCCGGGAGCGGGACGCGGACAAGGAGACCTGGACCGGCCGCCGCGCCGGCCCGGAGGGCGCCGTGGCCGACTATGGTGCCGACGACGCCTTTCCCATCGGTGACATCGACGACATCCTGCCTGGCCTGCTGGAGGGGCGGGAACGGGTCTTCTACACCATGGGGGTTCAGCCGGAGTTCGACGCCCGGGTGATCGGCTGGGTGAACCGCATCCGTGAGGCGGGGCGTGCCGGGCAGCGGGCGCCGGACGAGTTCGTCGCCCTGGAACACCTGCTGCACGACATGCGGCTGTACAAGAGCGCCGGCGAGCTGCGCCTGATGCGCCGGGCGGCACGGATTGCCGCTGCCGCCCATGTGCGCGCCATGCGCGCCTGCCGGCCGGGGCTGATGGAATACGAGATCGAGGCGGAGTTTGCCCACGAGTTCCGCCGCCACGGCTGCGAACACGCCTATTCGCCCATCGTCGGCGGCGGCGAGAACGGCTGCATCCTGCACTACACCGAGAACAATGCCCCGTTGCAGGACGGCGATCTGCTGCTGATCGACGCCGGGGCCGAACTGGGCTGCTATGCCTCCGATATCACCCGCACCTTCCCGGTCAACGGCGTGTTCAGCAAGCCGCAGCGGACCCTGTACGAGCTGGTGCTGGCGGCGCAGCGGGCGGCGATCCGCAAGGTGCGCCCCGGCAATCACTGGAACGATCCGCACGATGCGGCGGTGCGGGTGCTGACCCGTGGCCTGCTGGAACTCGGCCTGCTCAAGGGTCAGCTGTCGCGACTGATTCGCGACGAGGCCTACCGGCGTTTCTATATGCACCGCACCGGTCACTGGCTGGGCATGGACGTGCACGACGTCGGTGACTACAAGGTCGGCGGCGCCTGGCGAGTGCTGGAGCCGGGCATGGTGCTGACCGTCGAGCCTGGCCTGTACATCCCGGCCGGCAGCAAGGGTGTGGCGAAGAAGTGGTGGAACATCGGCATCCGCATCGAGGACGATGTGGTGGTCACCCGCGACGGCTGCGAGGTGATCAGCGAGGGGGTGCCCAAGACGGTGGACGAGATCGAGGCGTTGATGGCAGGCGATGACTGACGACAGCTACGACATCCTCATCGCCGGCGGCGGCCTGGTCGGCGCCAGTCTGGCCTGCGCCCTGGGTGGCCAGGGGTTGCGCATCGGCCTGATCGAGGCCCATCCCTTCGAGGCCGCCGACGCGCCGGGTTACGACGACCGGGCCATCGCCCTGGCCCAGGGTTCGCAGTGCATCTTCCAGGGCATGGGGCTCTGGCCGGCGCTGGCGCCCCATGCCAGTCCCATCGAACGCATCCACATCTCCGACCGGGGCCGCTTCGGCTTCGCCCGCCTCGATGCCGGCGAGGCGGGGGTAGCGGCGCTCGGCTACGTGGCCCTGGGGCGCGACATGGGCGTGGTGCTGGGCCGGCGGCTGGCCGAGCTGGAGGACGTGGAGCTGCTCTGTCCGGCCCGTTTCGTCGAGGTGGCGCTGGACGAGGCGCAGGTGCAGGTCGATATCGAGCAGGACGGCCGGCAGCGCCGGCTCGGCGCGCGTCTGCTGGTGGCGGCGGACGGCAGCCGCTCGCCCATCCGCGAGCAGCTCGGCATCGCAACCCGGGTGCGGGACTACGGACAGACGGCCCTGATCGCCAATGTCACCCCCCAGCGGCCGCATCGACAGGTGGCTTACGAGCGCTTCACCGACAGCGGCCCCCTGGCTCTGCTGCCGCTGGACGGCGAGCGCTGCGCCCTGGTCTGGACCCTGGCCCGGGAAGCGGTCGACGAGGTGCTGGCGCTGGACGACGCGGCCTTCCTCGCCGCCCTGCAGGACCGTTTCGGCTACCGCCTGGGTCGCTTTCTGAAGGTCGGCCGGCGCGATGTCTACCCCCTGTCACTGCTGCGTGCCAGGGAGGCGGTGCGGTCGCGGCTGGCGCTGATCGGCAATGCGGCGCACACCCTGCATCCCATTGCCGGCCAGGGCTTCAATCTCGGTCTGCGCGACGTCGCGGCCCTGGCCGAGGTGATCGTCGACGCCGTGCGCGCCGGCGAGGATCCCGGTGCCCTGCAGGTGCTGGACCGCTATGCCGGGTGGCGGGCCGCCGACCAGCGGCGGGTGATGGCCTTCACCGAGCTGCTGCTGCGGCTGTTTGGCAACCCGCTGCCGCCTGTGGCCTGGGCCCGCGACCTCGGCCTGCTGGCCTTCGATCTGTTGCCGCCACTGAAGCGCCAGTTCGGCCGGCTGGCCATGGGCCGTGCCGGACGTCTGCCGCGGCTGGCGCGTGGACTGGAGTTGGGACTTAGGGGGCAGGAGAGGAAGGCGTGATCGCCAGGTCGCGATCATCTTCCAGATCCGCAGGAACCATGACAGTGAACGATTCAAGCGCTTTCGATGTCCTCATCGCCGGTGGCGGCTGTGTCGGTGCCACCCTGGCCTGTGCCCTGGGCGAGGTGGGGTTCCGCGTCGGCCTGATCGAGGCGCGGCCGCCGGCGACCGACTGGCCGGCGGGCAGCGTCGACCTGCGGGTCTATGCCGTTACCGTCGCCTCGCAGCGCATCTTCGAGAATCTTGACGCCTGGCCGGGGATGCTGGCACGCGGGGTCAGCCCCTACGAGGCGATGGAGGTCTGGGACGCCGCCAGCGGCGGGCGGATCCGCTTCGATGCCGCCGAGATCGGTGAGCCGGTGCTGGGACACATCATCGAGCAGCGGGTGATGGTCGCCGCGCTGATGGAGCGGCTGGAGGCGCTGCCCGGCGTGCAGCGGCTGTGCCCGGCCGAGGTGACGGATTTCGAGACGGCTGGCGACGCGGTGCGGGTGCGCCTGGGCGACGGCCGCCAGCTCGGCGCCAAGCTGTTGGTGGCCGCCGACGGCAAGGGCTCCAGGGTCCGCGAGCGGGCCGCCATCCCGGTGCAGCGTTACGACTACCGGCAGCAGGCCGTGGTCTGTGTGGTGAGCACCGAGCGTCCCAACCCGGCGACCGCCTGGCAGCGCTTCCTGGCGGAGGGGCCGCTGGCCTTCCTGCCGCTGGCCGACGGTCGCAGCTCCATCGTCTGGTCGACGACACCCGAACAGGCCGAGGAACTCTGCGCCCTCGACGAGGCGGCATTCCGCGCCCGTCTGGGCGAGGCCTTCGATTACCGCCTGGGGGCGATCACCGCAGTTGGCGAGCGGGCCCGTTTTCCGCTGGCGAGGCAGCATGCGGAACGCTATGTCGAGCCGCGCCTGGCGCTGGTCGGCGATGCCGCCCATGTCATCCATCCGCTGGCCGGGCAGGGGGTCAATCTCGGCCTGCTCGATGCCGCCGCCCTGGCCGAGGTGCTGGCCGGGACCCGCGAGCGTGGCCGCGACATCGGTGGCCTGTCGGCGCTGCGCAAGTACGAACGCTGGCGGCGCGGTGACAACCTGGCGATGATGCTGGCGATGGACGGCTTCAAGCATCTGTTCGGCAGCGAGCTGCCCCCGCTGCAGCGGCTGCGCGGTCTGGGCCTCGGCCTGGCCGACCGCCTGACACCGCTGAAGACCCTGCTGGTGCGCCATGCCATGGGCCTGGACGGCGACCTGCCGGCTCTGGCACGGCCGCACATTTCCGCAGCCGGGGCAGGCTTGGCCTGAGACCCGGCCCGGGGTATAGTCGCCCCCTCAACGACAGCCGTTGCGGGAGAGAGCCGGCCCTGCCGGACGCCGAAGGCGCAACTCGCCCGGAAACGCTCAGGCACCAGGACCGCAGCGGGACGTTGACTCTGGAGAGCGGCCGCTTCCGCGAGGTGGCCCACCGAAGGGGCCAGGCATCCAGCGGGTGCCGAAACTCTCAGGTTCTTGGACAGAGGGGCGACGGTATGCAGCCGTCCGCCGCCTGTTGTCCGGCGCGGCCGCCGAGATCCCGGGGAGTCAGCACGATGGGCAAGCACACGCCACTGTATGACGCGCACGTCCGCATGGGCGGCAAGATGGTCGATTTCGCCGGCTGGGTGATGCCCATCCACTACGGTTCCCAGATCGAGGAACACCACGCGGTGCGCAATGACGCCGGCATGTTCGACGTCTCGCACATGACCGTGGTCGATCTGTTCGGCGAACACGGCCGGGCCTTCCTGCGCAAGCTGCTCGCCAACAACATCGATCGCCTGCAGGCCCCTGGCCGGGCGCTCTATTCCTGCATGCTCGACGAGCGGGGCGGGGTGATCGACGATCTGATCGTCTATTTTCTGCGCGAGGACTTCTTCCGCCTGGTGGTCAATGCCGCCACCCGCGACAAGGACCTCGCCTGGCTGCGCCGCCAGGCCGAGCCCTTCGGTGTCGAGCTGCGCGAACGGCCGGAGCTGGCGATGATCGCCGTGCAGGGGCCGAACGCCCGGCACCGGGTGCTGGAGCTGCTGCCTGCGGAACTGCGCGACGATGCCGCCGAGCTGCGGCCCTTCTTCGCCCTGGCCGGGGGCGACTGGTTCGTGGCCCGCACCGGTTACACCGGCGAGGACGGCTTCGAGCTGATCCTGCCGGCGGCCGATGCCCAGCGCCTGTGGGATGCGCTGGCCGAGCTGGGCGTGCGCCCGGTCGGCCTCGGCGCCCGCGACACCCTGCGCCTGGAGGCCGGCATGAACCTCTATGGCAGCGACATGACCGAGGACACCTCGCCGCTCGAGGCCGGCCTGGAGTGGACGGTGGCCTGGGAGCCGGCGGAGCGGGACTTCATCGGCCGCGCCGCGCTGGAGGCGCAGCGCGAGGCCGGTGTGCCGCGCCGCCTGGTGGGGTTGCTGCTGGAGGGCAAGGGGGTGCTGCGCGCGCACCAGCGGGTGCTGACCACGGCTGGTGAGGGCGAGATCACCAGCGGTGGCTTTTCACCCACCCTGGGGCGTTCCATCGCCCTGGCGCGCATCCCTGCCGGCGCCGATCCGGCGCGGGTCGAGGTGGAGATCCGCGACCGGCCGCAGCCGGTGCGGCTGGTGCAGCCGCCCTTCGTCCGCCATGGCGAGGCGAAGATCGAACTTTCCAACTGAACCTGAGCTGAGGGGGGCATCATGAGCGATATACCGGCAGACCTGAAATACACCAAGAGCCATGAATGGGTGCGCCTGGAGGGTGACACCGCCACGGTCGGCATCACCGAGCATGCCCAGGAACAGCTTGGCGACATGGTCTACGTGGAACTGCCCGAGGTCGGCGCGGAATTCGCCAGCGGCGACGCCTGCGCGGTGGTGGAGTCGGTGAAGGCGGCCTCCGACGTCTATGCGCCCCTCTCCGGCGAGGTGGTCGAGGTCAACGAGGCGCTCACCGACAGCCCCGAGCTGATCAACCAGGACGCCTTCGGTGATGGATGGATTCTCAAGTTGAAGCTCGGCGATGCCGCCGAGCTCGACGGCCTGCTGGATGCCGAGGCTTACGCCGCCTTCCTGGCCGACGAAGAGGACTGATCCCAAGGCGGCACCCAGGGGCCGCAAGCCTGGATCCCGAATCCCATGCCCTTCATCCCCCATACCGAAGACGATCTGCGGCAGATGCTGGCGGCCATCGGCGTCGACAGCATCGAACACCTGTTCGACGAGATTCCCGAGGGACTGCGTTGCGGGACCCTGGAGGCCGTGCCCGAGGCTCTCGGCGAACAGCAGATCGGCCGGCTGATGAGCGCCCGGGCCGCCAGCGACGGCCAGCCGCTCAGCTTCCTCGGTGCCGGTGCCTACGAGCACCACATCCCGGCGGCGGTCTGGGAGCTGGCCACCCGCGGTGAGTACTACACGGCCTACACCCCCTATCAGGCCGAGGCCAGCCAGGGCACGCTGCAGATCATCTACGAATACCAGACCATGATGACCCGGCTGCTGGGCATGGAGGTCTCCAACGCCTCGCTCTACGACGGCGCCTCGGCGCTGGCCGAGGCGGTGCTGATGGCGGTGCGCGCCAATCGCGGTTCGAAGTCGAAGCGCGTGCTGCTGCCGGTGGCGGTGCATCCGGCCTACCGCAGTGCCACCCGCAGCATCGTCCACAACCAGGGTATCGAACTGGTCGAGGTGCCCTACGACCCCGCCGGCGGCCATACCCCGGTCGAGGCGCTGGCCGACTACGCCGGGGAGGATATCACCGCGCTGGTGATTCCCCAGCCGAACTTCTTCGGCGTGCTGGAAGATGTGGATGCCCTGACCGACTGGGCGCACGCCAACGGCGCGCTGGCCATCGCCCTGGTCAATCCGCTGGCCATGGCACTGCTCCGCCCGCCCGGTCAGTGGGGGGAGGCGGGGGCGGACATCGCCTGCGGCGAGGGTCAGCCGCTCGGCGTGCCGCTGTCCTCGGGCGGACCCTATTTCGGCTTCATGGCCTGTCGCAAGCGCTTCGTGCGGCAGATGCCGGGGCGTATCGTCGGCCGCACCGTCGATCGTGACGGCCGCAGCGGATACACCCTGACCCTGCAGGCCCGTGAGCAGCATATCCGCCGTTCCAAGGCGACCTCCAACATCTGCACCAACCAGGGCCTGATGGTCACCGCGGCGACCATCCACATGGCCATCGTCGGCGGCGCCGGCCTGCGGCGGGCGGCGGCGGCCAGTCACGCCAACTGCGTCGCCCTGCGCGACAGGCTGATCACGGATCCGCACGTCAGACCGGTGTTCGACCGCCCCTTCTTCCATGAGACGGTGCTGCGCATCGAACTGCCGCTGGAACGCATCCTGCGGCCGCTGGCGGCACACAACCTGTTGCCGGGGTACGAACTGGGACGCGACTATCCGCAACTGGACGGCTGCCTGCTGGTGTGCGCCACCGAGACCAAGACCGAGGACGACCTGGATCGGTACGCCAGCCTGTTGCACCGCCTCATCGAACGGCAGACCACACCGGGATGCCCGACCAAACCCAAGATATAAGCCGAATCACCAAGGAGAGAGACCCATGGCCGAGATCAGCCTGCAAGGCAGTCCCATTCGCACCAATGGCGAGCTGCCCGCGGTCGGCATCACTGCCCGCGCCGTGCTGGTGCTGGACGAGGACAACCGGGTGCTGCATGCCGAACGGGTGCCGGAGATTGCCCGGGAGCCGGACTACGACAGGGCGCTGAAGGCGCTGGGTTGGATGGAAGCTGGAAGTTAGAAGTTAGAAGCTGGACGCATTTGACGCCCTTCTTCCTCATGGGAAAGCGATGCTGATATTCGAACACTCCCGTCCCGGCCGCGAGGCGCGGGCCCAGTCGCCGGCCCGGGAGCCGCTAGTGGCGGAGATCCCGGACGGCCTGCTGCGCGATGCACCGCCGGCCCTGCCCGAGGTCTCGGAGATGCAGGCCGTGCGCCACTACACACGGCTGTCGCAGCAGAACTTCTCCATCGACACCCAGTTCTATCCGCTCGGGTCCTGCACCATGAAATACAACCCGCGCGGCTGCAACCACTACGCCATGCTGCCGGGTTTCCTCGGCCGTCATCCGCTGGCACCGGCCGCCTTCTCGCAGGGCTTCATGGCCTGCCTCTACGAGCTGCAGGAGATCCTCAAGGCGGTGACCGGCATGCAGGCGGTGTCGCTGACCCCGGCCGCCGGTGCCCAGGGCGAGTTCGCCGGGGTGGCCATGATCCGTGCCTATCACGAGGCGCAGGGCGATGCCGGTCGCCGCGAGATTCTGGTACCGGACGCGGCGCACGGTACCAATCCGGCGACCGCCACCATGTGTGGCTATGCCGTGCGCGAGATTCCCACCGATGCCCAGGGCGACGTGGACCTGGAGGCGCTGCGTGCGGCGGTCGGGCCGCAGACTGCGGGCATCATGCTCACCAACCCCTCCACGCTGGGCGTCTTCGAGCGGCGCATCGAGGAGATCGCCCGCATCGTCCACCAGGCCGGTGGCCTGCTCTACTACGACGGGGCCAATCTCAATGCCATCCTCGGCAAGGTGCGCCCCGGCGACATGGGCTTCGACGTCATTCACATGAACCTGCACAAGACCTTCTCCACCCCCCACGGCGGCGGTGGGCCGGGGGCCGGGCCGGTGGGGGTCTCGGCCCGCCTGGAGCCATTCCTGCCGGTGCCCCTGGTCGGCCACGACGGCGACGAGTATCACTGGATCACCGAGGCCGAGCGGCCGCAGAGCATCGGTCGGCTGTCGGCCTTCATGGGCAATGCCGGGGTGCTGCTGCGCGCCTACGTCTACGCCCGCATGCTCGGCCGGGAGGGCATGCAGCGCGTAGCCGACTACGCGACGCTGAACGCCAATTACCTGCTGGCGCGGCTGCGCGAGGCCGGCTTCGAGCCGGCCTTCCCCGAGCGGCGTGCCACCCATGAATTCATCCTCACCCTGAAGGCGCAGAAGAAGGCCCTGGGGGTGACCGCCATGGACTTCGCCAAGCGGCTGCTGGACTACGGCATCCATGCGCCGACCACCTATTTCCCGCTGCTGGTGCCGGAGTGCCTGCTGATCGAGCCGACCGAGACCGAGGCACGGGAGACCCTGGACGCCTTCGTCGAGGCCATGCAGAAGATCCTGCAGGAGGCCGAGGACGACGCCGAGCTGCTGAAGCAGGCGCCGCACAGCCTGCCGGTGCGGCGCCTGGACGATGTGCGTGCGGCCCGCGAGCTGGATCTCGCCTGGCAGGGCGACTGAGCGGCACATGGGCAAGCCCGCCGGCAATACCGGTCTGCGCCGCCTGGTCAACGCCAGCCGTTTCTCCTGGCTGGGGCTGCGTGCGGCATGGCGTCACGAGGCGGCCTTCCGCCAGGAGCTGGCCGCCAGCCTGCTGTTGGTGCCGCTGGCCCTGTGGCTGGGGGAGGACGGGGTGGAGAAGGCGCTGTTGCTCGGTAGCTGGTTGCTGGTGCCGCTGGTCGAGCTGCTCAACTCGGCGCTGGAGGCGGCGCTGGACCGCATCGGTGAGGCGCAGCACGAACTCGCCGGGCGGGCCAAGGACATGGGATCGGCAGCGGTGCTGGTGGCGTTGGTCGATGCCGCGGCGGTCTGGGCACTGGTGTTGATCTGAATCATGATTTTGACAAGGGTCGCAAAACCGACGAAAAAAACTATTCGGGAGGCTGGAAAACGATGTCTGCACTGATCTGTGGTTCCTTTGCCTATGACACCATCATGGTGTTCCACGACAAGTTCAAGAACCACATCCTGCCGGACAAGGTGCACATCCTGAACGTCGCCTTCCATGTGCCGGAGATGCGTCGCGAGTTCGGCGGCTGTGCCGGCAACATCGCCTACAACCTCAAGCTGCTGGGCGGCGACCCGTTGCCCATGGGCACCATCGGCAACGATTTCGGTCCCTATGCCGAGTGGATGGATGCCTGCGGCGTGCCACGCACCCACCTCAAGGTGATCGACGAGACCTACACGGCCCAGGCCTTCATCACCACCGACATGGACGACAACCAGATCATCGCCTTCCATCCGGGAGCGATGGATTTCGCCCATCACAACCAGGTCGGGGATGCCGAGGATATCCGCATCGGCATGGTCTCGCCGGACGGCCGCGACGGCATGATCGAGCATGCCACCCAGTTCGCCGAGGCCGGCATCCCCTTCATCTTCGATCCGGGACAGGGGCTGCCGCTGTTCGGTGGCGAGGATCTGAAGACCTTCATCGACCAGGCGAGTTACGTGTGCGTCAACGACTACGAGGCCGAGCTGTTGCAGGAGCGTACCGGGTTGTCGCCGCACGAGATCGCGGAGCGGGTCGAGGCGTTGATCATCACCCGCGGGGCCAGGGGCTCGGAGATCTATCTGCCACAGCACCGCATCGACATCCCGGCGGCGCCGGCCCGCGAGCTGGCCGATCCCACCGGCTGCGGCGACGCCTACCGGGCCGGCCTGCTGTACGGCCTGATGCACGATCTCGACTGGGAGGTCACCGGCCGCATCGCGGCATTGATGGGGGCGATCAAGATCGAGTCGCACGGCACCCAGAACCACCGCTTCGACCGGGCCGGTTTCGAGGCGCGCTACAAGGAGAGCTTCGGCCATGCCCTGGCCTGGTAACGGCAGGCGGGGGGCGATGGCTGTCCGGCGCACGCTGTTTCTGGGGCTGCTGCTTTCCCTGGCGGCCTGTTCCGGCAGCGAGCAGGGGACGGCCGGCGAGGATGAGGCCCGCCCCGCCTCACGGCTGCCGGCGGACAATGTATTCAGCGGCCAGGTCCGCGCCCTGGAAAAGGCGGAGGGGCTGGAACAGACCCTGCGCGAGGCCGAACAGCGTCAGCGCCGGCAGATCGAGCAACAGACGCGCTGAGGTGACGGGAAGAGACGAAGATGCTTGAACGAATCGTGGAACAGACCCTCTACGCCAGCCGCTGGCTGCTGGCGCCGATCTTTCTCGGCCTCAGCCTGGCGCTGGTCGGCCTGGGTATCAAGTTCTTTCAGGAGGTGCTGCACCTGTTGCCGCTGATCCTGGAGATGAGCGAGGCCAACCTGGTACTGACCCTGCTGGCCCTGATCGACCTGACCCTGGTCGGCAGCCTGATCGTGATGGTGATGTTCTCGGGCTACGAGAACTTCGTTTCCAAGATCGATCTCAAGGATGGCGAGGACAAGCTCGGCTGGCTGGGCAAGCTGGATTCCGGCACCCTCAAGCTCAAGGTGGCGGCCTCCATCGTGGCCATCTCCTCCATCCACCTGCTGCGCATCTTCATGAATGCCGAGCAGATCGATAACGGCAAGCTGATGTGGTACGTCATCCTGCACCTGACCTTCGTCGTCTCCGCTCTGCTGGTGGCCTATATCGACAAGCTCACCAAGCATTGAATCCTTGGTGCAATATGCGGCTGTTAGCCTGGATATTGCACCAAGGCAGGCTCCGTGGCCGGGGTGGCAGGATGGCGCGGTACCCCTTGCGCCTCGATCGCGGCCTGGAGACCGCTCCTACGCCAACACATTGTGCCGCCATGCCCCGTAGGAGCGGCTCCCCGGCCGCGATGGGTTTGACCGCCGAAATCGCGGCGTGGACGCCGCTCCTACAGGGTAGGGCGGAACCTCTTGTTTTGTAGGAGCGGCCTCCAGGCCGCGATCGGGGGATCCACGGCGGGCAATGCCCGGAGTCAATCGAACAGGCACAAAGCCGGGTTACGCGTTCCCGATCCATTTGCCAGCCTGCACGCCGACCATGCAGACCGCCTTGGTGCAATATGCGGGTTAGGCCAGCAGCTCGCGCAGCGTCCGGGCATCCTTCGCCGGCGGCAGGCAGCGCCCGTCGCGGCAGACATAGGCGATCGGCCGGTCTGCGGCCGGCTGCTCGCCGAGCAGGCCCGGCAGCGGGCCGGCCCCGGGGGGGATGACGAGGCGGAGCCGCCCCGGTGCGAAGTCCTGCGCCGCCCCCCAGCCGGCCATGAGCTGCGGCTCGCCGCGCAGGATCAGGGTCGCGCCCGGATAGAGCCATTCCTCGAGGGCCGTGAGCAGGCTGCCACAGGCGTGCGGGTTGTGGGCCAGGGCACCGCCCAGCGCCTCCAGGCCGCGTTCGGCCGCCGCCAGGTAACGGGGTTCGCCCAGCAGCCGGCCGAGCCGCAGCAGGGCGCGCAGGGCGACGCCGTTGCCGGCCGGGATGGCCTCGTCATGGGCCGGCTTGCTGCGCTGGATCAGGTGTTCGTGGTCGTCGGCGGTGAAGAAGAATCCTCCCTTCGGATCCTCGAAGCGGCTCAGCAGCAGCTCGGCCAGTTCGATGGCGAAGTCGAGTTCGCCCGCGCGCCAGCGCAGCTGCAGCAGCTCGAGGATGGCATCGAGGAGATAGGCATGGTCGTCGAGGTAGGCGCCGTGACGCGCCTGGCCGTCGCGGTAGCTGGCCAGCAGGCGGCCGTCCCGCCACAGCCTGTTGCGAATGAAGTCCAGGGCGGCGGTGGCGGCCTCGCCCCAGGCGGGTTGCCGCAGATGACGGGCGGCGATCGCCAGGCCGCGGATCGTCAGCGCGTTCCAGGCGGTGAGGATCTTGTCGTCGCGGCCGGGCGGGGTGCGTTCGGCGCGTGACCCGGCGAGGCGCCGGCGGGCCACCGCCAGGCGTTCGCCCACCTGTTCCGGGGTCAGGCCGAAACGTCTGGCCAGTTCGTCGGCCGTGGCGCAGACCCGCAGATGCCAGCGGCCCTCGAAGTTGGCCGCCCTGTCGAGTCCGAAGCGGGCCGCGACCAGGGGATAGTCCTCGGCCGCGACCTGCGCCCGCACCGCCTCCGGCGTCCACAGGTAGAAGTGTCCCTCGCCGCCCTCGCTGTCGGCGTCGAGCGCCGAGTAGAAGCCGCCCTCCGGGGCCTGCATCTCGCGCAGCGTCCACTCGGCCGTCTCCCGCGCGATGCGTGCGAACAGCGCTCGCCCGGTGGCGGCATGGGTCTCGGCATAGAGGGCCAGCAGGGCCGCGTTGTCATAGAGCATCTTCTCGAAGTGCGGGATCTCCCACTGGGCATCCACCGAATAACGGTAGAAGCCCCCGCCGATCTGGTCGTAGAGGCCGCCGTGGGCCATGCGTTGCAGGCTGATCTCGACCATCTCCAGGGCGCGGGAATCTGCCGTGCCGCTGGCGCGGGAGCGGGCCCAGTGGCGCAGCAGTCGCTCCAGGCTGGTCGGGTGGGGGAATTTGGGGGCGCCGCCAAAGCCGCCGTGGCGCGGTTCGAACTGCTGTTCGAGCTGGTTGCGGGCGACGTCCAGCGGCAGGGGGGTGAGTGGCCCGGCCGCTGGCGGCGGCACGGCCAGCGATTGCAGGGCCTCCAGCAGCTCCGCGTTCTGCGCCTCGATCTCGTTCCGGCGCTCGCGGTAGAGGGTCGCGATGTGCTCCAGCAGCTCGCCGAAGCCGGGCAGGCCATGGCGCGGCCGGGACGGGAAATAGGTGCCGGCGAAGAAAGGGATCCGGTCGTCCGGGGTCAGGAAGACGGTCAGCGGCCAGCCGCCGGGTCGCTGGGTGAGCAGCGAGTGGGCGTTCTGGTAGATCCGGTCCAGATCGGGCCGCTCCTCCCGGTCGACCTTGATGTTGACGAACAGCCGGTTCATCAGCGCCGCCAGGGCCGGGTCCTCGAAGCACTCGTGGGCCATCACATGGCACCAGTGGCAGGCGGAATAGCCGATGGAGAGCAGGATCGGCCGGTCCAGCTCGCGGGCGAGCGCCAAGGCCTCGCTGTCCCAGGGTTGCCAGGCGACCGGGTTCTCGGCGTGCTGCAGCAGATAGGGGCTGGTCTCGCCAGCCAGCCGGTTGCCCGGCGTGGTCGGGTCATGCATGGTGGTCGCCAATTCCTGAGTGCGGCACTCAACTATACGGCGCGCCATGGGGGGACTCAAGCGCACGAAGTCTGGGCTTTTCGGGCGGATTCTGCTTAAATGGGCCGCTGCGCACGGATTCGTGTGCCTTTGCCTGTCGATCCCAGAATCCCCTGTCATGGACCTCTCCGTCGTCATCCCCGTCTACAACGAACAGGACAACATCCAGCCGCTGGTGGACGAGATCCGCGCCGCGCTGGAGGGCGTGCTGGACTACGAGGTCGTCTATGTCGACGACGGCAGCACCGATGCCACCCTGGAACGGCTGCGAGCGGCCCGCGCCGGCTTGCCGCGGCTGCGCATCCTGCGTCATGCCGAGAGCTGTGGCCAGAGTACCGCGGTGCGCAGCGGGGTGAAGGCGGCGCGGGCGCCCTGGATCGCGACCCTGGACGGTGATGGTCAGAACGACCCGGCCGACATCCCGCGCCTGTACCGGGCGGCGACCGCCGAGGACGCGCCGCCGGACCTCTGGCTGATCGCCGGCTGGCGCCGCCGCCGTCAGGATTCGCCGCTGAAGAAGTTCTCCTCCCGGGTCGCCAATGCCGTGCGCAGCCGCCTGCTGCACGACGACACGCCGGACACCGGCTGCGGGCTCAAGCTGTTCCGCCGCGATGGCTTCCTCGAACTGCCCTACTTCGACCACATGCACCGCTTCCTGCCGGCGCTGGTGCTGCGCGCCGGCGGCCAGGTGCGTTCGGTGGAGGTCAACCACCGGCCCCGCCAGCGGGGGGTCAGCAAGTACGGCCTGCACAACCGGCTGTGGGTGGGTATCGTCGACCTGTTCGGCGTCATCTGGCTGCAGCGCCGGGCGCGGCGGCCGCAGCTCTCGGAAGTCGATTGACCGCCCGGTGTTGAAGCCCCGCGTCATCCTCAAGGGCCTGCTGGTGATCGGCGTGCTGGTGCTGGCCGGCTACCTGCTCAACGGCCTGATCGACACCGCCTGGATCGATGCCCACGTGCGCGGCCGCGGCCCGGTCGGGGAGCTGCTGTTCATCGTCGCCGGCGGGCTGCTGATCACCTTCGGCCTGTCGCGGCAGGTGATCGCCTTTCTCGGCGGTTATGGCTTCGGTTTCGTCGAGGGTAGCCTGCTCGGGCTGCTGGCGGCGGTGCTGGGCTGTGTCAGCGCCTTCTATGTCGCGCGCTGGCTGGGCCGTGGCTGGGTGTTGCGCCACTACTCGGGGCGGGTGCGCCGCATCGATGGCTTCATCCACGACAACCCCTTCTCCATGACCCTGCTGATTCGCCTCTTGCCGGTGGGCAGCAACCTGCTGGTCAACCTGGCGGCCGGGGTGTCCAGCGTGCGCAGCCTGCCCTTCTTCCTCGGTTCGGCGCTGGGCTACGTCCCGCAGACCGCGGTGTTCGCGCTGATCGGCAGCGGCATCAGCGTCGACCCCCTGTTCCGCATCAGCGTGGCGGTGGCGGCCTTCGTCCTCTCGGCGCTGCTCGGTGTCTATCTCTACCGCCGCTACCGCCACGGCCGTCACCTCGACCGGGAACTGGAGGCGGAGCTGGGTGCGGTCGAGGAGACGGCGGGCGACTGAGGACCGGCGCCGGCCGGCCGCTTGGGGTACACTGCCGTCGCCATGACGCCCCCCGCTCCGCACAACCCGCCCTGGTCCTGGCCGGCGCTGGCCGCGCTCTGGCTGCTGGTGGTGGTCACCGCCCTGCTGCTGCGGCCGCTGCTGCCGGTCGACGAGACCCGCTACGTCAGCGTTGCCTGGGAGATGTGGCTGCGCGGCGACTTCCTGGTGCCGCACCTCAACGGCCAGACCTATGCCCACAAGCCGCCGCTGCTGTTCTGGCTGATGCAGGCCGGCTGGGCGCTGTTCGGCGTCAACGACTGGTGGCCGCGGCTGGTGGCGCCGCTGGTGGCGCTGGCCAATCTCTGGCTCACCGCTTCGCTGGCGCGCCGCCTCTGGCCACGGCAACCGGCGATCGCCGCCCAGGCCCCCTGGTTGCTCTTCGCCATCCTGCTCTGGACCGGTTTCCAGACCCTCACCCAGTTCGACATGTTGATCGTCTTCTGCACCCTGCTCGGTCTGTTGGGGCTGCTGCAGGCGGGGCAGGGCGAGGCGCGTGGCTGGTGGCTGTTCGGTCTGGCCATCGGCCTCGGCATCCTCGCCAAGGGGCCGGTGATCCTGCTGCATCTGCTGCCGGCGGCCCTGGCCGGTCCCTGGTGGGCGCCACGCCCGGCGGGCGGCAGCTGGCGCTGGTACCGGGGGCTGGGCGCCGGCGTGCTGCTCGGCGCTGCCATCGGCCTGGCCTGGGCGGTCCCCGCCGGCATCGCCGGTGGCGAGGCCTACCGCCATGCCATCTTCTGGGGACAGACCGCCAACCGGGTGGTCAACTCCTTCGCCCACCGCCAGCCCTGGTGGTGGTATCTGCCGCTGCTGCCGCTGATGCTGCTGCCCTGGTCGCTGTGGCCGCGGCTCTGGCGGCGCGGCGCCGCTGCGCTCGCTGGGGAGGGCTGGGCGCTGCGCTTCCTGCTGGCCTGGCTGCTGCCGGTGTTCATCGCCTTCAGCCTGGTCAGCGGCAAGCAGGTGAAGTACCTGCTGCCGCTGTTCCCGGGCCTGGCCCTGTACGCCGCCTGGCGTCTCGACCGGCTGCCGGCGCCGGCCCGCGAACCGCGCGCCTGGCTGGGCCCGGCCATGCTGCTGGCGCTGGCGGCAGCGCTGTTCCTGGCACCGTCGCTGTTGCACCCGGAGCGGGCGCCCTGGCTGGCGGAGATTTCGCCGCTGTGGGGACTGGCACCGCTGCTGCTGGCCGTGGCCCTGGCCGGCGTGCGGCCGCGCAGCCAGCTCCAGTCGCTGGCCCTGACCGCCACTGCCAGCGCCCTGGTGATCGTCGTGCTGCATCTCGCCGTGCTGCGGGTCGCGGCACCGGCCTACGACCTGCGACCGCTGGCCGGGCGTATCCACGCGCTGCAGGCGGCCGGCCGGCCGGTGGCTCATGTCGGCAAGTACCATGGCCAGTTCCAGTTCCTCGGCCGGCTGCGTCGGCCGCTGGCGGTGGTGCCGGAGTGGGAGGCGCTGGACTGGGCGCGGGCCCATCCCGACGGCTATCTGGTGCTCTACAACAGCGACTGGAAGGGGCCGAAACAGGGCGCGGAATACGTCCAGGACTATCGTGGGCAGGCCGACGACCTGGCGCTGTGGTCGGCCTCGGCGCTGCTCGCCGCGGCAGAGAGGGCGCCCTAGGGGTGGTAGAATGTCGCACCCCATGACGAGTGACCGCCCCATGACCGCTGAACCCGCCGCCGAGCACCTGCCTGCCCTGCGTCTCAAGAAACGCGAGGAGCGCCGGCTGCGCGCCGGTCATCTGTGGGTCTACAGCAACGAGGTGGATACGGCGAGGACCCCGCTGTCCGCCTTCGAGCCGGGGCAGCCGGTGGAGATCCAGCAGGCCGGCGGCAAGCCGCTCGGTACCGGCTACGTCAATCCGCATTCCCTGATCTGCGCACGCCTGGTGAGCCGCGATCCGCGTCATGTCCTCGGTCGCTCGCTGCTGGTGCACCGCCTCAACATCGCCCTGGCGCTGCGCGAGCGGCTGCATGCGACGCCCTGCTACCGCCTGGTGTACGGCGAGAGCGACGGTCTGCCGGGGCTGGTGGTGGACCGCTACGGTGACTGGCTGTCGGTGCAGATCGGCACCGCCGGCATGGAGCGCGTGCGCGATGCCGTGGTCGAGGCGCTCGACAAGGTGCTGCGTCCGCGGGGCATGGTGCTGCGCAATGACGCGCCGGTGCGGGAGCAGGAAGGACTGGAACGCTATGTCGAGGTCCTCGGCGAGGTGCCGGAGACGGTCGAGTTGGTGGAGAACGGCTGCCGCTTCCGGGTCTCCTTGCACAGCGGCCAGAAGACCGGCTGGTTCTACGACCAGGCCGACAACCGGGCGCGGCTGGCACGCTATGTCCGCGGGGCGCGTGTGCTGGACCTGTTCAGCTATGTCGGTGGCTGGGGTATCCAGGCGCTGCGCCAGGGTGCCGCCTCGGCGCTCTGTGTGGACGCTTCGGCCGAGGCGCTGGCGCGTGTGGCCGAGAATGCCGGCCTGAACGAGGTGGCGGCCCGGCTCGAGACGCGCCGCGGCGATGCATTCGAGGTGCTCAAGGCGCTGCGCGAAGAGGGGGAACGCTTCGACGTGGTGATCTGCGATCCGCCGGCCTTCATCAAGCGGCGCAAGGATCTGAAGGTCGGCAGCGAGGCCTACCAGCGGCTCGCCCAGCAGGCCATGCAGCTGCTCACCCGTGACGGGCTGCTGGTCAACTGTTCCTGCTCCTTCCACATGCAGGCGGACAGCTTCCAGAAACTGACCCTGCGCGCCGCCCGCCACCTGGGCCGCGAGCTGCAGTTGCTGGAACGTGGCCAGCAGTCGGCCGACCACCCCGTGCACCCCGCCATTCCCGAGACCGACTACCTGAAGGTCCTGTTCTGCCGGGCGCTGGCCGGCTGAGGGGTCCAATGCCATGTTGAGATATCCGAACATCGACCCGGCCGTGTTCCGCATCGGCGACTTCGCTGTCCACTGGTATGGCCTGATGTACCTGATCGGTTTCGTCGCCGCCTGGTGGCTGGGCCGGCTGCGGGCCCGGCGTCCCGGTACCGGCTGGCGGGAGGAGGAGATCGCCGATCTGCTGTTCTACGGCGCCCTGGGGGTGATCCTCGGCGGCCGCATCGGCTACATCCTGTTCTACAATTTCGCTCTCTTCCTGGAGGACCCGCTGGTGCTGCTGCGCATCTGGCAGGGCGGTATGTCGTTTCATGGCGGCCTGCTCGGCGTGCTCATCGCCATGTGGCTGTACGGCCACAAGACGGGGCGCAGCTTCTTCCAGGTGACGGACTTCATCGCCCCGCTGGTGCCCATCGGCCTGGGGGCGGGGCGGATCGGCAACTTCATCAACGGCGAACTCTGGGGGCGGCCCACCGACCTGCCCTGGGGGATGGTGTTCCCCTTCGTCGACCAGCAGCCGCGCCATCCCTCGATGCTCTACGAGGCCCTGCTGGAGGGACTGGTACTGTTCCTGCTTCTGTGGTTCTATTCCGCGAAACCCCGCCCCACCATGGCGGTCTCCGGGCTGTTCCTCTGCGGCTATGGCGTGTTCCGCTTCGCCGTGGAATTCGTGCGCGAGCCGGACGCCCACATCGGCTACCTGGCCGGCGGCTGGCTGACCATGGGCCACCTGCTGTCGGCGCCGATGATCCTGGCCGGCGTGCTGCTGATGGTGGCGGCCCAGGCCCGGGCGGAGAAGGCGGCGGACAGCCAGGGCAGCGAGCGATCATGAAGGCCTATCTCGATCTCATGCGCCATGTGCGCGAACAGGGCACCCGCAAGGAGGACCGCACCGGTACCGGCACGCTCAGCGTGTTCGGCTATCAGATGCGCTTCGACCTGAGCGAAGGTTTTCCCTGCGTCACCACCAAGAAGCTGCACCTGCGCTCCATCATCCACGAGCTGCTGTGGTTCCTGCGCGGCGACACCAACATCAAATACCTGCACGACAACGGCGTCACCATCTGGGACGAGTGGGCCGACGAGAACGGCGACCTGGGGCCCATCTATGGTTATCAGTGGCGCTCCTGGCCGGCCGCCGACGGGCGGCACATCGACCAGATCGCCCAGGTCATCGAGCAGATAAAAAACAATCCGGACTCGCGGCGCATCATCGTCAGCGCCTGGAACGTCGGCGAGATCGACAACATGGCGCTGCCGCCCTGCCATGCCTTCTTCCAGTTCTACGTGGCCGACGGCCGGCTGTCCTGCCAGCTCTATCAGCGCAGCGCCGACATCTTTCTCGGCGTGCCCTTCAACATCGCCTCCTACGCCCTGCTGACCCTGATGATGGCGCAGGTCTGCGGTCTCGAGCCCGGCGACTTCGTGCATACCCTGGGTGACGCCCACCTCTATCTCAATCACCTGGAGCAGGCCGACACCCAACTCGCCCGCGAACCCTTCCCGCTGCCGACCATGAAGCTCAACCCGGACGTCAGGGATCTGTTCGACTTCCGCTTCGAGGATTTCGAGCTGGTGGGCTACCAGTGCCACCCGCACATCAAGGCGCCGGTGGCGGTATGAGCCGCCCGATCCTGTCGCTCATTCTGGCCATGGACCGTAACCGGGTGATCGGCAAGGACAACGCCCTGCCCTGGCACCTGCCTGCCGATCTGCAGTACTTCAAGCGCATGACCATGGGCAAGCCGATCCTGATGGGCCGCAAGACCCACGAGTCCATCGGCCGGCCGTTGCCCGGGCGGCAGAACATCGTGATCAGCTCCAATCCGGCCTTCGAGGCGCCCGGCTGCACGGTGGTGCATTCCCTGGACGAGGCCCTGGAGGCGGCAGGCGGGGCCGGGGAGATCATGGTCATCGGCGGCACCCGGCTGTTCGAGCAGGTGCTGGACCGCGCCGACCGCATCTACCTGACCCTGATCGACCATGCCTTCGAAGGCGACACCTGGTTTCCGGAGCTGGACGCGGGCTGGGTGGAGGTGTCGCGCGAGGATCATGCGCCGGACGAGAAGAACCCCTGGCCCTACAGCTTCATCCTGCTGGAGCGGGGCTAGGGCCGGGATTCAGCCACTGCAGGGCGTCTTTCCGGTCGCGGAACACGTAAACCTCGATGGGCAGGTCGTCGGCATAGGCCTCGAACATCCGGCACAGCCCGAAGTAGAAATCGCGCGGGGCGACCAGCGCCAGCCGGTAGCCGGAACCTCGCCGTGCGATGTGTTCGCGGGTCAACTCGGCGAGCTTCTCCATCTCCCTGCTGCCCGGCTCGATGCCCTCGACCAGGCTGAAATCCCAGAGGACGTTCATATCCGGCCGGAAAGCGGGGTCCTGCAGGGTCTCCTTCCAGGCGGCCTGGATATCCGGCAGCCCGATGATTCCACTCACGGTGTTGGTGACCAGCCCGGTGGCGGGATCGATGAGCGTTTCTATCGTCATGGGCGGCTCATGGTGCGCCGCCTCAGCGGGCGGCGGGTTCCGCCATTCTTGCACAGGTCGCTGCGGCGTCAAGGGTTCCGTGCCGACCCGCCATCGCCCTTGAAATCCCTTCCCCCTGCCACCATCTGATCGGTGCCGTTCCTGTCCGCCCGGCAAGGGCCGGGCAACGACCGATTTTTGTCGATTGGTGATTTTCTGCTCGTTCGGGAGGATTGCTTCGATGAAGATTGCCCAGGTTGCCCCCCTCCACGAGAGCGTGCCGCCGCGCACCTACGGCGGCACCGAGCGCGTGGTCTCCTATCTCACCGAGGCGCTGGTCGATGCCGGCCACGAGGTGACCCTCTACGCCAGCGGTGACTCGCGCACCCGCGCCAGGCTGGTGCCGGTGGTGGCGGAGGGGCTGCGGCTGGCGCCGGAACGGCGCGACCCGCTGGCCAGCCACGTGCTGCTGATGGATCGCGTGCTGCGCGACGCCGACCGCTACGACATCGTCCACTTCCACACCGACTACCTGCACTTCCCCCTGGTGCGCGCCCTGTCCCTCCCCCACGTCACCACCCTGCATGGTCGCCTCGACCTGCCGGAGCTGGGCCCGCTGTACCAGGCCTACCACGACCTGCCGGTGATCTCGATCTCCGACGACCAGCGCCGGCCGCTGCCGCAGGCGGGCTGGCTGGCGACCGTATACAACGGCTTGCCGGCGGATCTGTACCGCTTCGGGTCCGGTGACGGTGGCTATCTGGCCTTCCTCGGCCGCATCTCGCCGGAGAAGGGCATCGAGCGGGCACTGGCGATCGCCAAGGCCGCCGGCCTGCCGCTGAAGGTTGCCGCCAAGGTCGATGCCGTGGACCGGGAGTACTACGAGACGGTGGTGGCGCCGCAGATGGACCACCCGCTGATCGAGTTCATCGGTGAGATCGGCGAGTCCGACAAGGGCGCCTTCCTGGGCGCGGCGCGTGCCCTGCTGTTCCCCATCGACTGGCCCGAGCCCTTCGGCCTGGTGATGACAGAGGCCATGGCCTGCGGCACGCCGGTGATCGCCTGGCGGCGCGGTTCGGTGCCCGAGGTCATCGAGGAGGGGCGCAGTGGGTTCATCGTCGACAGCGTCGATCAGGCCGTGACGGCACTGGGGCGGCTGGATGACATCGACCGCCGCGACTGTCGCCGCGCCTTCGAGGAACGCTTCACCGCGGCGCGCATGGCGCAGGACTACGTGGCTACCTATCGCACCGCCCTGGCGCAGCATCGGCAGCCGCGCCTGGCGGTCTGAACCCGCTGGAGGTGCCGTGGAAGACGTCATCGAGGTCAACGACCAGGTCTACGTGCTGGCCGGCTCGTCTCGGGCCGACGATCGCACGCGCGTGCTCAAGCAGGACGAGACCTTTGCCGTGCACGACCGCTTCGGCGACTTTCAGCGCCTGGGACTGGGTGAACAGGGGCTATTCCACCAGGGTACCCGCCATCTGTCCTTCCTGGAACTGAGGATCAATGGTCAACGGCCGCTGCTGCTCAACTCCTCGGTGAGCGAGGACAACCGCGAGCTGATCGTCGACCTGACCATGCCCGAGCTGGCCGCCGCCGGCTGGCACATGCCCGGTCACAGCCTGCATATCCTGCGTCGCAAGCTGCTCTGGGAGGGGACGCTGCACGAGTCGGTGCGCCTCTACAACTATGGTGAGCACAGCCTGGAGCTGGATCTGGAGCTGGCCTTTGCCGCCGACTTCGCCGACATCTTTGAAGTGCGCGGTCTCAAGCGGGCGCGCCGCGGCGAGCTGTTGCCGGCAGAGATCGGCAAGCGTGAGGTGCGCCTCGGCTACCGGGGCCTCGATACTGTGGAACGTTACACCCGGTTGAGTTTCAACCGTGACCCGCTGGAGCTGGAGGCCGGTCGTGCCCGTTTCCGACTGCGGGTCACTCCACGCCACTGCGTGGAGCTGAATCTGGCGCTCGGCTGTGAGGCCGGGGAGGCGAAGGGCGGCCGTCTCAGTTTCGCCAAGGCCGCGCGCCGCAGCGCCGAGCGGCTGGCGGCGGAACATGCCGGGGTGGGTCGGGTGTTCACCTCCAACGAACAGTTCAACGACTGGCTCAACCGCTCTGCCGCCGATCTGCGCATGCTCACCAGCCAGACCCGCGAGGGTCCCTATCCCTACGCCGGCGTGCCCTGGTTCAGCACCCCCTTCGGCCGCGACGGTCTGATCACCGCCTTGCAGTACCTGTGGCTGGCACCGGCCCTGGCGCGCGGCGTGCTGGCCTTCCTGGCTGCCCGCCAGGCCACCGGCCTGGATCCGGCGCGTGATGCCGAGCCGGGCAAGATCCTGCACGAGCTGCGCCGTGGTGAGATGGCGGCGCTGGGCGAGATTCCCTTTGGCCGTTACTACGGCAGTGTGGATTCCACACCCCTGTTCCTGGTGCTGGCCGGCGCCTACTACGAGCGCAGCGGTGACCGGCCCTTCCTCGAGGCCATCTGGCCGCATCTGGAGGCGGCCCTGGCCTGGATCGACGACTACGGCGACAGCGACGGCGATGGCTTCGTCGACTACCAGCGCCACGCCGAGCGGGGATTGGTGCAGCAGGGGTGGAAGGATTCGGACGACTCGGTATTCCATGCCGACGGCTCGGACGCCGAGGGGCCGATCGCCCTGTGCGAGGTGCAGGGCTATGTCTATGCCGCCAAGCGCAGCGCGGCGCGGTTGGCGGTACTGTTCGGCGAGCACGGCCGGGCCGAGGCGCTGGAACGCCAGGCCGCCGACCTCAAGCGGCGCTTCAACGAGGCCTTCTGGGTCGAGGAACTCGGGACCTATGCCCTGGCCCTGGACGGCGATGGCCGGCCCTGTGCGGTGCGTGCTTCCAATGCCGGCCATGCCCTGTTCAGCGGCATCGCCAGCCGGGAATATGCACGCCAGGTGGCCCATGTCCTGCTCGATGAGCACAGCTTCAGCGGCTGGGGGGTGCGCACCCTGGCGCAGGGGGAGGCTCGCTACAACCCCATGTCCTACCACAACGGTTCGGTGTGGCCGCACGACAACGGCCTGATCGCCGCCGGCCTGGCGCGCTACGGTTTCCGCGACGAGGCGATGCGCATCATGACCGGTCTGTTCGATGCCAGCATCGACCTCGACCTGCACCGGCTGCCGGAACTGTTCTGCGGTTTCCGCCGGCGTCCCCACCAGGGCCCGATCCGCTATCCGGTGGCCTGTTTGCCCCAGGCCTGGGCCAGTGGCGTGGTGTTCCAGCTGTTGCAGGCCTGCCTGGGACTGCATTTCTCGGCCGAGAGCCCGCAGGTGCGCTTCGATCATCCGCAGTTGCCGGACTACCTGCATCGCATCCACATCGACAACCTCCGCGTCGGCGGCGGCGTGGTGGAGCTGGAACTCACCCGGCATGCCAACGACGTCGGTATCAACGTGCTGCGCAAGGAGGGGGCGGTGGAGGTCGCGGTGGTGGTCTAGCTAGCCCGGATATTGCACCAAGGATTCGCCCTGGAACTCGAATCCTTCGTGCAATAGGTGGACTAGCTAGCCCCCGCGGGCGCGGCCAGCCGTGGCACATGTGGCGGGCATGGCCGCGGATCCTGGCCGATCGCGGCCGGGAGGCCGCTCCTACGGGGGGCATGGCGGCACAAGGGGGCGGCGTGGTTCAGGCCGCGATCGACTCACAACGACTGGGGCATCCCCATCCTGCCGCCTCGCCAGACCCCGGGCCATGGAACGAACCCTGGTCTCGGGGATTAACCCGCGGGCGCGGCCAGCCGTGGCACATGCGGCGGGCATGGCCGCGGATCCTGACCGATCGCGGCCGGGAGGCCGCTCCTACGGGGGGCGTGGCGGCACCCTGGTAGGAGCGGTCTCCAGGCCGCGATTGGCGTGGTGTTGACAGACTCCTGGCCCGCCTATTGCGCCAGGGATTCGATGCTCAGGACGAATCGTGTGAGGGTACGCCGCCCGTGAGAGCGCCATCGCTCAGTCATCGCCAGGGCGCAGGGCGCCGGGACAGTCGATCTGCAGCCACCGGGGCGGGCCGTCAAGACGCAGGGCGGTGAGTTCCCCGCCCCACAGGCAACCGGTGTCGAGCGGGAATACCCCCGGCGCCCGCACCCTGCCCAGCGTTGACCAGTGGCCGAAGAGGATGTTCAGCTCGCGTGACCGCCGCTCCTCGATCTCGAACCAGGGACGGTAGGGTGGCGGCTGGCTGCCGGGCGGCCCCTTGTAGGCCAGGCCGAGGGTGCCGTCGGGGGTGCAGTAGCGCAGCCGGGTGAAGCAGTTGGTGATGAAGCGCAGGCGGTCCCAGCCCTCCAGTGCCGCGTCCCAGCGGTCTGGCCGGTCGCCGTACATGACCTCGAGGAAAGCGGAGCAGGCATCGCCGCGCAGGACCGCCTCCATCTCCCGGGCGCAGGCCTGGGCGGTGGCCAGGTCCCACTGCGGCGGCAGGCCGGCGTGGATCAGGGTGTAGCCGAGTTCCGCATCGTGGTGCAGCAGCGGGCGCTGGCGCAGCCAGTCGATGAGTTCATCCCTGTCGGGTGCTTCCAGGATGGGGTGCAAGGTGTCCTTTTTCTTGATGTGCTCGGTATGGTAGGCGCCGGCCAGCAGGTGGAGGTCGTGGTTGCCGAGTACGCTGACGGCGCGATCGCCCAGCTCGCGCACGAAGCGCAGGGTCTCCAGCGACTGCGGGCCGCGGTTGACCAGGTCGCCGGCGAACCACAGCCGGTCATCGGCCGGATCGAAGCGCAGCCGCTCCAGCAGCCGCTGCAGCTCAGCGAAGCAACCCTGGATGTCGCCGATGGCATAGACGGCCATGAGAATCTGCTAGGGCCTGTTAACAGGTCCTAGTGCAGGACGCGCGGCACGGAGAGGCTGAAGGCCGGGATCTCGGCGTCGAACTCCACCCCCTCGTCGTCGACCATGCGGTAGCTGCCGCGCATGCTGCCGACGTCGGTCTCCAGCAGGGTGCCGCTGGTGTACTGGAAGCTCTGGCCGGGCTGCAGCCGGGGCTGCTCGCCGACCACGCCCTTGCCGCGCACCTCCTGCTGCTTGCCGTTGCTGTCGGTGATCAGCCAGTGGCGCGACAGCAGCCGGGCCGGCAGCTGGCCAGCGTTGTGGATGGTGATGGTGTAGGTGAAGACATAGCGGTCCTGGGCGGGATCCGACTGTTCCTCGACATAGTCGGTCTCGACGCTGACCTGGATGTTGTGGGTCGAGGGATTGTTCATGTTGAAGGCTTTGTGTGGACGATTCACTCTAGCCCGCATATTGCACGAAGGCGGCCTTGAAAGCGTAATTTTTCGGTATTTATCAAGGCAGTAATTCCCTATGCGAGCAATTGTGCCCTGTTACAGTTTGTGCCTATTCGAGTTCAGACCAAATCTGGCGTCGCATTTTGCCCGATCCCTCTTGAACCCTAGCTACGGCTATGCTTCGGCGGGCGATCGAACAAGCTGCTTGGCCAGATTCGCCCTGAAACTCGAATCCTTCGTGCAATATCCGGGCTAGCCGCACATCCTAGCATAGGCTGGCCAGGCGCGCGGCTTGCCTCAGGCGCTGGCCAGGGCGGCGGCCAGACGCGCGGCACCCAGCAGGCCGGGGTCGGGATGGAGAATCAGCCGCAGCGGAATGTCGCGCAGCAGCGGCTGCATGCGTCCCTTGGCGAGGAAGGCCTCCAGGAAGCGCCCGTCCTGCAGCGCCGGTGCCAGGCGGCGGCTGACGCCGCCAGCGATGTAGAGGCCGCCGAAGGGCAGGCAACCGAGGGCCAGGTTGCCGGCCTGGGCGCCGTAGATACGGACGAATTCCTCCAGGCTGCGCACCGCCAGGGGGTCGCTGCCCTCCAGGGCCAGGCGACCGATGGCCGGAGCGGCATCGCCGGCACGGCGGGCCGCCTCGACCTCGGTAGAGGCCGGTTGGCCGAGGCGCTGTTCGAAGAAGGCGTAGAGGGCCGCCAGTCCTGGTCCGGAGAGCAGGCGCTCGACCGAGACATGCGGGCCGTGGCGGGCCTGCAGGGCATGCAGCAGTTCGCACTGCAGGCTGTTCTGGGGTGCGAAGTCGACATGCCCGCCCTCGGTGGCCAATACCTGATAACCCTCGCCATCCCAGACCATGAGGCTCACCCCGAGGCCGGTGCCGGCGCCGATCAGGGCGCGGGGGGCCCGGGGCCGCGGCCGGCCCTGCTGCAGGATGGCCAGATCCCCGTCGCTGAGGACATCCAGGGCATGGCCGATGGCCTCAAAGTCGTTGACCAGGCGCAGCTTGCGAATGCCGCTGGCGGTGGCCAGGGCGCGGCTGTCGAGCTGCCAGGGGAGGTTGGTGGTGTCGACCTGCTGCTGCCCGTCCCGGTCCTGGACCGGCCCGGCGATCGCCAGGCAGGCGGCCTCGGGCGCGGTTCCGCAGCGGGCCAGGAAGTCGGCCAGCAGGGGCTCGAACCGAGGGTAGTCGCGGCTCGGGTAGCTGTACTCGCAGCGGCTGTGCGGCCAGCCGTTCTCCAGGGTGAAGAGCTGCAGGCGGCAGTGGGTGCCGCCGATGTCGCCGGCCAGCAGTCCGGGGGGGCTCAAGGCTGCAGACCCTCGGCCGCGGCGGCATCGAGCAGCCACTGGACCTCGCCGCCGGGGCGGATGGCGGCCACCGGTAACGCAGGGGCGCCCGTTTCCGGCTCCCGGAACAGACGGTGCACGATGGGTGCCTTGTCGCTGCCGGCGACCAGGAACAGCAGGCCACGCGCCGCTTCCAGCACCGGGTAGGTGAGGGTCAGGCGCCAGCTCTGCAGCCGTTCCACGTACACCGGCGCCACCAGGCGCTGGCGTTCCTCCAGTACCGGGGTGCCCGGGAAGAGTGAGGCGGTGTGGCCGTCGGGTCCCACGCCGAGCAGGGCCAGATCGAGGCGCGGCAGGCCGTCTTCCCGGGGCAGGCAGCGGTTCAGCAGTTCGGCGTAGCTGGCGGCATCCGTCTCGATCCGTTCCGGCCGGGCTCGCATGGGGTGGATCTGTTCCCGGGGGATGGGGACCCGTGACAGCAGGGCCTCTTCGGCCATCCGGTAGTTGCTGTCCGCATGGTCGGGGGGCACGGCGCGCTCGTCGCCGAAATAGACGTGGATGTGGCTCCAGTCGATGGCCTCGGCAAAGGGGGACTCGGCCAGCCGTCGGTAGAGACGCCGCGGCGTGCTGCCGCCGGCGAGGGCGATGTGGAAGGCGCCGCGGGCGCGGATCGCCGCCCGCGCCGCCTCGTCGATCCGCCGGGCGGCGGCCTCCGCCAGCGCCTCCGGCGAGGGCAGGACGCTGACCTGACGGGGGTCGGTGATGTGCATCCTGGAGGTCTCCATTGTCTGGTCGGGCCTGCAAGAGACAAGTGTTGCACAAAGCCGCGGGGCTGGAAATGCACCGCGGAGCCGGCGGCTGCAGCAGGGGGGCTGGCGCAGTACACTATTAACCCGGCAACTAACATATGCCGTGTTCAGCCGTCGTGTGCCTGCCTGCGGCAAGGCATCGAAACGCCGCTGTAGCATGCCTACGGCAAGGTTCGATAACGCCGTCCGCAGGCAGGCACACGGCGGCCGAACCCATTGAATCATGGAATGACCGGGGCTTCAGGCCTGTCCCGGTCCGGCGTTCCGGCCCTTGACAAGGAGACCGACCCTTGCCGGCGGGCCGCGCCTTGTCCCGGAACAGGCCTGAAGCCCTGAACACGGCATATGTTAGTTGCCGGGTTAATAGCCATCACGAAACCCGCAAAGGAGATACTCCATGTTCCTGAAACATGTACCGACCGGCGACCTGGTCGAGGTGCTCGACCTGGATGCCCTGTTCGATCCCTGCAAGGAGGCGGTGAGCGGTCGCTTCCACGCCGGCGAGGAGTTGCAGGACAGCAGCCGCTTTGCCAAGTCGGAACTGGCGTTCCCCTCCGGCGAGGCCTTGCCGGCCTGCTGGATCGACGTCGACTACAAGGCGCACGGCTGATACCCCAGATCACCGCCGTGTGACGGCGTTCTCGGTAACTATCAGCAGCTTGGCGCAGGATGGACTCAAGTTTCCGGTATTGGGCCCGATCCTTGCAATCATCGGGACCAAAGGGCCGATGCCTGAGCCAAGAGAGGATAGTCCGATGCGTCACCATCATTTCCGCAGGCTGGATCCCCTGCTGTTGCTGGCCGTGCTGGTCGGGGTGGGTGTGGTGCTCACCACCTCGGTGCATGCCGCGGCGCCGGGGGATGCAGAGACCGAGCAGGCGCTGCGCCTGGGCGGTGCCCGTCTGGCCCTGCAGCCCGTCCAGGGGCTGGCCGAACAGCTCGACATCCAGTGGTTGAACCAGGCCGTGACCCGGCCGGAGCTGGAACGCCTGGTGCGGGGCGGGCAGCTCGATCTGGGGCAGCCTTTCGGTCGCAAGGGCGTGCAGATGGGGCTCAGCTGGTCGGAACCGGCCGAGGTGCGTCGCCAGCGGCGTGTGCTGGATGCGGTCGGTACCGGTGCCATCCCCGAGCAGGCCTCGGGCCTGTATTTCTCGATCAGCCGTCGCTGGTAGTTTCTGGAAGTCAGAAGTCAGAAGTCAGAAGTCAGAAGCGCTAGCCGCTAGCCGCGGATGCGCACCGCCAGCACGTCGCAGGGCGCGCCGTGCAGGATGCCGTTGGCCGTCGACCCCAGCAGCCGGCCGATGCCATGGCGGCCATGGCTGCCGATCACGATCAGATCGATGGCCTCCTCGCTGGCGATACGCAGGATCTCATGGCGGGTGGGGCCGATCTCCACCCGGCGCTCGATGTCCTGGATCCCCTCCAGCTCGGCGGCGATGGCCTCCAGCCGTGCCTCAGCTACCTCGACCAGCTGCCTCTCCAGTTCCACGTCGCTGGGCAGCACCAGCTCGTCGGCCAGTTCCATGGGCAGGAATTCGACGACATGCACCAGGGTCAGGCGGGCGGCGTTCTGGCGGGCCAGTGCACCGGCCCGCTCGGTGACCTGGCGGTGGTCCGGCATGAAGTCGACGGCGGCCAGAATGTGGGTGTAATCGGACATGGATGGCTCCCGGGTTAGCCGGGAGTATAGCAGCCGGCGGCAAGACGCTCAGTAGCTGTTGCGGCGGCCGACGTCCTGCACGAATTCGGTGTCGGAGAAGGGGTCGCTGGGGGCGAACTTGATGGCCAGGGCGAAGATGGCCACGACCAGGCCGATACCGGCGAGGGCCATGAGGCTGTCGATCAGTCGCTGTCTGCTGCGCTTGTTCATGAACGCTCGTCTGTTCGTGTCACATGGGCGGCGCCGGTTCAGGGCCGAGGCCTGAACCGGGCCGTGTTGCTCTATGAGCTGTTTCGGCCCCGCAGGACGATCCTTGAACCGCCTCAGTGGCCGGCGGCCCGGTTGGCGAGGGTGGCGAAGGCCGCCAGATCGAGCTGTTCGGCCCGCACCTGGGGGTCGATGCCGCAACTGCGGATAGCGTCCTCGTCGAGCAGCCCGCGCAGGGTGTTGCGCAGGGTCTTGCGGCGCTGGGCGAAGGCCTGTTGCACCAGACGGGCAAACAGCGCCTCGTCCGGGACTTCGACCGGCGGCTGCGCGTGCGGGACCAGCCGCACGAAGGCCGAGTCCACCTTGGGCGGGGGGCGGAAGGCGCCGGGGCCGATGAGGAACAGTGGCGTCACCGCACAGCGGTACTGGATCATCACCGACAGCCGACCGTAGGCCGGGGTGCCTGGGGCGGCCGCCATGCGCTCCACCACCTCCTTCTGCAGCATGAAGTGCATGTCTTCAAGGCAGCGGGCCTGCTCCAGCAGATGGAACAGCAGGGGGGTGGAGATGTTGTAGGGCAGGTTGCCGACCAGACGCAGCCGCCGTCCCCCCGCGAGGGCGCAGAAGTCGGTGCGCAGGGCATCCTGGTTGTGCACGCTCAGCTCGCCACGGCCGCGGGCCCGTTCCGCCAGCGGGCCGACCAGGTCGCGGTCCAGCTCGACCACCTGCAGCCGACCGCAGGCCTCCAGCAGGGGCAGGGTGATGGCCCCCTCGCCGGGGCCGATCTCCAGCAGCGTCTCGCCGGGTTGCGGATTCACCGCCTCGACGATGCGCCGGATGATCTCCGGGTCGTGCAGGAAGTTCTGGCCGAAGCGCTTGCGGGGGCGGTGGCTCATCAGCCCGTGCTATCGCGATACTCCACGTAGGCCTCGTCGCGCAGCCGCCGCAGCCACAGCTGCAGCTCCTCTTCCGTCTTGCGCTTGCGGATGATCTCGCGGGCCCGGGCGCGGCGCAGGTCGGCGGTGCTGTCATGGCTGCGCCGTTCCAGCACCTGGATCAGGTGCCAGCCATAGCGGGTCTTGATCGGTTCGCTGATCTCCCCGGGCTGCAGCTTGCGCATGGCCTCCTCGAAGCGCGGTACCAGCTCGCCGGGGCCGACCCAGCCGAGATCGCCACCCTTGGCGGCCGAGACCTTGTCCTGGGAATGTGAACGGCACAGGGTGTCGAAGTCGTCACCGTTCTCGATGCGCTCCTTGAGCTGTTCCAGGCGTTGGCGTACCTCGGCCTCGGAATGCATCGCATCCGGGCGCAGCAGGATATGGCGGACATGCGTCTGGGTGATCACCCGGCGGTCGTCACCGCGTACCTCGATCAGCTTGATGATATGGAAACCGCTGGAGCTGCGGATCAGGTCGCTGACCTCGCCCGGCTTCATGTCCCGGATCCGGTCGGCGAACAGGCTCGGCAGCTGGGAGGGCTTGCGCCAACCCAGGTCGCCACCCTCCAGGGCGCGCTGGCCATTGGAGTAGGCCACCGCCAGCTTGGCGAAGTCGGCGCCCTGGCGCAGCTTCCGCAGCACCGACTCGGCCCGCTGGCGGACCTCGCGCAGCTGGTCCGGCGAGGCGGCCTCGGGGCTGGCGATAAGGATGTGGGCGATGTGGTATTGGCGGCTCTGGTCACCCCAGGCGGCTTCATTGGCGAGCAGGTTGTCGACCTCCTGCTCGGAGACGTTGACCCGGTTGCCGATCAGCTGCTGGCGCAACCGGCTGATCCGCAACTGGTTGCGCAGTGCCTCGCGGAAGGCGGCATAGGACTGGCCGTCTTCCTCCAGCACCCGGCGGAATTCGTCCAGGGTCATGCCATTGCTGCGCGCGATGTTGCGCAGGCTGGCGTTCAATGCCTCGTCGTCGATCTTGATGTTGCTGCGTTCGGCGAGCTGCAGTTGCAGCTTGTCCAGGATCAGACGCTCCAGCACCTGCTTGCGCAGCTGGTCCTCGGGGGGCAGCTGGGTGGCGCGTTCGCGCAACTGTTCACGCACCAGCTCGAGCTTGTGCTGCAGTTCGCTCTCCAGCACCACGTCGTCGTTGACCACGGCAACGATACGGTTGAGCGGCTGCACGGCCGCCTGGGCCAGGCCGGCGAGGAGCAGCAGGGCGAGGAGGAGCGGAGAAAGAAGATGTCTGTTCATGCGATGCTTCAGGGATAGGTCCGGTAACCAAGGATATCATTTTGCAGCAGTTCGGAGATCGGGTCGCCGAAACTGGTCAGCCCCTTGAGCTCCAGTTGCAGCAGCAGGCTGTTGTTGCGCCGGCCCTGGGTGTCGTTGATGTAGCTGCGGCCGAGGATGCGGAACACCCAGCAGCAGCTCTCGTATTCCAGGCCACCCAATCCTGTCAGTAAGAGTCGGTCGGGCAGGGAATAGTTCCAGCGGGCGACCAGGTGCCAGCGCGGAGTCAGGTGCCAGAAGGCCGAGGCGTCGACCTGCTCCAGACGGTCGCGGCGGTAGCGATAGGTCAGGTTGAGGCTGTGCCGGGCATCGGGCTGGTAGCGCAGGCGCAGGCTGCCGCGTTCGTTGCGCGTGCTGCGCGGGTCCCACTGCAGGCCGCTGCTCAGCGTCCAGCCGCCCTGCAGGGCGAGGTCGAGCAGCGCCACCAGCTTGGAGTTGCTGCGTTGTTCCACCGGATCGCCGCTGCGCAGGATCACCTCGCGGTCGCGGAAATAGAAGATCTCGCCCAGGCTGAGGCGCAGTAGCTGACGGCCGCTGGCCGGGTCCAGCAGCCGGCTGCTCAGGGCCAGGGTGAGCTGGTTGGCGTCGCCCTGGCGGTCGGCGCCGCTGAAGCGGTTGCTGGCGAACAGCTGCTGGTAGCTGAAATCGCGCAGCCCGGTGTCGAACAGCGGCAGGTCGAGCTGGTCGCGTTTCGGCACGAACAGGTAGAAGGCGCGTGGTTCCAGGGTCTGCAGCAGCGAGTGGCCGAACCAGCGGCTGTCGCGTTCCAGGAACAGGCCGCCATCCAGGCTGGCGATGGGCAGGGTCCGGCTGGGGCTGTCGGGATCGCCGGGGGCGGTGTTCTGCAGGCTGTAGCGGGTGTGGCGCAGCGCCAGCCTGGGGGTCAGGTACCAGGCCGCGTCGCCGAGCGGCAGGGCAGCCTCGGGGCGCAGGTCGAAGCGAGTGCCGGTGACGGCGGCGTCCTTGTCGAAGCGCACGGCCTCGGCGTCCAGGCGCAGCTCCAGGCCATAGGGGCGGCTGGCCGGCTGGCCGCGGAACAGGATCTGCGGCAACCGCTTGTAGGGGCGGTTGCTGGCGGCGATGGTGCGGTCGACGGTCTGGAAGTCCTCCAGCCGCCCGGTGAGGTTCCAGCCCCGGGCGCTGTAGCTGAGCTCGCCGACGCGCCGGATGTGGGTGGTGGCGGACAGTCCCAGGTTGTCGCCGAGATCCTCGAAATACTCGGCGTCGGAGACGTTCTTGAAATCGAGCTTGATACCGATCTGCCGCGTCGGCCGGCCGCTGTGGCGCAACGAGAACAGGCTGCGGGTCTGGTTGCCGAAGGCCTTGTCGGAGGGCAGGTACTCGAGGTCCAGCCGGCCCTCGCCATGACGCTGCAGATAGCGGTATTCGCCGCGCAGCTGTACCCCGCGGTCGCTGAGCAGACGCGGGGTGATGGTGGCATCGCGGTTGGGGGCGATGTTCCAGTAATAGGGCAGGCGGACGTCGGCGCCGGACTCGTCCGAGCGGCCCCAGCTGGGGACCAGGAAACCGGACTTGCGCCGGTCGTCGAGCGGAAAGCTCATGAAGGGGGTGTAGAAGACCGGGATCTCGGCGAGCTCCAGGATCACGTGCCTGGCGCGACCCACCCCCTTCGCCTCGTCCAGCTTCACCTCCCGGGCCTTCAGCCGCCAGGCCTCGGCGCCTTCGTCGCAGGTGGTGTAGGTGGCCTGTTCGAAGCGTTTCCGGGTGCGGCTGTCCTGGTAGGCGATGCGTGCGCTGCCGCGTGCATAGCGGCTGAACAGGTCGTAGCGCACGTCCTCGATCTCGCCCCGGTCCTCGTCCAGCAGCAGATGGGCACGGCTGCCCTCGATGCGCAGGCCGGGTTCCTCCAGCAGCACATGGCCCTCGGCGTCGGCGGTGCCCGCGGCCTCGTCGTAGCGCAGCCGGTCGGCGCGCAGCCGCTGGCCGCTGCGTTCGATGCGGGCATCGCCGCTGAGCAGGTAGCGGGTGCCCTGCTCGATCCGTGCCTGCCTGGCATCGAGGCGCGTCTCCACCTGCTCCGGCCCGGGCAGCGGGGCGCTGAGCCCAGGGCGGCGGCGGCACAGGAGCTGGCGCTGGCTGGGCAGGGAAGGGGTGGCCACAGTGGGGGATGCCTGGACCAGGGGGCGGGCAGCCGCCTGGGTGCCGGCGGGCGGGGTCCTGGCCGGGGTGGTTGCCGCGGCGGCTGCCGGCGCAGCCGTGCGCGCGGCGGGGGCCGCGGCAGGTGTCTCGCCGGCCGGTAGGCAGCGCCAACGGCCGGTAGCGTCGGTCTGACACTGCCAGGCCGGTGCCGGGTCTGCGGCGAGGGCGGGCAGGGCCACCAGGGCCAGCCACAGGGGAAGGGATCTGCTTGTCGTCACGCGTTCTCTGGCCGGCCCCGGTGCAGTCGTCACCGGACCTGTCCGTGTTGTTCTGGCTGGATCGACCGGCTGGCATCGACCCCGCTCCGGAGCCGGCCGTTTCCCGGACCAAGGCGCCGCCAGACGCCTGGCGGGCGCCCCGTAAAATCGCATAGAATGGCTTTCCCTTCAATCATTTCGTGTGGTTTCACGTGATTCACGCCGCTCTGGCACGCAAAAGTCTCCTCGTTCTGGGGTTGCTCGCCGTGGCGCTGCTGCTGGTTTTCACCCGGCCCCGGCCCGAGGCGCCCCTCACGCCGCCGTTGCCGCCGCGGGTGGTGCTGACGGTGGTGCAGCCGGTCGATCTGCAACCGATGGAGCGGATCAGTGGCCGCCTGCAGCCGGCGCGGCGCGTCACGCTGCGCTTCGAGGTGGCCGGCCGGCTGCGTTCGCGGGCGGTGGAGCCCGGAGACAGGGTGGCTGCCGATGGCATCCTCCTGCAGCTCGATGACGGCGACTATCGCGATGCCCTGGCCGAGGCCCGCGCCCTGCTGAGTCTGGAGCAGGCCGGCATCGAGCGGGACCGGCGGCTGCTGGAGCTGGCCGAGCGCAATGCCCGCTTGCAGGCGGCCGAGGTGGAACGGCTGCAGGCGCTCGGCCGCAAGTCGCTGGTGGCGGCCTCCAGGCTGGACGATGCCCGCATCCGCCTGGCGCAGCTGGAGGCGGAACAGGCGCGGCTGCGCTACAGCGTGGGCAGTGCCGCGGCGCGCCTCGCCCAGCGGCGGGCGGCGGTGGCCCGGGCCGAGCGCGACCTGGCACGCTGCACCCTGCGGGCACCCTTTGCCGGCACCGTCAACAGCGTGGCGCTGGAGGTCGGTGACTACGTCAGTCCCGGTGGTCCGGCACTGGAGCTGGTCGACGCCAGGGCGCTCGACTTCTACACCGAGGTCCGCGGCGAGGTGGCGCGCGGCCTGCGGCTGGGCGACACGGTCGAGCTGGAACTCGACGGCAGGCGGTTGCGCGGTCGGGTCCAGGCCCTGCAGCCGGATCCCGATCCGCAGACCTTCACCCATGCGCTGCGGGTGCGGATCGAGGCCGACCGCATCCGGCCGGGCGACTGGGCCCGCGCCGAGCTGGCCCTGCCGCCCCTGCACGCTGTGCTCAGCGTGCCGGTGACCGCGGTGCTGCACGAGGAGGGTGCGAGCTATGTGTTCCGCCTCGACGGCGACCGCCTGCGGCGCATCCGCGTCGAGCCCGGCCCGCGCATCGGTGACCGCCAGGTGTTGCGCGGCGGGGTGACGGCGGGTGACCGGGTGGTGGCGCGCGACGTGGCGGCGCTCAGCGATGGGCTGCGGGTCAGCGTCGCAGACTGAAGCATGTTCCTGATCCGCTACTCCATCGGGCATCCGCTGATCACCAACCTGCTGCTGGTGCTGGTACTGGTGGTCGGCGTGCTGTCCTGGAACGCCATGCCCCAGGAGATGTTCCCGCTGGTCGAGAAGGACATGGTGAGCATCACCACGCTGTTTTCGGGCGCCTCACCGGAGGAGGTCGAGCAGCAGGTGACCCTGCCCATCGAGGAGGCCTTCGACAACATGCCGGACATCGACGTGATGACTTCGCTGAGCAGCGAGGGCAAGTCGGTGGTGACCCTCAAGCTGAAACCGGGCAGCAACGTCGATGAATTCATGCGCGATGCGCAGAGCGCGCTGGATCAGATCAGCGATCTGCCGGAGGAGGCGGAGAAACCGGAACTGCTGCGGCTGGAGACGCGTTTCCCGGTGATCAGCATGAGCCTCTATGGCGAGGTGGCGCGCGGCTATCTCTACCAGGTGGCGGATCACATCAAGCAGCGCATGCTGGCAGTGCCCGGGGTGGCCTCGGTGGGGGTTGCCGGTGACCGGGAGTGGGAACTCTGGGTGCAGGTCGATCCGCAGCGGCTGGCGGCCAGCCGGGTGTCGCTGGGCCAGGTGCGGCGTGCGCTGCGGGACAATCTGCGCGATCTGCCGGGCGGCTCGCTCAAGGCGCGCGAGGGCGACATCCTGCTGCGTGGCATGGGGGTGCCGCCCGAACCGGAGGCCA
The DNA here is from genome assembly GCF_030406045.1 of Thiohalobacter sp. IOR34. Lineage (GTDB taxonomy): Bacteria > Pseudomonadota > Gammaproteobacteria > Thiohalobacterales > Thiohalobacteraceae. Next base: position 444,599 of record NZ_CP128988.1, read on the forward strand.
TCGGCCGGATCCCGGTGCGCAGCAACCCGCAGGGCGGCGTGCTGACCCTCGGCGAACTGGCGGAGATCGGCCTGCGCCTGGAGGAGGCCAGGACCCTGGGGCGCTTCAACGGCAAGCCCTCGGTCAATCTCACCGTGACCAAGACCGCCGATGCCTCCACCATTCGCGTCTCGGAGCGGATCCGTGCCCTGGCCGCGGGCCTGCGTGGCGAACTGCCACCGTCATTGCAGGTGGGACTGTTCAGCGATCTCTCGGTGTACGTCAAGACCCGCCTGGAAACGGTCAAGTCCTCCGGTGCCATGGGTCTGGCACTGCTGCTGCTGTCGCTCTACCTGTTTCTCAATTTCCGCATCGCGCTGATCACCGCCATGGGCATCCCGGTCTCCTTCCTGATCGCGGTGATCGGCATCCACTATCTCGGCTATACCATCAACATGGTGTCGCTGTTCGCCTTCCTGATCGCCCTCGGTTTGATCGTCGACGATGCCATCATCGTCAACGAGAACATCTACCGGCATCTGGAGAACGGGGCGACAGCCCGGCTGGCGGCGGAGCAGGGGGCACGCGAGGTGTTCTGGCCGGTGGTCGCCTCGACCGCCACCACCATCGCCGCCTTCCTGCCGATGTTCGCCATCGGTGGCACCATGGGCGCCTTTATCGCGGTGATCCCGGTCGTGGTGACGGCGGCCCTGCTCGGTTCGCTGTGGGAGGCCTTCGGGGTCTTGCCCTCCCATGCCAACGACCTGCTGCGGCTGAAGCCGGCTGCCGACCGGCGCCGCGGCCGCATCGACTGGCAGGCCTGGCTGCAGCGCTATCTGCGCCTGCTGGGCTGGGCGGTGCACAACCGCTACTTCGTGGTCCTGCTCTCGGTCAGCCTGCTGCTCCTGACCCTGGCCTTCGCCGTCACCCGGGTGCCCTTCAACCTGTTCGGCCACGTCGACATCGGCCAGTTCTTCATCAATGCCGAGGCGCCCAATACCTACAGCCTGGAGGAGAGCGCCCGGCTGGCCGCGCAGATGGAGCAGATCGTGCTCGATACCCTGGACGAGGACGAGCTGGACACCCTGCTCACCAACGTCGGCGTGGCCCTGATCGATTTCAACCGCTCGCGGCTCGGCAGCCGCTACATCCAGTTGATCATCGATCTGAAACGGCCCCGCCCGCAGGGCTTCATCGAGCGCTATATCACACCGCTGATCAACCTGCGCCTTGGCAGTGAGGGCACCCGGGAACGTTCCACCGAGGCGATCATCAACGCCCTGCGCGAGCGCCTGCAGCGTCTGCCCGGCCTGCAGCGCATGTCCATCCTGCGTCCCCAGGGTGGGCCGGCCGGCTCCGACATCGAAGTCGGTGTGCTGGGCGAGGACATCGACCAGCTGCGTGTCCGCGCCCAGGAGATCCGCGACTATCTGCGACGCCTTCCCGGGGTGCACGACGTGCGCCAGGATCTGGATGTCGGCAAGCTCGAATACCAGTACCGGCTCAACGACCGCGGTCGCCAGCTGGGTCTGACTCAGAGCCAGCTCGCCGAGGTGGTGCGCACCGGTTACCTGGGCAGCGAGGTGGTCCAGGTGACCTATGGCGACAGCCGTATCCCGGTGCGGCTGATCTATCCCGATGGGGTGCGTCACGATGCCGCCCTGGCACGCCTGCCGCTGGTGCTGGACGATGGCCGGCTGCTGTACCTGGGCACGGTCGCTGATATCCGTGTCGGCCGGGCGCTGAACAGCATCAACCGCCGCGACGGTCAGCGCCTGGCCACGGTCAGTGCCGAGGTGGACACCGAGGTGACCACGGCCATCGAGGTGAGCGAGCAGCTGCGTCAGGCCTTCCCCGGACTGATGCGCCCCGATGCCGGGGTGCGGCTGCTGTTTCTCGGCGAGAAGAAGGAGGCGGCCGATTCCATGGCCGATGCCAAGCGTGCCCTGCTGATCTCGCTGGTGATCATCTTCCTGATCCTGGCCGCCCTGTTCAATTCCCTGCTCGATCCACTGGTGGTGATGTTCGCCATCCCCTTCGGTGCCATCGGCGTGGTGGTGGGTCATCTGCTGTTCGGCTTCAATCTGCAGTTCCTGTCGGTCATCGGCTTTCTCGCCCTGACCGGCATCGTGGTCAACGATTCGCTGATCCTGGTCGATTTCGTCAAGCGCCGGCGCCAGGCCGGGCAGGCACGCATCGAGGCGGTGCTGGAGGCGGGGCGGGTGCGTATTCGCCCCATCCTGTTGACCACGGTGACCACCTTCCTCGGCATCTCGCCGCTGATCTTCTTCGCCACCGGGCAGACCGCTTTCCTGTCGCCGATGGCGGTCAGTCTGGGCTTTGGCCTGCTGTTCGCCACCGCTCTGGTGTTGGTCGGCATCCCCTGTTTCTATCTCGTCGCCGATGATCTGCGCCAGTGGCTGCGCAGCCGTTTCGTCCGGTCGGCATCTGGCAACGCACCCCGTTGAGGAGAGAAAGTTGGATACACGCATGCAACTGATGCAGGACTGGCTGAGCGAGGTTCTCGGCAGTTCCGGCTTCGAACTGAGCCCGGCCTCGGCCGACGCCAGCTTCCGGCGCTATTTCCGGGTCCGCCATCCGGGCGGCAGCCATATCGTCATGGATGCGCCGCCGGAGAAGGAAGACGTGCGGCCCTTCGTGGCGGTGGCGGAACGGCTGCGCGAGATCGGCGTGCATGTTCCCCAGATCCATGCGCGGGACGAGGCGCGCGGCCTGCTGCTGCTGGACGATCTGGGGGAGTGCAGCTATCTGTCGGCGCTCGATGCGGGTAGCGTCGAACGCCTCTATGGCGATGCCCTCGGTACCCTGGCGGTGATCCAGGCCTGCGGGCCACGGGGCGACGAGCTGCCGGCCTATGACCGCCGGCTGCTGCTGGAGGAGATGGGCCTGTTCCGCGACTGGCTGCTCGGCCGCCAGCTCGGCATCGAACTCGGTGCCGAGGATGCGCAGCGCCTGGAGGCGAGCTTCGAGCGCCTGGCCGGGGTGGCGCTCGAACAGCCGCAGGTCTGCGTCCACCGCGACTTCCATTCCCGCAACCTGATGGTCACCGAGCGGCACAATCCGGGGGTGCTGGACTTCCAGGATGCGGTGATCGGCCCCGTCACCTATGACCTGGTCTCGCTGCTGCGCGACTGCTATATCGCCTGGCCGCGGCAGCAGGTCGAGGACTGGGCGTTCGGCTACCGCGAACTGGCCTGTCAGTCCGGGGTGCTGCACGAAGACGAGGTGGACGAAGCGACTTTCCTGCGCTGGTTCGACTGGATGGGGGTGCAGCGGCATCTCAAGGCGGCGGGCATCTTCGCCCGCCTCGGTCTGCGTGACGCCAAGCCGGGCTATCTGGCGGATATCCCGCGCACCCTCGGTTACGTGGCCGAGGTGGCGCCGGCCTATGCGGAGCTGGAATGGCTGGGGCGTCTGATCGCCGAGCGGGTGCTGCCGGCGCTGGAGGTGCCGGCCTGAGACGGCCGGGATTTCCGCCCTGACCGGCCGCAGGGGTTGTTGGGGCCGCAGCAGTCCTCGCTCAGATGGATGCGGTTGCGGCCGGCCCGCTTGGCGACATAGAGGGCATGGTCGGAGATCGAAACCAGGCGCGACAGTGAGGACTGCTGGCTGCCGGACATGCCGGCCATTCTGGGCGTGCCGCCCATGCAGCCCACGCCACCGCTGACCGTGAAGCTGATGCGGCTGCCGCCGTAGTTGAGGCTGCCGGTCTCGGTGGCGTGACGGATCTTCTCGGCCAGGCCGCTGGCGGTCTCCACGTCCTGGGCCATGGTCAGAACCAGGAACTCCTCGCCGCCCATGCGGAACACGAAGTCGCTGTTGCGGGTGTTGGTGGTGAGGATCGCAGCAAAGTGCTGCAGACAGGCATCACCCGCGGCGTGACCATGATTGTCGTTGATCTGCTTGAAGTGGTCGATGTCGAGCAGCACGGCGAACAGGCACAGCCCCTCGCGTTCCGCCTGGGCGAGCAGCTTGGGATAGAGTTCGTTCAGGTGGCGCCTGTTGTAGAGTCCGGTCAGCTCGTCGGTGGTGGCCGAGCGCTGCAGCCGCTGGTGGGCTTCCTCCACCTCCTGCTGCTTGTTGCGCAAGGCCTCGATCAGGTCGATGAACTGGTTGAGCAGGACGTCCAGTTCATTGTCGCCCCGCGGTCGCTGCAGTGTCGGCAGCCGGCCCTCGGCCATCTCCCTCGTCAGCTCGATCAGGCGGCGGATGGGACGGCTGAAACCGTTCACGGCGAGCAGGCTGACGGTCAGCAGCACGCCGAGGATCAGCACCGTCAGACCCAGCATCAGGCGGTTGTAGCGGTTCAGTGTCTCGACCAGGGCGGACTCCGACTGGGCCAGCCACAGCCGGGCCAGCGGGGGGCTGGTGCCGGGCAGGCGGATGGGGACCATGCTGAAGCGCTCGCCCTGGATCCGCGCCGTGCCTTCCTCGGGCTGAAACTGGATCTGTTCCAGCCCTGGATGGGTGCCCGCCAGCAGGTGCTCGGCGTGGGCGAAGAACAGATGGCTCTGTTCGTCACGGGGCTGGCGGAGCAGCCAGCTGGTATCCAGACGGGTGGCGACCGAGACGCGGCCGAGTTCCTCCTGATGGTAGGTCAGCGGCAGCGAGGCTACCAGATAGAGGTTCTTCCCCAGTTCGAGGTAAAAGGTGCCGTCGAGCAGTCCGGCAGGCATCTTCAGGATCGCCTCGCGCAGCGCGGCATCGCCGCCGCGCTCGACCGCGCCATCGTTCCAGCTGATCAGGATGGCGTCCACCGGCAGGCGGCTGAAGCGTTCATCCAGAAGATTCCGCAGGGCCTCGTTGCCGGTGCCGATGCGGATCACGGCATAGCTGTATTCCTGAACCCGCAGATCGTCACGCATGATGTCGGCGTATTGGGCCAGGTTGAGGCGCAGTTCCTCCAGGTTGCGTTCGTAGAACTGGGCGGTCCGTTGCAGATGAAGGTCGGCATCCTCCCAGATGATGCGCCGCGCACTGTAGTAGGAGATGGCCAGGGTGGCCGACACCAGACAGGCGATGGCGCAGAGGAAGGCGATCAGCCGGGCACGGTAGGAGTTCAGCATGGGCTGTCCGTTCCGCTCTCCGGCCGGGGTTCATGACCGCATGCTGGCACCTGGTTCCTCATCTGCGTGCCAGGGGAGCGGGAGATTCGTGTTGTTGCCCGTCGCCGGCCAGGGGCAGCAGCTGATAGCGGCGGGCCACGACGCGCATAGCCTTGCCATGCTGGACCTCATGGATGGCGCGCAGCACGGCCGCGGAAGGTGAGTGGTCGGTGACCGCCGACAGTTGCCGGAAGAAGGGATAGTCGTGCGTCTTCAGGTTCTCGGCCGTTGGTTCAAAACCGTCGATGCGCAGCGGGCGGACCCGGCTCTGCGGACCAAAGTCCCAGGTCGAGCCGATGTGGCCGATGGCGGAGGGGAAGGCCGACACCCGCTTGACCATCTCCGCGGCGCTGGAGGCATTGAGGCGTTGCTCGCGGAAGTCCCGGTCGCTGGGCAGGATGGTCTTCCAGTGTCCGGGCCGTTTCTTGCAGTGCAGACGGGTGACCACGGCGATGGCCTGGTCACGCCCTCCCACCTCCTTCCAGTTGGTGATCTCGCCGCGGAAGATGGCGCGCACCTGGGCGCTGCTCAGCCCGGTCACTGGGTTGTCCTCGTTGACCAGGATGAGGATGGGCTCCAGGGCGATGGGATAGAGAACCAGGCCCTTCTCGGCCAGCTCCTCCTTGGACAGCGGGCAACAGACGAAGCCGAAGGTCTGATGTTCGGGGCTGTTCTGGCGGGCCAGCTTGATGCCGGCCTTGCAACCCAGGCCGAGGCCGGAGTTCAGGCCATGCAGATCGAAGCGCCGACCGGTGATGCGTTCCAGGTCGGGTTTCAGGGCGTCGAAGATGACCCAGGCGAAATGGGCGCCGGCACCGGTGATGACCGAATCGCTTGCAGCGGCTTTTGCGGCGAACGTGTGCAAGGGATTGGCAAGCAGCAGCAGGGCGGCGAGCAGGGTCTTGAACTGGCGGTATCCGAGTGGCATGTTCGTCTTGTCTCCACTGTCATGGTTGGCCCGGCTGGCAGTGGGAGGAGCCGGGAGTTCTCCAGCTGTATCGGTTGCCAGCGGTGGATATTGAACCACAAGCGGCATCAAGAACGGCCCCGAGACGCCGATAGGCGGGATAGGGAAGCCCGGTTGCCGCCCGGAGACACAGCTGGCACCGTGAATGGATAGAGGAAGATAAGATTATGAAGTTGAAGAAGAACATAGGGCCGATGGACCAGATCCTGCGTATCGGGATCAGCAGTTTTCTCATCTATATTACATTGATCGACACGACTTTCATCGCCGATCCCGTCAGTTCCGGGCTGTTTGCCTTTCTGGGTGTCGGCAACCTCATCGTTGCCCTCATCCGTTTCTGTCCGCTGTATGCCCTGGTAGGGATCAACACCTGCAGGCTGAGCTGAAGCACGCTGCCGGTCAGGCGGGATTGAAACGGGGCGTCGAGATGTTGATCCGCGAGAGGCATGGTTGCGCCGCAAGGTCCGGCGGCCAGCGCCAGCCGCCGCCTGACATCCTGTCCTGGGGAGGTGGCTGAAGGCGATGCGGCTCGTTACCCAGATCCTGCTCGCCGTGGTAGGCATCACCGTGCTGTCCCAGCTCGCCTTCGCCTATATGGCCTATCTGATGATGGCCGATTCGGAGCGCCAGTTCCGCAGCGAGGTACTGGCCCACGAGGTGCGGGAACTGACCGAGGGGGTGGCTGTACCGCTGGCCATCGGAGACGGGGCGGAGGAGGCTCTGGAACGGATCCGCCAGCAGTTCGCGCCGGCATCCATCCTGGCGATGCTGGTTGGCAAGGGGGAAGTGCTGGCCATGACCGGTCCCGGCAAGGATACCCTCGATGCGGAGCTGTTCGGCAGGTTGCGCCATGAGGCGGAGCAGGCACAGTCGCTGCGCCAGGGTGAGGTCAGCCTGGGTGGCAGACGCCTCTACTGGGTGGCGATGCCAATGACCGCCCTGCCCTATCATCTGCTCATGCTGTCTCCCGAGGACGGTTTCCATTTCGAAACGGGTGCCTTGTTGAGCAGCCGCCTTATCGCCACCGGCCTGATCGTCACCTGGTGCGCGGTCTGGGTGGCCATGGTCCTGGCCTCGCTGATCAGCCGGCGCCTGAAGGAGAAGAATGCGGCGCTCCGCCATCAAATGACCCATGATCCACTCACCGGCTTGCCCAACCGCGCCCTGCTGCAGGAACGCCTGAGCGAGCTGCTGGCCCCGTCGACGGACATCCACTCCCTCGCGCTGCTGGTCGTCAACATCAACGGCTTCAGGGAGATCAACGATACCCTGGGGCATCACTTCGGTGACATGCTGCTGCTGGAGGTCGGTGCCCGGCTGCGTGACATGCTGTCCGATCAGGAAGCGGTGGCGCGACTCGGTGCCGATGAGTTTGCCATCCTGCTGCCGGATGCCACGGAAACCGCGGCCTGCGAAATGGCGGAGGCGATCCTCCGTGAACTGCACAATCCGATCACGGTCAGCGAGGTGGACGTCGCGGTCAGCGTGCGTATCGGCATCGCCCTCTATCCACAGCATGTCGACGACATTGGGGCACTGGTCCGCTACGCCGATGTGGCGGAGGGACAGGCCAAGCAGAAGGCTTGCCATTACGTGGTCTACGACGGTGCCGATGACCGCTTCAGCGTGCGCCGCCTGAGCCTGGGCGCCGGTCTGCGGCGTGCCATCGAGCGTAACGAACTGGTTCTGCATTATCAGCCGAAGATCGCCCTGGCTTCGGGGCGGGTGACAGGCCTGGAGGCCCTGGTCCGCTGGGAGCATCCGGAACTGGGGCGGGTCGCACCGGACGAGTTCATCACCCTGGCCGAACAGACCGGGGCCATCAATGCCATCACCGATTGGGTGCTGGAGGAGTCGCTGCGCTTCCTGAACGGCCTGCGGACCGAGGGCGGGCGGCTGGGTGTGGCGGTGAACATCTCCACCCACAGCCTGCACGATCCGTCTTTTCCCGAGCACGTACGCGCGACCTTGCAACGCCTGGAGCTTCCCGGCGAGTGCCTGTGCCTGGAGATCACCGAGAGCGCCATGATGCAGGACATCACCCAGGCGCGGGACGTGCTGCAGCTGCTGCACGACATGGGGGTGCATATCTCGATCGACGACTTCGGCACCGGTTTTTCCTCCTTTGCCTATCTGGCCAGGCTGCCGGTCGATGAACTCAAGATCGACCGCAGTTTCGTGAGCGAACTGCCCTATCATCGCAACGACCAGGTGCTGGTGTCCTCGATCGTGGAGATGGCCCACAAGCTGGGTTATGCAGTTGTGGCCGAGGGGGTCGAGGACATCACCACCCTCAAGCTGCTGGAAGGGCTGGGCTGCGACACCGCGCAGGGCTATTTCATCAGCCGGCCGCTGCCCGGGGCCGAGCTGGGTCGCTGGCTGACGGCAACCGAGGGCGAGCTCGGGGCGACGGATCGGCTGCTGCAGGAGCCGGGTGGCGGGTGTTAGCCCGGATATTGCGCCAAGGATTCGATGCTCAGGGCGAGGCTGGCAAGGCAGCCTGGCCGATCGTCCAGAAAGTCATAGCCGTTGCCATGGCTTGAGGAGGATCACCCAGGATGCGCAGCCAGTGTTGGCCTGACATCGAACAGGCACAAACCGTAACCCGCCCAAGGGGCCCTTCATGGCCATATCGTCCCTGGATTACAGCACGAACCCCCTTCATGCGCGCCGCCTTCGTGCAATATCCGGGCTAGGTCCTCCCCTTTGCCTCGATCGCGGCCTGGAGGCCGCTCCTGCGGGGCATGGCGGCACGAGGTGTTGTAGGAGCGGCCTCCAGGCCGCGATCGAGAAATCGGGGGGAATTTGGGCCGCCCTCCCATCAGCGCAGTAGATTGGTCCTGAGTCCGACAGACTCGTGGCCCGGCTTGTCGCGGCCGACCCAGGCGCTGTATGGTGCGGCCATGAAGGCGATGATTCTTGCCGCAGGACGTGGCGAACGCATGCGCCCCCTCACCGACCGGGTACCCAAGCCGCTGCTGCGGGCCGGCGGCAAGGCGCTGATCGAGTATCATCTCGAAGCCCTGGCCGCAGCCGGGGTCCGTGAGCTGGTGGTCAATCACGCCCACCTGGGCTGGCAGATCGAGCAGGCACTGGGCGAGGGTGGTCGCTGGGGGCTCAAGATCCATTATTCCCCCGAGCCCGAGGGCGCGCTGGAGACCGGCGGCGGTATCTTTCGCGCCCTGCGTGCCGGACTGCTCGGCGAGGCCCCCTTCCTGGTCGTCAACGGCGACGTCTGGAGCGACTATCCGCTGTCCCGTCTGCCGGTGGAACCCCAGGGCCTGGTCCATCTGGTGCTGGTCGACAATCCGCCGCAGCACCCGGCGGGGGATTTCGCGCTGGACGCCGGCGGCCGGGTGCGGGAGACGGGGGCGGCCTGCCTCACCTTCAGCGGTATCGGTGTCTACCGCCCCGAGCTGTTCGACGACTGCAGTCCCGGCCGTTTCCCCCTGGCGCCCCTGCTGCGCCGGGCGATGGCCGCCGGCCGGGTCAGTGGCGAGCACTACCGCGGTCTGTGGATGGATGTCGGCACCCCCGGGCGGCTGGCGGCCCTGGACCGGCAATTGCGTGGCGAGGCCGGCTGAGCATGGGCGAGGAGATCCGCGACAGCCATTTCACGGCGCAGGATCTGGTCCTGTTCCGGGAGCGGCTGGCGGCGGAGACCGGGCGGCTGCGCCGGTTCTTCGAACAGCATGCCTTGTCCACGCGTGACGGGATCGGCGGCTACGAGCTGGAGGCCTGGCTGGTCGATGCCGGACAGCGTCCCGCGCCATGCAATGCGGAATTCCTGGAACGCCTCAGGGATCCGCTGGTGGTTCCGGAGCTGGCCCGCTTCAACGTCGAACTGAACAGCCAGCCCCGGCCGCTGCAGAGCGATGCCCTGGCGCGCATGCAGGACGAGCTGCAGGCCACCTGGGACCGCTGCCGCCGTTGTGCCGACGAGATGGGGTTGGGCATGGTGATGATCGGCATCCTCCCCACCCTCGAGGAAGGCCAGCTCGGGCTGGGGAGCATGTCCGGGCTGAGCCGCTATCGGGCGCTGAACGAGCAGGTGCTGGCGCAGCGCGGCGGTCGTCCGCTGCGGCTGGACATCCTCGGCGAGGATCACCTGCGTGCCGAGCACCAGGACGTGATGCTGGAGTCGGCCACCACTTCCTTCCAGATTCATCTGCAGGCGGCACCGCAGCGGGCGGTGCGCCTGTACAATGCCGCGCAGATCCTTTCCGCGCCGATGGTGGCGGCCTGCGCCAATTCCCCCTTCCTGTTCGGTCATGAGCTGTGGGACGAGACTCGCATCCCTCTGTTCGAGCAGGCCGTGGAGGTCGGTGGCTATGCCGGGGCTGCCCAGGGTCCGGTGCAGCGGGTCAGCTTTGGCAGTGGCTATGCGCGGGACAGTCTGTTCGAGTGTTTCGAGGAGAACCTGCTGCACTTCCCGGTACTGTTGCCGGTCCTGTTCGAGAGGGACGATCCGAGCCTGCCCCATCTGCGCCTGCACAACGGCACCATCTGGCGCTGGAACCGGCCGCTGCTCGGTTTCGACGCCGATGGTACGCCGCATCTGCGCATCGAGCACCGGGTAGTGCCGAGTGGCCCCTCGGTGGTGGATACCCTGGCCAATGCGGCCTTCTTCTTCGGGCTGATGAAACACTACGCTGAGTGTCCAGAGCCCCCGGAGCGGCAGCTCGACTTCCCGCGGGCGCGGGACAATTTCTATCGCGCCGCGCGCCACGGCCTGGAGGCTCAGGTCGAGTGGCTGGACGGGCGCAAGGGACGGATGCAGTCGCTGTTGCTGAAGCGCCTGATCCCGGAGGCACGGCAGGGGCTGGCACGGCTGCAGCTGGATGCGGCGGACATCGAGTTCTATCTCGGCAGCATCGAGGCCCGGGTCGCCAATGCCTGCAACGGCGCTGCCTGGCAGCGCGCCTGGGTGGCACGGCATGGCCGCGACTGGGTGGGGCTGACCGCGGCCTACCGCGAACGCCAGGACAGCGGCCGGCCGGTCCACGAGTGGGACATCTGAGTCAGGCGCGAGCCGACCGGCCGTGTCCACGAGTTCGTCTGTTTCGGGATCAGGCGGAATCGTCCGGCGGCGCTGCCAGCGAACGGCCGCAGTGCGGGCAGACCCCCAGCTCGCTGCATTCCGCCTGCTGCAGGATGCGGATCGCCTCCTCCTTCTTCAGGCCCAGCTCCTTGCGTGCTGCGTCCAGCTCGGCGGCCTCCTCGCGGGTCAGCATGCCGTCCTCCAACGCCTCGTCGACCTGGGTCAGGTATGCCTCACGGCGCCGTTTCAGCTCCTCGGTGAAGGAGGAGGCGAGGATGCCGGTGGGCAGGGCGATCATGCCCACGCCGATGATGGCCACGCTGGCGCCGAACAGCTTGCCCAGGTTGGTGACGGGGGTGACGTCACCGTAGCCGACCGTGGTCAGGGTGGCGACCGCCCACCACATGGCGGCGGGGATGCTGCCGAAGGCCTCTGGCTGTTGTTCGTGTTCGGCCAGATAGATGCCGCTGGCGGAGAACACCAGTAGCACGAGGAGGATGAAGAAGGTGGCGCCGAAGGCGTGCGATTCGTTGCGCAGTACCGTAAACAGCAGGTTCATGGCTGGCGAATAACGGGTCAGCTTGAAGATCCGGAACAGGCGGAAGACGCGCAGGAACAACAGGTCGACCGAGGTCCAGAGCATGAGAAAGAAGGGCAGGATGGCCAGCAGGTCGATGATCGGTAACGGCGTCAGGGCATAACGCAGCCGTCCCTTGAGCGGATGCTGGAAGCGTGCCTCCGGCGCCTCCACGCAGGCCCACAGGCGCATGACGTATTCCACCGTGAACACCATGCCGGAGAAGAACTCGAAGCGTAGCAACTGCTCATGGTAGCGCTGCTGCACCCAGTCGATGGATTCGAAGACATTGGCGATCACATTGAGCAGGATCAGCCCGATGAGGAAGACATCGATGGCGCGGTCCAGCGGCCGTACATAGCCGCTGGGTTCGAGAATCTGGTAGACGCGGCTGCGAAGGCGCTGTGTGCGGACGGATCCCAAGGCGGGCCTCATGATGGGTCGATGAACTCAGTGTAGCGGCTCGGCGGGACGATTTCACGGTCTGCCGCCGCTGTGTCTCAGTGGATGTGCTGCAGGCAGTCGAGGATGTCCCGCGGTTCGAGCCGCCGGGTGTAATCGGTATCGGCGAAAGCCAGGCGGATCAGGCCGCTGCCATCGAGGACATAGGTGGCGGCGATCGGCAGCTGGTAGCTGTCGTCACCGTTGTAGGTGGGCAGTTCGACGCCGTAGTTGCGGTACACCGGGCGCAGCATCTCCGGCAGCGACAGCACCAGCCCGAAGCAGGAGGCCACCTCGTTGCCTCCATCGCTCAGCACGTCGAAGTCGAGTCCCAGCTCGCGGGCCGTGGCTGTGGTCTGCTCGGGGGTCTGTGGCGAGATGGCCAGCAACTGGCCGCCGAAACGCCGGATCAGCGGCAGAATCTTCTGCAGGGCCTGCAGTTCGGTGGAACAGTAGGGGCACCAGCTGCCGCGGAAGAAGGACAGCACCACGGGGCCCTGCTGCAGGCGCTGGGAGAGGCTGACCGGCTCGCCATGCTGGTTGGGCAGGGTGAAGTCCAGCGGGCGCATGCCCTCGCGCAGGCAGGTCGCCGCCACGTCGGAGTCGGCCATCTCGCGCATCGCCTCGCGCACCACTTCGGTAAGCGGCTGCGGGGACTCGCGGATGAAGCGCCGGAACAGTGCGTCCAGTTCGCTCTGCAGGCTGTCCGGGGCCGGCCTGGCGTGGGCGCGGACATGCGGATCGCTGCCGGGTTCGCTGCTCAAGGCATGGTCTCCTGTGACGGGGTGCACCGGTAGATACTAGGGCCTGTTAACACTATCCCAATGGGTTCTGCTGGGACTCTTTTTCCGTCCAGCAAGGCAGAATGAGCGAAATGTAGTCAGTCTACATGAGCGAATGATAACGCCGCTGGGCGGAAAAAGAGCCCCAGCCCTCCGGGTTGCGCCTGAAAAAGCGCCACTCCGCGTTGCTCGTCGTTCATTTGGAGTCACCAAACCTCTCTCCTCGCGCCTTGATTGGCGCTTTTTTCAGGTGCAACAGAGCCCATTGGGATAGTGTTAACAGGCCCTAAGACAAACGATAACAAAGCCTCATTCAGAGCTTGCCAGGCGCCCCGGATCAAGGCGTGCTCCGCAGGGAATGGCCCGCCCTTGCCAAGGGGCACAACGCAGAGCCGGGGCGCCTGGCAAGCTCCCTGCGGGCGGGCCTCTGGACGGCCATCCGCAACGTTGCAATGGCTTGACAGGGAATCACCCTGCCGGCGCCATTGCGCCTTGCGGGCTGATCGTCCAGAGACCCGCTGAATGAGGCTTTGTTATCGTTTGTCTTAGTAACTATAACGCCGATGGCGGCGGCTTGCAGGTGGGCTGGTGTACCATAGCCGTTGCCAGTGCCAGTGCGGGAGCGCCCATGCTGCAAATTCTCGAATCCCTGCCGGAGGGCCTGCTTCAGGCCGAGGCGGGGGAACTGCTCGAACTGCTCGGTGGCCCCACCCTGCTGCACCTGCCGGGCCGCCAGCCCCGGCCGCTGTTCGTCTCGGTGCTGTTGCACGGCAACGAAGATACCGGTTTCTGCGCCCTGCGCGAGCTGCTGCGCGCCTACCAGGGGCGGGATCTGCCGCGGGCCCTGTCGGTGTTCCTCGGCAATCTGCCGGCCGCGGCGCGCGGCCTGCGCCGGCTCGAGGGCCAGCCCGACTACAATCGGGTCTGGCCCGGTTCCGACAGTCACGGCCTGCCGGAACATGCCATGATGCGCAGGATCTGCGAGGAGATGGAACGGCGCCAGCCCTTCGCCGCCATCGACGTGCACAACAATACCGGCCTGAATCCCCACTACGCCTGCATCAACCGCATCGATCACCGCTTCCTGCATCTGGCCACCCTGTTCTCGCGCACCGTGGTCTACTTCACCCGGCCGCGGGGCGTGGCCTCGCAGGCCTTTGCCCGCCTCTGTCCCGCAGTGACCGTGGAATGCGGCCGGCCCGGCCAGGAACACGGCGTGGCGCATGCCCGCGACTATCTCGACGCCTGTCTGCACCTGTCGCAGATCCCGGTGCATCCGGTGGCGGCGCACGACGTCGATCTGTTTCACAGCGTGGTCACGGTCAAGGTGCCGGCCGGCCTCAGTTTCGGTTTTGGACAGGGGGATGAGGTCGACATCGATTTTCTGCCCGATCTCGACCACCTCAACTTCCGCGAACTGCCGGCCGGCACCGCACTGGCCCGGGTGCACCGTCGCCAGGCACGGCTGGAGGCCTGGAACGAGCGCGGCCGCGATGTCGGCGATGCCTATTTTCGTATCGAGGACGGCCAACTGCGCACCCGCCGGCCGGTGATGCCGTCCATGTTCACTCTCGATGCCCGGGTGGTGCGCCAGGACTGCCTCGGCTACCTGATGGAGCGCTATGAACTGATGTAGCCGTTGCCGGCGCAGAAAACCGGAATGGCCACGGAACCCACGAAATTTTTCCTGGCAACGGAAGACGCGGAAATTCGAATGGCCACGAAACCCACGAAAAAATCCATGTCAGGGACCCGCGTTTCGCACAGCTCCCTCAATAAATATCGTCCGTGTTTTCCGTGGCCATAGGCTTTTTCGTGGGTTTCGTGGCCATAAATCATTCCGTGTCTATCTAGGTGACGCATGCACATTCTTTGTTGCATAACCCCGCACGGTTTCGGTCATGCGGCGCAGACCGCGGTGGTGGTGAACGCCCTGCGCCAACGCGTGCCGGGGCTGCGCCTCAGCCTGCAGACGACGGTGCCGGAATGGTTCCTCGCCAGCCGTATCGAGGGGCCCTTCGAGCTGCATCCAGAGGCTACCGATTTCGGTTTGCTGATGGATTCCGCGCTGGACATCGATCTCGAGGCCAGTGCCCGGGCCTATGCCCGGCAGCATGCCGAGTGGTCGCAGCGGCTGGCGGCGCAGGTGGATTTCCTCCGCCGCCTGGAGCCTGACCTGGTGCTGGCCAACGTCCCCTGCCTGCCGCTGCTGGCGGCCCGCCAGGCAGGGTGTCCCGCCGTGGCCCTCTGTTCCCTCAACTGGCTCGGCATCTACCGCCACTACTTCGCCGGGCGGCCGGAGGCCCCGGCGGTACTGGCGCAGATGCGCACGGCCTATCAGTCCGCCGATGTCTTCCTGGCCCCGGAACCGGCCATGCCCATGCCGGAGCTGGACGGGGTGCGTCCGATCGGGCCACTGGCGCGGCTTGGCCGCCGGCGGCGGGAGGCGATCGATGCCCGCTTCGGCCTGGCGCCGGATGCGCGGTTGGTGCTGGTCGCCCTCGGTGGTGTCGGGGCACGGCTGCCGGTGGGGCGCTGGCCGCGGCAGCCGGACGTGCATTACCTGGTGCCGGCGGCCTGGGGGGTAGCGCATCCCCAGGCAATACCTCTGGAGAGTCTGGAAATGGACTTCAGTGATCTGCTGGCCAGTGCCGATGCCCTGCTCGGCAAGTGCGGCTATGGAACGGTCGCCGAGTGTGCCTGCAATGCCACGCCGCTGCTCTATATCCCGCGTCCGGAATGGCCGGAGGAGCCTTGGCTGCTCGATTGGCTGCGGCGCCACGGCAACGCCGAGCCGGTAGCGCGCGAGCAGCTGGAGGCGGGGGGACCGGCTGAGGCCCTGACACGGCTCTGGGCCCAGCCACGGTCGCGGCCGCCGCGGCCGGATGGGGCCGGGCAGGCGGTGGCGCAGTTGATGGCCCTGCTGGGGATGGGCGGGGGGCAATGAGCCGAGGCTTGAGCGAGATCAAACCGCCGCTGCGCCGGGCATGGAGAATGGAGGACAGGATCCGGAAAAGGGAGGGGCGCCATGAACCTGGGCAGTCGCATGAGTCTCCTGCTGGTGGCGCTGTTGAGCGTGCCCACGGTGCAGGCCGGCCGTTACGTCCCCTGGCAGGCCGAGGGGCTGAGCATCCCCCGGCCGCTGGGTGGCCTGCAGGGTGATCCGGCACGCGGTCGGGCGGTGGTCATCGACAGCCACCAGGGCAACTGCCTGGCCTGCCACCGGCTGCCGATAGCGGACCAGCCCTTCCAGGGCAACCTGGGTCCACCCTTGGCCGGCATCGGCGCGCGACTCAGTCCGGGGGAGCTGCGCCTGCGGGTCGCCGACGAACGGCGCCTCAACCCGGAGACGGTGATGCCCCCCTTCCATGTCGATCCGCGCAGTCTCAACCAGGTCGCCTTCGCCGTGGAGGGGCAGACCTTCCTCAGTGCCCAGCAGGTGGAGGACGTGGTCGCCTATCTCTCGACCCTGACCGAGCCGGGCGAGGCCGGGACGCCGCCTGTCGCTGCATCTCCGGGGAACGGCCTGCATTCCGGCTACGACTACCTGAAACCCGAGACCCGCGCCATGCAGGACGACGAGTTCGCCAATCCCGGCATGCCGACCGTCGACCGGGGCCGGCGGCTGTTCAATGCCGAGGGCGAGAACGGCAAGAGCTGCGCCAGTTGTCACGGTGAGGACGGTGAGGGGCTGGACCCGGCGCGCATCGCCAGCTACCCGGTCTACGACCCGGACAGCGGCCGGCCGCGCACCCTGCAGGAACAGATCAACATCTGCTGGGAGGACCAGCTCGACAACATCCCCTACGTCTATGACTGTACCGAGCTGGTGGCCCTGGAGGCTTTCGTCCGCCACCGGGCGCGAGGCACCCCGGTGCAGGTCGATATCGACGGGCCGCTGCGGCCCTTCTACGAGGCCGGCCGCAAGCTCTACCATACCCGTTTCGGTCAGGCGAACCTGGCCTGCACCCACTGCCACGATCTGCATGCCGGCCAGTGGCTGCGCGGCCAGCAGTTGACCCAGGGACAGAGCAACGGCTTCCCGGAATACCGCCTGGGCAGCGGCCGCATCACCAGCCTGCAGCGGCGGTTCTCGGAATGCTTCCGTTCCTTCCGTGCCGAACCCTTCGAGCCGGGTTCGCAGGCCTATATCGATCTGGAGGTATACGTGAATGCGCGCGGCAACGGCCTGAAGATCGAGACCCCGGCGGTGCGCTACTGAGCAAGGCGTGGCCTGGGGACAGGGGGATAGCCACGAAACCCACGAAATCCACGAAAAGGCGGAAAACACGGACGATATCTATTGAGGGAACTGCGCGAAACGCGGGTCCCTGACATGGATTTTTTCGTGGATTTCGTGGGTTCCGTGGCCATATACTAAGACAAACGATAACAAAGCCTCATTCAGAGCTTGCCAGGCGCCCCGGATCAAGGCGTGCTCCGCAGGGAATGGCCCGCCCTTGCCAAGGGGCACAACGCAGAGCCGGGGCGCCTGGCAAGCTCCCTGCGGGCGGGCCTCTGGACGGCCATCCGCAACGTTGCAATGGCTTGACAGGGAATCACCCTGCCGGCGCCATTGCGCCTTGCGGGCTGATCGACCAGAGACCCGCTGAATGAGGCTTTGTTATCGTTTGTCTTAGTATCATGACCCGGCTTTGCCCTTGCTCTGCGGCTATCGGTCGAGGACGCCCGCCGCCTGCAGGTCGGCGTGGTAGGAGGAGCGCACCATGGGGCCGCTGGCGACCTGGCTGAAGCCCAGTGCCTCGCCGGCCTCGCGCAGCCGCTCGAACTCCTCCGGGGTCACGAAGCGGGCCACCGGCAGGTGATGCAGGCTGGGCTGCAGGTACTGGCCCAGGGTGAGCATCTCGACGTCATGGGCGCGCAGGTCACGCATCACCGCCTGCACCTCGTCCAGATCCTCGCCCAGCCCCAGCATCAGCCCGGACTTGGTGGGTACCGTCGGGTGCTCTGCCTTGAAGCGCTGCAGCAGCTGCAGCGACCAGCTGTAGTCGGCCCCGGGGCGGGCCTGTCTGTACAGCCGGGGGACGGTCTCCAGGTTGTGGTTGAACACGTCCGGCGGTGCGGCGTGGAAGATCTCCAGGGCCCGGTCCATGCGGCCGCGGAAGTCGGGCACCAGGACCTCGATGCGGGTCTCCGGGTTCAGTTCACGGACCGCCTCGATGCAGGCGACATAGTGGGCGGCACCGCCGTCACGCAGGTCGTCGCGGTCGACCGAGGTGATGACCACGTAGCCGAGGCCCATGGCGCGGATGGTCTCGGCCAAGTGGCGCGGTTCGTTCGGGTCCAGCGGTTCGGGCCGGCCATGGGCGACGTCGCAGAAGGGGCAACGGCGGGTACAGATGTCGCCCATGATCATGAAGGTCGCGGTGCCGTGGCCGAAACATTCGCCGAGATTGGGGCAGGAGGCCTCCTCGCAGACGGTGTGCAGCCGGGCTTCGCGCAGCACCCGCTTCAGCCGCTGGACCTCGGGGCTGGCCGGGGATCTGGCGCGGATCCAGGCCGGCTTGCGCGGCGGTCGGGTGGTGGGCTCGATCTTGATCGGGATGCGGGCCGTCTTGGCGGCACCGCGCTGGTGTCTGTCGTCGCTCATGGGGTGGGGTTCGCTGGCTGCGAGGCATTCGCGGGGCGGATAGTGTAGCCCAGCCGCTCGGCGAGATGCGACTCCAGCCGTGCCGCAACCTCGGCCAGGGAGAGGGAAATCCCCAGCGCGCGGAGTTGGGTGACGGCCATCCCGGGATGACCGCAGGGATTGATGCGGCGGAAGGGCTCCAGATCCATGTCCACGTTCAGCGCCAGGCCGTGGTAGCTGCGGCCGCGCTTCACCCGCAGGCCCAGGGCGGCGATCTTGGCCTCGCCGACATAGACTCCGGGGGCGTCGCGGCGGGCCCGGGCCTTGATCCCCTCTCCGGCCAGCAGGTCGATCACCGCCTGTTCCATATACCGCACCAGCTGTTGCACGCCCAGCCCGCGGCGGCCGATGTCGAGCAGCAGATAGGCGACCAGCTGCCCGGGACCGTGATAGGTGACCTGGCCGCCGCGGTCGATGGCCACCACCGGGATGTCGCCCGGTGCCAGCAGGTGTTCGGCTTTGGCGTTCAGTCCCAGGGTGAACACCGGCGGGTGCTCCAGCAGCCAGAGCTCGTCCGGGGTGTCGTCTTCGCGTTCAGCGGTGAAACGCTGCATGGCCTGCCAGGTGGCCTGGTAGTCGGCGAGGCCGAGGTGGCGGCGAAGGAGAAGGGGCTCGGGCATCGCGGCCAGCGGTCAAAGGACCATCAGGATCTCGTCGTCGGCCGTCAGCTCACGGTACAGGGCATCGAGCTGTTCGCGGCTGGTGGCGCGGATCCGCACCGTCACCGACAGGTAGTTGCCCTTGCCGCTGGCACGGGTGCTGACCGCGCCCTCGCCGAGATCGGGCACATGCCGGCGCACCAGGGTCACCACATGGGCCTCGAAGTGCTCGCTGTGGCGGCCCATGACCTTGACAGGGAAGTCACAGGGAAACTCGATCGGGCTGTCGGCGCTGTCGGTCATGAGTCGGATTTTATGATAGGGCCACGAAATCCACGAACGGAATCAAGATCGAACCGGGGTTTTGAATGGCTACGGAAGACCCGGTAAATATCCTCTGTGCCTTCCTTGGCGATAGATTTTTTCATGGGTTTCGTGGCCATTGAGAAATTCCGTGTCTTCCGTGGCCATGAATCCTACTCCGCCTCGCCGCGGCGTACCGCCTCCTTGTAGTCGCGGTAGAGGGCGTGCAGCCGGCGGTAGAGCGGGCCGGGCCGGCCGTCGCCGACCGGCTGGCCATCGAGACGGGTGACGGGCAGGATCTCCTTGGTCGAACTGGTCAGCCAGATCTCGTCGGCCTGGCGCAGGGCCTGCTCGCTGATCGGTGCCTCGCGGCAGGGCAGGCCGTGCTGCCGGGCCAGTTCCAGCACCAGGTCGCGGGTGATGCCGGGCAGCAGCAGGCGTCCGGTGGGCGGGGTGAGGATCTCGCCGCCGCTGACGATGAACAGGTTGCTGGCCGCGCCCTCGGTGGCCTGGCCGTTGCGCAGTAGGATGGCCTCGGCGGCGCCGGCATCGATCGCCTGCTGACGCAGCAGCACGTTGGGCAGCAGGGTGATGGCCTTGATGTGGCAGGACTGCCAGCGAATGTCGTCCAGGGTGATGGCCGCCACCCCCTGCGTGCTCAATTGCGGGTCCGGTTCCGGCAGCGGGCTGCTCATGGCGAACACCGTCGGCGTCAGGGCGCTGTCGGCGAAGGCATGGTCGCGGCGGCTCATCACGCCGCGGGTCACCTGCAGGTAGACCGACTGGTCGCCGTCCGTGTTGCCTGCCAGCAGGGTCTCGAGCACCCGGCGCCAGCCAGCCGCGTCCAGCGGTTCGGGGATGCGCACCGCCTGCAGGCTGTTGTTCAGGCGCTTCAGGTGATGCGCCAGCCGGAACAGCCGGCCGCCATAGGCCGGAATCACCTCGTAGACCCCGTCGCCGAACAGAAAGCCACGGTCCAGCACGGGTACGCAGGCCGCCTCGATGGGCAGGAATTCACCGTTGAGATAGACGTCGGTCATTGTTCAATGATAGCCACGGAATCCACGGAAGACACGGAAAAGTTGGTGTTTACGGCGCCGTGCGGAGCACGTGCGCCGCAATAAATAATTCCGTGTTTTCCGTGGATTCCGTGGCTATAGGGGCTTTCGTGGCCACGGCCTCAGTTCTCGAAATACAGCATCGCCTCGTCCAGGGCGCGCTGCCAGAAGGAGCCCTCGGGGATGGATTCCAGCGCCACCAGCGGTTGCTCGGCGACCAGCTCGTCGCCGAGGCGGATCTGCACGCTGCCGAGCGGCTGGCCGGCGCTGACCGGGGCGATGAGGGTGTTCGGCAGCCGCATGCCCGCCTGCAGCTCCTGATAGCGGCCGCGGGGGATGGTCACGTAGAGGGTCTCGGCCAGCCCCAGTGGCAGCTGTTCCCGGGCACCCTTCCAGACTCGCGCCTGGGTCAGGGGTGTGCCGGCGTCATACAGCTTGTGGGTCTCGAAGAAGCGGAAGCCGTAGTTGAGCAGCGCCTGGCTGGCATCGGCGCGGGCCTCCTCGCTCTTGGTGCCGAGCACCACGGAGATCAGGCGCATGCCATCGCGCAGGGCCGAGGTCACCAGGCAATAGCCGGCGGCATCGGTGTGCCCGGTCTTGATGCCGTCCACCGTGGGGTCGCGCCACAGCAGCTTGTTGCGGTTGTGCTGGGTGATGCCGTTGAAGGTGAAGCTCTTCTGCGAATACCAGGCGTAGTATTCGGGGAACTCGTGGATCAGGGCCCGGGCGATGCGGGCGATGTCGCGGGCGGTGGTGTAGTGCTCGGGATCGGGCAGGC
The DNA here is from genome assembly GCF_030406045.1 of Thiohalobacter sp. IOR34. Classification (GTDB taxonomy): domain Bacteria; phylum Pseudomonadota; class Gammaproteobacteria; order Thiohalobacterales; family Thiohalobacteraceae. The sequence continues at coordinate 465,900 of NZ_CP128988.1, forward strand.
CGGTGGCGTTGCTGAAATGGCTGCCGGTCAGGCCCAGTTCCTCGGCATAGCGGTTCATGTAGTCGGCGAAGCTGTCCTCGCTGCCGGCCACGTGCTCGGCCAGGGCCACAGTGGCGTCGTTGCCGCTCTGCACGATCATGCCCTTGATCAGGTCCTCCACCGAGACCTTCTTGCCGACCTCGATGAACATCCGCGAGCCGGGCATGCGCCAGGCCTTCTCGCTGACCGTGACCTGGTCCTCGAGGCGGATGCTGCCGGACTTCAGCTCCTTGAAGATGACGTAGGCGCTCATCATCTTGGTGATGCTGGCCGGTTCCATGCGCTGATCGGCGGCCTTCTCGGCCAGCACCCGTCCGCTCATGTGATCCTGCAGCAGGTAGCTCCTGGCGCCGACGGCCGGCGGCTTGGGAACCGGCAGCGGCGCGGCGCCGGCGGCGGTGGCGATGAGGGTGACGAGGAGGACACTCAGCTTCAGCAAAAGGTGCAGCATGTTCGGGTTCGATCCGGATGTGGGCGGGTGAGGCGCATTTTCCGCGCATGGGCGGGGCTTTTCAACGCCAACCGGGGCTGGGCGAGGGATGGCCGGGCCGGGAGCCTGCCACCGCAGTAGTGACATGATCGTTCAAACAGGCCCTAGTCGATCACCACGTGCGGGGATTCGATGCCGAGGTGGCTGAGGTTCTCGGCCATGCGGTCCGCTTCCTCGACACTGGCCAGGGGTCCGATGCGCACCCGGAACACGGTCCGCTGGCGGTTCAGGCCGCGCAGGATGTGTACCGGCCGGGCCAGGGCGCCCAGCCGCTGGCGCAGCCGTTCGGCGTTGCTGCGGCTGCTGAAGGCGCCGACCTGCAGGTAGAGTTCGGCGCTGCCGTGGTGGACGGCTGCGCCGGCCGAGGCGCTGCGCAGCGGCGGCCGTGCCTCGGGTTCGCCCGGGGTGATGGCCCGCACCTCGACCAGCCCGGTGCCCTTGCCGACGATGCCCAGCTTGCGGGCGGCGGCGTAGGACAGGTCGATCAGGCGGTTGTCGTGGAAGGGGCCGCGGTCGTTGATCTTGACCACCACCGAGCGGCCGTTGCGCAGATTGGTGACCCGCGCATAGGTCGGCAGCGGCAGGGTCTTGTGCGCAGCGGTCATGGCGTACATGTCGTAGGGCTCGCCGCTGGAGGTGCGGCGGCCGTGGAACTTGGTGCCGTACCAGGAGGCGATGCCGCGCTCGACGTAGCCACGGCTGCTGTGCCGGACGTAGTAGCGCTTGCCGCGCACCACATAGGAATCGGGATTGCCGTAGCGGCTGCGCGGTTCGTGGCGCGGCACGGCGTCGGGGATGCGGGATACATCGACGTAGCGGTCGGGGCCGCCGTCGCGGCTGACGAGACCGCCCCCGCTGCAGCCGGCGAGCCCAATGATCGTGGCCAGTGCCAGCAGGCCGCGACGCTGGTTGCTACCCCGCTTCATGCAGGCATTATCGGCCAATTCAGCGCAAACCGGAACCGTGCCGGATTCCGCCGGCCCGGCCGACACCTATTCCAGCGGCTCGCCGGCCGCGCGTGCCTCGCTGATGGCCTCGGCGAGCTGGTGTACGGCCATGGCGTAGAGGGGGCTGCGGTTGTAGCGGGTGATGACATGGAAGTTGTTGAAGACGGCCCAGTATTCCGGGGTCTTGCGGCCCTCCAGGGCGAGCAGGGCGACCTTCTCGCCGGCCGGTGGCTCGCCGTCCAGGCGGATGCCGAGGCCGGCCAGGCGCGTCACCGGCAGGCTGGGTTTCAGGCCCTTGTCCAGCAGCGGTTTCCAGGACTCGCCGCTGACCCGGGCGCGCAGCGCGACCGGCCCTCCCAGCTGCCAGCCGTGGCGGCGCAGGTAGTTGGCGACGCTGGCGATGATGTCGCGCCGGCTGTTCCACAGGTCGCGCTGCCCGTCGCCGTCGAAGTCCACGGCATAGCGCCGGTAGCTGCTGGGGATGAACTGGCCGTGGCCCATGGCGCCGGCATAGGAGCCGGTCGCCTTCAGCGGGTCCACCCCTTCCTCGCGTGCCAGCAACAGGAACTGCTCCAGCTGGCCGCGGAAGAAATCGGCCCGCGGCGGGTAGTCGAAGCCCAGGGTGGCGAGGGCGTCCAGCACCCGGTAGCGCCCGGCGTGGCGGCCGTAGCGCGTTTCCACGCCGATGATGGCGACCACCAGCGCCGGGTCGACCGCCAGCGCCTCGCGCACCTGGTCGAGGATCCGCGCATTGCGGTTCCAGTAGTCGACGCCGCCCTCGATACGCGCCTGATTGACGAAGATCGGCCGGTACTGGTACCAGGGCTTGGCCTCGGCCGGGCGCGAGATGGCGTCGAGGATGCTCTGCTTGCGTCGTGCGGCATCGATCAGTGCCTGCACCTCTTGTCGATCGAGGCCGTGCTTCTCGACCATGAGCTGCACGAAACGCTGTGCCTCAGGCCGGTCGCTGTAGTCGCCGGCGGCGGCCGGGCCGGCGGTCAGCCACAGGCAGAGGGGGAGGAGTAGGGCAGCAAGGGGGTTCATGAGGCGCTCATCCCGGCAGGAGCTTGCGATGGGTGTGGATCGACATGAGGATACCGAAACCGGCCATCAGGGTCACCATGGAGGTGCCACCGTAGCTGATCAGCGGCAGCGGCAGGCCGACCACCGGCAGCAGGCCGCTGACCATGCCGGTGTTGACGATCAGGTAGACGAAGAAGGTCAGGGCCAGGCTGCCACCGAGCAGGCGGGTGAAGGTGTCCTGGGCCTGGGTGGCGATGTACAGGCTGCGCAGCACGATGAAGCTGTAGACCGCCAGCACCACCAGGATGCCGAGCAGGCCGAATTCCTCGCCGAGCACGGCGAAGATGAAGTCGGTGGAGCGCTCGGGCAGGAACTCCAGGTGGGCCTGGGTGCCGTTCAGCCAGCCCTTGCCGTACAGGCCGCCGGAACCGATGGCGATCTTCGACTGGATGATGTGATAGCCGGCGCCCAGCGGGTCCTTCTCCGGATCGAGGAAGGTGAGCACCCGCTGGCGCTGGTAGTCGCGCATGAAATACCAGAGCAGCGGCAGGCCGGCGCCGGCGAGCAGCGCCAGGCCGCCCAGCAGCCGCCAGGAGATGCCGGCCAGGAAGAGCACGAAGAAGCCGGCGCTGGCGATCAGCAGCGAGGTGCCGAGGTCCGGCTGCTTGGCGATCAGCAGGGTCGGCAGCGCGATCAGCGCACCGCCGATGAGCAGGCGGCGGAAGTCGGGCGGCAGGCGGGCCTCGGCCAGGTACCAGGCGAGCATCATCGGCACCGTCAGCTTCATCATCTCCGACGGCTGGAAGCGCACCACCCCCAGGTCCAGCCAGCGCTGCGCTCCCTTGCCGACGTCGCCCATCACCAGCACCGCCAGCAGCAGCACGATACCGGCGCCAAACAGCCAGGGTGTCCAGCGCAGCAGCAGCGAGGGCGGTATCTGCGCCACCAGCAGCAGGGTGCCGAAGGCCAGGCCCAGGCGGACCAGCTGGCGTTCCACCAGCGCCTCGTTCTGCCCGGCCGCGCTGTAGAGGATGACCAGCCCGAAGCCGCACAGCACGATCAGGCCGAGCAGCAACGGGCCGTCCAGGTGGATGCGCTGCAGCCAGCTGCGGCGGGTGCCCGAGCCGGGGTTAATCAGTTCCATCGGCCTGTCCCTCCCCGAAATAGGCGTCGAAGATGCGGCGTGCGATCGGTGCCGCCACGGCCGCTCCGGAGCCACCGTTCTCGACCACCACCGCCACTGCCAGCCGCGGCTCATCGGCCGGGGCGAAGGCGACGAACAGGGCGTGGTCGTGGAGGCGCTTGGCAATCTTCTCCGCGTCGTATTTCTCCTCCTGGGCCAGTCCGAAGACCTGGGCGGTGCCGGTCTTGCCGGCGATCCGGTAGTCGATGCCCTGGCCGATGCGCCGTGCCGTGCCGCGGCGGCCGTGGACCACCTCGATCATGGCGTCGATGGCGGTCTCCCAGTTGTGCCGCTCGTGGATGGGGATCTGCCGCGGCGGGTCGAGATGGACCGGCTGCAGGCTGCCGTCGGCGGGTGGCTGCAGGGCGCGCACCACATGCGGCCGGTACAGCTTGCCGTAACTGCCGAGGGCGGCAGTGGCCACCGCGAGCTGCAGCGGTGTGGCGAGGTTGAAGCCCTGGCCGATTCCGCTGATCAGGGTCTCGCCAGGGAACCAGGGTTCGTTGCGGGTACGGCGCTTCCAGGCGCTGGAGGGCAGCAGGCCGCCCAGTTCGCCGACGATGTCGATGCCGGTCTTGGCGCCGAAACCGAACTGGGCCAGGAAGTCGTGCATGCGGTCGATGCCCAGCGAGCGGGCCAGGTCGTAGAAGTACACGTCACAGGACTGGCTGATGGCGCCGAGCAGGTCCACGGTGCCGTGACCGCCGCGTTTCCAGTCGCGGTATTTGTGTTCCTGGCCGGGCAGGCTGTAGTAGCCGGGACAGAAGGTGTGGCTGTGCGAGGTGGTGACGCCGAGTTCCAGGCCGGCCAGGCCGATGAAGGGCTTGAGCGTCGAGCCCGGCGGGTACTGGCCACGCAGGGCGCGGTTGAACAGCGGTCGGTCCGGGTCCGACTGCAGGGCCTGGTAGTCCCGGTATTCGATGCCCTTGACGAAGGGATTGGGGTCGTAGTTGGGCAGGCTGACCAGCGCCAGCACGGCGCCATTGCGTGGATCGATGGCGACCGCCGAACCGTTGTAGTCGCCAAAGGCCGCCTCGGCTGCCTGCTGCAGGCGGGCATCCAGGGTCAGGTAGAGGTTGCTGCCGGGTACCGGCGGCTGGCGTTCCAGCACCCGCAGGGTGCGGCCCTGGGCATTGGTCTCCACCTCGCGGTAGCCCACGGTGCCGTGCAGCACGTCTTCGTAGGTCTTCTCGATGCCCACCTTGCCGGTGTGGGTGGTACCGCGGTAGTTGGCCTCGTCGAGGGTCTGCAGGTCCTGCTCGTTGATGCGTCCGACATAGCCGATGACGTGGGCCGCTTCGCGGCCCAGCGGGTAGTGGCGGGAGAGGCCGGCGCGGATCTCGATGCCGGGAAAACGGTGGCGGTTGCTGGCGAAGCGGGCCACCTCGTCGTCGCTGAGGTGCAGCCGCAGCGGCACCCCCTCGAAGGCGTGCATGCGCCGGCGCGCCTTCTCGAAGCGCTCCAGGTCGTAGGGACGGATCTCGACCAGTTCGCCCAGTTGCTGCAGGGTTGTGTCCATGTCCGCCACCTGTTCGGGGATCACCTCCAGCCGGTAGGAGGGCAGGTTCTCGGCCAGCAGGACGCCGTTGCGGTCGAAGATCAGGCCGCGGTTTGGGGGGATGGGTTCAAGCTTGATCCGGTTGTGCTCGGACAGCGTGCGGTAGTGCTCGTGGGCCACCACCTGCAGATAGACCAGGCGGCCGACCAGGGCCATCAGCAGCAGCGCCGCGCCGAGCAGGGCGGCGATGGCACGGCGCATGAACAGCCGGCTTTCCAGCAGGTTGTCCTTGATGGTGATGCGGCGGGCCATGGCGCGGGGCGGCGGACCCTAGCTGACCCGGAAGCCGCGGCGCAAGCGGCGCAGCAGGCTGAACACCAGCGGCCAGAGCAGGGCGCCGACCAGCGATGGTACCCAGTACAGCCAGGCGTGGATCGGCCGGCCGATGATGCCGTTGATCCACAGCATCAGCAGCTGGGCCAGGGTCAGCAGCACCAGGATGCTGAGGCTCTGCTGCCAGAGGGGATAGAGGCGGATGCGCTGGTGCAGCTTGATCACCAGGTAGACGGCGACCGCATAGGCCAGGGCATGCTGGCCAAGCAGTGTGCCGGTGAGCACGTCCTGCAGCAGGCCGGTCAGCCAGCCGATGCCGACCCCGATCCGTTGCGGCAGGGCCAGGCTCCAGTAGAGCAGTGCCAGCAGGGCCCAGTCCGGCCGCCAGGCGCGCAACCCTTCGGGCAAGGGTACGATGCCGAGCAGCAGGGCGATGAGCAGGGTCACGGCGATCACTCCGCCACCCTGGTGGCGGCCGAGCACGCTCATGGCGTGGCCTCCGCTGCCTCGTCAGCGGCGTCGCTGGCCGTCCCGGCCGGTGCGCGGCGGGCCGGCCAGACCAGCAATACCTCGCGGCTGCGGTCCAGCTCGGCCAGCGGCCGGGCGACGACCCGGGCGAAGGCCTGACCTGGATCGAGCTGCACCTTGGACACCACGCCCACCGGGTAACCGTGTGGAAAGCGGCCACCGAGACCGGAGCTGACCAGCAGGTCGCCGACCTGGATGTCGGCGCTGTTGGGGATGTGGGGCAGCGACAGGCGGTCGATGGAGCCGATGCCGAGGGCGATGGTGCGCAGGCCGTTGCGGTTGACCTGTACCGGGATGGCATGGGCCGGGTCGGTGATCAGCATGGCGGTGGCGGTGAAGGGTCCGACGTGCACGACCTGGCCCATGATGCCGTTGGCGTCGACCAGCGGCTGGCCGTCGAATACCCCCTGGCGGCTGCCCTTGTTGAGCACCACTTCGTGCCGATAGGGGTCGAGATCGACCGACAACAATTCGGCGATCAGCACCCGCTCGCCAACCTTGAAGGAGGAATCCAGCAGTTCGCGCAGGCGCAGGTTTTCCGCCTGGAGGGCGGAGAGCTTCTGCAACTCGGCCTTGAGCACCAGGTGTTCGGTGTGCAGCCGGGCGTTCTCCTCGGCCAGGTGACGGCGGGTGGCGAAGGATTCGTGCAGCCATTCGCCGAAGCTGTTGGGCAGGTCGACCACCAGCTGCAGGGGATAGACGGCGACCGATAGCGCCGAGCGCAGGCTCTCCAGGTGCTGCTGGCGGTGATCCAGGGTCATCAGCGCCACGGAGGCCAGCACGAATACCGCCAGGCGGACGGTGAGGGAGGGGCCTTGTGTGAACAGGAGCTTGATCGGGGGCCTCGCTTGCTAGCCCGCATATTGCACGAAGGATTCGAGTTTCAGGGCGAATCTGGCCAAGCAGTTTGTTCGATCGCCCGCCGAAACATAGCCGTAGCTAGGGTTCAAGGGCGATCGGGCAAAATGCGCCGCCAGATTTGGTCTGAACTCGAATAGGCACAAACTGTAGCAGGGCACAATTGCTCGCATAGGGAATCACTGCCTTGATATATACCGGAAAAATTACGCTTTCAAGGCCGCCTTCGTGCAATATGCGGGCTAGGCGCAGGGGATGCCTGAATTATACGGAAAAAGATAGCAGGAATCGTGCCGTGCCCATTCCGGCAGGGCACGGCAGGCAGCGGCCCCGCCCCGCCGGGCGGCCTATTCCAGGGCGAAGACGTCGCCGCCCTTCTCGTCCATCATCTCCAGGGCCCGGCCACCGCCGCGGGCGACACAGGTCAGCGGGTCGTCGGCGACCACCACCGGCAGGCCGGTTTCCTCCATCAGCAGCCGGTCCAGATCCTTGAGCAGGGCGCCGCCGCCGGTGAGCACGATGCCGCGTTCGGCCACGTCGGCGCCCAGCTCCGGCGGGGTCTGCTCCAGGGCGGTCTTGACCGCGCCGACGATGCCCGACAGCGGCTCCTGCAGGGCCTCGAGGATCTCGTTGCTGTTGAGGGTGAAGCTGCGCGGGATGCCCTGCGCCAGGTTGCGGCCCTTGACCTCGATCTCGGCCACCTCGTTACCGGGATAGGCCGAGCCGATCTCGTGCTTGATGCGCTCCGCCGTGGCCTCGCCGATCAGGGTGCCATAGTTGCGGCGCACGTAGTTGACGATGGCCTCGTCGAAGCGGTCGCCGCCGATCCGCACCGAGGCCGAGTAGACGATGCCGTTCAGGGAGATGACCGCCACCTCGGAGGTGCCGCCGCCGATGTCCAGTACCATGGAGCCCCGCGCCTCGTCGACCGGCATGCCGGCGCCGATCGCCGCCGCCATGGGCTCCTCGATCAGATAGACCTCGCGCGCGCCGGCGCCGGCCGCCGACTCCTTGATGGCGCGCCGCTCCACCTGGGTGGAGCCGCAGGGGACGCAGATCAGCACCCTGGGGCTGGGGCGGATGAAGCGGCCCTCGTGGACCTTGTGGATGAAGTGCTGCAGCATCTTCTCGGTGACCGTGAACTCGGCGATCACCCCGTCCTTCAGCGGGCGGATGGCGGTGATGTTGCCCGGCGTGCGGCCGAGCATGCGCTTGGCCTCCAGACCCACCGCGGCGATGCTCTTCGGGCTGCCCGGTCCGCGGTCCTGGCGGATGGCCACCACCGACGGCTCGTCCAGCACGATCCCCTGGTCGCGGACATAGATCAGGGTGTTGGCGGTGCCGAGGTCGATGGAGAGGTCGTTGGAGAAGAGTCCTAAAAGTCGTTTGAATCCCAGCATGGAACGGATGTGCCTCCTAGGGCCTGTTAACACTACCCCAATGTGCTCTGCTGGGACTGTTTTTCCGTCCAGCAAGGCAGAATGAGCGAGGTGTAGTCAGTCTACATGAGCGAATGATAACGCCGCTGGGCGGAAAAACAGCCCCAGCCCCGCGGGTTGCGCCTGAAAAAGCGCCACTCCGCGTTGCTCGTCGTTCATTTGGAGTCACCAAACTGCTCTCCTCGCGCCTTGATTGGCGCTTTTTCAGGCGCAACAGAGCCCATTGGGGTAGTGTTAACAGGCCCTAGGCGCGAGGGGCTGGCGGTGCCCGGCCTGCCGGACGCGCTCCCTCCCTGCCAGCACCGGGAGCAAGATTTCAGACGCGGGCCGATGCGCCGCGGGCCGATGTCCGGCGTAATGTAACAACGGGTAGGGCTTTGGGCAAGGCGCCAAGTGTGCTAATTTTCCCGTTTTGCGAAACCCGACCCCAAGCGAGGAGCCGTTATGGCGCTGGAGCCTTCCGAAGTCGAAAAGATCGCCCATCTGGCGCGTCTGGCCATCGAGCCGGCCGACGTTCCGGAATATGCCCGCAACCTGAGCGACATCCTGGCCTTCGTCGAGCAGCTGAACGGCGTCGACACCGCCGACGTGCTGCCCATGGCCCACCCCCTGGATGCTGCCCAGCGGCTGCGCCCGGACGTGGTCACCGAGAGCGACCAGCGCGACAAGTTCCAGGCCATCGCCCCGGCGGTCGAGGCCGGCCTCTATCTGGTGCCGAAGGTGATCGAGTGACCACCGCCGTCCCCGGACCGTCCCGCCATTTCTCCGAAGCCGAGTCTGCACATGCACAATAAATCGATCGCCGAGCTGGCCAGCGCGCTGGCGGCAAAGGAATTCTCCAGCGAGGAGCTGACCCGTCACTGCCTGGATCGCATCGCCGCGCACGACGGCCGCCTGAACAGCTTCATCAGCGTCACCGAAGACGAGGCGCTGGCAGCCGCGCGCGAGGCCGACGCACGTATCGCCGCCGGCGAGGCCGGCCCGCTGACCGGCATCCCCTATGCCCACAAGGACATCTTCTGCACCGATGGCGTGCGCACCAGCTGCGGTTCGAAGATGCTGGACAATTTCATCGCCCCCTACGATGCGACGGTGACGGCGAAGCTGCGCGCGGCCGGCGCGGTGATGCTGGGCAAGACCAACATGGACGAGTTCGCCATGGGTTCGTCCAACGAGACCAGCTTCTACGGCCCGGTGAAGAACCCCTGGGACCTGGAGCGGGTGCCGGGCGGTTCCTCGGGCGGCTCGGCCGCGGCGGTGGCGGCCCGCCTGGCGCCGCTCGCCACCGGTACCGACACCGGTGGCTCCATCCGTCAGCCGGCGGCGCTGACCGGCATCACCGGCATCAAGCCGACCTACGGCCGGGTGTCGCGCTACGGCATGATCGCCTTTGCCTCCAGTCTCGACCAGGGCGGCCCCTTTGCCCGCAGTGCCGAGGATGCCGCCTGGCTGCTCGCCGCCATGGCCGGCTTCGACGAGCGCGACTCGACCAGCGTCGACCGTCCAGTGGATGACTACGCGGCGCACCTGAACGACGACATCCGCGGCCTCAAGGTCGGTCTGCCGAAGGAATATTTCGGCGAGGGGCTGGATCCCGGTGTGGGGGCGGTGATCGAGACGGCGGTCGAGGAGTTGAAGAAGCTTGGCGCCGAGCCGGTGGAGATCAGCCTGCCCAACACTGCGTTGGCCGTGCCGACCTACTACGTCGTGGCGCCTGCCGAGTGCTCCTCCAACCTGTCGCGCATGGACGGGGTGCGTTTCGGCCACCGCTGCGAGAACCCCAGGGATCTCGAGGATCTCTACAAGCGCTCGCGCGGCGAGGGCTTCGGGCCCGAGGTCAAGCGGCGCATCATGATCGGCACCTATGCCCTGTCGGCGGGCTACTACGATGCCTATTATCTGAAGGCGCAACAGATGCGGCAGCTGATCGCGGACGATTTCCGCCAGGCCCTGGAACAGGTCGACCTCATCCTCGGCCCCACCTCGCCGAGCACCGCCTTCCGCCTGGGCGAGAAGGTCGACGACCCGGTCACCATGTACCTGTCGGACATCTACACCATCGCCGTCAACCTGGCGGGGTTGCCCGGCATGTCGATCCCGGCCGGTTTTTCCGCGGGCATGCCGGTCGGCCTGCAACTGATCGGCAACTACTTCGACGAGGCGCGGCTGCTCAACGTCGCCCATCGGTACCAGCAGGTCACCGACTGGCATACCCGGGTTCCGGCGTCGTTCGAATGACGGATTCATATCAAAGGTAAACACGAATATGGAATGGGAAGCGGTCATCGGGCTTGAGATCCACGCTCAGCTCGCCACCAGGAGCAAGATCTTCTCCGGCGCGGCCACGGCCTACGGGGCGCCGCCCAACACCCAGGCCTGCGCCGTCGATCTCGGCCTGCCGGGGGTGTTGCCGGTGCTCAACGAAGGCGTGGTGCGCATGGCCGCCAAGTTCGGCCTGGCGACCCATTCCACGGTGGCCCGGCGCTCGGTGTTCGCGCGCAAGAACTATTTCTATCCCGACCTGCCCAAGGGCTACCAGATCAGCCAGTACGAGCTGCCCATCGTGCACGACGGCTGGCTGGACATCGAACTCGAGGACGGCTCGGTCAAGCGCATCGGCATCACCCGCGCCCATCTGGAAGAAGACGCCGGCAAGTCGCTGCACGAGGATTTTCACGGCATGACCGGCATCGACCTCAACCGTGCCGGCACGCCGCTGCTGGAGATCGTCTCCGAGCCGGACCTGCGTTCGGCCAGGGAGGCCGTCGCCTACATGAAGAAGCTGCACTCGCTGGTGCGCTACCTGGAGATCTGCGACGGCAACATGCAGGAGGGGTCGTTTCGCTGCGATGCCAACATCTCCGTGCGGCCGAAGGGGCAGGAGGAATTCGGCACCCGTGCCGAGATCAAGAACATCAATTCCTTCCGCTTCGTGGAGCGCGCCATCAACTACGAGATCGAGCGCCAGATCGATCTGCTGGAATCCGGCGGCACGGTGGTGCAGGAGACCCGCCTGTACGACGCCAACAAGGACGAGACCCGCTCCATGCGCGCCAAGGAGGAGGCCAACGACTACCGCTATTTCCCGGACCCGGACCTGCTGCCGCTGGTGCTGGACGATGCCTTCATCGAAGAGGTGCGTGCCACCCTGCCGGAGCTGCCGGATGCCAAGAAGCAGCGCTTCATCGACGACTACGGCCTCAAGGCCTACGACGCCGGCGTGCTCACCGCCACCCGCGAGATGGCCGACTACTACGAGGCGGTGGTGGCCGCCGCCGGCGGCGACGGCAAGCTGGCCGCCAACTGGGTGATGGGCGAATTTTCCGGTGCGCTCAACAAGGACGGCATCGACATCACCGAATCGCCGATCAGTGCCGAGGCGCTGGGCGGCCTCCTGCAGCGCATTGCCGACAACACCATCTCCGGCAAGATCGCCAAGCAGGTGTTCGAGGCCATGTGGGCCGGCGAGGGCAGCGCCGACGAGGTGATCGAGAAAAAGGGCCTGAAGCAGATCACTGATCCGGCCGCCATCGAGGCCATGATCCGCGAGGTGATGGAGGCCAATCCCAAGCAGGTCGAGCAGTACCGGGGCGGTCAGGAGAAGCTGTTCGGCTTCTTCGTCGGCCAGGTGATGAAGGCCTCGCGGGGCAAGGCCAATCCGGCCGAGGTCAACAAACTGTTGAAGGCGCTCCTCAGCGAGTGAGGGACCACCCCGGAAAGCACGAAAATTGCCCCGGGGTTTACGGCGTCGCGTGGCGCGCGGACGCCGCAAAGGACCCTGTGGTGGATTCCGCGGATTTCGTGGCCATTGTCTTGCGGTCCGCACGTTAAAGAACCATGACCGACCGCGACGTCCTCAACCGTTTCGTCTTCGAGCACACCCATGTGCGCGGTGAGCTGGTGCACCTGGACGCCACCTGGCAGGCGGTGCTGTCGCGGCACCACTATCCGCCGTTGATCCGCGATCTACTGGGGCAGGCGATGGCGGCGGCGGTGTTGCTCTCCACCACCCTCAAGTCCGGTGCCTCCCTGACCCTGCAGCTCAGCGGCGACGGGCCGCTCTCCATGCTGGTGGTGCAGGCCAGTGCCGCACGCACCCTGCGCGGTCTGGCCCACTGGCGTGAGCCGCTGCCGGAGGACGCCCACCTGGGCCGGCTGGCGGGCCGGGCACGGCTGGTCATCACCCTCGATCCGGGCGAGGGGAAGGAGCGCTATCAGGGCATCGTGGCGGTCGAGGACGAGGCCAGCCTGGCCGATGCCCTGAGTGACTATTTCGCCCGTTCCGAGCAACTGGAGACCCGGCTCTGGCTGGCGGCCAACGGCGAGCGGGCCGCCGGCTTGTTGCTGCAGGCCCTGCCCGGCGGCAGCGAGGACGCCGATGCCTGGCCGCGCATGCGGCACCTCGGCAGCACCCTGAGCGAGGCGGAGCTGCTCGATCTGTCCCACCGCGAGATCCTCCATCGCCTGTTTCACGAGGAGGATGTGCGGCTGTTCGAGGCCGAGCCGGTCAGTTTCCGTTGCAGTTGCTCGCGCCAGCGCATCGAGAACATGCTGCGCGGCCTGGGTTACGACGAGGTGCAGGGCATCCTCGCCGACGAGGGCGCGGTACAGGTCGACTGCGAGTTCTGCAATCAGCAGTACGTCTTCGATGCCGTGGACGTGGAGCAGCTCTTCGCCGCTTCCGATCAGCCCCGCGTGCCCAGCACCCGCCACTGATCCCCGATCGTTGCGAAAACCCGGGCGCCGTCTCGTAGGTCGGATTAGGCGCGTAGCGCCGTAATCCGACGGACTTCCACGATCCTCGTCGGATGTATCCCGCATTTCGGTGGAAACACGTCGGATTACGCCGCTACGCGGCTAATCCGACCTACGCTCTGATTCCTCATTCTTCGACGACTTCGAGTTCGACCGGGCGCACGTGGCCGTCACCCAGCCGGTAGCCGCGCATTTCCAGCACGCCCTCGGTATTGAGTGAGATGATCAGATACAGGGCCTCGGGGTAGGCGGCCTCCTGCAGGTCGGTTGCCGAGGGCTCGGCCGGGGCATGGGGGTGGGAGTGGTAGATGGCGAACAGCGACTCGCCGCCCTCGCGCATCCGGCGCATGGCGTCGATCTGGCCGGCGGGGTCCATCTGGAACAGACGGCCCGGCTCGCGGGCGACATTGGGCACCGGGTAGACGTGCAGCCGTCCTTCCGCGTCGCGGCCGATCAGGCCGCAGACCTCGATCTCCGCTGACTGCTGCGCCTGGCTGAGCAGGCGGTTGACGAGGGTCCGGGGGAGTCGGGTCATGGTCGCTGGGAGGTGAGGATCGATGGCGGCGTATGATACTCGAACGTCCCCTGGTGCGTAACCCGCTTCAGTCGGGGCTGGCCACCACCCGGTTGCGGCCGCCATGCTTGGCCGCATAGAGCGCCTGGTCGGCGCGGTCGATCAGGCCCTGGCGGCTGAGCGTCATCTCCGGGCCGGCCGGCAGGCAGCCGATGCCGGCACTCAGGGTCAGTACGCCGAAGGGTGACTCGGCATGTTCGATGCCGCGGGCGTGCAGTGATTCGACCAGCCGGCGTGCCAGCAGCGCGGCGCCTTCCAGGTCGGTCTCCGGGGTGAGGATCAGCAGTTCCTCGCCGCCGTAGCGGTACAGGCGGTCGCAGCGGCGGATGCCTTCCTGCAGGTGCCGGCCGACCTGGCGCAGGGCCTCGTCGCCCTGGGTGTGGCCGTAGCGGTCGTTGTAGCGCTTGAAGAAATCCACGTCCACCAGGATGACGCAGCAGGAACGGTGATAGCGCCGTGCCGCGGCCAGGGTGTGGTCGAGGTCGATCTCCATGGCGCGCCGGTTGCCGATGCCGAGCAGGGCATCGGTCATGGACAGGGCGAGCAGCCGTTCGTTGGCCTCGGCCAGCTCGGCGGTGCGCTGCCGGATGGAGCGTTCCAGGGCCTCGTGCTGGCGTTCGGTAAAGCGCAGATAGGCGTTGGCCAGTTCAAAGAAGGTGATCAGGCCGGTCAGCCGGCCGCCACCGTCGACCACCGGCAGATGGCGGATCTTGCGGGAATGGGTGATGACCAGCGCCTCGAACACCGTGGCATCCTCGCGCAGCGAGGCGGGATCGGCTGTCATGATGGCCTCGGCCAGCGCTTCGCCGGGGATGCCGCCCTCGGCGACGAATTTCACCAGGTCACGTTCGGTGATGATGCCCTTGGGCACGTCCTGTTCGACGATCACCACGCAGGAACAGCACTGTTCCATCATCGCCTTGAGGATGTCCGTCAGCGGTGTCTGGGCAGTGGCGGTGGCCGGCACGGCCTGCATCAGTTCGCGGACCTGCATCTCCTGCATCAGGCGCGCCCCTGGTCATCGAGCGGGGCCGCGTCACCCGCCTGGCAGGTCGGGCAGGCCGGATCCGGCCTGAGCCGCAGTTCGCGAAACTCGAGCCGGGCGGCATCGAAGATCAGCAGTCGGCCGTGCAGGCTCTCGCCGACGCCGGTCAGCACCTTGATCGCCTCCAGGGCCTGCAGGCTGCCGATCACCCCCACCACCGGGGCCAGGATGCCGTTCTCGGCGCAGGTCTGTTCCGCCTCCTCGCCCTCGCGGTACAGGCAGCGGTAGCAGGGGCCCTCGCCGAGATCGGCGCGGAACACCGCCAGCTGGCCCTCCATACGGATGGCGGCGCCCGAGACCAGCGGACGGCGTGCCGCGACACAGGCGGCGTTGATGGCGAAGCGGGTGTCGAAGTTGTCGCTGGCGTCGATCACCAGGTCGGCGGCGCTTACCGCTTCGATCAGGGCTGTGCCCTGCAGGCGGGTGTGCAGTGGGGTGACCCGGAGGTCGGGGTTGATGGCCTGCAGCCGGGTCTCGGCCGAGGCCACCTTGGGCCGGCCGAGGTCGGCCTGGCCGTGCAGGATCTGACGCTGCAGGTTGGAGAGGTCGACCCTGTCATCGTCGGCGATGACGATCCGGCCGACGCCGGCCGCAGCCAGGTAGAGGGCGGCCGGCGAGCCGAGGCCGCCGGCGCCGACGATCAGCACCCGGGCGTCGGCCAGCCGCTGCTGGGCCTCGATGCCGAAGGCAGGCAGCATGATCTGGCGGCTGTAGCGCAGCAGTTGTTCGTCGTGCATGGGTTGCAGGCCGGAAGTCTCGGGACCGGGCAAGGATACCGGAGTCGCCGGTGTGCGGCCAATGCCGGGCTAGCTAGCCCGGATACTGCACCAAGGATTCGATGCTCAGGGCGAGGCTGGCAAAGCAGCTTGGGCGATCGCCCAGGATGCGAAGCCAGAGTCGGCATTCAGGCTGTCATACAAGGCCGAGGTGGCCATGAGGGGTTTGCCTGGACGGGGTGTCTTGCGCCTCGATCGCGGCCTGGAGGCCGCTCCTACCGCCATAGTGCTCCGCCATGCCCCGTAGGAGCGGCCTCCAGGCCGCGATCCCCGGCGGGTCCAGCCACGCCATCATCCGGGGCCGGAGGCAATATCCGGGCTCAGTCCCGCCGGCCGGCCGGCGGAGCCAGTGGGCAGCTCTCCCGGTGGTCCTCTCCCAGTTGGCGCCAGGCGTGTTCCAGGGCATGTTCGGTGCGCCGGAAGATGTGCTCGCGGCCGATGAGATCGAGGAAACCGCTGCGTTCCAGTACCTCCAGCACCTGCCGCTTGACCCGTGAGAGCAGCAGCACGACGCCTGTCTCGCGCAGCTGTTCGGCAACCTGGCGCAGCATCTCTTCGCCGCTGGCATCGATCTGGTTGATGCCCTCGGCGTCGACGATGACGAAACGCAGGGCCGGTTTCTTGGTGAGCTTCTCGCGCACCTTGTCCTCGAAATAGCCGGTGTTGGCGAAGTACAGCGAGCCATCGAAACGCAGCAGGGCGATGTTCTCGCAGGTCGGCAGGCGGTGCAGCTCGGCATCGCGCAGGTTGCCGTCGGCATGGCGGCCGAGCACCACCACCCGCGGCTGCATGGTGCGGTACAGATAGAGGCCAAGCGACAGCAGCACGCCGACGATGATGCCCTGGTCGAGGTGTGGTGCCAGCAGCAGGGTGAGAACGAAGGTGACCAGGGCGACCAGACCGTCGTGCCGGTCCACCTTCCAGGCATAGCGCATGGGGGCGATGCGCACCAGGCCGAACACCGCCAGCATGATCACCGCGGCCAGGGTGGCCTGGGGCAGGTGATACAGCAGCGGGGTCAGCCACAAGAGCACCACCATCACCATCAGGCTGGTGACCACCGAGGAGAAGCCGGTCACGGCCCCGCTGCGGAAATTGATGGCGGAGCGGGAGAAGGAACCGGCCGTCGGGTAACTCTGGAACAGGCTGCCGACGATGTTGCCCAGTCCCTGCCCGATCAGCTCCTGGTTGGCATCGAGGTGCTGCTTGGTCCGGGTGGCCATGCTCTTGGCGATGGCAATGGCTTCCATGAAGCCGATCAGGGCGATGGTGGCGGCGGCGCTCAGCAATTGCAGGATGGCATCCCAGTCGAAGCGTGGCAGGCGCAGTGACGGCAGACCGGAGGGGATGCCGCCGACGACATGACCGCCGCGTCGCAGCCGCAGGCCGCCCTCCGCGTCGATGTCGTGCAGCCGCCAGCCGTCGCTGCGCGGCTGGGCGGCCGGTGGCAGGTGGCCCGGCATGTACAGGCGCAGTCGTCCCTCGCCGTCCTCCGCGAGGGTGAAGGGCACGGCCCTGAGTTCCTTCAGATCGGCTGCCAGGGTCTTCTGCAGGCGTTCCCGCTGCAGCCGCAGGAGGTCGACGGTATGGCGGGTCTCCAGCAGCAGCTGTTCGTCGACCGCGTCCTGGCGGCGCAGGGTTCTCAACCGCTGCTGGGCCACGGCCAGTTCCTGTACCAGGCGGGTCAGTCTGGCCGACAGCCGCTGCCGTTCATCGAGGATGCGCTGCACCTCCTTGCCGACCAGCTCCCCGGGCGTGACGCGCCGCTGCTCGGAAAAGCCGAGGCCCCAGGACAGCAGGCTGGTGATGACCACTGCGGCCAGTACCCCCGGCAGGCGGGGGTTGAGCCGCTGCAGTCCATACATGACGGCGAAGGCGAGGAGCGCCATCAGCAGCGTCGGCAGGTGGGTCTGCTGCGCGGCGGCCTGGAGGACACGCCACACCGTCAGGTAGTGCTGCTCCGCCTTCTCCACCTCGACGCCGAAGATCTTGCCCAACTGCGAGGTGGCGATGATGATTGCCGCGGCGTTGGTGAAGCCAAGGACCACGGGATGGGAGAGAAAGTTGACCAGCACACCGAGCCGCAGCAGGCCCAAGGCCAGCTGGAACAGGCCGACCATCAGCGCAAGCAGTACCGCGTAGGCGACATAACCCTCGCTGCCGCCCGCGGCCAGCGGCTCCAGTGCCGCCGCGGTCATCAGCGAGACCACGGCCACCGGGCCGGTGGCGAGCTGGCGTGAGGAGCCCATGAGGGCGGCGACCAGGGGCGGCAGGAAGGCGGCGTAGAGGCCGTAGTAGGCCGGCAGCCCGGCCAGCTGGGCATAGGCCATGGATTGGGGGATCAGCACCAGGGCGACGGTGACGCCGGCGATCAGATCGGCGCGCAGGGTGGCCAACGAGCGCAGTTCGCCGAGCCAGTCGAGGAAGGGGGCCAGGGTGTGCGGCCAGTTCATCTCCTCCTCCGGATGGCAGGGGTGGCCGCGCCGGTAGCGCCGCCCTACAGATAGCGGCGCCAGTACTCCGGTCGCTGGTCCCGGCAGCCGTGCGGCAGCTGCCGGTAGCGGTTGATGAAGACCGCCTGGGTGCAGTTGCCGCGGCCACGCTGGCAGTTGAGCTGTGCCTGCTGCACCTCCTCGCTGTAGTAGTAGAGGGCCCGGCGCAGCTTGTTGAGGAGATGGTTGTCGAGGTGGAAGCCGAGTTCGGCCAGCAGGGCCTCGATCAACTGCAGGCTGACGCGGCTGACATCGTAGCTGACCGCCAGCAGCTCGGGGCCGCGGGCACTGACCTGGAGGATGCCATCGACGTCGTCCAATACCTGCATGGCGAGGCGCGCCTGATCGGGATGCTCGTGAGGTCCGCGGAAGCAGATCTCGCGATGCTTGATGGTGTCCACTGAGGCCTGTTCGTCCATAGGACCAATCCTAGCCAGTGCGGCGATATTATCAAGCGTTTCTTGGGGTTATTCAGGGGGCGCTAATATACGCCGGCAGCATCAGTGTCCCGGATGGCGAGCGGCGGAGACCCGGGGCCGGCCAGCGCCATCGGGGTGGCAGGCAAGCTCGCGGTAGCCGCGGGCCGCCAGCAGCTGTCGGACCGCCCCGGCCTGATCGGCCCCCTGTTCCAGCAGCAGCCAGCCGGGTGTCTTCAGGTACGCCGGCGCCGCCTCGACGAGGTGACGGATGTCATCGAGGCCGTCGCTGCCCGCGGTCAGGGCGCTGCGCGGTTCGAAGCGGACATCGCCCCGCTCAAGGTGGGGGTCGCCCTCGGCGATGTAGGGCGGATTGGCGAGCAGCATCTCGAAGCGCTCGCCGGCCAGGGGGGTGAACCAGTCGCCTTGGCGGAACTCGACCCCGGCCAGGCCGAGCCGCGCGCGGTTGCGCTCGGCCACCGCCAGAGCGGCAGCCGAACGCTCCACGCCGACGATGCGGCATCCTGGCCGCTCGCGGGCGATGGCCAGGGCGATGGCCCCGCTGCCGCTGCCGAGATCGGCGATGCGCCAGGCGGCGTCCGCGGGAATGCGCAGCAGGGCCTGTTCGACCAGGGTCTCGGTCTCCGGGCGGGGGATCAGGGTGTCCGCCGTGACCTCCAGCTCCATCGACCAGAACTCGCGCCGCCCGGTGAGATGGGCCACAGGCTCACCGGCAGCGCGGCGCTCGATCAGCGTGGCGAAGCGTGCCGCTGTCTCCGCGTCGAGGGGTTTATCGGGCCAGGCGAGAAGATGGCTGCGGGGTTGGCCGAGGGCGAAGGCCAGCAGCACCTCGGCATCGAGCCGCGGCGATTCCGTATCCAACCGGCTGAGTGCCTCGGCCAGGGCTTCTTTGATGGTCGTCATTTCAGACAGATCAGTCAGAAGTCAGAAGTCAGAAGTCAGAAGTCAGAAGTCAGAAGTCAGAAGTCAGAAGTCAGAAGTCAGAAGTCAGAAGTCAGAAGTCAGAAGTCAGAAGGGCGGGCAGTGCCCGCCCTTCTAGTTCCGAGCTTCTAGCTTCTAGCTTCGAGCTCCTAGCTCCTAGCTCCTAGCTCCTAGCTCCTAACCTTACACCTTTGCACCAGGCGCAGCCTCCCATCATGGGGTGTTCCCTGGTCATCGAACAGATCTATTCCTGCAGGGCCGCCAGGCGGTCGGCCTGATCCTCGGCGATCAGCGGCTCGATCACCAGATCGAGATTGCCGGCCATGATCTCGTCCAGCTTGTACAGGGTGAGGTTGATGCGGTGGTCGGTGACCCGTCCCTGGGGAAAGTTGTAGGTGCGGATGCGCTCCGAGCGGTCGCCGCTGCCGACCAGGCTGCGGCGGGTCTGCGCCTGTTCCGCCTCGCGTTTCTCGCGCTCCATGGATTCCAGGCGGGCCGCGAGCAGCGACAGGGCGCGGGCCCGGTTCTTGTGCTGGGAGCGCTCGTCCTGGCATTCGACCACGATGCCGGTCGGCAGGTGGGTGATGCGCACCGCCGAGTCGGTCTTGTTGACGTGCTGGCCGCCGGCGCCCGAGGCGCGGTAGGTGTCGACCTTGAGGTCGGCGGGGTTGATCTCCGGGGCCTCGGCGTCCGGGATTTCCGGGAGGATGGCCACGGTGGCCGCCGAGGTGTGGATGCGCCCCTGGGACTCGGTTTCGGGGACGCGCTGCACACGGTGCACCCCGGATTCGAACTTGAGCCGCGAATAGGCGCCCTGGCCGATGATGCGGGCGATGATCTCCTTGTAGCCGCCATGCTCGCCCTCGCTCTCGCTGAGGATCTCCACCCGCCAGCCGCGCTGCTCGGCATAGCGCGCATACATGCGGAACAGGTCGCCGGCGAACAGCGCCGCCTCGTCGCCGCCGGTGCCGGCACGGATCTCCAGGAAGATGTTGCTGTTGTCGTAGGGATCGCGGGGCAGCAACTGCTTTTGCAATTCCAGCTCCAGCGCCTCCAGGCGGTTGCGGGCGTCGGTGATCTCTTCCTCGGCCATTTCCGCCAGCTCGGGGTCGGCGCGCATCTCCTCGGCCGCGGCCAGGTCCTCGGTCGCCTGGCGCCAGGCGCGGAAGCTGGTGACCACGGGTTCCAGCTGGCTGTATTCCATCGACAGCTCCCGGAAGCGCTGCTGGTCGCCGATCACCTCCGGCTGGGAGAGCAGGGCGCCGATCTCCTCGAAGCGGTCGACGAGGTTTTCCAGCTTGTTCTGGATCGAGGGGTTCACGCTGTCGTCACTCGTCCCGGTCGAGGTCGAACAGTTCGCGCGCCGCCTCGATGAGTTCCGGGCGGCCGTCGTAGCCAGCCTGGCGCAGGCTGTCGCTGGGGGCATGCACCAGCTTGTTGGTCAGGGTGTGGGCAAGGAACTCCAGTACCTGCAGCGGATCCTTGCCCTGGGTGAGCTGCTGACGGGCCTTGTCCAGCACCGCCTGGCGGTGACGCTCGGCCTGGCCGCGCAGCGCGCGGATGGTCGATACGGCGTCCAGCGAGCGCAGCCAGCCCATGAAATGCGCGGACTGCACCTCGACGATCTCCTCGGCCTGCAGGGCCGCCTCCTGGCGGGAGCGGAGGTTCTCCTCGATCACCGCCTGCAGGTCGTCGACGGTGTACAGGTAGACGTCGTCCAGCTCGGCGACGGCGGGATCGATGTCGCGCGGCACGGCGATGTCGACCATGAACATCGGCCGGTGCTTGCGGGCCTTCAGCGCCTGCTTGACCTCGGCCTTGTGCAGCAGGGGTTCCTGGCTGGCGGTGGAGGCGATGATGATGTCGGCCTCGGCCAGGTGGCCGGGGATGTCCGCCAGGGCGATGGCATAGGCATTGAATTCGCTGGCCAGGCCGTGAGCGCGTTCCAGGGTGCGGTTGGCGATGATCATCCGCCCGAGCTGCTGCTCGTGGAGATGGCGGGCGGCCAGTTCGATGGTCTCGCCGGCGCCGATCAACAGCGCCGTCTGCTGTTCCAGGTCGCCGAAGATCTGCCGTGCCAGGCTGACGGCGGCGAAGGCCACGGAGACCGGGCTGGCGCCGATCGAGGTGTCGGTGCGCACTTGCTTGGCGACCGAGAAGGTGTGCTGGAACAGTCGGTTGAGCAGGCGGTCGACGGTCCCGGCCCGGCTGGCGGCCTGGAAGGCGGTCTTCATCTGGCCGAGGATCTGCGGTTCGCCCAGCACCATCGAATCCAGGCCGGAGGCGACCCGCAGCATGTGCCGGACCGCTTCCAGATCGAGGTGGTGGTAGACGTAGGGCCTGAGCTGTTCGGCGGGCAGGTGGTGATAGTCGCACAGCCAGTCCACCACCGGTCCGCCCCCGTCACCGCTCTCCAGCAGGCAGTAGAGTTCGGTGCGGTTGCAGGTGGAGAGGATGGCGGCTTCCCGGACGCTGTCCACCCCATGCAGCGCGCGCAGCGCCGCCTCCAGCTCCTCTGGCGGAAAGGCCACGCGCTCACGAATCTCGACGGGCGCCGTCCGGTGGTTGATGCCAAGGGCGATTAGGGGCATGAGAGGCAGGGCTGGTCGCACGGAACGGGAAATTCTGAGCGATGCCTCAGGCGATTACAAGGGAACACGGCATCGAAGTGCCCGGTGCCCCTGTTGGGTGCCCCTGTTAGAATAGCCGGACCCCATACAATTGAGGAATCGCGCCAGGCGCGCCCCGTGTCGATGAAACCAGCCACCCTGATCCTTGTCCCGCTCCTTGCCGCGCTCAGCGGCTGCAATCTGCTGCCGAGTCGTCCTGCCCCCGCCGAGTCGGCGCCTGCCGCGCAGCCTGCCAGCGAGACAGCGACGCTGACGGTGGGTGAGCCACTCACTGGTCCGCTGCTGTTCGATATCCTCCTTGCCGAGGTGGCGGGACAGCGGAAGCGGCTGGATGTCGCCGTCAGCCACTATCTGCGCGCCGCCCAGGAGAGCGCCGACCCGCGGGTCGCGGAGCGCGCCCTGCGCGTGGCGCTGTTCGCCAAGGATCACCAGGCGGCCCTGGTCGCGGCCCGGCGCTGGGTGGCGCTGGAACCCGAGCGGGTCGAGGCACGGCAGATGCTGGCGGCCCTGGCCCTGGAAGCCGGCCGCCGGGACAAGGCCAAGGCGCAGCTGGAGGCGATCATCACCCAGCTTGGCGTGGGCGCCAGCGCCTTTCAGTCGGTGGTGGGGCTGCTGGCCCGCGACCAGGACCGCGAGGCGGCGCTGTCCCTGATGGGCGAGATCGTCGCCGATCACCCGCAGCTGCCGGAGGCGCATCTGGCCTACAGCCAGCTGGCCCTGCATGCCGGCCGGGCGGAACTGGCGCTGGCCGAGGTCGAGCAGGCCCTGGCCCTGAAGCCGGGCTGGATCGAGGCCCTGGTGCAGCGCGCCAAGGTGCAGGTCCGGTTGAAGCGGCTGGATGAGGCGGTGGCGGGGATCGCCGCCGCCGTGAAGACACAGCCGAAGGATACGCTGTTGCGCCGCACCTATGCCCAGCTCCTGCTGCAGCAGGGAGAGCTGGAGGCCGCACGCAAGCAGTTCCAGGCCCTGCTGCGCCACGATCCGGACAACGCCGATGCCATCTATTCCCTGGGTCTGCTGGCCCTGGAGCGCAAGGACCTGAAGGCGGCGGAGAAGCGCTTCCGCCGTCTGCTGGCGCTGGGCAAGCGCGAACAGGCGGCCTATTACTACCTGGGGCGCATCGCCGAGGAGCGCGATGACGTCCAGGCAGCCAGGGACTGGTATGGCCGCATCACCCAGGGCGAATACCTGCTCGATGGCCAGGTACGCAGCGTGACCCTGCAGGCCGAGTCTGGCGACCTGTCCGGTGCCCGGCAGCAACTGCACAAGCTGCGCCTGCGGCATCCCCAGCTCGCCTTGCGTCTGTATCTGCTCGAGGGCCAGCTGCTCACCGAGGGAGGGCAGTATCCCGAGGCGATGAAGCTCTACAGCTCGGTGCTGGCCGAGTACCCGGACAACGTCGATCTCCGCTATGCGCGCGCCCTGCTGGCGGAAAAGATGGATGATCTGGCGCTGGCCGAGAGCGACCTGCGCCAGATCATCGAGGCCCACCCGGAAAACGCCCATGCGCTCAATGCCCTCGGTTACACCCTTGCCGATCGCACCGACCGTTTCGAGGAAGCGCTGAGCTACATCGAGAAGGCCTACAAGCTGTCGCCCGAGGAGCCGGCCATTCTCGACAGCCTGGGCTGGGTGCACTACCGCCTGGGCAATCTGGATGAGGCCGAGAAATGGCTGCGCAAGGCCTACGGGATGAATCCCGATCCTGAGATCGGTGCCCACCTCGCCGAGGTGCTGTGGATGGCCGGCAAGCGCGACGAGGCGCGCCGCCTCCTGGCCGGGGCTGCCGAGCGGGGGGCAGACAATCCGGTGCTGCGCGAGACCCGGCAGCGGCTGCTGAAGGCGGCGCCCTGAGCGCGGCTGGACCCCTCGAGCGCGGCGATGAGCGGATTGTGCCGTCTTTTCCGAGCGGAGTTGTGGCTGCTGGCGCTGCTGCTGGGCGGCTGTAGCCTGAGCCCGCCGCAGCCCGTTTCCGCCTGGTCGCCACCGGCCTGGCCTGCCTGGCAACTCGAGGGGCGGATTGCGCTGACGGCTGGCGAGCAGGGCTGGCATGCCGGCCTCTTGTGGCGTCAGGACCGCGAGCGCTATCGATTGCGCCTCTCGGGGCCGTTCGGCCAGGGGGCGCTGCTGCTGGAGGGCGACGCCGGGGGCGTGGTGCTGCGCGAGGCCAACGGCCGTGAGCAGCGCGCCTCCGACGCCGAGGCCCTGCTCTATCGGACCACCGGCTGGGAGCTGCCGCTCGCCGGCTTGCGCTACTGGGTGCGGGCGCAGGTGCAGCCGGGTCTGCCCTTCGAGCTGCAGCGGGATGCCATGGGCCGTCCGCTCAGGTTGCGCCAGGGTGGCTGGCGGATCGACTACCGCCGCTATCGCCGCTACGGCGACGGCGAGCTGCCGGCGCTGATCCGGCTCAGCACCGATGGGGTGAGCGTCCGGCTGGTGATCGACGACTGGCGCCGCCTGGAGGCCGGGGCATGAGTCTGCCGCAACGCTGGCCGGCGCCGGCCAAGCTCAATCTCTTCCTCCACGTCACCGGGCGCCGGCCGGACGGCTACCACGAGCTGCAGACCCTGTTCCAGTTCCTCGATTTCGGTGACGAACTCCGCTTCCGCCTGCGACCGGATGGCCAGGTGCTGCGCAGCGCCGCCCTGGCCGGGGTGAGCGCGGAGGCGGACCTCTGCCTGCGCGCGGCGCGCCGCCTGCAGGCCTTGGCCGGCGTGAAGGCCGGGGTCGAGATCACGCTCGACAAGCGTCTGCCGATGGGGGGCGGGCTGGGCGGTGGCAGTTCCGACGCGGCCACCGTGCTGCTGGCCCTGAACCGGCTGTGGGGCTGCGACCTGACGCTGGACGAGCTGGCACGGCTGGGCCTGGAGCTGGGGGCGGACGTGCCGGTATTCGTGCGCGGCCGGGCCGCCTGGGCGGAGGGCGTCGGTGAGCGGCTGGAGCCGGTCGAGCTGCCGGAGCCCTGGTACCTGGTGCTGGTGCCGTCCGTCAGCGTCTCGACGGCGGGGGTCTTCTCGGCGCCGGAATTGACACGTGATAGCCGCCGAATCACAATAGCCGACTTTCTTTCGGGCGCGGGGCGCAATGACTGCGAGCCCGTGGTCCGGGCCCGCTACCCCGAGGTGGCGCGGCTGCTCGACTGGCTGGGACAGCGTGGCGAGGCCCGTCTGACCGGCACCGGTGGCTGTGTCTTCGCCGCCTTCGACAGCCGCGAGGCGGCGGAAGGCGTGAAGGCCGAACTGCCGCCCGCGTGGTCCGGCTTCGTCGCCAGGGGCTGCAACCGCTCGCCGCTGTACCGGGCGCTGGAAGAGGCCTGAGCCGGCCCGTGGTTTGCTGAGAGGTTGAGGCGACCTGCATATCGGACAGTTTTATTGGGGCGTCGCCAAGCGGTAAGGCACTGGTTTTTGGTATCAGCATTCGCAGGTTCGACCCGAGCGCGGAGCGCGAGAGAACGGCGCAGCGCAGCGGAGCCGGCCCCGAAGGGGTGAGGGCCGCAGGCCCGAATCATCCTGCCGCCCTGGCCGGCGCGAGCCGGCCCGTGGTTTGCTGAGAGGTTGAGGCGACCTGCATATCGGACAGTTTTATTGGGGCGTCGCCAAGCGGTAAGGCACTGGTTTTTGGTATCAGCATTCGCAGGTTCGACCCGAGCGCGGAGCGCGAGAGAACGGCGCAGCGCAGCGGAGCCGGCCCCGAAGGGGTGAGGGCCGCAGGCCCGAATCATCCTGCCGCCCTGGCCGGCGCGAGCCGGCCCGTGGTTTGCTGAGAGGTTGAGGCGACCTGCATATCGGACAGTTTTATTGGGGCGTCGCCAAGCGGTAAGGCACTGGTTTTTGGTATCAGCATTCGCAGGTTCGACCCGAGCGCGGAGCGCGAGAGAACGGCGCAGCGCAGCGGAGCCGGCCCCGAAGGGGTGAGGGCCGCAGGCCCGAATCATCCTGCCGCCCTGGCCGGCGCGAGCCGGCCCGTGGTTTGCTGAGAGGTTGAGGCGACCTGCATATCGGACAGTTTTATTGGGGCGTCGCCAAGCGGTAAGGCACTGGTTTTTGGTATCAGCATTCGCAGGTTCGAATCCTGCCGCCCCAGCCAAACACACAAAACGACAGCCCATCGAGGTTCCCAAGTGCCCGACAGAAACGGCCAGATGATGGTGTTCGCGGGGAATGCCAACCCGCAGCTCGCGCAAAGCATCGTCGACCACCTTCGGCAGCCGCTGGGCAAGGCGGTGGTGGGGCGCTTCAGCGACGGCGAGGTGATGGTCGAGATCATGGAGAACGTCCGCGGCAAGGACGTCTTCATCGTGCAGCCGACCTGCGAGCCAACCAATGACAACCTGATGGAACTGCTGGTCATGGTGGACGCGCTGCGGCGTTCATCGGCCGGTCGGATCACCACGGTGATCCCCTATTTCGGCTATGCCCGCCAGGACCGCCGGCCGCGCTCGGCGCGGGTGCCGATCACCGCCAAGGTGGTGGCGGACATGATCGGCAAGGTGGGCGCCGACCGGGTGCTGACGGTCGATCTGCACGCCGACCAGATCCAGGGGTTCTTCGACATCCCGGTGGACAACGTCTATGCCTCGCCCATCCTTCTCGGCGACATCTGGCGCCAGAAGTACCCCAACCTGATGGTGGTGTCGCCGGACGTGGGCGGCGTGGTGCGGGCGCGGGCGGTGGCCAAGCGGCTGGACGACGCCGATCTGGCGATCATCGACAAGCGGCGGCCGAAGGCCAACGTGTCGCAGGTGATGCATATCATCGGCGAGGTCGAGGGCCGCGACTGCGTGCTGGTCGACGACCTGGTCGATACCGCCGGCACCCTGTGCAAGGCGGCTGCGGCGCTCAAGGCGCATGGCGCGGCGCGGGTCGCGGCCTACTGTACCCACCCGGTGCTGTCGGGGCCGGCGATCAAGAACGTGGAGAATTCGGAACTGGATGAACTGGTGGTGACCGATACCATCCCGCTGCGGGCGGAGGCGCAGAAATGCACCCGTATCCGCCAGCTGTCGATCGCGGAGATGCTGGCCGAGACCATGCGCCGCATCAGCGAGGAGGAATCGGTCAGCTCGCTGTTCATGGATTGAGTCTTCAAGGCCCTCCCCTGGTCGCGGGGGAGGTAACGCACGCCGCCGAGGCGGCACACTGGAGTAACTGAAATGAGTCTGTCATTCGAACTGACTGCCGAAACGCGTACCGACATGGGGAAGGGTGCGAGCCGCCGCCTGCGTCGGGACGGCAAGGTTCCCGCCATCCTCTACGGGGGTGACGCCGAGCCGCAGGCCCTGACCTTGAGCCACAACGAACTGTGGCACAACCTTGAGCACGAGGCCTTCTTCTCCCACATCCTGACCATCAAGGTCGACGGCCAGCCGCAGCAGGCCGTGCTGCGTGACCTGCAGCGTCATCCGGCCAAGGCCTTGATCCTGCACGTCGATCTGCAGCGCGTCAACGAGACCGACAAGATCCATGTCCGCGTGCCGCTGCACGTGATCGGCGAGGAGAGCTGCCCCGGCATCAAGGCCGGCGGCCTGCTGACCCACGACCTGACCGAGGCCGACGTCACCTGCCTGGCCAAGGATCTGCCGGAGTTCATCGAGGTGGACGTTTCCGCCATGAACGTCGGCGACGCCTTGCACCTGTCCGATCTCAAGCTGCCGGAAGGCATGCAGTTCACCGAGCTGCTGAAGGGTGACGAGCATGACCTGGCGGTGGTTTCCATCCACGCCAAGAAGGGTGGTGCCGAGGAGACCGAGACCGGCGAGGAAGAGGGCGGCAGCGAGGAATAAGCCCTGGGACGGGACGCGGCCGTGCCGGCGGTGCAGCTCATCGTGGGGCTGGGCAATCCCGGCCCCCAGTACGAATCGACCCGGCACAATGCCGGCTTCTGGTTCGTCGATGCGGTGGGCCGCCGCTTCGGCTGCGATCTGCGCCCGGAGGCCCGCTTCCACGGCGAGGCCGGACGCTGCCGTATCGACGGTGGCGACTGCCGGTTGCTCAAGCCCGGTACCTTCATGAACCGCAGTGGCCAGGCGGTGGCCGCCCTGGCCCGCTTTTTCCGCATTCCGGCTGAGGCCATCCTGGTGGTGCACGACGAACTGGATCTGCCACCGGGCGAGGTCAAGCTCAAGCGCGGTGGCGGTCACGGTGGCCACAACGGGCTGCGCGACCTCATCGCCCACCTCGGCAGCCGCGATTTTCTGCGCCTGCGCCTGGGCATCGGCCATCCCGGTCACCGGGATCAGGTGGTCGACTACGTACTGCACCGCCCCTCGCAGGCCGAGCGGCAGGCCATCGAACAGGCCATCGAGGCCGGGCTCGAGGTGTTGCCCGAGGTGGTCGCCGGCGAGCTGGAACGGGCGATGCACCGGCTGCATTCGAGATAGACAGGAATCCACTATGAGCATCAGATGCGGCATCGTCGGCCTGCCGAACGTCGGCAAGTCCACCCTGTTCAATGCCCTCACCCAGGCCTGTATCCAGGCCGAGAACTACCCCTTCTGCACCATCGAGCCGAACGTCGGCGTGGTGCCGGTGCCGGACCCGCGCCTGGACAGGCTGGCGGAGATCGTCAAGCCGCAGCAGGTGCTGCCGGCCACGGTCGAGTTCGTCGACATCGCCGGCCTGGTGGCCGGTGCCTCCAAGGGCGAGGGGCTGGGCAACAAGTTCCTCGCCAACATCCGTGAGACTGATGCCATCGCCCAGGTGGTGCGCTGCTTCGAGGACGAGAACGTGGTGCACGTCGCGGGGCGGATCGATCCGCTTTCGGACATCGAGGTGATCAACACCGAACTGGCGCTGGCCGACCTGGAGACGGTGGAGAAGGCTATCCAGCGGGTCGGCAAGATTGCCAAGAGTGGCGACAAGGAGGCCCGGGCCAGGCTGGCGGTGCTGGAGCGGGTCAAGGCACAGCTCGACGAGGCCCTGCCGCTGCGCGCCATGGATCTCGACAAGGACGAGCGCGAGCAGTTGCAGGATCTCCATCTGCTCACCATCAAGCCGACCATGTACATCGCCAACGTGGCCGAGGACGGTTTCGAGGACAACCCTCATCTGCAGGCCGTGCGAGAGCATGCCGCCGGCGAGGGCGCCGAGGTGGTGGCCGTGTGCGCCGCGATCGAGGCGGAGCTGGTGGAGCTGGATGCCGGGGAAAGGGCGGCCTTTCTGCAGGAGCTGGGGCTGGAGGAGCCGGGGCTCAACCGGGTGATCCGGGCCGGTTACCGGTTGCTGGGCCTGCAGACCTACTTCACCGCCGGCGTCAAGGAAGTCCGTGCCTGGACCGTCAGGGTCGGTGCCACCGCCCCCGAGGCCGCCGCTGTCATCCATACCGACTTCCAGAAGGGGTTCATCCGTGCCGAGGTGGTGTCCTACGAGGATTTCATCCGCTATGGCGGCGAGCAGGGCGCCAGGGAGGCCGGCAAGCTGCGCCTCGAGGGCAAGGACTACGTCGTCCAGGATGGTGACGTGATGCACTTCCGCTTCAACGTCTGACCGCCGGTCCGGGG
Source organism: Thiohalobacter sp. IOR34 (assembly GCF_030406045.1). Classification (GTDB taxonomy): domain Bacteria; phylum Pseudomonadota; class Gammaproteobacteria; order Thiohalobacterales; family Thiohalobacteraceae. The sequence continues at coordinate 495,366 of NZ_CP128988.1, forward strand.
GCGGCCGGGTCTGGACAGAACCCCGCCAAACCCCTACAATTTCGCCTCTTCCGCCGGTCCCCTTGCCGGCCAGAGCAGAAAATGGCTACGTAGCTCAGTTGGTTAGAGCACATCACTCATAATGATGGGGTCCCCTGTTCGAGTCAGGGCGTAGCCACCATATTTTTCAAGACCTTCCTCCGATGAGCGCCCGGCGCGGGCGCCTTCGTCAGCATTGCCGTCGTTCCCTATGCCGGTCCTTCGCAGGTTACATTGCTCGGCGACACCATGGCCAAGCCGGTATTGCACCAGGGCCCCGGATGATGGTGTGCCAGGACCCGCCGGGGATCGCGGCCTGGAGGCCGCTCCTACGGGGCATGGCGGCACCCTGGCAGGGGCGGCCTCCAGGCCGCGATTGGCGCGGTGTCAACAGGCCCTGGCCCGCAGGCAGTCGGTGCCGAACAAAAGTGCGAAGAATTCTGGATACTACCCAACTGTCGGCTGAGTAGCATCACTGTTCAGCCCTGATTTATTCCCATCCTTTTGCTGCGCGTAACGACTTTTTACATTTTTTATGGCGTTCTTCAATTGTCGTGTGCGCTTGGTCAACTGCTTGTTTTTTCTATCCAGATTTACTCCATATTGCTGGCAGGAACGCATCAATCTTGCCAATTCATCGAATGGGTCGGGATAAGTGACCTTCACATCCCCATCGACCTTCCTTGCCAGAATGCGAATTTGCCAAGGTTCGTAATCTTCCCTGTTTGATTGTGCACGATTGACGTCTGCGTGCTCTGCGCGGATTATCTTGAACCCCGCTTTTTCTACAAATGCGGATAATGTTGCGATAGAAAACATGTAAGGATGGTCTATTTCGACCACATTGGCAGTAAAGCCCTTGCTTCTGGATTTAGAGATGCTGTCCTGGATATCGATGAATATATAACCATCGTCTTTAATCCACTCATGGGCATTCTTTAATTCAGTCATTGGATCAAGCATGTGGTTGATGGTTCTTATATTCGTTACAAGATCATAGTAATTCCGTGGGATGTCTGGGTTGTCCGAGAATCCTTGAAATAATTTGATGCCATTGCTTTCCAATGCTACTTCCACCGTTTTCTTTTTTGGCTCAACGCCACTAACCTCACAGTCGTGCAGTTCTCTCCATGGGAGAAGCAACTGGCCATGGCTGGCACCCACTTCGAATATCTTGCTTCCTTTTGGAATGTCACTGGATAGGTAATCAAGAATCTCAAGCCCGTATCTGTTGAATGTGGTTGTTTTGTCGGGAGATTCGGCTTCATGCGGGCCGGCCTTTTCCGTTGCTTCAGATTGCCGCTCAAAATCTTCTATGTCCCTTGGAGTGTGCTTTACTTCATACTCTCCGCCAAAATACTCCTTGAGGAGATCGTCAATCGAATGAAAATCGATTGTTCGATGGTAAGAGCTGCTAGCTGTTCCGCCACCTTCATAGAAATTGCTATAGCTTGACAGTGTGGGGCGGGGATTTAGATATATTAACCCGCACTGTTTGCAGATGACTGTTCTGACCGGCAAGTTGTACTTGTCCGTGTGAGCGACTGTTATCGGGTCGTCGGCACCACACAGGTTGCATGGAACTTCTTCCAGTTCTGCAAGCAGGGTTTCTCTGGACTTGCCAAATACTTCTCTCAAGCTCAAACCATAATATTTGTATAGAAACTGGCCAATCGCATAAGCCTTTTTTCGTTTTTTTGTTGCGGTCATTTTTTTTCCATCCAATTCGGATTCTGGGGACAGCATGCTTATCGAGCCATGCGCAAGTGCAGGGCCTTTCCGCAAAGGCAGATCGGTTCGTTCCCAGTGAAGCAGTGACCTGTGTTTCTCTGCGTTGCATGGAACGCAGCCGTCGTCTTTTGACCTTACTGGTCTGGTGTCATGTGCTGGCGTAAAGGTTGCCGATCTCATGAATCTTGAGATGATTTCACAAGTATTCCACAAGATTCAACTCCGGTGCATGGGCGGGCATGACTTTTCTGCACCCTCAGCCCATCCCGAGGGATGGGCGGTGACCCAGGGGCTGCCGATGCAGCGCCCTGAGAGGCCCGACGATCCATGGCCACTTGGTGCTGTCGGGAAACATATGGAAGTATTAACCCGGCAATCGCCGGGAGTTGATGGCGGGATTGGCTGGGCAAGTTGTCCGTCAAGTCACACGAATGCAGACCGGGGCTCGCGCAGTATTGCCTCAGAAGGTCTGTGCCACTTTGCGCAAGGGCAAGTTCCCACCCGCTGTCAATCGTCCAGTATCGACAGGTAGCTGAGCAGGTCCTGCACCTGGCCGTCGCCGATCTGCTGGAAGATCGCCTGATCCTCCGGGTCGTCGTCGTGCAGCCGTTCGCCGCGGCGGAAGCGGTTGATCTGTCGCCGCAGGTATTCGGAGTGCTGGCCGGTCAGCGGCGGGATCAGCTCGGCCGGCTTGCCATAACCGTCGTTGCCGTGGCAGGTCTGGCATTCCTTCTCATAGAAGCGCCGTCCGGCGTCGATGTTGCCGTCCAGGCGGGCGATGTTGATCACCAGCTTGCTTTCCTTCAGTCGGGCGAAGGCATCGAAGCCTTCCTTGACCTCGACCGGCTCCAGCTTGGTGGGCAACTTGATCTGCTCCAGATAGGCGGCGATGGTGACCACGTCCTCCTCGGGCAGCTCGCGCTCGCTGGTGTAGGGGACCATGGGGATGTTGATTCGCCGCCGTGCCTTGAAGTCGCGCAGTTGCTTGGCGATGTAGCCGCGCGGCAGACCGGCCAGCCGCGGGTATTCGCCGTCTGGCTTGCCTTCGCCGTATTCGCCGTGGCAGCCGGCGCAGGTCTCGTTGATCTCCTCGCCGTACTCGAGGTCGATGTCGGCGGTCTGTGCCGCGGCCTCCGCCTCGGTCTCCTTCGGCAGCCGGTGGGAGATGCCCTTATGGCAGTCGATGCAGGTCATGTCATCGGCCTGGGCCCGGCGGTGCTTCTTCTGCGCGAACAGACCCTGGCGTTCGAGTTCCATGCTGTCGAAGCGGTGGCAGTTGCGGCATTCCCGCGAGTCGGTGCGTTTCATGGTCTTCCACACCTTCTCGGCGAGAACGGCGCGCTTGGCCTCGAACTTCTCCGGGGTATCGATGGAGCCCATCAGCCAGTGGTAGACCTCCACCGAGGCCTGGATCTTGCGGATGATCTTGGGTGTCCAGTCACGCGGCACGTGGCAGTCCGGACAGGCGGCCTGCACGCCGGAGGGGTTGCGGAAATGGACGCTGTGCCGGTATTCCTGGTAGACCGTGCTCTCCATCTCGTGGCAGGAGATGCAGAAGGAGAGGGTGTTGGTGGCCTCCATCGCGGTGTTGAAGCCGCCCCAGAAGAGGATGCCGGCCACGAAGATGGTGGCTGAGGTGAAACTGAGCAGTTTGATTTTCATGCAGGTCCGCTTGTGTGGGTGATAACGGGGTGGCCGGGTCTCGGTTCGCGCCTTTTTCCTGTCAATTTCTGACGCATAAGCTACTTTTATTGGGACGCTGTGTGGTTTGCCGCATTTTGACCGCCATTTGCCGCATTACTTTGACTTGCGTCAAGGCCGTTTGGAGTGGCGGGTGGCAAGTTTAGCCGCAGCGCGAGGGCGCAGTGAAGGCTTTGTTTGGCCTGACTGAAAATCGTGTTTCGAAAACCGACTTGTGTTTTTAAGGGAGAGGGCTATGAAAAAGCAACCAAAAGGCGTGCTGCGTGCGCTGGTAGGCCTTGCGGGGGGGCTGGCGATCGCGGCGGGCTCGCTGTCGGCGGCGACGCTGGACGAGGTCATGAAGGCGCGCGGTTTGACCCAGAAAGACCTGCTGGCAGCCGCCAAGACCTATACCCCGACCGGCGGGCGCGATGAATATATCGTCTTCAGTTCCGGCGGCCAGAGTGGCCAGGTGATCGTCTACGGCATCCCGTCGATGCGGATCCTGAAGTACATCGCCGTGTTCACGCCGGAACCCTGGCAGGGCTATGGTTTCGACGAGGAGTCCAAGGCCGTGTTGCGCCAGGGCAACATCCAGGGCAAGGAAATCAATTTTGGTGACACCCACCACCCGGCCATCTCCGAGACCAAGGGTGAATACGACGGCCAGTACCTGTTCATCAACGACAAGGCCAACCCGCGTGTCGCGGTGATCGATCTGCACGACTTCGAGACCAAGCAGATCGTCGTCAACCCGGTGTTCAAGTCGCAGCATGGTGGCGTGTTCGTGTCTCCGAACACCGAATATGCCATGACCGCGGCCCAGTATCCTGCACCCTACGAGAACAAGTTCGTGCCGCTGGAGCAGTTCAACGAACACTACCGTGGTGGCATGACCTACTGGAAGTTCAACCGCGAGAAGGGGCGCATCGATCCTTCCAAGTCGTTTACCGTGATGGCGCCGCCGTACAGCCAGGACCTGTCCGACTTCGGTAAGGGGCCGTCATACGGTTGGTCGTTCACCAACTCCTTCTGTTCCGAGCGTTACGTGGGTGGCATCGAGCGGGGTCGTCCGCCGTTCGAGGCCGGCTGTTCCTCCAAGGACACCGACTTCCTGCACGTGGTGAACTGGAAGAAGGCGGCCGAGCTGGTCAAGGCTGGCAAGGCAACCAAGATCAATGGCCATGACGTGCTGACCATCGATACCGCCGTGAAGGAAGGCATTCTGTTCCTGATCCCGGAACCGAAGAGCCCGCATGGCGTCGACGTCAGCCCGGACGGCAAGTATCTGGTGGTCTCCGGCAAGCTGGACAGCCATACCACGGTATACAGCTTCGACAAGATCATGAAGGCGATCAAGAACAAGAAGTTCGAAGGCAAGGATCCCTACGGGATTCCGATCATCGCCCTCAAGGACGTGGTTCATACCCAGGTCGAGCTCGGTTTGGGGCCGTTGCACACCCAGTTCGACGCCAAGCCCTGCGTGGCCTATACCTCGCTGTACGTGGATTCCATGGTCGGCAAGTGGGATTACTGCAAGGGCAAGATCCTCGACAAGCTGTCCATCCACTACAACATCGGTCACCTGATGGCGATGGAGGGTGACTCGGTGTCGCCGGACGGCAAGTACCTGGTGGCGCTCAACAAGCTGGCCATCGACCGCTTCAATCCGGTCGGCCCGCTGCATCCGCAGAACCATCAGCTGATCGACATCAGCGGCGAGAAGATGGAGCTGCTCTACGACATGCCGCTGCCGCTGGGCGAGCCCCACTATGCCGTGGCCATCAAGGCCGACAAGCTGAAGCCGGCGATCCGCTACAAGTCTGGCTGGGACAGCCGTACCGACAAGCGCTCGCCCTACAAGACCCGCGCCGGTCGCGAGAAGACCGAGCGGACCTGCGATGCCAGCGGCAAGTGCAAGGTCGAGGTGTTTGGTACCACCATCCGTTCCCACATCAACCCCGAGATCATCGAGGCTGAGGTTGGCGACGAGGTGATCCTGCACTTCACCAACCTGGAGCGTGCCGAGGACGAGGTGCATGGCTTCGCCCTCTATGGCCAGAATGTCCAGCTCTCGCTGGAGCCGGGCAAGACGGCCACCGCCCGCTTCATCGCCGATCGGGAAGGCGTCTTCCCCTACTACTGCACCGAGTTCTGCTCGGCTCTGCACCTGGAGATGGAAGGCTATCTGCTGGTCAAGCCCAAGGGCTACAAGGCCAAGGCCGTGTCCATGCAGGAAGGCGTGACCTACACCAAGGCCGACTACGAGAAGCAGGTCAAGACCAACCTGGAGACCCAGGCGGTCATCGACCAGGTCGTGGCCTTCATCACCAGCCACAACTACAAGGACTTCCCGCCGGTTGTGGCGCTGGTGGAGGATGCCACCGACCAGCTCGGCTTTGCCGACGAGGCGAAGAAGAAGGCCGAGGCTGCTGCGGCCAAGGGCGACTGGCAGAATGCCATGCTCTGGGCCAACCAGTGGTGGCAGTATCAGGTGAAGACCGCCGATCTGGGCTTGCGCGCCAAGACCTATCTGGAGGAACATGGCGCCAAGAAGATCAAGTAATGGTCTGACCTGGTAATCCTAGGCAAGTCCGGGGGGGCGAAGTACAGCCCCCCCTTTTTATCTACAGTCCGGGATTCAACCGGACACAGGATGAGGAAATTGGCATGAGAAGAGTACTGAGTAGTATGGTTCTGGCAGTGTCCATGGCGGGGCTGGGGACCGCCCACGCGGCCGGCCTTGATGGTGCGGCCCTGTTCAGCAACCCGGCCAAGGGCGGCTGCACCGCTTGTCACGGCAAGGATGCCAAGTCGCCGATCATGCCCCAGTACCCCAAGCTGGCCGGCCAGAACAAGGCGTATCTGATTCAGCAGCTGAAGGACATCAAGAGCGGTGCCCGCAACAACGGCATGACGGCTGCCATGAAGGGTATCATGCACATGGTGAACGAGCAGGAAATCGAGGCTATCGCCGACTACCTGTCGAAGCTCAAGCCCTGAGCCGCCGCAGCCGGCAGCCGCTTTGACCGATATCAAGGCGACCTGTGGTCCAGGCTGCCAATATTCCGGCGGCAGGCTGGGCCTACAAGGGGCCGGCTTTCAACGTTCAACGAGTTGCAGGAGAACCCTATGTTAAAGAAGAGTGTATTGAAGGCCGCGGGACTGGCCGTCAGCATGGTCCTGTCCGGTACCGCCGGAGCGTGGAGCATGCACGGCGAGGAGCTGGACAAGGCAATGGCGCTGAAGCCGGACCTGGAAAACGGCCTGGACGTCTTCGAGGTCTGTTCCGCCTGCCACATGCCCGAAGGTTGGGGTACCGAGGACGGCACCTTTCCCCAGCTCGCCGGCCAGCACCGCAATGTGCTGATCAAGCAGCTGGCGGACATCCGCGCCGGTAACCGCGACAACCCGACCATGTATCCCTTCGCCCTGCCGGAGTCGATCGGTGATGCCCAGGCGCTGGCCGACGTCACCGCCTACATCCAGACCCTGAAGATGAACCCGGACAACGGCGTGGGGCCTGGCACCGATCTGGCGCGCGGCGAGAAGCTGTACAAGGAAAACTGCGTCAAGTGCCATGGCGAGAAGGGCGAGGGCAGCAACAAGAAGTTCTATCCACGTATCCAGGGCCAGCACTACAAGTACATGCTGCGCCAGTTCGAGTGGATCCGGGATGGCAAGCGGCGCAACGCCAATCCGGACATGGTCAAGCAGATCGCGAGCTTCACCGACGACGACATGCGCGCCGTGATCGACTACGTGTCGCGCATCAAGCCGCCCAAGGAAGACCTGGCGCCGTCCAAGGACTGGAAGAACCCGGACTTCGACTGAGGTCCACGCAGTATCGGCTGACGGGCGGGGGCGTCCTGCCCCCGCCCCGCCCGCCTTCCCGGTATTCCTGACAGGGCCGTGCGGATTCCGGGATGCCCCGGGCCGCAAGCGACGTGGCGGCGGAGGGATGTCCTCTGAACGTACGGACTGTCGGTCGTGTGGCAGTTCCTTGCCGCACTGGCCCATGCAGGCCAGAATGCCGCTTCATATCCACCTGTCTCTCTCGACGCAAAGGTACTGATCGTGAATGCGGACACTCAAAACAGACAGAATCTCATCGTCACCGCCCTGGGCGTGCTTGCCCTGCTGCTGCTGGTGGCCATCTATTACAGCCCGATCTGGTGGGTGGCGCTGAAGGCACCCAACTATCCGCCGGAGGCCTTCCCCGACGGGGTGCGCATCCATTTCCACATGAATGGTGTGTTCAACGGCTGCAAGAAGATCGAGAACCGGGAGATCGAGGAAAGCGAGGCCCTCGACTGCGTTCACGAGATGGACACCATCAACCACTATGTCGGCATGTACCCCATTGCCGCCGGCGGCCCGGTAGAACGCGCCTATTCGCAGTTTCTGGTCGTCTTCCTGGGGGTGATGCTGGTCGGTTTCATGATTCGCTCACCGGGACTGCGAACCGGAGTCATGACGGCGGGTTTTGCGGCCATCCTGGTATGGATGTACCTCACCCTGTATGCCGAGAACGGCCTGCAGTATGAAAACGAGGGCTATATTCGCGCCCTGGTCACCTCGCTGGATCAGGAGGCCACCGCCGAGGGCGCGGAGGAAGAGGCCAGCAGCAGCGCCATCGTCGAGGCTCTGCGCCGTTCGCTGGAAAGTTCGGGCGTGACTGCGGCCAAACCGGCGGAAACCGAACATCTGAGCGAGAAGCAGCGCCTGATCGAGCAGATGCGGGTGAACTACGAGAAGGACCGCGAGCGTACCGGCAAGGGTGAACCCTGGAATGGCAGCACCTTCCAGGTGATGACCTGGCACTATGGCAAGAGCCTGGGGCGCTATTTCAACAACCCGGCCGAGATCGAGCCGATGGTGAAGAAGGTGGCGATTGCCACCCATGCGGTGTTCGCCGGTCTGGTGCTGGCCATGCTGGTGCTGCTGGCGACGACCCGCCGCACCGGTGGCCTGTTCTACTGGCTGCTGGTGCTGGTGCCCATGGCCCTGCCGGTGTTCTTCGTCATCGACTACGCCGCCTGGCTGTGGTTCTTCGGTCACAACCTGAATCCCATGGGGGCTTTCACGGTCAAGCCCTTCATGCCCACGGTGTTCGGGCAGGGCAAGGTGGCGCAGTTCGCGACCTATTCCTACCCCTACATCGGCTTTGGCCTGATGATGCTCATGTCGCTGCTGCTCGCCGTGGCGGCCGTGATCCGCCATCGCCAGTTGCAGGACAGCTCCGGGGGCTAGATGGGAAGGGACGGAATGGTTCGCCTTCTGCTCGCGCTGTTGCTGATGCTGGCCGGTCTGCCGGTGCTGGCCGCCCGGCCAGGCCTGCAGGCGATGATCGATGCCGCCAAGCCCGGCGACATCGTCCAGCCCGAGCCCGGCGTCTATGCCGGCCCCATCACCATCGACAAGGGCATTACCCTGGATGGCCGGGGCAAGGTGACCATCGATGCAGGCGGCAAGGGCTCGGTGATCTATCTGCACACCGATGGTGCCGTGCTGCGCAATCTGCATCTGACCAACTCCGGTGCCCTGCACAACACCATTGACGCCGGTGTGCAGGTGCGTGGCAAGTTCAATGTCATCAAGGACAACATCATCGATGATTGCCTGTTCGGCCTCGACCTGCAGCAGTCTGAAAACAACGTGGTGCGTCGCAACCGCATCAGCTCCAAGGAGGTGGCCCTGGGTATGCGTGGCGATGCGGTGCGGCTCTGGTACAGCTTCGGCAACAAGATCACGGACAACGTGATCCGCAATGCGCGTGACATGGTGGTCTGGTATTCAAAGGACAATCTCATCGCCCGCAACGACAGTCGCGGCGGCCGCTATGCCCTGCACTTCATGTACTCCCAGTACAACAAGGTCGAGGGTAATACCTATACCGACAATTCCGTGGGCATCTTCCTGATGTACAGCGATGGCGTCGAGATCCGTGACAATTACATCGCGCGGGCAGTGGGTGCCACCGGGGTGGGAATCGGTTTCAAGGAGACCTCCGATGTGACCATCGAGAACAACCGGATCCTCTACAATGCGACCGCCCTGTACCTCGATGTGTCACCCTACCAGCCGGACACCGTCAACCGTTTTACCGGCAACGTCATCGCCTTCAACAACATCGCCGTGCGTTTCCTCAACGACTGGCAGGGAAATGCCTTTCACCGCAACCTGTTCAAGGGTAACCTGACCGAGGTGGTGGTCAGTGACGGTGCCACCGCCAACCGCAACGACTGGCAGGGCAACTACTGGGACAGCTACCAGGGCTTCGATCTTGATGGTGACGGCATCGGTGACACCCCCTACGAGAACTATTCCTATGCCGACCGCATCTGGCAGGATGTGCCTGCGGCGCAGTTCTTCCGTGGCACACCGATGCTGGAGGTGCTGGACTTCCTGGAGCGCCTGGCGCCGTTCACGCCGCCGCAACTGGTGCTGCGTGACCAGCGACCGTTGATGGAAATGGAGAACAGGCTGTGAGCGAGATCAAGCCACCGCCACGCCCGCCGGGGCGGCGTCGCCTCAACCCGCGGCAGCAGAAGCAGCGCCGTGAATTCCTGCGCAGTGTGGCTTTGGGTACCGGTCTGGTATCCCTTTCACTGCTGGGGTTCGTGCCGGTGGTCAAGGGCGGACCGCTGCGCCTGCGCCCGCCGGGTGCCCTTGAGGAGGACGAGTTTCTCGCTGCCTGCATCAAGTGTGGCCAGTGCGTGCAGGTCTGTCCGGTGGAGGCCATCCACCTGGAAGACATCGACAGCGGTTTCGGGGTCGGCACACCCTACATTGCCGCCCGTGACCAGGCCTGCGACTTTTCCTGCGATGGCCTGCAGTGTGTGCTGGCCTGTCCCACCGGGGCGCTGACCCACGAGATCAACTACCCGCACGAGACGCGCATGGGCTTCGCCCGCCTGGCGCGGCCCGCGGCCTGCCTGGCAATCCAGGGCAAGGGCTTCAAGGGGCTGGCCCGCGGCGCCGGCTTCGGCGGCAAGCTGCGTTACGACGAGATCGACCGCTGGAATCCACTCTATGTCCGCGATCATCCCTACGACCTGGAGATCTGCGACCTCTGCGTGCGCCAGTGTCCGATCGAGATCCGCGCCAGCCAGTGCGAGGCCGGCAAGCCGCCCTCCGGCGACCCCAACCAGTGTCCGCCCAAGCATGCCATCCGCCTGGAGCCGATCGAGGGCGAGGATGGCAAGGTGCGCATGACGCCGGTGGTGCTGGAGGGCTGCGTCGGCTGCGGGGTGTGCGAGATGATCTGCCCGGTGGAGGGCGAGCCGGCCATCGTGGTCGACAGTCGGAAGACGGCGGAGACGGCATGAGTTACATCAGTGAATCCTTCATGCAGATGCTGGGGCGGGCGCCGCGCAAGCCGGCCAGGGAGGAGATCCGGCCGGCGGCGCAGGAGATCCATTTCTACAAGAAGACCCACAAGCTGGACGTGGAACGACTGGAGCGGCTGCACGCCGAGCACAAGAGTCACAAGTGGCGCAACCGCCGCTGGTTGACCCTGCTGGCCATCAATCTCCTGTTCGTGCTCTCCTACTGGCTCGACATCCAGCTGCTGGAAGGCGCGCTCACCGCCTCGCGCTTCATGGGCTTCCACATGGCGGATCTCAATTCCTCGCTGCAGGTGATGCTGGCCTTCAAGGAGGTGCTGATCAATCTGGTGATCGGTACCTCGACCGTGCTGGTGATGTGGCTGCTGCTCGGCGGGCGGACCTTCTGTTCCTGGGTCTGTCCCTACCACCTGCTGGCCGAATGGGCCGAGAGCCTGCATCTGTGGCTGGCGAAGAAGAAGCTGGCGCGCAACTACAGCTTCCATCGCGGGCTGCGCACGGTGCTGTATCTGGTCTTCGCGCTGCTGGCGCTGGCCACCGGCTACACGGTGTTCGAGACCATCTCGCCGACCGGCATCGTCAGCCGGGCGCTGATCTATGGCCCGGGACTGGCGCTGGTCTGGGTCGGCGTGCTGCTGTTGTTCGAGGTCTTCGTGTCACGCCGTGCCTGGTGCCGCTATGTCTGCCCCATCGGCATGACCTACGGCATCGTCGGCCTGGCCAGCCCGCTGCGGGTCACCTACCATCTGCAGGATTGCGCCCACGAGGGGGATTGCCGCAAGGTCTGCCTGGTGCCGCACGTGCTGGACATGACCATCAAGGGCCGGGCCCGCGATGCGAAGGTGGACGTCGGTGCCGATTGTACCCGCTGTGGCCTGTGCGTCGATCAGTGCCCGACCAACTCGCTGCGTTTCGAGTACAAGCTGCCCGGGCGTTGAACCGCTGTGGCAGCCTGCGGCCGGGCGCCGTTTTACGGTATGATCGCGAACCATCGCCGGGCTGCCGGCCGGTCCCATGAATCCGCGTCGCAGACAGCGCCCCCTTGCGCTGGCCGGCGCCTTGCAACAACCGGAATAGAGACTCGATGATCCGTTTCCAGCAGGTCGCCAAGCGCTTTCGCAAGTTCCAGGCCCTGAAGGGCATCGATCTGGACATCCCCTCCGGGAGCCGCCTGGCCCTGGTCGGTTCCAACGGTGCCGGCAAGACCACCCTGATCCGCTGTCTGCTCGGAGAATACCACTTCGAAGGCAGCATCAGCATCGATGGTCAGGACGTGCACGCGCAGCGTACCGAAGTGCTGAAGCAGGTCGGCTTCGTGCCCCAGTTGCCACCGCCGTTGAAGATGCCGGTCGGTCAGTTGATCCACTTCGCCGCCGACGTCTGCGACGCCGATCCCGGGCGCATGGAGGCGATGGCCCGGCGCCTCGGCCTCGACCTGGAGCTGCTCCGCAAGCGGCCCTTCGTGCGTCTGTCCGGTGGCCAGAAGCAGAAGATCCTGATCAGCATCGCCCTTGGGCGTGACAGCCGCCTGCTGATCATGGATGAGCCGGCCGCCAATCTCGATCCCGAGGCGCGGCACATCTTCTTCCAGCTGCTGGCCGAGAAGCCGGAGGAGACGGTGATGCTCATCTCCAGCCACCGCCTCGACGAGGTGGCCTCGCTGGTCAACCGGGTGGTGGAGATGGACCAGGGGCAGGTGGTGCTGGACGATCGGGTGGCAGACCGGGTCGATCTCGACAGCCAACTGCGCTGCGAGCTGCGCATCAATCGAGAGGAGCCGGCCTTTGCCCGCAGCCTGGCGCAGTGGGGTTTCCAGCCGGCCGGGGGGCTGTGCTGGACGGGGTTGGTGGCGGGGGCCGACCGGCTGCGCTTTCTCGGCGTACTGTCGCGTTACGCAGGCCTGCTCAGCGCCATCCGCATGGAAGAGACAGGAGAAGAAACCGCATGAATCTCGTGAAAGCCTTCCGCATCCTGCTGCTTGCTGCCCTTGGCGGCCTGCTGCTGGCCTGCTCGCGGGGCCCCGAAACCGGCCCGGTAGAGGTCAAGTGGGATCGCGATACCTGCGACCGCTGCCGGATGGTGCTGAGCGACCGTTTTCATGCCGCCCAGATCCGCAGCGGCCCGGATCGCAAGGTCTACAAGTTCGATGACATCGGCGGTGCCATGCTGTGGCTGGAGGATCAGCCCTGGAAGGACGACCCGGCTACCGAGATCTGGGTCACCGACCGGCGTGATGGCCGCTGGATCGACGGCCGCAGCGCGACCTATGTCGACGGCGACGTGACGCCGATGGAGTTCGGTATCGGCGCCCAGGCGGAGCCGGTCGAGGGCGGCATGAGCTACCAGCAGGCGCGCCAGCTGGTGCTGGAACGCGAGCGGCGCTACAACGCGCCCGGAGCGAATCTCGAGGAACATGCCCATGAGCATCACTGAGGTGGAGGCATGAGGCATCTGTGGCTGGCCGCCTGGGCCGACATCATCGAATCGCTGCGCACCCGCTGGTTCCAGGTCTATACGGCCATCTTCGGCGGCGTGGTGGTGCTGCTGTTCGTGTTCGGCCTCACCGAATCCCGGGTCATGGGCTTCACCGGGCTCTCCCGGCTGCTCATCACCTACATCCAGCTGACCATGGCCATCCTGCCGATCTTCGTGCTCATCACCACGGTGCGTTCGGTGGCCGGTGACCGCGAGGCCGGGGTGTTCGAGTACATGCTGTCATTGCCCATCTCGCTCGGCGCCTGGTTCTGGGGCAAGCTGCTGGGCCGCTTCGTGGTGGTCTTCCTGCCGGTGTTCCTGGCCATGGCCGGTGCCGTGGTCTGGGCGCTGATCAAGTCGGCCGAGGTGCCCTGGTTCATGTTCGGCTATTACACCGCCCTGCTGGTGGTGCTGGCCTGGTGTTTCCTCGGCATCGGCATGCTGATCTCCAGCGTGGCGCGTACCGCCGATGTCGCCCAGGGCGCCGCCTTCGTCATCTGGCTGGCCCTGATCCTGCTCCTCGACCTGATCCTGCTTGGGATCCTGATCCGTGGCGGGTTGAGTCCCGAGGGTGCGGTGGCCGTCGCCCTGGCCAATCCGTTGCAGGTGTTTCGCACCGCGGCGATGATGTTGTTCGATGCCCAGTTGGTGATGCTCGGTCCGACCGCCTTCATCATTCTCGATTTCTTCGGCCACGCCGGCTATCTGATCTGGGCCCTGGTCTATCCCCTGCTGATCGGCACCCTCTGTGCGGCGGTCGGCTATCAACTGTTCCGGCGCAGCGATCTGCCATGAGCGGGGGGGCGCCCCTCAAGCACAGCTTCGGTTTCCAGCAGGTCGATCCGGCCGAGCGCCAGCGGCGCATTCGCCAGGTGTTCGAGTCGGTGGCGCCACGCTACGACCTCATGAACGACTTCATGAGCTTCGGCATCCACCGGCTGTGGAAGCGGGTGCTGGTGCGCGAGGCGGCGGCCACTGGCGGCCAGTGCCTGGTCGATCTGGCCGGCGGTACCGGTGACGTGGCGCGGGCTCTGAGCGGTGACGGTCGCGCGGTGCTGCTGGTCGATCCCAGCCTGGCGATGATGCAGGCCGGCCGTGCCCGGGGCCTGGACGGCGTGCGCTGCATCGCGGCGACTGGCGAGGCCCTGCCGCTGGCAGACGCCTCGGTCGACACCCTGACCATCGCCTTCGGCATCCGCAACATGACCGACATGGAGGAGGCGTTGCGCGAGATGCACCGGGTGCTGAAGCCGGGCGGCCGCTGTCTGTGCCTGGAGTTCTCACGTCCCTGGGCGTTGATCCGCCCCTTCTACAACCTCTATTCCTTCCTGGTCATTCCCCGCCTCGGTGCCCTGGTGGCGCGTCAGCCGGCTGCCTACCATTACCTGGTGGAATCCATCCGCCGCTTTCCCGACCAGGAGACGATGAGGGCCATCATGCTGCAGGCGGGTTTCGAGTCGGTGCGCTATCGCAACCTGTCCTTCGGCATCGCCTGCCTGCACATCGGGGTCAAGGCCGACGTCTGATGGAGCCGGCGGCGCCCTGTGACTGGCTGCTGCAGGCTGCGCAATGCCGGCCACGGGCGCCGGCCCTGCTGGGGCCGACCGCCAGTCTCGACTACGCCGGCATGCTGGAGCGGACGCGCCGGCTCGCCGCGGCCCTGCGTGAACCCGGTTCGTCGGCCGAGGTGCTGGTCGTGCAGACCCGCGACAGCGAATTCCTGGTCTGCCTGCTGCATGCCGCGCTGCTCGGCGGCCGGGCGCTGATGCCCCTCGACCCGGACCTGCCGCCCGGCTGGCGGGCAGATCTGCTGGCGGCGCTGCCGTCTCATCGGCTGATCCGGGATGGGGACGCGGCGGGGGACGGCATGACGCCCGGGGAGCTGCTTGAGGCCGCGGCCATGGCCGAACCCATCGATCTGCCGCCGGCACAGCCGCCGCTCAGCGCCCGGTTGTGGCTGTCGACCAGCGGTTCCGGCGGCCGCCCCAAGCTGGTGGCGCTCGGTGATGCGGCGCTGGCGGCCAGCGTCGAGGCGGTCAACCGGCGGTTGCGGCTCGCTCCCTCAGACCTGTGGCTGGCCTGCCTGCCGCTGTTCCATGTCGGCGGTCTGTCCGTGCTCCTGCGCTGCGCGGCCGCCGGCGCTGCCGTGCGTCTGCATGGCCGCTTCGATGCCGCGGCCGTGGCCCGCGATCTGGAGCGCCAGCCCGTCAGCCATCTGTCCCTGGTGCCGGCCATGCTGGCGCGTCTGCTGGAGGCCGGTGCGCAGCCCCCCGCCTCGCTGCGGGTGGTGCTGGTCGGCGGCGGGCCGCTGTCACCGGCCCTGGCCGAGCGGGCCCTGGCTGCCGGTTGGCCGCTGTGGGTCACCTACGGCATGACCGAGACCGCTTCCCAGGTTGCCGCCCGGCCGCTCGCCTTGGGGGAGGACCCGGCCTGCGTCGGCACGCCACTGCCCGGCTTCGCGGTACGGCTGCTGGATGCGGCGGGACAGCCGGGCGCCTCCGAGGGCGTCATCGAGCTGCAGACTCCCTGGATGGAGGCTGGCGAATGGTTGCATACCGGGGATCGGGGCCGACTGGACGAGCTCGGGCGGCTGAGCCTGCTGGGGCGGGCCGACCAGGCGCTGCTGAGCGGTGGCGAGACGGTGCAGCCGGAGGCGGTCGAGGGCCTGCTGGCGGCCTGTCCCGGGGTGGCCGGGGTGGCGGTCAGCGGTCACCGTGATCCCGTGTGGGGGGAGGTGCTGGTGGCCTTCTACCGCGGGTCGGCCGGGCCGTCGGCCGTCGAGGACTGGTGCCGGACCCATCTGGCGGGCGCGCTGCGGCCGCGTATCATCCGCCAGGTGTCGGAGCTGCCGCAGACCGCCAGCGGCAAGCTCGACCGGCGGCGGTTGCGGCGCTGGGCCGAGGAAGGACTCTCAAAGAGGGGGGGCGGCTGACCCGCATATTGCACCAAGGATTCGATGCTCAGGGCGAATCTGGCCAAGCAGTTTGTTCGATCGCCATAGAAGCATGGCCGTAGCTAGGGTTCAAGGGGGATCGGGCAGAATGCGACGCCAGATTTGCTCTGAACTCGAATAGGCACAAACCGTAACAGGGCACAATTGCTCGCATAGGGGATCACTGCCTTGATGAATACCGAAAAATTACGCATTCAAGGCCGCCTTCGTGCAATATGCGGGCTAGATTCGACAGACTCCCAAGGCCTGTTACATCACGCCAATCGCGGCCTGGAGGCCGCTCCTACGGGGCATGGCAGAATCCCGGTAGGAGCGGCCTCCAGGCCGCGATCTCCGGTGGGTCCAGGCACGCCTTCATCCGGGGCCTGATGCAATGTCCGGGCTAGATGGGCCGTGCCAGGCAGAAATCCCGAAAGGTCTCTGATCAGCAGTCGCGATCAGGCGCGGATGAGTTTCTCGCAGGCCTCGATGCAGTCGGCGCAGGCATCGGCGCAGGCCTTGCACTCGGCATGCTTGTCCTCGTGCTTGCGGCAGGCCTTCTCGCAGACCTTGCAGACGTCCGCGCAGACACGGGCGACGGCCTTGAGCCGGTCGGAGCGGTAGGCGGCCATCTTCTCCAGGGCGCTGCACATGGCCAGCATCTCCTGCACCGAATCGGCGCATTCGGCAACCGAGGTGTCGCCGCGCTTGAACAGCTCCATGCAGTGGTCGATGCACAGCTGGCCCTTCTTCAGGCAGTCCAGCGCCGTGTCGATCAACGCTTCGTGGGGATTGCCGGCATGGTGATGCATGTGCTCGCTGGCCAGGGACTGGCTGCTGGCCAGCAGCACGCCGCTCGCCAGGGCGCCCTTCAGCAGGTCGCGGCGGAAGGGGTTGGAGGGGGATGCGGTCATCGATGCTTTCGCCATGTCTTCTTGTCCTTTTATGGTCGTCTCAGGCAGCGCACGCTATGGCATGTCGTCCGCCGCATGATGACGGCATGCCGGCCGATTTTCAACAGGTGCCGAAAAGTCGGCATGTATCGTGCATTGTTCGAAGGTGCCGACGGTTTTGCGACGGCAGAACACGGCATATTTAGTTGCCGGGTTAATAATATGGCACGGGATTCCCCGATGCCGGTCTGTGGGCATGCCGGGACAAGGGGTGGACAAGAGTCGCGCGAGGACATGGCGCTACACGGTGAATCGATGAGCAGCGGCTTGGCAGGCAACGGCGTTTCCCATCTGCGGCGTGAGAAGACCAGCGTCTTTCAGCGTCGCCCGATCATTCTCGGCACCCTTACTGCCCTGCTGATGTGGACCGCGTTGAGCGCCTTTTCCCTCTACTGGAATATCAGCAACCTCAATCAGGAGAAGGTCACCCTGGCCATTTCCGAGGCGCGTGCCAATTGGAACAAGGATCTCGCCTTCCGCCGCTGGGCGACGCGTCACGGCGGTGTCTATGTGCCCCCCGATGAGCGCACGCCGCCCAATCCCTATCTTGCCCATCTGCCTGACCGTGATGTGGTAACCACCGATGGCAAGCGTCTGACGCTGATGAATCCGGCCTACATGATGCGGCAGATGACCCAGGAATTCGAGAAGGAATACGGCATCAAGGGCAAGATCACCGGCAAGGTGCAGATCAATCCGATCAACGCCCCGGATCCCTGGGAGCGCAAGGCGCTGGATGCCTTCGAGGCCGGTGTCACGGAGGTGATCGAGCAGAGCGAGATCGACGGCAGGCCCTACCTGCGTTACATGAAGCCGATGTACATGACCGAGGGCTGCGTCAAGTGTCACGGTTATCTGGGTTTCAAGGAGGGCGATCTGCGGGGCGGGATCAGCGTCTCCATACCGTTGCAGCCCTATCTGGACGCGGCGGCGGCAACCGCGCAATCGATGCAGGTGACGCATGGCATCGTCTGGCTGGTCGGTGTCAGCGGCATTCTGGCCTTTGCCGGTTTCACCCTCCGCCGCCACCGGGAACGGCTGCAGCTGCTGGCCCAGCTCGAGCACGATGCGCTGCATGACGAGCTGACCGGGCTGCCCAACAGGCTGCTGTTCACGGACCGGGTCGCTCGGGCGATGCAGCGCCGGGAGCGCGCGGACAACTATCTCTATGCCGTCTGTTTCCTAGATCTCGACCGCTTCAAGAATCTCAACGACAGCTACGGTCATCAGATCGGCGACCAGATGCTGCTGCAGGTGGCGCGGCGGTTCCGCAAGGCGATCCGCCCCACCGACACGGTGGCACGCCTCGGCGGCGACGAGTTCACTTTCCTGCTGGAGGACTTCGGCAGCGAGGCGGAGGCGGTGCTGGTGGCCGAGCGTATCCTCGAAACCCTGCAGCCGGGCTTCCATCTCGCCTCCGGTGTGCTCTACACCAACGCCAGCCTTGGTCTGTGTTTCGGCAACCGGAAATACCGCAGTCCCGAAGAACTGATCCGTGACGCCGATACGGCCATGTACCGCGCCAAGGAGGGTGGTCGCGGCCGCATCCACATCTTCAATCCGGAGTTGCACCAGCGGGCCATGGAGCTGATGCAGATGGAGAACGATCTGCGCAGTGCCCTGCCGAAGGGACAGCTGGAGGTCTACTATCAGCCGATCATCGACATCGCGGCCAATACCATCAGTGGTTTCGAGGCCCTGTTGCGCTGGCATCACCCGACACTGGGCGATATCCCGCCGGACCGCTTCATTCCCATCGCCGAGGAAACCGGCCTGATCATGCCAATCGGCGAATGGGTGATGCAGCAGGCCTGCCGGCAGATCGCCGACTGGAACCGGCGTTTCGGGATCGAGGAAGCCTTCTTCGTCTCGGTCAACCTGTCCGGCAAGCAACTGGTGCATGAGAATCTGTTGCAGACCCTGGACCGGATCCTCGCAGAGACTGCACTGGCGCCGGAACAACTGCACTGCGAGATCACCGAGACCATGCTCATCCAGCATCGTCGGCAGGCCGCCAGGGTGATCGACGGTCTGCGTGGCCGGGGCATCCATGTCAGCCTCGACGACTTCGGCAAGGGCTACTGCTCGCTGACCTATCTGCACGAGTTCCGTTTCGACACCCTCAAGATCGACAAGGATTTCGTGCAGGACATGGATATGCGTGGCAAGGGGCTGTCACTGGTACGGACCATCATGCTGCTGGCCCGTGACTTCGATGCCCAGGTGGTGGCCGAGGGGGTGGAGACCGAAAGCCAGTTGCAGCGTCTGCAGTCGCTGAAGTGCAAATGGGCGCAGGGTTATTACTTCCTCAGGCCACAGCCCGCTGCCGAGATCCTTGCCCTGCTCGATGCCGGCTGTCACAACGATGCCGAGCGGCTGGGCGCTGGGGGTTAGCAGCCTGTCGGACTTAGGCGATCGTAGCGAGCAGGGTGGGAGAACGAGAACGAATCTTCACGATTTCGAGGCGCATAGCGGGCACTACGCAACGAGAAATCGGGGAGATTCGGGCCGCTCTCCCACCCGCGCAGTAGATCAGTCCTGAGTCCGACAGGCTGTTAGCCCGCATATTGCATCAGGACCCCCGGATGATGGCGGCTGGACCTGCCGGGGATCGCGGCCTGGAGGCCGCTCCTACCATGGTGCCGCCATGCCACGTAGGAGCGGCCTCCAGGCCGCGATTGGCGTGGTGTTATTAACCCGGCAACCAAATATGCCGTGTTCAGGGCTTCAGGCCTGTTCCGGGGCCTACTCGCCTTGGGGCTCTGTTTCAACGGCCTCTCCTCTTGCTGGCGGCGGCAGTTCGCGTACCACGCGGAAGCCGGTATCGTCGCTGCGCCGGCTGGGGAAGTCGCGCCAGCGGTTGGCGGAGCGGCTCTCGCTGGGCGGAAAGCTCCAGGCGCCGCCGCGGATCACACGCTTGCCGCAGCCTGGTTTGTCCAGCGGCCGGCCATCGGCCGGGGCCTTGGCGAAGCTGTCGTGGTAGCAGTCGGCCACCCACTCGAAGACATTGCCGGCGGTATCGTGCAGGCCGAAGGCATTGGGCGGGAAGCGGCCGACCGGGGCGGTCTTGTCGCCGTCCCACAGCGAGCCGCAGCCCTCGCAGTTGGCCCGTGCCCGGCCCGGTTCGTCGCCCCACCAGAAACGGCTGCGGCTCCCTGCCCGTGCCGCGTACTCCCATTCGGCATCGCTCGGCAGGCGGTAGGTCTGGCCGGTCTTGCGGCTCAGCCAGCGGGTGTAGGCGACGGCATCCTTCCAGGAGACGTTGATGACCGGCCGTTGGCCGCGGCCCCAGTCGCTGTCGTCCGGCAGCTCGTGCCCGGTCTCCCTGCAGAAGCGGTCGTACTCCTCGAAGGTCACCTCGTTCAGGCCGATGGCGAAGGGCCGCAGCCGGACCGGCAGCGGCGGCCGCTCGTCATCGTCGCCGTCGCTGGAGCCGCGCATGAACTCGCCGCCGCGCAGCAGGATCAGCTCCGGTCCCGGGGTGCCATCGACCATGCGGTCGCGCAGCAGGGCCGCGGGGTTGAGATGGCGTCGGTAGCTGGCGGCGGGCGGCCCCGACCGGTACTGGACGCCGACGGCCAGCCGGCTGATGGCTTCCAGGGGGATGTTCAGGATCCCGCCATAGCGGTTCTCCACGCGCAGCAGGGACGTGGCCGGGCGGCCCTGCTGGATACTGCCGCCGTTGAGCTGCACCTGGATGCGCAGCTCGTCGCCGTCCATCAGGCTGGCGACGTCGAGCAGGTGGATGTCGGAGAAGCCGATACTGCGCCTCCCGTCCGCTGTCTCGAGTACGATGCCGGCGTCGAGCAGGCGGCCAACGAAGCGGCTGCCGTTGCGTGTTTCCACGACGTCAGGCAGAGCCGGCGGGCGGTGGCGCAGGCGCCGGGGGGTGAAGCTGATCTCGGCGATGTCATCAGGGTGCAGAGGCAGCAGGGGGTCGAGGACGCGCAGGACGACGATCTCCTCGTCCAGCAGCCGGCCCTCGAAGTGGTCGCCGAGGCGGGTCAGCAGCCGGTCCGGCCGTCGTTCGTTACCCATCACCAGGCGGCCCATCAGGCCGTAGGGGATGGACAGGGTGCCGTAGGGCGTCTGGAAGTGGAAGGCCTCCCGGGCGACGGTGCCCTGATGGATGTCGCCGTTCTTCATGGTGATCAGATCGAAGCCGGGTCCATCGCTGGCTTCGACCGTGCGCAGCAGGCCGAGGCAGGCGATCAACAGCAGGGGCAGCCAGCGTCGTGCATCCATCGGGTCTTCCTGGCAGTCTGTCGGGCGGGATTATCCGGCGACCAGTCTACTGAATTCGCACCGACCCGCACAGCTCGCCGGCAATCATGCCGAGAGCGCGGCGCGCAGTCCGCTCGGCAGGGGGCAGGGCTGCCGGCTGCTTGCATCCAGCACGGCATGCACCGTCTGCAGGCGGGCACGTTCCCCGTTCGCTGCGTCGAGCAGCCGATAGTCGAGGGTGAAACTGTGCTCACCGATGGCTGCCACGCGCAGCGCCATCGTCAGTTGTTCTCCGTGATGCAGGGGTGCCCGGTAGTCGGCCTCGGCATGGACCACCGGCAGCGCCAGCCGGCCCGCGGCCAGCAGTGCCGGCAGGGCCTGGCCGCGTTCCGCCATGAAGGCCTCGTAGGCCTCGTGGGCATAGCGGAACAGGTGGGCGAAGAACACCACCCCGGCGGCGTCGACATCCTGCAAGGGGACGGTGATGGCATGGCTGAATGCGGGTGCGTCGGTCATGGGGGGATATTACACCACGGTGGAAGTATGCCGCCTGTGGCGATCCCGGCGGGGGACGTCTATCCCGGATATTGCACCAAGGATTCGATTCTCAGGGCGGAGCTGGCAAAGCAGCCTGGCCGATCGCCCGCGGAAACATAGCCGTAGCTATGGTTCAAGGGGGATCGGCCAGGATGCGCAGCCAGATGCGTTCTGAGATCGAATAGGCACAAACCGTACCCCGCCACGAGGGCCTATTTGCGAGCCTCCCGGCCTTGTATGTCAGTCTGCACGCCGATCATGCGGGCCGCCTTGGTGCAATATCCGGGCTATGCGAAGTCTTTCCGGGGCTCGATGCCGAGGCCGGGTCTGTCGGGCAGGTGGATGTACCCTTCCCGGATGGCCGGCGCGGGCGCGACGTCCTCCGCCAGCCAGTCGCCGGTCGCCAGGCCGTGCGCCAGGCCGTTGTTCAGTGCCGCCGCCAGGTGCACGGCGGCCCAGGCGCCGATGGCGCTGTCGACCGTGGTGGTGACCACGCATTCCATGCCGTTGGCGAGCGCCTGCCGGCCCAGCCTCAGTGCCGCCAAGGGGCCGCCCAGCACCATGGGCTTGAGGATCAGCCGCTCGACCGGGAGCTCCCTCAACAGCCGGTCATGGTCGAAGCGTCCCAGTGATTCGTCCAGCGCCAATGGGCAGGGCGCCGTGGCCTGGAGTTCGGCCAGCATCTCCAGCGAGGGTTCGGCCAGGGGTTCCTCCAGTGATTCGATCGGCAGCCCGTCGAGCGCCTCCATGAATCCTCGGGCCTGCTCCGGGTTCCAGGCACGGTTGGCGTCCAGCCGGAGGGTGACGCCCGGCGGCAGACGGTTGGCCAGTCGTTCGAGCGCCTTGAGATCATCTGCCGGCGGTGCCATCCCAACCTTGAGTTTGACCACCCGGAAGCCCGCCGCGTCGGCGAGCCGGTCGGCCGTGTCGGCATCGAGGGCGCCGAGGCTGGCGTTTACGGCGACCGAGGCGGCGGCGTTGATCTCCAGTCGACGAGAGAGCGGCCGGCCCGCCGCCCGCGCCTCGAGGTCCAGCAGGGCGGTCTCCAGGGCGCAGCGCGCGGCGGGCGGCGCCTCGTCCGGCAGGGATCTCAACAGGGTTCCGGCCGACTGCCCTTCGATCCCGGCCAGTCGCTGTTCCAGCCAAGCGACGGCCTGCCGGGGATCTTCGGTACCGGCCTGCGGCAGCGGGGCGCAGTCGCCCCAGCCCCGCCGCCCCTCGTCATCCACCAGTTCCAGCAGCCAGCCGCGGCGCTCCCCGAAGCGGCCGGCGGCGCTGGACCAGGGGCGTTTCAGCGGCAGTCGATAGGGCAGCAGCCGGCCGTGCATATCAACCGATCAGCGCCAGACCGAGCAGCAGGCCGAACAGCAACTGGAGCTGGGCGGTGCGGGCCAGCAGGCGGTTCAGGCCGGTGTCGATGGGGGCGCGCCACAGCATCCGGATCAGCCACAGTGCCATCGGCAGCGCCAGGCCGGTCAGCCAGAGCGCATCGCCGGTCAGCCGGTGCAGCGGCAGGATCAGCGCGAAGGGGAGCAACAGCAGCAGTGCATAGAGCAAGCGGACGGACGGCCGGCCGAGGGTCACCGCCAGGGTGTGCTTGCCGGCGCGGCGGTCGGTTTCCAGATCGCGGTAGTTGTTGACCAGCAGCACCGCGGCGGCGATCAGCCCGACGGCGCCACCAGCCAGCAACGCATGGGCCGAGACGCTGTAGGTCTGGAGGTAGCTGCTGCCTGCGACGGCCGCGATGCCGAAGAAGAGGAGGACGAAAAGTTCGCCCAGCGGGGTGTAGGCGATGGGTTTCGGGCCGCCGGTGTAGGCGTAGCCGGCCGCCAGCGAGACCAGTCCCAACAGCAGAATGGGCCAGCCGCCGACCCGGACCAGGTAGGCGCCGAGCAGCAGGGCGGCAGCGAAGCTCAGGTGGGCGCCCATCCTCACCCGTGCCGGACTGAGCCAGCCCTCTGCCGTCACGCGCCTGGGGCCCAGCCGGTCCGGCCCGTCGGCACCGCGCTCGAAGTCGGCGGCGTCGTTGTGCAGATTGGTGCCGGCCTGGATCAGCAGCGCGGCGCCTAGCGCGGCCAGCAGTGGCCCCCAGGCGAAGGCCCGCTGCTCGGCCCAGGCCAGCGCGGTGCCGACCAGCACTGGGGTCACCGCGAGGCTCAGGGTCTTTGGCCGGATGGCCAGCAGCCAGATTTTGAGTGGATGGTTCATGGATACGAAAAAATCCTTAGCCCGTATATTGCACGAAGGATTCGAGTTTCAGGGCGAATCTGGCCAAGCAGTTTGTTCGATCGCCCGCCGAAGCATAGCCGTCGCTATGGTTCAAGGGGGATCGGGCAAAATGCGACGCCAGATTTGGTCTGAACTCGAATAGGCACAAACTGTAACAGGGCACAATTGTTCGCAGAGGGAATCACTGCCTTGATAAATACCGGAAAAATTACGCTTTCAAGGCCGCCTTCGTGCAATATGCGGGTTAGCCACGGAACACACGGAAAATTTTACCCGGACCCCACGCGAAGCGAGGCTCTGAAAAACATGGATCTTCGTCCGTGCCTTCCGTGTTTTCCGTGGCTATCTCTCTATAACTTTTCGCGGATTTCGTGGGTTTCGTGGCCCTATTTGGATATTCAGGGACGGCGCGGGAAGCGGCCGAAGTCGGGATCACGCTTCTCCAGGAAGGCGTCGCGGCCCTCCTGGCCCTCCGCGGTCATATAGAAGAGGGCGGTGGTGTTGCCAGCCAGTTCCTGGATGCCGGCCAGGCCATCGGTATCGGCGTTGAAGGCCGCCTTCAGCACCCTGAGTGCCGTGGGCGAGAGCCGCAGCATTTCGTGGCACCAGGCAAGGGTTTCCTCCTCGAGCCGCTCCAGCGGCACCACGGCGTTGACCAGCCCCATCTCCAGCGCCTGCCGGGCGTCGTACTGGCGGCACAGGAACCAGATCTCCTTGGCCTTCTTGAGCCCCACGGTACGGGCCAGCAGGCCGGCGCCGAGCCCGGCATCGAAGCTGCCGACCCTGGGTCCGGTCTGACCGAAGCGGGCGTTGTCGGCGGCGATGGTGAGGTCGCAGACCAGGTGCAGCACCTGGCCGCCGCCGATGGCGTAGCCGGCCACCATGGCCACCACCGGCTTGGGCAGGCGGCGGATCTGCATCTGCAGGTCGAGCACGTTGAGGTGCTGCACGCCCCGGCCGTCCTTGTAGCCGCCCGCATCGCCGCGCACCTTCTGATCGCCGCCGGCGCAGAAGGCCTTGTCGCCGGCGCCGGTGAGGATGATGGCGCCGATGTCCGGATCATGGTGGGCGTGGTGGAAGGCGCGGGCGAGTTCCTCGATGGTCTCCGGGCGGAAGGCGTTGCGCACCTCGGGCCGGTTGATGGTGATCCTGGCGATGCCGTCGAGGTGGTGGTAGAGGATGTCCTGGAATTCCAGGCCGTTCACGGTCTGCCAGTGCATGGGGTGCCCTTTTCTGGATCTGCGGGGGACGCCGTAGCATACCCCAAGGCGGGAGGGCCAGGACAGGCCAACTGCACCAAGGCGGCCTGCATGATCGGCATTTGAGCGATTATACAAGCAAGCTCGAGGTGGTCTTGAGAGAGGGCTGTTTGGACGGGGGTTGTCTTGTGCCTCGATCGCGGCCTGGAGGCCGCTCCTACGGGGCGTGGCGGCACAATGTGTTGTAGGAGCGGCCTCCAGGCCGCGATTGGGCGGGCGATGCCCGCCACATTTGCCGCAGCGGGCTGACCGGGCTTGCAGGCTAACCCGCATATTGCACCAAGGATTCGATGCTCAGGGCGAATCCGCCAGCGCCGCCCAGTAGGCGCGGCGGCGGTCGAGGCTGAGTTCGGGGTCGACGATCGCCTCGATGAGTCTGACACCCTCCGTCTCCCCTGCCTCCCCCAGCGCCTGTTCGAAGGCGGCGGCGTCAGCGACGCGCCAGAAGGGCAGCCGGTGGCAGCGGGCCACCTCTGCCACCTCCAGGCCGGGGGGTGTCAGCCAATAGGGGGCGAACTCCGGCAGGCCGGCCTGCGGCAGCTGGCGGAAGATGCCGCCACCACCGTTGTTGATCACGATCAGGGTGGCGTCGATGTTGCGGGCACCAAGCAGGCTGGCGTGGTCGTGGGCAAAGGCCAGGTCGCCGATCAGGCCGGTGACCGGTGCTGGCGCGGCGGCGGCCAGGCCGAGCAGGGTGGCGATGTTGCCGTCGATGCCGCTCGCGCCGCGGTTGGCAAGCAGCCGTAGCGGCCGCGGGCCGCTGCCGGAGAAGCTGTCCAGGTCGCGGATTGGCAGTGAGTTGCCGGAGAACAGCCAGGCGCCGCCCGGCAGCCTTTCCAGCAGCCGTGCCAGCAGGGGCGCCTCGAACCAGTCGTCCGCCTTGGCAAGCTCCGCAGCCAGCCCTGCGGCGCGGGCTTCCTCGGCGAGAAAGGCCCCTGTCCAGTCCGTCCTCGCGGAGGCCTGGAGGCGTTCGGCGAGCGCCCGGCAGAAGCCGGCCGGGCTGGCGCGGACCATCTCGCCGACGCGGTGCAGGGGATCGGGCCAGCGGCCGTGCGGTTCGACCAGGATCAGGGCTCCGGGGGCGAGGCCCTCCAGGTAGTCCAGCAGAGCACGGGAAACCGGCATGGCGCCGAAGCGCAGCACCCAGGCCGGCCGGTGGCGGCGGTGGAAGGTGTCGCGGCGCAGGAAGGCGTCGTAGTGGCAGAGCACCCGGCGGCGGTCGTGGGAGCCGAAGCGCAGGCCGGACAGGGGGTCGGCCAGCAGGGGGCAATCGAGGTGTGCCGCCAGGGTGGTGACGGCCGCGGCGAAGTCCGCCTCGAAGTCACCGGGACCGCAGACGATCAGGCCGGGATGGCCGCTGAGACGTTCCACCACCCGGGCCAGCTGTTCCTCCGGCACCCGCAGCTGCGGACGCGCTACGGGCACGGCCGGGCCCGGTGCATCGAACCTCACCCCTGCCCCGGGCACCAGCGGCTCGCGGAAGGGCAGGTTGACATGGACCGGGCCGGGCAGCGGCCACTGTGCCTGGTGGGCGGCGTGCACCCCGAGGGCACGCGCCTGGTCGAGGGTCTCTGTGGCGGGCACGCCTGCCTGATGGAAGCCGCGCACCGCCGTCCCGAACAGGCGCAGCTGATCGACGGTCTGGTTGGCGCCGCAGTCCTGCTGTTCCGGCGGACGGTCGGCCGACAGCAGCAGCAGCGGCACGCCGGCCCGGTCGGCCTCGATCACTGCCGGATGCCAGTGCGCGGGTGCGCTGCCCGAAGTGGCGACCAGCGCCACCGGTCGCCCCTGGGCACGGGCCAGGCCGAGGGCGAAGAAGGCGGCACTGCGTTCATCGATCTGAAGGTGCGTCTCCAGACCGGGGTGGCGGATGGCGGCCAGGGTGAGGGGGGTGGATCGGGCGCCCGGCGAGATCACCAGGCTGCCGGTCCCGGCCGCGGCCAGGCCGTCGAGCAGGGCGTAGGCCCAGCGCAGGTTGAGTGCGGCCCTGTCTGCCGACGGGGCGTTCATGAGCCCTGGGCGCTCAGGCATCGCGCCGCTCCCGCCTCGCCATGCAGGACCTCCAGCATGGCCTCCAGCTTCATCTCGGTCTCACGCAGTTCTGCCAGCGGCTCAGAGTCGGCGACGATGCCGGCGCCGGCGAACAGGGTGGCATCGCAGCCCTGGAGCAGGGCACAGCGCAGCAGCACGGCAAGCTCGCCGTCGCCACCAGGTTCCAGCCAGCCCGCGCCGCCACTGTACCAGCCGCGGGCCAGATCCTCGTGGCGCCGCAGCCAGTCGCAGGCTGCAGTGGTGGGGGTGCCGGCAACCGCCGGTGTCGGGTGCAGTCGGGCGGCGGCGTCCAGCAGGCCGATGCCAGGACGCAGTCGCCCGCGGATGCCGGTCCAGAGGTGCTGCAGGTTGCGCAGGCGCACGACTTCCGGTTCGCCGCTGGCGTCGACGGTCTCGCAGAGGGGTTCCAGGCTGCGGCGGATGGCTGTCACCACCAGGGCGTGCTCGTGGCGGGCCTTCTTGCTGTTGCGCAGGCGCAGGGCGAGCAGGCGGTCATGGTGCGGGTCGATGTCGCGGCCTGTGGTGCCGCCCAGGGCATCGCAGCGCAGCACGCCGCCCTGCAGGCTGAGCAGCCGTTCGGGGGTGGCGGAGATCAGCGTCTGCTTCCCCAGGTGGACGGCCAGCAGGGTGCAGTCGGGATAGAGCCGAGCCAGGCGCCCGAGCAGGACCGGGGCCTGCCAGGGGTGGCGGCTGCGCAGGCGCAGAGCGCGGGCGGCGACCACCTTCTCCAGCCGTCCGGCGCGGATGTCGGCGGTGGCCTGCTGGACCAGCTGCAGCCAGGCGCTATCGCTGGCCGCCCGGTTCAACTCGCACAGGGGGGCGGTCGGGTTGGCCGTGGCCGCCGGGGCCAGCAGCGGTGTCAGGGTGTCCAGCCAGCCCTCGATCAGCCGCTGCGGCCGGGCCAACTCGCTGCGGCGGGCGCTGAAGGTCAGGCTGCCGTGGCCGTCTTGCCACTGCAGCAGCAGGCTGGGAATCTGCAGCAGGCTGTTGGGCAGCCCCTGCCAGGCATCCCCGGGCGTTTCCCCGGGGTCGAAGGCAAAGGCGCAGAAGGCGGCCGGGCGGTGGCCGCTGTGGTCGGGATCGATCCAGCACCAGTCCCGCCCGGGCAGGGCTGCGGCCAGATCCCGGAAGCGGCCAGGTCCCTCGCTCCTGACCGCCAGCGTTTCACCCAGACCGAGCCGGTAGCGGCCCTCGGCCGGCCGGGCCCAGTAGAGGTAATGCCCTGTCAGGGGTGGCAGCCGGCGCGGGTCGAGGTCAGCCGTCGTCAGGGTGATGCTCAGCAGGCCGCTGTCGTTGCCGCTGCCGTCGAACACGGCGAGCTGCCGGGTCAGACGTCTCTGGAGCACTTGCCGGAAGCGGAGAGGGTTGAGGGTCTGGGGCATGGGGTGTGACGAAAGCGGTGACGGGGCCTCATTCTACCGGCAGCAGGGCGAAAATGCTGCCTGCCATGGCCTGCCGCCTCCCGTTGCGGTTTGAACGCCCGGGCTGCTTTTCCGGCTTCCCCCTGCACAGCGAATTCCTGGTGCAATAGGCGGGCACGGCTGGGCAGGCCCTTGTGGTGAGGTACGCTTTGCGCCTGTTCGACTGACTCCGCGCATTGCCCGCCGTGGATCCCGTCCAATCGCGGCCTGGAGGCCGCTCCTACATCAGATTGTGCCGCCATGCCCCGTAGGAGCGGCCTCCAGGCCGCGATCGAGGCAAAGGGCTAGTCGCCCGCTTGCCGCCGGGGGGTGAGGCGCCGGCGCGCCTCCTGCTCGAAGGCGGCCAGCAGCCGGCGGTTGCTCCATTGGAACCAGCGTTGCAGCAGGCCGTCGAGCAGGGGATTGCGGGCCTGGCCCTCGGCCGTGAATTCGAGGCGGCAGCCCTCGCCCACCGGGTCGAGACGCCAGTCGATGGCCACCCGCACGGGCGCCCCCTGGGGGCTGCGGATGTGGATGGCATGCGGTGGATCGAGCCGGGCGATGGTGTCCAGCTGCAGTCGGGCCGGACCCATGCCCAGGGTCTGGGTGACGTACAGGGTATCGCCCTGGCGGCGGGTGATGCGGGCGTCGAGGTAGCCGGGGACGAAGCGGGGGTAGCTCTCGATATCGGCGATCAGCGCGAACAGCGCGTCGGGGGCATAGGGCAGCAGGCGGCGTTCACGGCAAAGACTCATGGTACTGGCAATGCCCGGATGCCGGGCCGCAAGGCGGCCGGGCGTCGTGCGCTACCGGCCGCGGTTGAAAGGGGGCATGGAGGCGCGCCGGCCTCCCGCCGCATCAGGAGGACATCACGTCGGCGTGGAGGCCCATGCTGGAGAGCTGGCTGAGGATACCCATCGGCAGGCCTTCGTGGGGTTCGTATTCGACCAGCAGGTCGTGGGGCTCCTTTTCGTTCACCTCCACGTCCGTCACGTGCGACAGCCGGCTCAGCTTGCGGCCGATGGCATCGAGTTGCCTGGCGTCGAGTTCCTCGTCGATATGAATGTAGACCGTGTGCATCATCATCCTCCTGCATCTGGGTGTCCTTTGACGGCATGGAGCTGTGTCCACATGCCCCATCCATTCCTATAGTTCAGGCTTGCAGAGGGGTCAAGGCGGCGGGAGCATCAGGCATCCTCGTATTCCACGCCAGTGATGAGGTAGCGGCACTCACCCTGTGGCGTGTGCACCCGGATCTCGTCGTCGACGGCCTTCTTCAGCAGTGCCTTGGCGAGAGGTGAGTCCAAGCTGATCCAGCCCTGTTCCGGATCGAATTCGTCCGGCCCGACGATGCGGTAGCGGTGTTCGCTGCCTGCCGCGTCTTCCAGTATCACCCAGGCGCCGAAGAACACACGGCTGCGGTCGCTGGGCAGGGTGTCGACCACTTTCAGTGTCGGCAGACGCTTCTGCAGATAGCGTATCCGCCGGTCGATCTCGCGCAGCTCCTTCTTGCGGTAGATGTATTCGGCATTCTCCGAGCGGTCGCCTTCGGCGGCAGCCGCGGCCAGTGCCCGGGTGACGCCGGCGCGGCGTTGCCAGAGTGCCTCCAGCTCGGCCTCCAGACGGCGCCGGCCGGCGGCGGTGATATAGGGTGCGCCCTGTGGCGCAGGGGGACGATAGCGGCCCATCGAGCTGTTCTCCACAGTGTGCGCGGGAGTATAGACGCCGGCGCGGGGAAGGCGGAAGGCAGGGGGCAGTACTGCAATGGGTCCGATTGGCCGGTGGTAAGATGGCCCAGTTACTAAGACAAACGATAACAAAGCCTCATTCAGAGCTTGCCAGGCGCCCCGGATCAAGGCGTGCTCCGCAGGGAATGGCCCGCCCTTGCCAAGGGGCACAACGCAGAGCCGGGGCGCCTGGCAAGCTCCCTGCGGGCGGGCCTCTGGACGGCCATCCGCAACGTTGCAATGGCTTGACAGGGAATCACCCTGCCGGCGCCATTGCGCCTTGCGGGCTGATCGACCAGAGACCCGCTGAATGAGGCTTTGTTATCGTTTGTCTTAGTACTAGTGGGAGAGCGACCATGCCCGATTCCGACTCCCCTGCCGAACTGAGCGCCGCCCTCGATGGCGCACGGCGTCGCGCCGCCGCGGCCGGTCACCG
This sequence comes from Thiohalobacter sp. IOR34, assembly GCF_030406045.1. Classification (GTDB taxonomy): domain Bacteria; phylum Pseudomonadota; class Gammaproteobacteria; order Thiohalobacterales; family Thiohalobacteraceae. Next base: position 526,368 of record NZ_CP128988.1, read on the forward strand.
ACTGCCGGTGCTGATCGCCGGCGGGGCGGACGACTGCCGGCGGCAGGCGCAGGCGCTGCTGGCCGGGATGACGGGGCAGGCGCTCGCCTGGTATGGCGGCGAGGCGCCGTCCCAGGTGCCGCAGATCGCGCCCGGCCAGGCCCGCGGCCGCCTGGGCCAGGCGCTGGACGTGCTGGTGTTCGATGCCCACCAGGGTTTCGACCCGGATGCCTTCGGGGCCCTCTGCGGGACCCTGCGGGCGGGTGGTCTGCTGTTACTGCTGACGCCGCCGCTGGAGACCTGGCCGGCACGGCCCGATCCGGCCTGTGCGCGCATCGTGCCCGCGCCCTTCGGTATCGCCGATGCCGGTGGACGCTTCCTGCAACGCCTGGTGCGCCTGATCCGCAGTGAGCTAGGGCTGATGCGGATCGAGGACGGCCGGGTACTGCGCCTGCCGGCGCTCCCGGCGCCGGCTCAGGCCGCGGCGCCGGTGGATGATGGCGACTGCCTGACGGCGGATCAGCAGCAGGCCGTGGCCGCCGTGATCCAGGTTGCCCACGGCCATCGGCGCCGGCCGCTGGTGCTGGTGGCGGACCGTGGCCGCGGCAAGTCGGCCGCCTTCGGCATCGCCGCGGCGCGGCTGTTGCGCGACGGATTGGAACGGGTCCTGGTCACCGCCCCCCGCCCGGCGGCGGCGGAGGCGGTTTTCGAGCAGGCCGCGCGACTGCTGCCTGGGGCGGTCGGCAGCGGCGGGCGGCTGGAATGGGAGGGCCGGGTGCTTGAATTCGCTGCCCCGGATGCCCTGCTGCGAAAGCCACAGCAGGCGGGTCTGCTGCTGGTCGACGAGGCGGCCGCCATTCCCACGCCCATGCTCAGCGACCTGCTGCAGCGCCATGCGCGCATCGCCTTTGCCACCACGGTGCATGGCTACGAGGGGACGGGACAGGGGTTCAGCCTGCGTTTCGCCCGGGTGCTCGATCGCCGCACCCCTGGTTGGCGGCGGCTGGAGCTGCGTGATCCGGTCCGCTGGCAGGCGGGCGATCCCCTGGAGGCCTTCGTGTTCCGCGCCCTGCTGCTGGATGCGGCGGCCGCGCCCGGGGATGAGCTGGCGGCCGGCAGGCTCGGGCCGGTGGAACGGCTGTCGCAGGACGAGCTGGCCGCCGACGAGGCGCTGCTGGGCGAGGTGTTCGGGCTGCTGACCCTCGCCCACTACCGGACCCGGCCCTTCGATCTGCGCCAGCTGCTGGATGCCCCCGGTCTGTCCGTGTTTGTGCTGCGCAGTAACGGCCGAGTGGCGGCCACGGCCCTGCTCACCACCGAGGGTGGCTTCGATGCCGACACCGCCCGGGCCGTCTGGCTGGGCGAACGCCGGCCTCATGGTCACCTGCTGGTCGAATCCCTGGCCGTTCACCTGGGATTGCGTGAGGCGCCGGAACGGCGGGCGGCGCGCATCCTGCGTATCGCCGTCCATCCCGCGCTGCAGGGGCAGGGGCTGGGCAGCGCACTGCTTGCCGGCATCGTCGACTGGGCGCGTGAGGCCGGCCTCGACCTGCTCGGGGTCAGTTTCGGACTGACCCGGCCACTGCTGCGTTTCTGGCGCCGCGGTGGCTTTTTGCCGGTACGGATCAGCGTGCGCCGCGGAGCGGCCAGCGGTGCCCATTCGGTGCTGCTGCTGCACCCCCTGTCGCCGGCCGGCGAGGCCCTGGCCGGAACGGCGAGGGAACGTTTCGCCGTCCAGCTGCCGCAGCAGTTGGCCGATCCCCTGCGCGATCTCGAACCCCGCCGGGCGGCGGCCCTGCTCTGCGGATTGTCGCTGCGGGACACCGAATTGACGGCGGCGGACCTGGAGGACCTGGCCGCCTTCGCCTATGGGCGGCGCGCCTGTGCCTCCACCCTTGGGCCATTGTGGCATCTGGCGCTGCGCGCCCTGTCCGATCCCGCGCTGGCGGCGCGCCTGGAGCCTGTGCTGCGCGATGCGCTGCTGGCCAAGCTGTTGCAGAAACGCGACTGGGCGTCGATCGGTGTCGTCTGCGGGGTGCGCGGTAGGGCCGAGGGGGAGGCGCTGCTGCGCCGCGCGGTGCGGCAGGTGCTGGAGGCGGGGGGCATGAGGGGCTAGGAGTCAGGAGTCAGAAGTCAGAAGTTAGGGGTCGGGGTCAGAAGTCGGAAGCAGGGCGGGCACTGCCCGCTCCCATCCAGCTCCGGGCTTCTGGATTCTAACATCACGCCAATCGCGGCCTGGAGGCCGCTCCTACCACATTGTGCCGCCATGCCCCGTAGGAGCGGCCTCCAGGCCGCGATCCCCGGCGGGTCCAGCCACGCCATCATCCGGGGGCCTGCTAGAGCCTTTCAAGCAGCCGGTCGGCGACCCGGAAGGCGTTGGCGTAGATGGTCCAGGTGTAGGGGACGCTGCCGCCGGTGGGCATGAAGCTGCCGTCGGTGACATAGAGGTTGTCGACGTCGTGCACCCGGCAGTCGGCGTCGAGCACCGAGTGGCGGGGGTCGTTGCCGAAGCGGCAGCCGCCGGCGACCAGGTTCTGCGGCGGGCTGCCGCTGACGCTGGAGCGGACCGCGTCGGCGCCCATGGCGCGGAGTACCTCTTCCGCGCGTTCGGTGAGATAGGCGCCGATCTTCAGGTCGTGGGGATGGTAGCCGAGCCGTACCCGGGCCACCGGGGTGCCCCAGCGGTCCTTCACCTGCGGGTCGAGACTGACGAAGCAGTCGTCGGTCGGCAACCAGTCGCAGAACACCTCGAAGCGCAGCTGCTGGGCCTCGGTGAACAGGGTTTGCAGTTGCCTCTGCAGTGGCCGGCCCCATTGCAGGCGATCGTCGTCGCCCCACTTGGCACGCATCGCCCGGGCGATGGGGTTGGGGTGGCGCAGCAGGAAGTCGATGGTGCCGCCCTTCAGCCGGCTACCGAGGGCACTGTCCTCGACCACGTACCAGTCCTGCAGCCCGCGGTTGACGAAGGGGCCGCGGCGCTTCAGCGCCGCGGCCTGTTCCGGGTCGAGGCGGTCATAGCGGAACTCGGCGGTGCCGACGCCACCGGCCGAGAACAGCAGATTGCGGCCGACCTGCCCCTGGTTGTTGCCGAGCCCATGGGGATGGCGCGGGCCGGGGGAGCCAAGCAGCAGCCGGGCCGTCTCGATTGCCTGGCAGGCGACCACGAACAGCCGGGCCCGCGCCTGCCGGCGATTGCCCTCGGCATCGAAATACTCGGCGGCCACCACCCGGCCGCGGCCGTCGCTGCGCAGCCGGTGGACCTTGGCCCGGGGCCGCACCTCGCAGCGGCCGGTGAGCAGGGCACGGTTCAACAGGGCGGCGCGGGCGCTGCCCTTGGCGCCGCTGGAACAGCCGTAGCTGCCGCAGTAACCGGAGTATTCGCAGCTGCGCCGCCCCTCGACCGGGCGCGAGAGGATGGCGCGGGGCGTCGGCAGCGGATGCAGACCAAGGTCGCGGCAGGCGGCGTCGATACGCGCCGCAATGGGGTGCTCGGCGGTCGGCGGGAAGGGGAAGTCGGGGGTGGAACGCGGTTCGGCGAAGGGGTGCGGCACCACCCGCCCGGAGATGCCGACCTCGGTCTCCACCCGGGTGTAATAGGGCTCCAGGTCCTCGTAATCGATCGGCCAGTCGGCCAGGTTGGCGCCCTCGATGGGGCCGAACTCGGAACGCAGCCGGAAGTCGATGGGCTTCAGGCGGTAGAAGAAGCCACTCATGAAGTTGGACGAGCCACCGACACAGTTGCCGTTCCAGAAGTCCCATCCGGATTCCGCGGTCGGCATGGCCTGCCAGCCGCCGTCGCCGTCCGCTTCCTCCAGCACGTGCTGTTCTTCCTCCAGGGGCGGGGTGTAGACGCTGCGCCTGCAGCAGGCCAGCTCGTCCTTGTAGAAGTCCTGTTCGGTGAACCAGGGCCCCTTCTCCAGTACCAGCACCCGGTGGCCGGCGCGCGCCAGCTGCAGGGCCACGGGACCGGCTCCGGCGCCGCTGCCGATGATGCAGATGTCGAATGCGCCGTTCATCCCTTGTGCCGACTGAAGCGACGGGCTGCGAGCTGGAACCAGCGCTTGTCCGGCATCGGCGTCGGGTAGCCCGGCTGGTGTTCAAGCCAGCGCCAGCCGCTGCCATCCGGGTTGCCGCCGTAGACGGGGTCGGCGAGCAGCGCCTCCAGCAGGTAGTCGAGCAGCAGCGACAGCCAGCGGCTGCCGGCCCGGCTACGCTCGATGCGGCGCAGCAGGGTCTCGCGTCCGGCCGCGTCGAGCTGGGCGAAGTCCCGCTGCCGGGTCTTGCGGGCAAGATCGTTCAGCCAGCCGGCGCCGTCGCGGACGAAGGCCAGGTCGGCGCCGGCTGCGGCGGGGTTTTCCAGCGCCTGGCGGAGGTAGCGCAGGGCGCCGATCTCCCGTGCGCCGGGGATCCCGGGGCCGGGTGGGAAGAGCTGTGCCTGGACCGCGGCCAGGGTCCGCCAGGGTTCCTCGGCCGGCATCGGCTCCGCGTTGGCGCGCAGTGCGGCCAGTGCGGCGGGAGGACAGGCCGCGGCCAGGCCGCCGAGCAGGCCGAGGCGGCTGATGAATTGGCGGCGGCTGAGGCAGGGTTTGTTCATGGACGGTCGTTCCGGGGGCGTGGCGCCAGCCCCAGTATAGGGCATCCGGGTGGCGTCGCGTCCAGCGGCGCGTGGTGGTAAACTTCCGCCATTTTTACGCCGGCCCCGGAGTGGCTGGAAGAGCCGGTTTGCAACCCAAGTAACGACAGGAGACGAAGCAGATGAGCAAGAAGTGGTTTTCCCTGGCCGCTGGTGCGGCGCTGGCCCTCTCGGGCGCCCTGGCCCATGCCGATGGCGAGCAGCTGTTCAAGGCCAAGTGCTTCATGTGCCACGGCACGGGCGCTGCCGGCGCCCCCAAGATCGGTGACAAGGCGGCCTGGGCGCCGCGCATCAAGACCGGCATGGATGCGCTGATGAACAGCGTCATGAACGGCAAGAACGCCATGCCGCCCAAGGGCACCTGCATGGACTGCTCCAAGGAAGACCTGCAGGCTGCCGTGGAGTATCTGATCTCCCATTCAAAGTAAGCAGTCCGGCCGTTCCCGGCGATCGTCGGGAACGGCCATTCCCTTTTCCCCTCCATTTCCTCCCGTTGATCGCCCGTTGCCAGGGCGGGTCATTCGGCCGCCGCTGGTTCAGACGGCTGCAGGACACGACGCCGCAGGCTGCCGATGCGGCGCAGATAGGGTTTGCCCTCGAGAACCCCAGCGGGCAGGGCGCGGCGTGCCCTCTCCGCCCGTTGCCGGTCGGGGTAGGGTCCGAGCAGCAGGGCATGCCAGCTCTGGCCGCGGCTGTTATAGCTGCAGACGATGCCGGGCGATGGCAGTGGATGGCGGTGCAGGAAGGCGTCGATCGATCGCCGCTGGTGGCTGGCCATGAGTTGGATGGCGTAGTCCGTGGCTGCAGCTGTCTTCAGCCAGGACCGGCAGTCCGCGTTTCCACTCGCTTCCGGCTTGCCTGTCGGTCGGATTGCGGTCGGTTCAGGCGGCGCGGCCAGCTTCTCGAGTACCGCCTGGGCCAGCGGATGCCCTTTGGCCGCGGCTTCCCGGTACCAATGCAGGGCCTGGTCCATGTCCTTGTCGACGCCGGATCCGAAACGCAGGGCAGTGGCCAGGTTGTACTGGGCCGGCGGGAAGGCCTGCTCGGCTGCCTTGCGCCACCAGTAGACCGCCATGCCCGGGTCGCCCGGCAAGCCGCGGCCGTTCCTGTAGCTGTTGCCGAGGTTGTACTGGGCCGGCGCGAACCCCTGTTCGGCAGCGAGCAGGAACCAGTAGTTGGCCTCCTCGAAGCTTTGTTCGACCACCACGCCCTCGAAGTAGAGCATGCCCAGACCGAAGCGGGCATTGGGATCGCCCTTCTCGGCCAGGGGTTGCCAGAGTTGCAGGGCGCGTTCGGGATCCCCTGCCTCCAGGGCAAGCACGCCTCGTTCGAAATCGTCGACCGCCGGCAGCGAGGGGCTGGCGGCGGCAAGCAGGCCGCCGAGCAGCAACAGGAGGATGGAGCGGAGGGTTTCGCAGCCGGGGTACACGCCGGCCATTATCCGGCCCGCTGGTCCGTTGGGCAAAATTCTCCCGCCGTGCTGGTCGCCGGCCGCCGTCAGTCCAGCAGATTGCAGATCATCTGGCGGACGGTGCTGGCATCGAAGGGCTTGTCGCAGATGCCGGAGACGCCGGCCTGCTGCACGGCGGCAAGGCGCCCGCTGTCGCCCTCGCTGGTGACCATGAGGATGGGGATGCCGGACTGGCTGCTGTGTTCGCGGATGTAGCGGGTCAGCATCTCGCCGTCCATCTCCGGCATGTTGTAGTCGGTCACCACCAGATCGAAGAACTTCGACTGCACCATTTCCACTGCCTGGCGGCCGTTCTCGACGCTGGTGATGTCATGGATGCCCAGGGCGTTGAGGATGCGGATGATGTACTTGCGGGCCATGGGGCTGTCGTCGACCACCAGGGTGCTGAGATCCTCCAGCTCCGGTTCCGCCAGCGCCTGCTCGTCCAGGGTGATGAATTCCAGGCTGGTGTTCAGGGCGCGCTGCAGCTCCTCCGGCAGGAAGGGCTTGGGGAGGATGGCCACCACCCCCGCCTGACGGACGGGATCGAGCATGGCGAACGAGGTCTCGCTGGAGATCAGCATGAAGGACAACGCCTCCAGTGCCTCGTCCTGGCGCAGTGCCTGCAACAGTTCCGAACCGGTCATGTCCGGCAGATACATGGCGCTGATCACCAGGTCGGGTTGATGGCGCCGACAGTAGTCGATGGCCTCGCTGCCGCTGCCCAGGGTCTGGATCTGGCTGACGCCGGCTGCGCTCAACTGGCGGCTGATGATCTGGGCCTGCACGGCCGAGGGTTCGACGAGACTGATGGACAGATCCTGGATGGTGACGCTGTGCATGGTTGCTCCCTGCATGTTCCATGGTTAGAGATCGGCGCCGGGGAGATAAAGTTGAGGGACATGAGCAGAGTTCCCTTTCTGCAGCCGCTCGCCATACCACTTAGCCCGGATATTGCACCAAGGATTCGATGCCGAGGGCGAGGCTGGCAAGGCAGCCTGGGTGATCGTCCGAAAAGTCATGGCCGTTGCTATGGCTTGAGGAGGATCGCCCGAGATGCGAAGCCGGAGTCGGCCTGACATCGAATAGGCACAAAGTGTACCCCGCCGTGAGGAGCCATTTGCGAGCCTCCCGGCCTTGTATGTCAGTCTGCACGCCGATCATGCGGGCCGCCTTGGTGCAATATCCGGGTTAGAGGTGGTCGAAGAAGGCGCTTTCCTCGGGGCTCAGGCCCTCTCCATTCTTCTCGCCGGGATGTTGGCAGGGGGAGGCGGGGCCTGCGGTCACCATGGGGACGGCGGCGGGCTCGATCAGCAGGGCCGGTTCGCCGTCGACCTCCAGCAGCCGGCAGCTGCGCCATTCGAAGCCGCGCAGCTGGCTGAGCAGACAGTTGCCGGCCGGCGGTTCCGGAGAAAGGATCAGCAGCCGCGGCGGTGTCGAATCGTCCCCGGTTTCGCGCGCCACCTGGTCGAGGGCGATCAGGCCATTGAGCAGGGCGCGGTTGGCATCCTGCAGGTCGAAGCAGGCCAGGCACTGGCCACGGCCGCATTCGATCAGCAGGCACTGCTCGGTGTCCAGGGTCGGCATGGGCTGGATTCGGGCATCGTTGCCGAACAGGCGCTGCAGGTTTTCCGTCAGCAGCTGGCCGAGACGTGCCGGTTCCAGTTGTTCGATGGGGCGGATTTCGTGGCTCATGGTGGCGGCTGTCTGCGGTAGCGGTAGACGGGGTGTGCCGGGTCGGCCTGTTCGCGCAGCCGCCGGCCGAGGCGTTCGAGCTCGGCTTCGTCGCCGGCGCGGCTCTCCGGCAGACAGCCGAGGAAACCCAGTGGCAGGTCGCGGAAGCGCAGCAGGCCGACTGCCAGGCGACGGTAGAGACGCCGGGCGGCAGGGTCGTCGCGCGCCCCGCAGAGCAGCAGGCTGGCTGCCAGGGGCGGGGGGCCGGGGCGCGTCTTGAGGCGCGCATAGGCGTGGCGGATGCCCGGCAGGCTGGCATGGGCGATCAGCAACAGCAGGTTCGAAGCCTCGGCCCGCTCCGGCTCGGGCTGCAGCTCGAACCGCCAGCGGGGAACGCCCGCTCCGCCCTGGTCGAGTTTCTGTTGCAGCCGGTCGAGCAGGCGCCGGGCGGCGGCGGTGTAGTGGGCGGCTTCCCGGTTGGCGTCCAGGGCGATGAGGACCGGCAGGTGGCGTTCCGCGGGCGCGGCAGCCGCGGGCAGTTCGCCGAGGAAATGGTGGCTGATGCGTTCCAGGGCCTCGGGCTGCCGGGATGCCGGGCGCCAGGCGGGATTGAGCAGGGACTGTTGCTTCATGGCATTCAGACTCGTAGCAGGGAGTTGCTGCCTCCCAGGTAGTTGGGGGTCTCCAGGGGATTGCCCGGATCCGGTTGCCAGACGCCATCGATGATGACCCGGTATTCGTAGGCACCGGGGGGGACACGCAGTACCTTGTGCAGACTGCCGTTGAGGTGCACGGTCTCCACGTTGCGGTCCGGTATCCAGTCGTTGAAGTCGCCGGCGATCTGGATCCGCCGGTTGCCGGCATCGTCGAAGTGCAGCACCACCTCGCGTTCGCTGCCGGCGGGGCAGGTTTCGCCGATCCGGCTGCGCCGTTCGCCGAAGGGCAGCTCGCTGCAGAGTTCTCCCGCCAGCCGCTGGAAGTCCTCACAGACCCCGGAGCGCGGGGCGAACTCGGTCAGGGACAGGCCCCGGCAGGCCGCCTCGCGGACGCGCACCGTAGGGCGGATGCGGCTCTGGCAGAGCATGGCCGGCAGACGCTGTTCGAGGCTGTCGAGCAGTTCCCGGGCGAGTCGGGTGCGCAGGTCGAACATGTTTGCCAGCAGGCGGATGGGAATATCAACCTGGTAGCGGTTCTTCAGCAGCTGCAGGGTTTCACGCAGCCGTTCCACACCATCCAGCGCGAACAGGCTGGGTTCGATGGGAATCAGGACCAGGTCGGCGGCACGCAGGGCGTTGATCGACAGCAGGCCCAGGGAGGGTGGGCAGTCGATGAGGGTGAAATCGTAGTCCCCGGCCACCGTGGCCAGGGCCTGATCCAGCAGGCGGTCGCGTCCGGGGTGATCGGCGAAGCGTTGTTCCACGCTGGCCAGGGAGAGGGTGGCCGGCAGCAGATCGGGGCCGCTCCCGGCCCCGGCCCGGATCAGCTCGGCCAGCCGTCGGTGGCCCTCGAACACGGCGTCGAGGCCCGGCTGATCCTGTCCGCACTGGCCGAGACCCAGGCTGGCGTGGCCCTGGGGGTCGAGATCGACGAGCAGCACCCGCGCACCCTGGCGGGCATAGGCGGCGGCCAGGTTGATGGCCGTGGTGGTCTTGCCGCAGCCGCCTTTCTGATTGGCAATGGTGAGGATGTTCATAGCGGTCTTGCCCTCCCCGGCCGCCCGGCGGCGGCCTGCGCTGACGCCCGGCAGCGGGGCGTCCCCTCCGTCCGCCCCGGGCGGTGTGGCCCAGTATGCCGTTCCCTGGCTGTCATCCATCGTTTAGCCCGCCGTCCCCTGCCGTTGGGGGAGCGGGAAGAGTTCGGCCTGTTCCGGCGGTGCCTCGCCACGCTGGGCGGCCTCGACCTCCTGGATGAAGCGGGCCACCGGCAGCACCCATTGCTGGCCGCTGAGGGCATCGAAGGCGCCGTCGTCGTGGATCACCAGCACCACCTCCCCGGTCACCACCAGGGACAGCTCGTGCAGCGGCTGGCGGACCTGGGGCAGGAAACGGGTCAGGGCCTGCACGCAGTGGCGGATCCGCTGCACCGAGACCCCGGCGTCGCGCAGTTGGCGGGCGGTCTTCAGGGCCAGCAGATCGGTGAAACTGTAGCGGGCGTGGCCGCCGGCGGTGCGGTGCGAGGGGGAGAGAAGCCCTGTCTCGCGCCAGTAGCGGAGTTGGCGTGGGGTCAGGCCGGTGATGCGGCTGGCCTGTCGGCTTGAGACACCCTGTTTCAGCAAAGGCTGCTCTCCTGGGTGGAGTCGGGGCATGGACCCGAATCAGGGCCTGTTAACACGATCCCAATGGGTCCTGTTGCGCCCGAAAAAGCGCCAATCAAGGCGCGAGGAGAGCGGTTTGGTGACTCCAGATGAACGACGAGCAACGCGGAGTGGCGCTTTTTCAGGCGCAACCCGCAGGGCAGGGCTCTTTTCCCGCCCAGCGGCGTTATCATTCGCTCATGCAGATTGACTACACCCCGCTCATTCTGCCTTGCTGGACGAAAAAAGAGTCCCAGCAGAACCCATTGGGATCGTGTTAACAGGCCCTAGGACAAGTCTTGCAGAGGAATGCCGTCTGTCAAGGAAATGTGGACAAAAAATCTTAAAATTGTCCATTTTTCACCGAGACCCTGTCGGGCGGCGGCGCTGAGGGCCTGGCGTTTGGGGCGGGACGGTCGTAGCCTCGGGGAACAGGTGGGGATCATGGGCCGATGAACAGACTGTGGTGGATAGTGGCTTTGGCCCTCTGGCTGGGGATGGCGGCGGGGCAAGCCCTGCCGGCAGGGGACGACGACTGGGATCAGGACTTCTGGACCTTCGACGACCGCCCCCTGCCCGAACCGCTCAGCTATCCCGACTGGTTCAAGCTCAGCTTTCTGGACTTCCGCGACGACGTGCTGGAGGCCATGGAGGCCGGCAAGCGGGGCCTGATCATCTATTTCGGGCAGAAGGACTGTGCCTACTGCAAGGCCCTGCTGGAGAAGGACTTCGGCAAGCCGGACATTGCCGCCTACACGCGGCGCTATTTCGACGTGGTGGCAGTCGACATCCATGGCGACCGCAGCGTGGTGGACATCGAGGGACGGGAGGCGACGGAGCGTGAGTTCGCTGCCCGCTATGGCATCAACTTCACGCCCACCCTGGTGTTCTACGATGTCGGAGCCAAGGAGGTCTTCCGCCTGCAGGGTTTCTACCCTCCCTACAAGTTTCGCGCCGCCCTGGAATACGTGGCCGACGCGCACTATCTGGAGGAGAGTTTCCGCGACTACCTGGCCCGGGCTGATGTGCCACTCAGCTTTGCCGAAGGCGAGCTGAACATCGACCCCCTGTTTCCCTCGCCGCCGCATGTGCTGGATCGCAGCCGTCTGCCGGGTGAGCGCCCGCTGATCGTGTTCTTCGAACAGCCGGACTGCCATGCCTGCGACATTCTGCACTCGGGGCCGCTGCGCGAGCCGGCGATCCGCCGTCGCCTGGCCCGCTTCGACCTGGCGCAGCTCGACATCTGGGCCGACACCCCCGTCATCACCCCACGCGGCAAGCGCACCACGGCGCGCGCCTGGGCGGAAGATCTGGGGCTGTTCTACACGCCGACCCTGCTGTTCTTCGACAAACGCGGACGGGAGATCCTGCGGGTCGACTCGGTGATCCAGTTCTACCGGCTGCGCAACCTGCTCGACTACGTGCTCTCCGGCGGTTACCGCGATTACCCCAGCTTCCAGCAATGGCGCGCCCGCGGGCGGCGCTGACCGCCACGGAACACGAAATAGCCACGAAACCCACGAAATCCACGAACGGGATTTGATGGGGTGGGGCCCGCGCTTCGCGCGCGGCCCTTGGGATTATTGGAAATTTTCGTGGGTTTCGTGGCTATAGATTCCCGTCCATACTTTCCGTATGTTCCGTGGCCATCCCGGGACCGCGCGGCGGGGGATGCTAGAATGCCCGGCCCATGTCCGACCGCGATGCCCTGAACGAATTCGAGAACCGCCTCGCTGATTGCCTGCTGCGCGACCGTCCCGCGCTGCGCCGGCGTCTGGCCGGGCTGCGGCGGCGGCTGCGGCAGGGGAAACCCGTCGGCCGCGGGCGGGCGGCCCTGGAAAAGGATCTCGCCGCCTCGGGTGCCGAGTGCGAGCGCCGCCGGGCGCGCCTGCCGCGGCCGGAGTATCCGCAGGACCTGCCCGTGGTGCAGCGCCGTGCCGACATCCGCGCCGCCATCGAGGCCAACCAGGTGGTGATCGTCTGCGGTGAGACCGGCTCCGGCAAGACCACCCAGTTGCCGAAGATCTGCCTGGAGCTGGGCCGGGGCGTGGCGGGCATGATCGGCCACACCCAGCCGCGGCGCATCGCCGCGCGCAGCCTGGCGGCGCGCATCGCCGAGGAGCTGGGCAGCGAGGTCGGCGCCGCGGTGGGCTTCAAGGTGCGTTTCAGCGACAGGGTGGGCGAGGGCAGCTTCGTCAAGGTGATGACCGACGGCATCCTGCTGGCCGAGACCCAGGGTGATCCCGAGCTGCTGGCCTATGACACCCTCATCATCGACGAGGCCCACGAGCGCTCGCTGAATGTCGACTTCCTGCTCGGCTACCTGAAGCGCCTGCTGCCGCGCCGTCCCGACCTGAAGCTGATCATCACCTCGGCGACCATCGATCCGGAACGCTTCTCGAAGCATTTCGACGATGCTCCCATCGTCGAGGTTTCCGGCCGCACCTGGCCGGTGGAAATCCGCTACCGCCCACTGCGCGGCGAAGACGAGGACGAGCGGGCGCGCGACCGCGGCCAGGCGCTGCTCGACGCCATCGACGAACTGGCGGCCGAGGGGCCGGGCGATGTGCTGGTGTTCCTGCCGGGCGAGCGCGACATCCGCGAGGCCGCCGAGCTGTTGCGCAAGCACCATCCGCCCGCCACCCGCATCCTGCCGCTCTACGGCCGGCTGTCGGCCGCCCAGCAGGCCGAGGTGTTCGCGCCCCACTCGGGACGGCGCATCGTGCTCGCCACCAACGTCGCCGAGACCTCGCTGACCGTGCCCGGTATCCGCTACGTGGTCGACACCGGGCTGGCGCGCATCAGCCGCTACAGTTACCGCACCAAGGTGCAGCGGCTGCCCATCGAGCCGATTTCGCAGGCCTCCGCCAGGCAGCGCGCCGGGCGCTGCGGGCGGCTGGGCCCCGGTATCTGCATCCGCCTCTACGACGAGGATGATTTCAACGCCCGGCCCGCGTTCACCGATCCGGAGATCCTGCGCACCAACCTGGCGGCGGTCATCCTGCAGATGCTGAGCCTGAAGCTCGGCGACATCGAGGACTTCCCCTTCGTCGAGCCGCCGGATGCGCGTTTCATCCGCGACGGCTTCAAGCTGCTGCACGAACTGGGCGCGGTCGATGCCGCCAACGCCTTGACCGGCATCGGCCGCCAGCTGGCACGCCTGCCGGTCGACGTGCGCCTCGGCCGCATGATCCTGGCGGCGCGCGACGAGGGCTGTCTGCGCGAGGTGCTGGTCATCGCATCGGCGCTGGCCGTTCCCGACCCGCGCGAGCGTCCGCTGGACAAACAGCAGGTCGCCGACGAGAAGCACCGCGCCTTTGCCCACGAGCAATCGGACTTTCTCGGTTTCGTAAACCTATGGGACTTCTACCATGAGCAGGCGCGGCATCTCTCGAAAGCCAAGCTGCGCAGGCTTTGCAAACAGCATTTCCTCTCCTGGCTGCGGATGCGCGACTGGCACGATGTCCACCAGCAGCTCACCAAGCTGGTCAAGGACATGGGCTTCCGTATCAACCAGGTCGCGGCGGACTACGGGGCGGTTCATCGGGCCTTGCTGACAGGCCTGCTCGGCAACATCGCCTTCAAGCGCGAGGGGCATGAATACCTGGGCGCGCGCGGCATCAAGCTCCATGTCTTTCCCGGTTCGGCGCTGTTCAAGAAGCCGCCCAAGTGGATCGTGGCCGCCGAGCTGGTCGAGACCCAGCGCCAATACGCCCGTACCCTGGCGCGCATCGAGCCCGAATGGGTGGAGCGCCTTGCCGGGCACCTGGTCAAGCGCAGCTACAGTGACCCGCACTGGGAAAAGAGGCGCGGCCAGGTGGTCGCCTTCGAGCGCACCACCCTCTATGGCCTGGTGTTGACCCCGCGGCGCAAGGTCGACTTCGGCCGCATCGATCCAGTGACCGCGCGTGAACACTTCATTCTCGGTGCCCTGGTGCGTGGTGAATTCCGCGCCCGGCTGCCCTTCCTCGACCATAACCGGCGGCTGCTGGAGGAGGTGGAAACGCTGGAGGCCAAGTCGCGCCGCCGCGACCTGCTGGTCGACGAGACCCATCTGTGCCAGTGGTTCGACGAACGCGTGCCGCGGGACATCTGCAGCGCCGCGGGGTTCGAACGCTGGTACCGCAAGGCGGGGGAGGCCGAGCGTCAGGCGCTGCGGCTGGATCGCGAGGTGCTGATGCGGCATGAAGCGTCGTCGGTGACCGAGGCCGGCTTTCCGGCCGTGCTCGAGGTCCAGGGCCTGCGGCTGCCGCTGGCTTACCACTTCGAGCCCGGTCACGCGGATGACGGTGTGACGCTGCGCGTGCCGCTGGCTGCGCTCAACCAGCTCGACCCGGCGCGGCTGGAGTGGCTGGTGCCGGGACTGATCGAAGAGAAGGTGACCCAGCTCATCAAGTCGTTGCCCAAGGTCTATCGGCGCCACTTCGTGCCTGCGCCGGATTTCGCCCGTGCCGCCCTGCAGGCGATGCCGGCGGGCGAGGGGTCGCTGCTGGAGGCGCTGGCCGCGCAGCTCGCGCGCATGACCGGTGTCGAGCTGCCCCCGGATGCCTGGCGGCCCGAACGGCTGCCGCTGCACCTGTTCATGAACATCCACCTGGTCGACAGCCAGGGCCGGGTGGTGGCGCGCGGCCGCGATCCCGATCACCTGAAGCGCGAGGTCGGGGCCGAGGCGGCGCAGGGTTTCGCCCGCCTGCCGACGGCGGATTTCGAGCGCGAGGACGTACGGTGCTGGGACTTCGGCGAACTGCCCGGGTTCATCGAGTTGGAACAGCAGGGCGTGCGTCTGCGCGGTTATCCGGCACTGGTGGTCGAAGGCGAACGGCTGGCGTTGCGGCTGCTCGATAATGAAGGCCGCGCCCGGGCCGAGCATCGCCGTGGCTTGCTGCGGCTGTTCGAAATGTCGCATTCCAGGACGGTGAAATACGTGGAGAAGAATCTGCCGGGCATACGCGAGATGTGTCTGCACTATGCACCGGTCGGACGCTGCGAGGATCTGAAACGGGATCTCGTCCGCCGGGCGGCATCGCTGGTGCTGCTGGAGAAGGGGGCCGACATCCGCGATGCGGCGACTTTCGAATCACGCGCCTGCGAGGCGGAACGGGATCTGCCCGCCGTCGCCAACGAACTTTGCAAACAGGTTGGTGCGGCC
The DNA here is from genome assembly GCF_030406045.1 of Thiohalobacter sp. IOR34. Taxonomy (GTDB): domain Bacteria; phylum Pseudomonadota; class Gammaproteobacteria; order Thiohalobacterales; family Thiohalobacteraceae. The sequence goes on from NZ_CP128988.1 coordinate 541,546, forward strand.
CTGGCTGAATATCATGCCCTCAACCGGCGGCTCAAGGGCGGCGTCCCGCCGCAGTGGCTGGTGGTGATGAGCGAAGTGCGTGAACAAATGGATCATCTGATCGGCAGGGATTTCGTCACCGCCACGCCCAGGTCACGGCTTGCTCATCTGCCACGCTACCTCAAGGCGATCCGCCTGCGGTTGGACAAGCTGGAACGGGATCCGGCCCGCGACCGGCGGCTGGCCGCGCAGGTGGCGCCCCACCGGGAACGTTGCAAGGCGCGGCTCGAGGCCCTGAGCCCCGGCGAGGCGCCCGATCCCGCCTTCGAGCGCTACCGTTGGCTGGTGGAGGAGTTCCGGGTATCGCTGTTCGCCCAGGAGCTGGGTACGGCGGAAAAGGTCTCGGAAAAACGCTTGGAAGCGGCCTGGAAAGAAGTGTGATGGCCACGAATCCCACGAAAATCTCCAATGTTTCCAGGAATCACAAATCAAATCCCTTTCGTGGGTTTCGTGGCCCTCTATGATCCCTTGAGCTGCTGATTCTCTTCGTAGATGGCCAGGTATTCCTGTTCCATGGCGGCGTATTTCTTCTCCAGCTCGGCAAGGTTCCGCGTCTGTTCGTCCAGCTCCTGCTGCAGATCCTCAATGCGCCGGTTCCTGTTTTCCTCGTTGTCGAGTTCCTGCTTCAGCAGCATCGAAATCTGCGTCTGCAGGAAGCCATTTTCCTCTTCCAGGATGGATACCACAGAATTGAGCTCGCTGTTCCGGGCGTCGAGTTCCTGCAGTGACTGCTGGATCTTCTCATGGTCTTCCAGTTTGAGCTGTAGCTGATCGATGAAATTCATCAGTTCACCGATCTGCTGTTCCTTGCCGAGGATGACCTGCTTGATACGTTCCAGGTTCTGGGCGATGTGCTCGCAGCTATCGGACATGGCGTCTTCCTTTTCGCCACTGGTGGCGGTATCTGCCGCGGCTGGCGCCTGGACGTTGCGCATCATGGCCGAGAATTCCTCCTCCACCTGGGCCAGCTGTTTCCCCAGCAGGGTGTTCTCCTCATGCAGCCGCTGGAGAATGCTGCTCAGTTCGGGGGTCTGCTCCTCGGTCGGTACGGCCTTGGTCACTTCCTGATGCAGCTGTTCGTTGAGTGTCTGGCTGTCGGCCAGGCGATCCTTGAGTTCGAAGAAACGCTCCTTGAACCGTTCCAGGTTGCTGATGCGGGTCTTGTAGGCCTCGACCTGGGTCTGGAGTGATTCGATCAGGCTGGACCGGGTGTCGGTGGCTGGCTTGTCCTCGCTGTCTGTGCCGCGGTCGAGGAGGCTGCCCAGGGGCGCGGCGAAGCGTTCCCAGAACCGCTCCTCATCAGGGCTGCCGCTGTCGATGGCCGCGCGCTCGCCACGCAGGAAGGACAAGCGCGTCTCGAGGAGCTGCCTGAATGCCGGGTCGGGTTTCTTTTCGCCGAGCAGGTGGGCGAGCTTCGCCTCGGTGTGCAGGATCTCCGACTGCAGCCTGTCCAGGTAGGCGTCGTCAGGTGAGGTGTCTTCCGATTCGGCAGCCGATGAATCCGCGGAGCGCAGGCGGCGGTTGGCAAGATACAGATAGGCGGTATAGAGGCCGAGCAGGATCAAGGCCTCTACAAGAATGTACACCCAGTAGCTCGTTGCTGTCATGGACCTGGTCCTCAATATGTTCCTGGTGCATATATTCCTCGAATAGGCACAAACTGTAACAGGGCACAATTGCTCGCAGAGGGAATTACTGCCTTGATAAAAACGGAAAAATTACGCATGCAAGGCCGCCTTCGTGCAATATGCGGGCTAGCGGGCTGTTGAAAAAGTCTCTGGCGAGTGCGAGACAAGGCAAAAAATGGCGAAAAAGTGCAGTTTACATGGCCGTAAATGAGCATTTTGAGTCATTTTTTAACGCCATGTCGTGCCGTCAGAGGGTTTTCCAACAGCCTGCTAGAGCCAGGCATCGGCCACCCGGGCCGCTGTAATGCCTTCGTCCTCGCCCGCAAGGTGGATGTCCCGGATCCTGTAGGGTGGTTCCCGGGTATCACGCGGCATGGGTCTTGCCAGCCGGTCTCCACCGGCGAAGCCCAGGCTGAGAACATGGGGATGTAGACTGTCGCCAGTCTCGAGTCGTGTGACCACGGCAATCTCGCCATTGACCAGAACTACCAGGGTTCCGGGCGGATAGACGCCCAGTTCATGGATGAATGTCGAAACGATCTCCTGTTCATAGCGGGCCGGATCTTCATAGAGGATCTTGAGCGCCGTGGTGGGATGATGGGAGGGGTTGCGGCCGCGGCGCGGGATGATGAAGGCCAGGTAGCGATCGATGACGGCCAGGAGTCGTGCGCCACCTGAAATTGCTTTCCCTGCGAGGCCGGTGGGGTAGCCGGAGCCATCCGCCAGTTCGTGATGCTGCAATACCGTATCCAGCCATAAGTGATCGTCGATGCCGGCTGAGCGCAGACGTAAAACCGACTTTTCCGGATGGGCCAGGCGCTGGGACTGCTGTTCCTCGTCCAGCGGCCCCTCCAGGTTGGCCCATTCATCATGGAATTCGAACATCCCAAGATTGGCTGTGAACGCGGCACCGGCCAGTTGTCTCGCGGTATCTTCGTCGTGTCCACGGGCATGGGAGAAGAGCTCAGCGAGAAATAGTGAATAGATAGGGTGCAGGCAGCTGTAGGGGCGGTTGTGATTGAAGTGGATGGCGGCGAGGCAGGCAGTGCGATGTTCCAGGAACAATTCGCGCAGTGATGCGATCAGTTCATGGATGGCATCCTGCTGTTGTTGATGGTTGCCAGTGACGAGTCGGTTGAAACACTCATGGGTCTGGTCTGCCCAGTATTCGATCTTGCGGAAGGGGCCGCGGCCCTGCAGGAGGCCTGCGGCCTGGCTGTCGTCTGCGGGCGAGACCATGTCGTTGTCCGGAAACAGCCCCATGGCCAGCAGGCGCTTGAGGCTGGCCTCGGTGTTGATGACGAAGCCCTTGCGGAAGACGATACGTCCCGCTTCGTTGCGCAGATCACAAGGCAGGGGTGACCCGATACTGATCATGTCCCGTGTCAGCGGTGGCTTCATGCCCATCATCCTTTGCCCGCCAGGCCCCCTCCTGCACGGCCTGGGCAGGCGTGCGTCGGGAGCCGTGGTTCCCTCTTGATGCCTGTTGTCCTCCAGGGGTCATGATAGGCAACAACATGCAAGCCGGCTAGCCCGCATATTGCACGAAGGATTCGAGTTTCAGGGCAAATCTGGCCAAGCAGTTTGTTCGATCGCCCGTAGAAGCATAGCCGTAGCTAGGGTTCAAGGGGGATCGGGCAAAATGCGACGCCAGATTTGGTCTGAACTCGAATAGGCACAAACTGTAACAGGGCACAATTGCCCGCATAGGGAATCACTGCCTTGATAAATACCGGAAAAATTACGCATGCAAGGCCGCCTTCGCGCAATATGCGGGCCAGGTAAAACCGGAATTCCGCGCTGGTTTTTCGCGTCGGCTTCAGGCGTTGAACCGGCGGAACACCAGGGTGGCATTGGCGCCGCCGAAGCCGAAGCTGTTGGACATGACGGTGTCCAGCCGTGCCTCGTCGACGCGCTCGCGGGCAATTGGCAGCCCCTCGGCCTTTTCGTCCAGGCGTTCGATGTTGGCGCTGGCGGCGATGAAACCGGCCTGCTGCATGAGCAGCGAGTAGATCGCCTCGTGCACGCCGGCCGCGCCCAGGGCATGGCCGGTGAGCGACTTGGTGGAGGTGATCACCGGCACCTGCTCGCCGAACACCTGGCGCACGGCCTCCAGCTCCTTGGTGTCGCCCACCGGGGTACTGGTGCCGTGGGCGTTGATGTAGTCGATGGGGGAGTCGACCGTGGCCATGGCCTGCTGCATGCAGCGCACCGCCCCTTCGCCGGAGGGTTGGACCATGTCGTAACCGTCGGAGGTGGCGCCGTAGCCGACCAGTTCGGCGTAGATCTTCGCGCCGCGCGCCCGGGCGTGTTCCAGCTCCTCCAGAACCACCAGGCCGCCGCCGCCGGAGATGACGAAGCCGTCACGGTCGGCGTCGTAGGGACGCGAGGCCTTCTCCGGTGTCCCGTTGTACTTGGAGGACAGCGCGCCCATGGCGTCGAACAGGCAGCTCATGGTCCAGTGCAGTTCCTCGCCGCCACCGGCGAAGACGATGTCCTGCTTGCCCAGCTGGATGAGCTCGGCGCCGTGACCGATGCAGTGGGCGCTGGTCGAGCAGGCGGAGCTGATGGAATAGCCGACACCCTTGATCTTGAAGGCGGTGCCGAGGATGGCCGAGGTGGTGCTGGACATGGTGCGGGTCACACCGTAGGGGCCGATGCGCTTGACGCCCTTTTCACGCAGGGTGTCGGCGGCCAGTACCACGTTGGAGGTGGAGCCGCCACCGGAGCCGACGATCAGGCCGCTGCGCGGGTTGGAGACCTGCGCCTCGTCCAGTCCTGCATCCTCGATGGCCTCGCGCATGGCGATGTAGTTGTAGGCCGCCGCATCGCCCATGAAGCGGCGCAGCTTGCGGTCGATCAGTGCCTCGATATCGACCCTGAGCGGTCCGTGCACATGGCTGCGGAAGCCGAGTTCCCTGTATTCCTCGCTGAAGCTGATGCCGGAGCGCCCCTCGCGCAGGCTGTCCAGTACCTCCGCCTTGCTGTTGCCGATGGAGGACACTACACCGATTCCCGTGACAACGACCCTTCGCATGGTACTCACCTCTAGAAATTCTCGGTGGAGGTAAAGAGGCCGACGCGCAGATCCTTGGCGACGTAGATCTCGCGGCCGTCGACCGACATGGAGGCATCGGCGATGCCCATGCACAGCTTGCGGTTGATGACGCGCTTCATGTCGATCTGGTAGGTCACCAGGCGATTCTTCGGCGTCACCTGTCCGGTGAACTTGATCTCCCCGCCGCCAAGGGCCCGGCCGCGCCCCGGGCCGCCGATCCAGCCGAGGAAGAAGCCGATCAGCTGCCACATGGCGTCCAGACCCAGACAGCCGGGCATCACTGGGTCACCCTCGAAGTGGCAGTCGAAGAACCACAGCTCGGGCTTGACGTCCAGTTCGGCGCGGATCTCCCCCTTGCCATAGCTGCCGCCCTGGTCGCTGATGTGGGTGATGCGGTCGAACATGAGCATCGGTGGCAGTGGCAGCTGGGCATTGCCCGGCCCGAACATCTGGCCATGACCGCAGGCAAGCAGGTCTTCGTAGGAGAAATGGCTGGGGCGGGCGGGTGCTGGGGTGGATTCGCTCATGAAGGTCTCGTGTCGCGTCATGCTGGCAGTGGATTCAGGAGGCGTATTGTAGCCTACCCGGCAGATGGAGATAAGCCGTTTTCCCGGGGGCAGTCTCGGCGGGATGGCCGCCGGGCGGCTTGATTTGGATCAAGCGCTTGGCCATCATGGCCGCCCTGGCGGGCGACCGCGACATGACTGGACGAGGGCCCTCGGCATGGCAGAGCGATCATTTTCGGTGCAGGCGGCAGAGACGCTGGAACGGCTTCTGGAGCAGATGGAGGCGTTGCCGGCGCTGGACGACACGGACATGGATATCGTCGATGGCGTGCTGACGCTGGAGTTCGAGGACGGGACGCAGATCATTCTCAACCGCCAGGAACCGCTGCAGCAGATCTGGCTGGCCTCGCCCCTGGGCCCGGCGCATTTCAGCTATGACGCCGCCAGCGACCGCTGGCTCGACGACCGAACCGGGGAATCGCTCGGCGAGGTGCTGGGCCGTGCCCTGTCGCAGAAGACCGGCCAGGCGCTCCGCCTGGACTGAGGGGGCAGGCTTCAGTCGCGGAAATTTACGAACTGCAGCGGCAGGCCCAGCTCGGCCTGCTTGAGCAGGGCGATCACCTGCTGCAGGTCGTCGCGCTTCTTGCCGCTGACCCGCACCTGGTCCCCCTGGATGCTGGCCTGGACCTTGAGCTTGGCGTCCTTGATGTGCTTGACGATCTTGCGCGCCGTGTCCTTGTCGATGCCCTGGCGCACGGTCAGTGTCTGTCGCGTGCGGTTGCCGCTGCTTTCCAGCTTGCCGGCCTCCAGGGCGGCGATGTCCACGCCGCGCTTGGCGAGCTTGTTGTAGAGGATGTCCTTCATCTGTTCGAGCTGGAACTCGCTCTCCCCGTCCAGGGTGATGGCGGTGTCGTTGAGCTCGACCCGGGCATCACTGCCCTTGAAGTCGTAGCGGTTGCCGATTTCACGGTTGGCCTGGTCGACGGCGTTGGTCACCTCGTGCAGGTCCACTTCTGAGACGACATCGAAGGACGGCATGGCAGGCAGACTCCCCTTGGCAAGAGGACATCATCCTAGCAGCGTAACGCTGCGCGCGGCAATCCAGCGACTCCAGGCATCGCCTGCCGGGGGTCGCCTGATCGCGGCCTGGAGGCCGCTCCTACGAGGCATGGCGGCACGGTGTGGTAGGCGCGGTCTCCAGGCCGCGATCAGGGTAGTGTTGACAGGCCCCGGCTGCCAGGGATGGCGGGGTGTCAGTCCTGCAGGGCCTGGCGCAAGCGGGCCAGGGCGGCAGCGACATCCTCGGATGGTTGCTGGCGTTGCCAGGCCTCCAGCAGGGGCAGGGTCTGCGCCGCCAGGCTGCGCAGATGGGGGCGCAGGCCCGCTTCCTCGCCGGCGGCGAGCCGTTGCAGGGCGGTGCCGATGTCCGGTGCCGGTTCGGGGGAGGCTGCGGCGGCAGCGGCCTCGGGGCCGGCAGGACTGGCGGCGGCTGCGGCGTTTTCCTCGCCTGCAGGTTGTGGTTCCGCGGCAGCCGGCTTGCGGTCGAAGGCCACCCGGTTGCCACCGGCCTTCAGTGCCCGGCCAAGCTGCAGCTGACCTTCCGCCAGCAGATCCTCGAAGCGGCTCTCGCGGCGGATGACCGGCGACACCACGGCGGCGCTGGCGGTCAGCTTCAGGGTTTCGCCACCGATGCGGAAGGCGCGCGAGGCGATCTGCTGGCAGATGCGCACCGCCAGGTTGCGGGCACCGACCGGCGTGGCCGAGGGCAGCAGCAGGCCGAAGCGGGCCAGGCCGACCCGGCCGCCACTGTCCTCGCGGCGCACGCTGTCCTTCACGATCTGGGCGAAGATCTTCAGGATTGCCTCACCGGCCGGGCGGCCGTACTTGATGAAGGCCTTGTCGAAGTTGTCGACGTCGACCAGGATCAGGGCCAGGTCGCTGCGGTGCCGGATGGCATAGGACAGCTCCTGGTGGCCGCGTTCGGTGAAGGCGCGCTGGTTGAGCAGCCCGGTGAGCTTGTCGAGCGTCGGTTCCGCCTGGGCCGTAGTCTGGCATTTCTCCAACTGTTGCTCGGTGTCGGCCAGCTTGATGTGCGAGCGGACATGGGCCAGCAGTTGAACCGAATCGAAGGGCTTGCTGAGGAAGTCGCTGGCGCCCGCGGCGAAGGCGGAGGACTTGGCGCTCTCGTCGTCTTCGGCGCCGGTGACGATGATCACCGGCAGGTTGGCCAGCCGGTGCTGGCTGCTCTCGCGCAGCCGTCGCAGCAGGCCCATGCCGTCCAGATAGGGCATGGACAGGTCGCTGATCACCAGGGCGATGTCCTCCTCGGCCTCCAGCGCCTCCCAGGCGGCCTCCCCGTCACCGGCCTCCAGCACCTCGAATTCGTCACGCAGGATCTTCTTGGCCGCGATGCGGATGACCCGCGAATCGTCCACCACCAGGACGCGGGGCTTGGTTTCGGTGGCAGGGTCCTGTTCCGGTATCACGGGATGCTCCTGATATGGGCGGCGATAGCAGCACAGTCGGCGCTGTCTGCAGGATCTTTAGCCCGGATATTGCACCGAGGATTCGATGCTCGCAGATGAAGCCGGCCGGACGGGCGCTCGGTCACGAGTCAATCGAACAGGCACAAGCTGCAAGCCGCCGCTTCGCCGACCGGTTCAGGCATCGCCCATGCAGAGCCGGTTGACGCTGACCTGGTTGACGCCATCCAGGGCCAGCAGCGCCTCGCGGATGCTCTGCTCGATCTGGGCGGCGAAGGGGCAGTGGGGTGTGGTCAGCTGCAGCTCGATGTGCACCCGGTCGTCGTCGATGTCGATCTCGCGGATCAGGCCCAGTTCGACCAGGCTGTGGCTCAGCTCCGGATCCTGGACCCGGTCGAGAGCGGCGCGTACTTCGTCTTCGCTGATCTGTGGCATGGTGATATTCCTTGCTGGAGGCATGGGTCCATCGATTCTTGCAGGGCCGGGAGACGGGTGCAAGCGGCCTCAGCCGATCTGCAGGAAATCCTCTCCCGGCCGGTAGCCGAGGTCCTGCAGCTGGGCAGCGATCTGTTCCCGTGCGCCATGGTTGGCGACATAGACCAGGACCAGGGGGCGCGGCTGGGCGTTGGCCAGCCAGTCCGGGGGGCATACCGGGATGCCGCCGACCCGGTTGCCTATCTTGCGCGGGTCGATATCGATCCAGACCTGGGGGCGGAAACCCTGCTCCAGCAGGTGGCGGCAGCGGCGGCGAGTCTTGCGGCCGGCACCCCAGATCGCCAGAGGTCGCTGCTTGAGGCGCGGATCGCTGGCCAGGTAGCGGGCGCGCAGCCGGTCGAATGCCTCGCGTCGGCAGCGCGGGTCGCGCCGCGACAGGCGCTGCGGGCCGTCACGCCAGTCGAGCAGCACCTCCGGCACCTTGCCCAGCCGGTCACCGGCCTGTACCAGCCGCAGCCAGAGATCGTAGTCCTCGGCGAAATCCCCCGCACGATAGCCGCCGATGGCCAGGATACGCCGGCGACGGTACATCACCGAGGGATGGGCCAGGGGGGCCTCACGGTAGATATCGGTAGCGATCTGTTCGCTGCTCAGGCAGGCATTCTGCCAGCGCAGGTATTCGCGCAGGCCGGCACGCAGCTCCGCCTCGGGAAAGATGCGCACCTGACTGCCGGCCACGGTCAGTTCCGGCCGTGCCTGCAGCCACTGCCACTGGCGCTGCAGGCGTTGCGGGTACATGCGATCATCGGCGTCCATGCGTGCCACCAGTGGGGCACGGGCGGCCTGCAGGCCGAGATTGAGGGCCGCCACCAGGCCGGGGCGGGGATTGCCGAGGATGCGGATGCGGTGGTCGCTGGCGGCATGGGCGCGCAGGATGTCGATGCTGCCGTCAGTGCAGGCATCGTCGACGACCAGCAGTTCGAAGTCGTCCAGCGACTGCCTGCGGATCGACAGCAGGCACTCGTCGAGCGTGCTCTCGGCATTGCGCACCGGCAGGAGGACGCTCACGGCAGGGCAGGCTGAGGGACTCACGGGAGTACATTCCAGACAGGCAGCAGTTCGTTGCATGCATCATAATGGCACTGCGCCCATCACCAAAAGTGGCAGACCCATGCAGAGATCCGAGCGCGAGTTGCTTTTCGAGTTGCTGCGGCAGCCGACCGCCCCCTTTCGTGAGCAGCAGGTGCGTGACTTTGTCGCCGGCCGGCTGCAGCGTTGGCAGGTGCCGCATTTCGAGGATCCCTGCGGTAACCTGATCGTCGGCGTGGACAGCCCGGCCGCCTACCGGAAACGGGTGCGCACGGCGAGCGATGAACCGCTGCGCCTGTTCATCGCCCACATGGACCATCCCGGCTTCCATGGCCAGCGCTGGCTGGACAGGCGACATCTGGCCATCGACTGGCACGGTGGTTCGCCGTTGCGCCATCTCGCCGGGGCCAGCGTCTGGCTGTCGGCCGGGGACGGCGTGATCGCCCGCGGTGCCCTGCGCCATGTCGAGCTGCAGCCGCGGGGTTACGGGATCCGCCGGGCAGTGGTCGAGCTGCCGGATGAGAGCCTGCATGCGCGGCGCCTGGCGGCACGGCGGCTGTTCGGCGGCTTCGATTTCCGGGCCCCCGTATGGCGTTCCGGCAAGCGGGTCTATTGTCGTGCGGCCGATGATCTGGTCGGGGTGTTCGCCATCCTGCGCACGGCGCGGCGGCTGTTCCGGCGCCAGCCTGAGGAGGTGCCTTTCATCGCCCTGCTCAGCCGGGCCGAGGAGGTCGGCTTCGTCGGTGCCATCGCCCATTTCGAGCTGGGCTGGCTCGAACGCCCGCGCCGACCTTTGCTGGCGGTCAGCCTGGAGGCGTCGCGAACCCTGCCCGGTGCGGTTATCGGCAAGGGGCCGGTGGTGCGGCTCGGTGACCGGCGCACCCTGTTCGCGGCCGGGGCCAGCCATTTGCTGAGCAGCCTGGCCGAGCGCCTGCTGCCCGCTGCCCATCAACGCCGCGTCATGGACGGTGGTGCCTGTGAGGCGACGGCGGCCGCCGTATTCGGCCTGCCGGTGGTTGGCCTGACGGTGCCGCTCGGCAACTATCACAACCAGGGATTCGAGGGCGGTATGGACTGTCGTCGGCCAGAGGGGCCGGCACCGGAATTCGTGCATCTCGACGATGTCCAGGGCCTGTGTCGGTTGAGTCAGGGGCTGATGCGTTCCGGCCTCCCCTGGCAGGATCCCTGGCGCACGCTGCGCGGCCGTCTGCAGGCCAATCGAAAACGCTACCAGCGACTGCTGGAGCAGTCATGAGGAATTCTCACATGCGATGGAAGCTATCCACCACTCTGATCGTTGCCCTGCTGTTGCCTGCCTGCCAGTCCCTGCCCCGGCAGGAGGATGTCCTGCCGGCAGCGGTGGGAGAGCAATGGCAGTTGCTGCGCAGCCTGCATTTTCCGCCAGGCAGCACGCGACTCCATTTCCAGGATGGCCGGCAGACGGCGGCGATGAAGCTGACGGTCTGGGAGCTCAACTGTGCCTTTGTGCTGGATCGGGCGAGTGACGAGGCCATCGATATCGAGCCCGGCCCGCTGCGGGTGAGTGCGGTCCGGCGGCGTGAGGCATTTGGCGTCTGGGAGCGGGGCAGTATCGCCTACCAGACGGTCATCCACTTCGACGATGCGCACCATCCCCTGGTCGCACTGGACTGTGAGCGCTGGGTCCAGGGCTATGATGCCCGCTATCGCCTGCATCGTGCGGAACTGCGCCAGTTGCTGCGGGGCTGGCTCGGGATTCCCTCGGCGCGGCCTTCGGGGGGTGGCGAAAGTCAACGCTAACCCGGATATTGCACCAAGGCGGTCCCTATGATCGGAGTGCAGGCTGGTATACAAGGCCAGGAGGCACGCAAATAGGCCCTCGTGGCGGGGTACACTTTGTGCCTATTCGATTGACTCCGGGCATCCTGCCCTCCGCCCTTCGGGCCAGCCTTGCGGCTGTTCAAAATCGCTCCCGGCGATTTTGTCAGGACGCATCTGGCTGCGCATCCTGGCCGATCCCCCTTGAGCCATAGCTACGGCTATGCTTCCGCGGGTGATCGACCAAGCTGCTTTGCCAGCTCCGCCCTGAGAATCGAATCCTTGGTGCAATATCCGGGCTAACTAGTTGAAAGCAAAAGGCTTGAGGCAATAAAAAGGCCCGCATCGAGCGGGCCTTGGAGTTTCCAGCTGTGAAAAGGCTGCCGGATCAGCGACGGCGTGCAGTCTTCTTTGCGGCCTTCTTCTTCGCAGCCTTTTTCTTGGTTGCCCGTTTCTTGGCGACCTTTTTCTTGGCAGCCTTCTTCTTGCTGGCCTTCTTCTTGGCGACCTTTTTCTTCGCTACCTTTTTCTTGGCGGTTTTCTTCTTGGCAGTTTTCTTCTTGGCGACCTTTTTCTTCGCCACCTTTTTCTTGGCGGCTTTCTTCTTGGACGCCTTCTTCTTGGCGACCTTCTTACGGGTCACACGAGCGACCTTTTTCTTGGCGACCTTCTTCTTCGCCGCCACCTTCCGTTTCGTTGCGACCTTCTTCCTGGCCGCCGTTTTCCGTTTCGCTGTTTTCTTCTTCACTGCCATGAGGAAACCCTCCTGTTTACTGGTTCGCGCAACATAACGGCATTTGATTATAGAAACTTTAACGAAAAATAAAAGATTACGATGAAAAAATGATGTTGAGCGACATCAGGTGCGGCTAACTTGATTGATACTGCCATGTCGGGAAATGCTGCTATACGAGCAGTTTCCGCACCCTGCCTGTGTGTTGCCGCAGGTGATGTCGCGGTGTGCTCGGCATCGGGCCATAACGGCATTGGCTGCCGATGTTCATGCAAGGACATGCGATATCACAGCCGTGTATGACGGTGCCGCGGTGCGGAGTTTGTTTTATAGTGGCGCTGATCCAGATGTTCTCTCGTGTCTCCGACTGCAGGGGGTAAGCCACGATGTCGCTACAACCGGGTCATGTCTTCGACAGCCTGAACGATCTGCTCTGGGAGAAGGACCCGCGGCAGTTGCATGGCTGGCAGCGCGTCATGGTGAAGGCCCTGCAGATCCTCTATGTCATGCTCAGGGATCTGCTGCACGGCGAGCTCAACCTGCGGGCCATGAGCCTGGTCTATACCACCCTGCTCTCCCTGGTGCCCCTGCTGGCACTCAGTTTCTCGGTGCTGAAGGGCTTTGGGGTGCACAACCAGATCGAGCCGCTGCTGTACAACTTCCTGCAGCCGCTCGGCCCCAAGGGTGAGGAGGTGGCGCAGCAGATCATGGCCTTCGTCGAGAACGTGAAGGTCGGGGTGCTGGGTGCGCTGGGGCTGGTGTTTCTGCTCTATACGGTGCTCTCCCTGCTGCAGAAGATCGAGGCCTCGTTCAATTACGTCTGGCACGTGGAGCATCTGCGCAGTCTCTCGCAGCGTTTCAGCAATTACCTCAGCGTGATCCTCATCGGGCCGGTGATGATCTTCAGCGCCATCGGCATCACCGCCACGGTGATAAACAACGAGCTGGTGCAGCGCCTGGTTGCCATCGAGCCCTTCGGCACCCTGGTCGTGACCCTGTCCAAGCTACTGCCCTACCTGCTGGTCGGTGTGGCCTTTACCTTCGTCTACATCTTCATCCCCAATACCCGGGTCAAGGTCGGGGCGGCGGCGGTGGGTGGTCTGCTGGCCGGTTTCCTCTGGCAGACCACCGGCTGGGCCTTTGCCGCCTTTATCGCCTCGTCCACCAAGTATGCGGCCATCTATTCCAGCTTTGCCATCCTGGTCCTGCTGCTGATCTGGCTGTACATCAACTGGCTGGTGCTGCTGGTCGGGGCGCAGGTCGCCTTCTATGTCCAGCATCCGCAGTACCTGACCCGCTACCGGGTACGACTGGTTCTGAGCAACCGCATGCGTGAACGGCTGGCCCTGGTGGTGATGTATCTGGTGGGCTACAACCACTTCCACAACCGCCCGCCCTGGACCGTGGACAGCCTCTCCGAGCACCTGTCGATTCCGGCCGAGGCCGTGGGGCGACTGGTCGAGATGCTGCAGCAGCAGGGCTTTCTGGTGCCGACCGCGGCCGAGCCGGAGGCCTATCTGCCGGCACGGGACATCGAGACCATCCATCTCTATGATCTGCTGAGTGTGGTGCGTCGTGCCGAGGAAAGCCGCTTCGTCAATCCCGAGCGGATGTTGCCGGTGACGCCGGTCGACGTACTGCTGACTCGTCTCGAGGGGGCCATGGAGTCGACCCTGGATGGCGAGACGCTGCGTGACCTGGTGCTGGAAGGCAAGGCGCCGGTTAGCGGCTGATGGCGGTGGCCGCGTTCAGTGAGACTGGTTGAGGGCCAGCTGGTAGGTGATTCCCGGCCGTGCCCCGAGCGGCAGCCGCTGGCCGAGGTGAAACAGGGCCTGAGGGGATCCCCCCTGGAGCATCATCCATTTCGGCAGGTGGCGGCTGAGTGCCTGGTAATAGGTCTCTGCAGAGACGCCCTCGCAGGCCAGGGTGTCGGGGTTCCATTCGATGCGGTAGTGCCAGGCGGGGAAACGGCCGATGTGCTGCGGGGCGAGGCCGATCTGCGGCTGGCGGGTATCCCTGACCTCGCCGGTGAAGACCCAGTTGCCGGCGCAGAGTTCTGCTTCTGTGGCCTCCTTCGCCTCGCCAAGGGCGATATGGGCGATGGCCCGGGCCACCGTGGGGGTCTGGGCCTGACTGCGGGGGATCCAGGCGAGTATCTCGTTGCGGCCGAGATTGGCCTCGGCGCCCGGTCCCGCCGCCTCGGGATCGGACTGGGGGGCGGCGCATCCCTGCAGTACCATCAGCAGGCCGGCTGTGGCGGCGAGGCAATGCGTGCTGGCATGACTGTTCTGCATGGTTGCAGTACTCTGTGAAGGGCGTTGTGGTCCATATAGCCACCAGGACACGAAAATTTTCTGCGACCCGGTCACAACTCGACAGGCGCTGCCGGCGCGAGGGGATGAAATTGTGAACGGGTCCACACTCCGCAGGGGAACGGGAATGAGGATCAGGTGGCCGGTCCGCCGGCAAGGGGGGCTGTTGGAATGGTGATGAGCGGCAATGCCCGGGTGGACAGCGCCGTGGAGCGCCTCTGCGCGGACGGCTGCCAGGCGGTGCGCGAGTACATCCTGGCCCTGCAGGAACGCCGCTCGCTGGCCGTCTTCGAGGGCCTGGACGGCGCCGAGCGCGAGCTGCTGCTGCGCGAGCTGCAGGCGATCATGGCGGTGTACGGGGACTGCTGCCGGCTCTGACCGGCAGCGCCCCCTGTGGCCGGATCTCAGCCGTTGGCGGCGCGCAGCGCCTTCTTGCGCTCGTGTTCCTTGAGCAGCTTCTTGCGCAGCCGGATGTGCTGCGGTGTGACCTCGACCAGCTCGTCGTCGTCGATGAATTCCAGGGCCTGCTCCAGGCTGAGCTGGATCGGCGGCGTGAGCAGGATGTTCTCGTCACTGCCGGCGGCGCGGATGTTGGTCAGCTGCTTGGCCTTCAGCGGGTTCACCACCAGATCGTTGCTGCGCGAGTGAATGCCGATGATCATCCCCTCGTAGACCTCCTCGCCCGGGCCGATGAACAGCCGTCCACGATCCTGCAGGTTGAACAGGGCATAGCCGAGCGCCTTGCCGGCGGCGTTGGCCATCATCACGCCGTTGATGCGCTGGCCATAGTTGCCCTTTTTCACCGCGCCGTAGTGGTCGAACACCGAGTAGAGCAGGCCGGTGCCCTGGGTGGCGGTGAGGAATTCGGTGCGGAAGCCGATCAGGCCGCGCGAGGGGATGATGTAGTCCAGCCTCACCCGCCCCTGGCCGTCGGGCACCATGTCCTTCAGGTCGCCGCCGCGTTCGCCCAGTTTCTCCATGACCGCGCCCTGGTGCTGCTCCTCGATGTCGACGGTGAGCTGTTCGTAGGGTTCCTGGCGCTGACCGTCGACCTCCTGGACGATGACCTCGGGGCGTGACACGCCGAGTTCATAACCCTCGCGGCGCATGGTCTCGATGAGGATCGACAGATGCAGCTCGCCGCGCCCGGAGACCTTGAACTTGTCCGGGTCCTCGGTGTCCTCGACGCGCAGGGCGACGTTGTGCACCAGCTCGCGCTGCAGGCGTTCGCGGATCTGGCGCGAGGTGACGAACTTGCCGTCCTTGCCGGCGAAGGGCGAGTTGTTGACCTGGAAGGTCATGCTCACCGTCGGCTCGTCCACGGTCAGCGGCGGCAGGGCCTCGACCTGGGCCGGGTCGCACAGGGTGTCGGAGATGTTGAGCTGCTCGACCCCGGTGAAGGCGATGATGTCGCCGGCCTGGGCCTCGGCCACCTCGATGCGCTCCAGGCCGAGGAAGCCGAGCACCTGCAGGATGCGCCCGTTGCGGCGCTGGCCCTCGCTGTCGATGATGACCACCGGGGTGTTGGTCCTGACCCGGCCGCGGCTGATGCGGCCGATGCCGATGACGCCGACGTAGCTGTTGTAGTCCAGCGAGCTGACCTGCAGCTGCAGCGGGCCGTCCGGGTCCACCTCGGGTGCCGGCACCTGCTCGATGATGGTCTCGAACAGCGGTGTCATGTCGCCGCTGCGGGCACCGGGATCCTCGCTGGCGTAGCCGTCCAGGCCGGAGGCATAGACCACCGGAAAGTCGAGCTGTTCGTCGCTGGCGCCGAGGCGGTCGAAGAGGTCGAAGGTCTGATCCAGTACCCAGTCGGGGCGGGCGCCCGGGCGGTCGATCTTGTTGATCACCACGATCGGTTTGAGACCGCGGGCCAGCGCCTTCTGGGTGACGAACCGGGTCTGCGGCATCGGCCCCTCCACGGCATCGACCAGCAGCAGCACCGAATCGACCATCGACAGTACGCGCTCCACCTCGCCACCGAAGTCGGCGTGGCCGGGGGTGTCGACGATGTTGATGCGGTAGTCGCCCCAGCGGATGGCGGTGTTCTTGGAGAGGATGGTGATGCCGCGCTCACGCTCCAGGTCGTTGGAATCCATCACCCGTTCCGGGGCTTCGGCGCGTTCGCCGAGGGTGCCGGACTGGACCAGGAGCTGGTCGACGAGGGTGGTCTTGCCATGGTCGACGTGGGCGATGATGGCGATGTTGCGGAGCTTGTTGATCACGGGAATGCCTGCGGTTGGAACAAAAGACGAGAAATTATACAGGAATTGCTGTCTGGCGACATCCCAGCCTGCATTTTGGATCGCAACATGCTGAAATCATGGCAAAATGCTTTCTGCCGGGCTGAAATGTCCCCAGCCTTGGGAGGATAGCCCGCATATTGCGCGAATAGGCACAAACCGTAACAGGGTACAATTGCTCGCATAGGGAATTACTGCCTTGATAAATACCGGATAAATTACGCATTCAAGGCCGCCTTCGTGCAATATGCGGGATAGAGAGATGGTCATTCAGGAACGCTTTGAGATTGCGACCCGCGGTCGCGGCAGCTACGACATCAGCCGGGAGGTGCAACGGCGCACCGCGGCGGCCGGCATCGCGACCGGCCTCTGCCATCTGTTCCTGCACCATACCAGCGCCTCGCTGATGCTCTGTGAGAACGCCGATCCGGAGGTACGTGCCGATCTGGAGCGGTTCATGGCGCGGCTGGTGCCGGACGGCGATCCGCTGTTCGCCCACAGCGCCGAGGGGCCGGACGACATGCCGGCCCATGTGCGCACCCTGCTCAGCGGTGCCGAGCTGACCTTGCCGGTCAGCGACGGCCGCTGTGCGCTGGGCACCTGGCAGGGGGTGTACCTCTGGGAGCATCGCACCCAGGCCCACCGCCGGCGCCTGACACTGACGGTGTATGGGGAATAGGGGAGGAGTCAGGAGTCAGAAACCAGAATCCAGGAGCTAGCCCGGATGATGGCGTGGCTGGACCCGCCGGGGATCGCGGCCTGGAGACCGCTCCCACGAGGATGGCGGCACCATGGTAGGAGCGGCCTCCAGGCCGCGATTGGCGTGGTGCATATTGCACGAAGGCGGCCCGCATGATCGGAGTGCAGGCTGACATACAAGGCCTGGAGCTCGGAAATGGCTCCTCACAGCGGGGTACAGGTTGTGCCTGTTCGAGTTTCAGGGCGAACCCTTCATGCAATATGCGGGCTAGAAGCTGGAAGCCAGGGGCGGGCAGTGCCCGCCGGGATGGCTAGGGCGGATCCAGTCGGCGCATCCGCGACGGCAACAGGTGCATGTCGGCCAGCACGCTGAGCAGGCTGGCGCCGAAGCTGGCCTCCTCGTCGTACATCATGCGGTAGTACTGGAGCTTCATGGTCAGGACGCTGCCGAAGATGATGCTGCCCAGGGCGAGGAAGGAGCCCAGGGCCAGGGTGGAGGTGCCACTGATACCCTGGCCGATGGTGCAGCCCATGGCCAGCACGCCGCCGATACCCATCAGCACGGCCCCGGCCAGATGGTTGATGAAGTCGCTGCGGCTCTTGAACCAGACCAGCTTGAAGCGGCCGGTGGAGACGGCATAGAGCAGGGAGCCGAGGATGACCCCGGCGAGGGCGGCCACGCCAAAGCTGATCCGCAGCAGATCGCCCGGTGACATCAGATAGTAGAGGGACTCACCCATGGGGTTGATGAAGGTGTAGGACTGGACCGCGACACCGACCGGCTTCTCGTCCAGCCATTCCACGGCCTCGATGGCGGCCTGGCCGAGTGGGCCACCGGTGATGTACCAGCCGGCGAGGACCACCAGTCCCACGGTGGCGCCCCCCAGGGAATGATTCCAGTTGCTGCGGAAGCTCTTGTCGCGCAGGGCCATGACCAGGATGCCCAGCACCAGGGCGGTGCCGATGGCATAGTGCAGCAGGCCGTCGCGGCTGCCGCCGAGGATATCGCTGATTGCCTGGCTGGAGATGCCGTAGTCGGCAAGGTTGACGCTGGTGGCACTGACCCAGCCGTGGAACAGTACGGCATAGAAGTCGGTCTTGGTCATCAGATAGGCGAACAGGCCCGCCACGCCCAGCACGAACAGGGACTTCAGGTTGCCGCCGCCGATGTTGAGCAGGGTCTTGTTGCCGCAGCCACCGGCCAGGGTCATGCCGATGCCGAACATGACACCGCCCAGGATGTAGCGCAGCCAGGCGAAGTTCGCTGTGCGATAGGGTGGCAAGGTGCTGTCGACACTGGCCACACCAAGACCCTCCAGCAGCAGCACGCCCGCCAGGGCAACGGCGATGGCGGTGAACCAGGCCCAGAGCCGGCCCTTCTTGCCCATATTGATCCAGTCCGACACCGCGCCCATGGTGCAGAAGTTGGTCTTGTGCGCGACCGCGCCCAGGATCACCGCGGCAAGGAAGCCGTAGAGAAGGACCTGCTGTTGTGGTTCGAGTGCCATGTGTCTGCTCCAGATGTTGGATCTGATGGGGGTCTCAAGTTCCAGATGCACAGGCCGCCGGTTTTATTCCCTGGGGCCCAGCCCGGATGATGACTGGGCTGCGCGTCCTCCCCCTCCCCCTCACCGCCAGCGTCTGCACAGGCCCTTTTGCGGCTAAATCTTTTCGGTCTGCAAGCGCTAGATTCTTGCGGGCCAGCGTGGTTGGAATAACGGCCTGGTGTGGGGAGTCTTTAATTAGGGCCTGTTAACAGGCCCTAAGGACAACCGGAGGGAGGTGACGAGGCCGTTATGAAACTGACTGTTCTGATTCAGGAAGGTCCCTACAACCATGAGGCTGCGGACAGTGCCTATCAACTGATCCAGGCCTGCCTGCGCAGGGGGCACGAGATCCGTGGCATCTTCTTCTATAACGATGGGGTCTATAACCTGAGCAACAGGATGGATCCACCGCAGGACGACCGGCACATCGCGCGCCGCTGGCAGGAGCTCGGTGAGCAGGGCATCGACATCGTGGTCTGCATCGCCGCCGCCAAGCGGCGCGGCATGGTCGATGAGCTGCTGGTGCCAAACAGCCGGATCTCCGGGCTGGGGCAGCTGGCGAAGATGGTGATCGACTCCGATCGCCTGGTGGTATTCGGGGATTGAGGGGGAAATCATGGCGAATGAACCACGCAAGGTGATGATCACGGTGCGCCGTGCGCCGCATGGCAGCATCTATGTGCAGGAAGCGATCGAGGTCATGTTCATCGTTGCCAGCTACGGCATGGAATTGTCGGTCGTGTTCCTGGACGACGGCGTGCTGGCCCTGAAGCGCGGCCAGGACACCGCCGAGCTGGGCATCAAGGGTTTCATGGCGTCGATTGGCGCCCTGGTGGATTTCGAGGTCGAGAAGGTCTATGTCGATCGCCAGTCGCTCGCCGCGCGCAACATGAGCGAGGAGGAGCTGGTCAGCATCGGCGAGGACGAGGAGACCGAGGCGCCGATCCGGCCGCAGGTCCTGGACGGCGACGAGATCCGCAAGATGATGAACGAACAGCACAGCATCATGTCGTTCTGAGGAGGGAATCATGCTGCATACCGTGAACAAATCACCCTATACCACCTCCTCGCTGGAGAGTTGTCTGCGCTTTGCCGGGGAGGGCGATGTCGTCCTGCTGATGGAGGACGGCGTCTATGCGGCGGCTGCAGGCACCGAGCGTTCCAAACTGGTGGAGTCTGCCTTGCAGAATGGCATCGGGGTCTGTGCCCTGCAGGCGGATCTCAAGGCACGGGCGGTCGAGGCGCTGATCCAGGGCGTGCGCCCGGTCGATTACGATGGCTGGGTCGAGCTGCTTGAGCAGCACCGCTGTCAGGCATGGTTGTGATCATTCCGCCGCCCGGCGGCTGATCGTGAACAGGGCCGGCGCCTGGTGAGACGCCGGCCCTTGATGATGGCAGGTCGGTCAGGGACTCAGCCCTTCTTGATATAGAAGTGATAGGCGCCGCCGCCGTCACTGGTTTCGAGGATCTCGCATTCCAGCTGCTCGACCAGTACCGGAATGTCCTCGCTGCTGGCCGGATCCGTGGTGATCAGGTGCAGCACCTCACCCGCGGCCATGCCGTTCAGGGCCTTCTTGGTCTTCATCACGGGCATCGGGCAATTCAGTCCGGATGTATCGAGTTCTTGGTTGAATTCGGGCATTTCCTCTGTTCCTCTCGTCTTGGGCTTGAGGGCTCCCGCACGGGATCCCTGTCGGATGGCGTTGTGTTGTCGGGTCTGTCTGCTGGCTTGTCGGCCATGGCCGCCGGCAGCTTGAGTCTCCGCGCTCGATTGTAGAGACGCGGTTTCAAGTTCTCCTATTCCATGCCGAAGCAAAGGCGGAGAAAGGGGGGATATCATGCATTCAGACATGCTGCTCTATGACCGCCGGCTCGATGTCAGCGGTCTGCACTGTCCGGTGCCGGTGATTCACTGCCGGGCACAGCTGACCCTGATGGCGCCGGCCGAGACCCTGTACATCGTGGGGACGGATGCCGATCTGGAAGCCGAGCTTGCGCGCCTGGCGGAACGCTTCGGCCATGCCCGTCTGAAGTCCTGGAGAGAGAATGGACGGGTGCATCTGCTGCTGCAGAAGAATGTCCGCCAGCAGGCCATCGGCGATGACTGGCTGCTGCGGCTGGCCCGGCGCCTCGGGCTGTTTGGTCGTGGCCCGCGGCGAAGTGCGCGTCAGGCCGGGCTGCTTGCCTGAAGACTCAGTGCAGCTTGTCGCCGCCGGGTTCGGCTCGCTCGTTGAGTTCGGGGACATGGGGGGCGTCGCCCAGGTAGCCGTCCCCGGTTAGCGCATCGCCGGTTTGGGCCGAGGGGAGATCCGCCGCCGCGGGTTCAGGCGGCCTGTCCTCCGCTTCAGCTTCCAGCCGTGGCCGGCTCGGCAGTTCCTGCTGCAGGGCGGGTGGCCGCTCGCCGCACAGTTCCTGCGAGCTGCTGGCCAGATGCTGGTAGACGGCGCGATAGCGGTCGCTCATGTCCTCGAACAGTTGCGCCGTCTTCTGGAAGTGGGCATTGACCTTCCCACGGTACTCCTGCAGCTCCGCACGGCTCTGTTCCAGAGCCTCCTCCAGTTCCCGGCTTCGGTTGTTACGCGCCCCGAACAGCGCTGCGACCAGGAAACCGACGCCGGTGCCCACGGCGAGGGCGGCGATGATCGACCAGACGAGTACGGCATCTTCAGCAATCACGGGTGGCGTTTCCTCCTTGCATCTGTCGGGCAGTATACCCAATCGTGGTGCCGGCGGGTTAACCCGGATATTGCATCGGGCCCGCGGATGATGGCGTGGCTGGACCCGCCGGGGATCGCGGCCTGGAGACCGCTCCTACGGGGCATGGCGGCACCCTGGCAGGAGCGGCCTCCAGGCCGCGATTGGTGTGGTGTCAACAGGCCCCGGGAGTCTGCCGGACTTGGGACTGATCTATTGCGCGGGAGGGAGAGCGGTCCGAATCTTCCCGATTTCTCGTTGCGTAGTGCCCGCTCTGCACCTTGAAATCGTGAAGATTCGTTCTCGTTCACCCGCCCTGCCCGCTACGATCGCCTAAGTCCGACAGCCTGTTAGGCGACGGCGCACGGCCTCGGGGACCGGGTCGAGCAGCTCGCCCTGCTCGCCGAGACGCGGAAACGGCAGGCCCAGCGCCTGATAGCGCTCCGCCAGACGGGGATAGCCCCAGCGGAACAACAGTTCCCGGTAGCGTTCCGCTTCCAGCCGCGGCCGGTCGTAGAGGCCCGCCGCCAGGCGCTGGCGTTGCGCCTCATAGAGGATCACCGCGGCCGCCACCGAGACGTTCAGCGAGGCCACCATGCCGACCATCGGGATGGTGATCTCGGCGTCGACCCGTTCCAGGGCCGCCTCGCTGACGCCGTATTTCTCGGTGCCGAGCAGGATCGCCGTGGGCCGGGTGTAGTCGAAGGCGCGGAAGTCGACCGCACGATCCGATAGATGCGCTGCGACGATGTGGAAACCGCGGCCCTGCAGCTGCTCGATGGCTGCTTCCACTGTGTCATGGCTGTAGGTCTCCACCCATTTCTCGCTGCCGGCGGCGGTGCCCTTGTGGCTGCGATAGCGGCGCTGCGGGGTCACGGCATGCGCTTCCAGCACGCCCACGGCATCGGCACTGCGCTGGATGGCGGACAGGTTGTGCGGTTTGTGCACGCCCTCCATGAGCACTGCCAGGTCGGGCTGGCGGCGGTCGAGGACGTCGACGATGCGGCGGTAGCGTTCAGGGGTCATGGCTGTTCCGTGGATTCCGGCAAAGGCTGCATCTCAGCGCAAAGCCGTGCCGGAGGCAAAGGTTTTTTGCTTCTCACAGCAGGTTGCGCGGTGTGCCGGCGAGAAAGGCGTGGATGTTGTCGGCCACCGCGTCGACCAGCCGCTGACGCGCCTCGCGCGCCGCCCAGGCGACGTGCGGCGTGAGGATGAGCTTGGGCGGTTCCAGTCCCAGCAGCGGGTGGTCGGCGGCTGGCGGCTCCTGCTCCAGCACGTCCAGCGCCGCCCCGCCAATGCGTCCGCCGCGCAGTGCGCTGGCCAGCGCGGTCGAATCGACCAGTTCGCCGCGGGCGGTGTTGATCAGCAGGGCATCGGGCTTCATCAGCTCCAGCTCGCGGGCCCCGATCAGGCCGCGGGTCGTCGGGGTCAGGGGGCAGTGCAGGGAGACCAGATCGGCGCGGGACAGCAAGTCATCCAGCGGTATCCGTCCCGGACGGCGGTCGTCGCTGCCGGGACGCCGGGTGACGAGGATCTGCATGCCCAGCGCCTCGCCCAGCCGGCCGACGGCCTGGCCCAGTTCGCCATGGCCGATCAGCCCGAGTGTGCGGCCGGCCAGCTCGCGTACCGGGTAATCGAGGAGGCAGAACTGGGTCGCCAGCGGCCAGTCGCGGCGTGCCGCCTGGTCGTGCTCGGACAGTCGGCGGCTGAGGGCCAGTACCAGGGCCAGCCAGTGCTCGGTGACCGAGGCAGTGGCATAGCCGCGCACGTTGCACACCCGGATGCCGAGTTTGCGTGCCGCTTCCAGGTCGACGTTGTTGCTGCCGGTGGCGGCGATGCAGACCAGGCGCAGCTCGGGGGCGGCCGCCAGGGTGGTGGCGTCCAGGCGGCACTTGTTGCTGACAACGATCTGATGGCCCCGCAGGCGTTCCAGGGTCAGCCCCGGTGGGGTGTGGTCATGCAGATCCCAGTCCGGTAGCGTGCCCAGCAGGTGGCCCAGGTCGAGGTCGGCCGGGTGCAGGCTGTCGAGGTCGAGAAAGACCCCCCGTGGTGGTGCCGCCCCCGGCGTCACGGCCGGCGCTCCCAGGACCGGCTGAACAGCAGGATGGCGAGGGTCGAGGCGAGGATGCCGGGGATGATCTCGTAGAGGTCGAACCAGCCGCCCGCGAGGGGGCGCCAGAGGATCACCGTCAGGCCGCCGACCACGATCCCGGCCAGGGCCCCGGCTGGGCGCATGCCGCGCCAGTAGAGGGTCAGGATCAGCGTCGGGCCGAAGGCCGCACCGAAGCCGGCCCAGGCATAGGCGACCAGGTCGAGCACCTTGTTGTCCGGGTTCAGTGCCAGGCCGACGGCGACGCCGGCCACCAGCAGCACCGCCAGCCGGCCGACCCGCACCAGTTCGCCGGGCGTGGCCTGGCGGCGCAGGAAGGCCTGGTAGAAATCGTTGGCCAGGGCGGAGGAGGCGACCAGCAGCTGGGAGTCGGCGGTACTCATCACCGCCGCCAGGATGGCGGCCAGCAGCACGCCGGCCACCAGCGGGTGGAACAGCGCCGCCACCAGTTGCATGAACACCCGCTCCGTGTCGGCGCCGCTGAGCGGCGTCTCCAGGAAGCCGATCGCCGACCAGCCGACCAGCAGGGCCCCGCCCAGGGTCAGGCCGACCCAGGCCATGGCGATGCGGCGCGCGGCATGCAGCTCGGCGCCGTCCCGGGCGGCCATGAAGCGGGCGAGGATGTGCGGCTGGCCGAAGTAGCCGAGTCCCCAGCCGAGCAGGGAGAGGATGGCGACCAGGCCCAGTGGCTCACCGTCCAGTCCCCGCCAGGGATCCAGCAGCTGCGGGTCGAGGCGCTGCATGGCTGTCTCGGCCGCCGTCCAGCCACCCTGCTGCGAGAGGGCGAAGGCCGGCACCAGCAGCAGGGCGGCACACATCAGCAGTCCCTGCACCACGTCGGTCCAGGATACGGCCAGGAAGCCGCCGAGAAAGGTGTAGAGCACCACCACCAGGGCCGCGACCAGCACCGCCAGCCGGTAGTCCCAGGCGAACACCGTCTCGAACAGGCGGCCGCCGGCGACCAGACCCGAGCCGGTGTAGAAGGTGAAGAACAGCAGGATGAAACCGGCGGCCACCAGGCGCAGCGGCAGGGCCTGGGCGGGGAAGCGGTGGGCCAGGAAGGCCGGCAGGGTGAGGGCGTCGCCGGCGGCGAAGGTCTGCTGGCGCAGGCGCTGGGCCAGGAAGCGCCAGTTGAGCCAGGTGCCGGCCAGCAGGCCGAGGGCGATCCAGCCGGCCTCGTAGCCGGCGGCATAGGCATAGCCGGGCAGGCCGAGCAGCAGCCAGCCGCTCATGTCCGAGGCCTCGGCGGAGAGCGCTGTCACCCAGCGTCCCAGCCGGCGGCCGCCGAGCAGGTAGTCTGACAGGTCGCGGGTACGCCGCCAGGCGAGCAGGCCGAGCAGCAGCATCAGCAGGATGTACAGGCCGAAGGTGAGATAGATGGCGCGCGGATCGTCGAACATCACAGCCGGGGCAGGGCGCGGTACAGGCCGATCAGGGTCTTGGCGTCACTCAGCTCGTCGTTTTCAAGCCGGCGTTCGATCTCGGCCCGCTCCAGCCAGTGCACCTCCAGGCACTCGTGGGCCTCCAGTCGCTGCCCGACCGGGGTCAGGTCGCGGGCCAGGTAGAGATGGATGCGCTCGTCGCAGAAGCCCGGCGTCGTGAGGATCTGGCCCAGCGACTGCCAGTCGGCGGCGCGCACCCCGGCCTCTTCCTCCAGTTCCCGGCGGGCGGCGGTGGCTGGTGCCTCCCGGGGGTCGAGCTTGCCGGCCGGCAGCTCCCACAGCCAGCCGCCGGCGGCATGGCGGTACTGGCGCAGCAGGCAGATCCGGCCGTGCGCATCGACAGCCACCACCGCTGCGCCACCCGGGTGACGCACCACCTCCAGCTCCAGTTCGCTGCCGTCCGGCAGCCGCACCGCCTCGATGCCGAGATCGACGACCCGTCCCTGATGGATGATCCGCCGCTGCCCCGCCATGACTGCTAGGTCTCCCGCGGCAGGCAGTCGTAGCTGGCGAACAGCTGGCCGGCGCCGGCCGGGGCCTGGGGATCGAGGTAGAGGCTGCGCAGCCGCAGGTCCTGCGGCGGCAGCAGCTCCGAGCCCCAGACGAAGGTGTCGAAGTCCTCGCCGCCGAGGATGCGCTGGGCATGGGTGAGATAGAGGCGGTGCAGGCTGCCGGCGCGGAGCAGGGTATAGAGCACCGAGGGGCCGGCGATGACGTACAGGCTGCGGTAGCCGAGCCTGGCAAGGCAGTCGACCGCCTGTCGGCCATCGGCGCTGTGGCCGCTGCCGGCGAAATGCACGGCGACGCCAGCGCTGCGCAGGGCTTCGACCCGTCCCGGTTCGGCATCCTCGCCGGTCAGCAGATGGATGCGGCGTCCCTGGCCAAGGTAGGCCGCCAGGGCTGCCTGGGGGATGTCCAGGCTGGCGCTGAGGATGGCGATGTCCGGCTGGGCGGCCAGACCCTCGGCCTGGCGCCAGCTCCGCAGGTCGTCGAAGGCCGGCTCGGGGCCGACCGGCAGGGTGTCCTGGGCCTCGCCGGCGGCGTACTGGCGGAAATAGCGGGCGCTGGTGATCAGCAGGTCGGCCTGGGCCCCCAGTTCCTGGTAGAGGCGCCAGTCGCGGGGGTTGGTCAACGCCGGGGGGACCTGGTGGGTGGCACGGTGTGGGGCGCCCAGGGCGATGCGGCCGTCGAGGCTGGTGATGAAGTTGCTGTAGACCAGGGGCCGGCCCGCGCTGCCGGCCCGGTGCAGGCCCTCGTCGAGATACAGGCCGTGCAGCTCGACGTCGGGGCTGGCGCGGTGCGGGTAGAGCTGCTGGATGGAGGCGCTCATGCGGGTCTCGATGGTCCGTCGGGGGTGGAGCGGCAAGTGTACCCAAATCGCCCTTCGGCGTTCACCTGAACAGACGCGCCAGCAGGCCGTTGTGACGCTGCAGCTGGCGCAGGTAGGCCGGGAGGTCCAGGCCGGTGCGCCTGCGCAGCTCGCGGGCCGGCTGGCGCAGGGCCTTGAGGGCGGGACGGCGGCGGGTCTTGATGCCCAGGCTGACGACATTGGCGCGCTGGCCCACCGGCAGGCGCAGCACCGGGCCCCCGAAGCCCCGCTCGATGGCTGCCAGGCAGTGCCGGAACTCCGGCCGGGACGAACTCCAGAGGTTGACGGCCAGCGCGCCGGGATTGCGCAGCTGGCGGGCCGCCTGGGCGAAGACCTCGCTCTCGGCCAGCGCCGGGGCCATGCCCTCGGCATCGAAGGCGTCGATCAGCAGCAGATCGTAGCCCGGCCCCTCGGGCGCCTCGCCGAGCCGGGCGAAGCCGTCCCCGTGACGGATCTGCAGCCGCCCGTCGTCCGGCAGGGCGAAGAAACGCCGCGCCAGGTCGATCACCGCCGCCCGGCGCTCGATGGCGTCGATCCGGCAGAGCGGGAAATGGTGGTGGAGGAAGCGGGCCAGGGAACCGCCGCCGAGGCCGATCATCAGCACCCGCCGCGGATCGGGGACGAACAGCAGGGCGGCCAGCATGTGCCGGGTGTAGCCCAGCGCCAGGCTGTGCGGGCTGTGCAGGTTCATGCTGCTCTGGCGGATGCTGTTGCCGAAGTACAGCGAGCGGGTGGTGGCGTCGTCGATCACCTCCAGCAGGCCGTCGGCGTCGCGTTCGGCATGCACCAGAGTTCCGCGGGGGGTCTGCATGCCGGCATTTTACCGGTCCCCCCGGGCCGATCCAGCACAGCCACCGCCCGGGATGGTGGTCGCACCCCGGACGGGGGGGCAAGGCGGGGTCAGGCGGCGCTGCGCTGGCCGCCGAG
The DNA here is from genome assembly GCF_030406045.1 of Thiohalobacter sp. IOR34. GTDB lineage: Bacteria > Pseudomonadota > Gammaproteobacteria > Thiohalobacterales > Thiohalobacteraceae. The sequence goes on from NZ_CP128988.1 coordinate 568,657, forward strand.
GGCGAAGCCCGGGCGTCGGTTCTGACCAGCGGGCAGGCGCTGCCCATCGCTGACCACGTCGGCCAGGCTGATGCTGTCCAGGTAGTCGTAGATGCGGTGGCTCAGCTTGTCCCACAGGCGCAGGGAGGGCGGACGTTCGCCGCTGCTGTCCTCGGCGGCCGGGGTGTGCGCGGCGGAGGCGATGGACTCGTCCACGGCGCGCAGGATCTCGGCCACGCTGATCTCGCTCGGCGGCCGGCGCAGGCAGTAGCCGCCACCGGGGCCACGCAGGCCGGTGACCAGTCCGTGCTTGCGCAGCTGGGCAAACAGCTGTTCCAGGTAGGACACCGAGATGGATTGTTCGACCGAGATGTCGGCCAGCGTGACCGGCCCCTGCTTGTGATGCAGGGCGAGTTCGATCAACGCGGTGATGGCATAGCGGCCTTTAGTCGACAGTTTCATGGTTCACCCCTTCACGTTGGCTCTCTTGTCGTTGGACGCGGAATGGCGGTGGCCGTTCCAATCCTGAGTACTATGGTCGGGTATTATGGTATTGTTGACTAAAGAAGTCAAGAAAGGGGGTGGAAGCCAGAAGCCAGAAGCCAGAAGCCAGAAGCCAGAAGCCAGAAGCCAGAAGCCAGAAGCCAGAAGCCAGAAGCCAGAAGCCAGAAGCCAGAAGCCAGAAGCCAGAAGCCAGAAGCCAGAATCCAGAATCCAGAATCCAGAATCCAGAATCCAGAATCCAGAATCCAGAATCCAGAATCCAGAATCCAGAATCCAGAATCCAGAATCCAGAATCCAGAATCCAGAATCCAGAATCCAGAATCCAGAATCCAGAATCCAGAATCCAGAATCCAGAATCCAGAATCCAGAAGTCAGGAGGGGGTGTTGTGCCAGGGCGGGGTGTGGCGAGACCGCTGAATCCGGGATTGACGCTGCAGTCGTGATCCGGCGGGCTGGCTCAGGCGACCAGCCGGGCGAGGTCGTCCAGCTCCTCGGCGCCTGCGCAGACGCAGTCGGCCAGCTCATCGACCTGGCGGGCGCCGAGACCGAGCATCTCCAGGCTGAAGGCGGGATAGGCGCCCTGGTCGTCGAAGGGGATGTCGCGCCGGGCGAGGGCGCGGTTGGCGAGCAGCACCAGCTGGGCGTAGAGCGCATGGTCGCCCCAGTAGTGTTCGTCGTGATGATGGCGGGCGGCGACCACCAGTTCGGCCGGCAGATGCCAGGCTTCCAGCAGCCAGCCGCCGATCTGTTCGTGGCCGACGCCGAGCAGGTATTTCTCGATCCGCGCCATGCTCAGCTCGGGGTTGGCGAGCAGATAGCGGTTGAGCAGGAAGAACTCGTTCTGGAAGGCCTGGCCGAGCAGTAGCACGCCGAGATTGTGCAGCAGGCCGGCGAGGTAGGCGCTGCCGCGCCGCGGGCGCAGCTCGTCCGGCATGTTGCGTGCCAGGCGATCGACCAGGGCCGCGCAGTACACCGAGTGGCGCCAGAAGGCGTCCAGTCCCAGCGGACCGCCGGCCGGGATGTGCAGCGACTGGCCGACCGAGATGCCCAGCGCCAGGTTGAGGACGAAATCGAAGCCGAGGACCCGGGCCACGGCCGACTTGACGTCGCCGATCTTGCCGGGGAAGCCGTACAGGGGTGAATTGGCGTAGCGCAGGATGCGCGCCGCCAGGGCCGGGTCCTGTTCGATCACCCGCGCCAGATCGGCGGCATGGGCGCGGGGGTTGGCTGCGATGTCGAGGATCTGGGCCGCCGTGCCCGGCAGGGCCGGCAGGTCGTGGAATGCCTCCAGCCGGCGCTTGATGCGGCCGGGCGTGAAACGGCCAAGGTCGAGATCCGAGGCCGTATCCGCCGTCTTCCGCTGCAGACCGGCAAGGGGCTGGGAGAAGGGTTCGATGCGGGCCGTCGGCAGCAGGCGGCGGAAGGTCTCGGTGTCCAGGCCGAGCAGGGTGTCGTGCACCCCGGGTTCCAGGTAGAGCCGAGGCCGTTCGAGCAGTGCCGGGTCGACGATGGCCTGGATACCGTAGGCGGGGGCCAGCGGCGGGCAGCAGCCGGCCTCGCAATCGGGGAAGAACGCCGCTTGCAGGCCCCCTGCCGGCAAGGGCTCGGGTTCCCGTCCCAGCAGCCGGCAGAGGGCGGAGAAGTCCAGCAGGTGGTCATAGGGGAGGATGGCCATGAGCGGACCCTGGACGTCGTCCAGCATCACCGCCCGCACCACGTCGCGGGGATCGATGCCACAGGCCTCGGCGGCCTGCGGCAGGCTGTCGGTGTAGAGGTGGTGGTGCTCCGTGTAGCGGGCAGCCTGGGCCTCGAGATAGTGGCGGATGCGTGCAGGTATCATGATGGCGTCTCCCGGATGCTTGGCCCGTCCCTGGGGGCTGGGGTGAAAAAAAGCAAACATCACGCCAAGGGATGCCGTTCCTGATGCTGACTGATGCAAAAACAAGAGGTTATCTGGCGCCCTGCGGAGAGGCGAGGCACTGGGGCCGGGAGTGGGAAGGCGGGGTGCCGTTTTTCCGGCGTCAGGCTTGAAGTGCGGCCGGACCTTGTGGGTATACTCTGCGGAGAGTCGGTCGCGACTCGATAAAGAGAATGAGGGGGAAAGAGTCTATGTCAGTCGAGTCGTTGTCCAGTGAGGACCGGCGCGCCCGGTCGCGCGAGAAACTGGCCAGCCTGGTGGCTTCCCGCACCGAGACGCTGGTTCGCTATTCCAGCCTGGCAGGCATCCGCCCCTATCTGCCCGAGCCGCGTACCGAGGAGGCGCTGAAACGCTTCTGCCAGGCGTTGATCGACTATGCCGCCAGCGCCCATTTCCAGCTCTACCGCTACATCGCCGACGGCCGCGAGCGCCGCCAGGCGGTGCGTGCCATCGCCGAGCAGGTCTATCCCCAGATCGCCAGCAGTACCGACGTCATCCTCGACTTCAACGACCGCTACGACGTGGCGCACCTCGACGATGGCCGGGTCGAACGGCTGGCCGAGGACCTGTCGCGCCTGGGCGAGGTCCTGGCCGAGCGCATCCAGCTCGAGGACCAGGTGATCCAGGCCATCAGCGCCCGCAAGCGTCCCTGATTTCCTCCGTTCAGTCCCTTCCCGCCGCCTTCCCGCGCAGGCGTTCCCAGGCGGTCCGGCCGGGAATCCGCCAGGGCAGCGGCAGCAGCCCGGGTACCTGTCTGCGGTATTCGCGATAGGCCGCGCCGATCTCCCGTTCCAGCTTGCGTTCCTCCAGGCGGCTGCCAATGACCAGATAGAGGGTGATGGCAAGGGCGCCGACCAGCAGGCTGGCATTCATGTCGCGGCTCCACAGCAGGAGCAGCCCGCAGCTGTACCAGGGGTGGCGGACATACCGGTGCAGCGGCGAAAGCTGCAGCCGGGTTCCGGCTGGCAGCGGCGCTTGTGGCCGCAGACCAAGGAAGGCCGGCAGGTCGTAGGCCCGGCTGCCCAGCCAGAAGCCGACCAGGGCGAGCAGGGCCGCGCCGTCCGCCAGCCAGCCCCAGGGCCCTGGCCAGCTCCAAAGCATCGGCCCGGGCTGCCGGTAGGTCAGCCACAGCGGCGGGATCAGCAGCAGCAGGGCGAGCAGGTTGTAACCCAGCCGGTAATGCGCTGCCAGCCGCGGCAGCCGCTGTGCCACCCGGCGCTTGACAGTGTGGCTGGCAAGCAGGGAATGGACGAGAAAATAGCCCAGCCAGAGGCCGGCCAGCAGGAACAGGTGGGGGGTGTCGATCGCGTCCTTCATGGTCCGTGCGCGCCCGGCTGCAGGACTGCCTGACAGGAGGCGAAAGGCGGCTTCAGAATTCGATGTAGAAGCCGGCGCCCAGTTCCAGCAGGTTGCTGACCCGGCGCAGCCGGCCGGCACGCTTCTGCGCCAGCAGCCAGCGCCCGACCGGCTGGAACAGGGTCTCGCCACTGCCCGGTGCGGCCGGCTGGAAGCGCACGATCATCGAGCCGCCGGCCGCGCGCCGTTCTTCCAGAGCGGCCTCCAGGGTGGCCAGGGCCTCCGCCGCTGGCAGCTTGCCGAGGTCCAGCGTGCTGTCGGCCTCGATGCGGTCGCTGGCATAGCGCATAGCCTCGTCGATGTCGAAATAGGGCATGGCCGGGATCCCGAGCTGTTCTGCCCATGGATTCTACGGTATCCATGGGTGGTCGGCCACGGCCCGTCAGGGGCGCCGGGCCAGCAGCTGGACCACGGCGCCGCGGCCGGTGTGGTAGCGGCCTTCGATCACCTCGCGTTCCAGCTCGGCGGCGTGCAGGAACTCCAGTCCCTCCAGTTCCCGGCGCAGCTCGTCGAGGGTCATGGTCAGGGCGGCGTCCGGCGGGCCACCGGTGCCGAGGGCGATCTGCGTCGGGGTGTAGGCCTCCAGCAGCAGCATGCCGCCCGGCCGCAGGCCGGCCACCAGGCGCCGGTGCAGGTCGGCGCGCAGGACCGGTGGCAGATGGCAGAAGATGGAGACCACGCTGTCCCAGCTGTCGGGCTGGATGGGGAAGTCGGCCAGGTCGGCCTGCCGGCAGTCGATCTCCACCCCCCGTTCGGCGGCCAGCCGGCGGGCCTTGGCAAGCCCGGCCGCGGCGCTGTCGACAGCGGTCACCCGGTGGCCGAGGCCGGCGAGATAGACGGCGTTGCGGCCCTCGCCCTCGGCCACGCACAGGCAGCGGCCGGTGGGCAGGCGCCCGGCCATGGCTGCCAGGAAATCGTTGGGTTCGGTGCCGTAGGCATATTCCTCGGCGCTGTAGCGTTCCTCCCACATGGCTCAGCGGATCCGGTACAGAGGGTGGATCTGATCCTTGCCGGTGACGCAGACGTCGAGATCGCGCAGCAGGCCGTCGTCGATGCTGTAGATCCAGCCATGCACCGACAGTGTCTGGCCACGGGCCCAGGCATCCTGGACGATGGTGGTATAGCAGACGTGGTTGACCTGCTCCACCACGTTCAACTCGCACAGCCGGTCGAGCCGCGCCGTCTCGTCCGTCAGCCCGGTGAACTCCGCCTCGTGGCGGCGGTAGATCTCCTTGATATCCTGCAGCCAGTTGTCGATCAGGCCGTGCTTCTGGTGGTCCAGGGCCGCCTTGACGCCGCCGCAGCCGTAGTGGCCGCAGACGATGATGTGCTTCACCTTGAGCACGTCGATGGCGAACTGGAGGACCGACAGGCAGTTGAAGTCGGTGTGCATCACCAGGTTGGCGACGTTGCGATGCACGAACAGTTCGCCCGGCAGCAGGCCGACGATCTCGTTGGCGGGCACCCGGCTGTCGGAGCAGCCGATCCACAGGTACTCCGGGGCCTGTTGCTTGGCCAGGCGCTGGAAGAAACCGGGATTCTCGGCCTCGATGGTGCGGGCCCAGGACTGGTTGTTGTCGAACAGATGGCTTAGCAGTTTCATCGGCGCGGGGGACTTGGTGGTCAGGGGTGGTGCCAATTGTACGGGGATCGGCGCCCGGAGTCAGTCCGGAAGCGGGTCCAGCCCCTATATTGCACCAGGGCGGTCCGCATGATCGGCATTCAGGCTGTCATACAAGGCCGAGGTGGCCATGAGAGGGTTGCCTGGACGGGGGGCTTGCGCCTCGATCGCGGCCTGGAGGCCGCTCCTACCGCCACATTGCTCCGCCATGCCCCGTAGGAGCGGCCTCCAGGCCGCGATCGGGCGGGCATCGTCCGCCCCATTTGCCGCGGCCGGCTGACCGCGCCTGCGGGGCTAGACCAGCAGGAACTCGAGCAGCGCCTTCTGGGCGTGCAGCCGGTTTTCGGCCTCGTCCCAGACCACGCTCTGCGGCCCGTCGATGACCGCGGCGGCGACCTCCTCGCCTCGATGGGCCGGCAGGCAGTGCATGAACAGGGCATCCTCCCGGGCCGCGGCCATCACCGCCTCGTTCACCTGGTAGTCGGCGAAGGCGCGTTCGCGCTGCGCCTGTTCCTCTTCCTGGCCCATGCTGGCCCAGACGTCGGTGACCACCAGGTCGCTGTCGCGGGCGGCGGCGAGCGGGTCGTGGAGCAGCTCCACCGCGTCGCCGGCGGCAGACAGGATCTCCGCCTCGGGTTCGTAGCCCTCGGGGCAGGCGATGCGCAGCTGGAAGCCGAACTGGCGGGCGGCATTGATGTAGGAATGGCACATGTTGTTGCCGTCACCGATCCAGGCCACGCTGCGGCCGCGGATCTCGCCGCGATGCTCGACATAGGTCTGCACGTCGGCCAGCAGCTGGCAGGGGTGGTAGAGATCGGTCAGGGCATTGATCACCGGCACCCGCGAATGGTCCGCGAAACGTTCGATCTTGTCGTGCTCGAAGGTGCGGATCATGATGCCGTCGGCCATCCGCGACAGCACCCGGGCGGTGTCCTCCACCGGTTCGCCGCGGCCGAGCTGGGTGTCGCGCGGCGACAGGAACAGGGCATGACCGCCGAGCTGGGCCATCCCGGCCTCGAAGGAGACCCGGGTGCGGGTCGAGGACTTCTCGAACACCATGGCCAGCACCTTGCCCTTCAGCGGCTGGTAGAGCAGACCGTCGTAGTGTTTCCGCTTGAGTTCGCCGGCGCGGCGGATCAGACCTTCCAGCTCGTCGCTGGAGAAGTCGAGCAGGGTCAGGAAATGACGCGGTTTCATGCGGCCTGCTCCAGGAAGCCGCCCACCAGCGCGCCAACCTCCTCGACGATGCGCTCGGCCTCGGCCTCGGCAAGGATCAGCGGCGGCAGCAGGCGCACCACGCGTTCGGCGGTGACGTTGATCAGCAGGCCGCGCTGCAGGGCCTGGCCGACCAGTTCGCCGCAGGGGCGGTCCAGCTCGACGGCCAGCATCAGCCCCCGGCCACGGATCGAGACCACGCCCTCGCTGCCGGCGAGCCGTTCGCGCAGGCCGTCGAGCATCCGCTGTCCCAGCGCCCGGGCGCGGCCGCACAGATCCTGGCGGCGGATCTCTTCGATCACCGCCAGTGCCGCACGGCAGGCCAGGGGGTTGCCGCCGAAGGTCGAGCCGTGCCGGCCCGGTCCGAGCACGTCGGCCGCGGGGCCGCGCACCAGGCAGGCACCGATGGGCACGCCGTTGCCCAGTCCCTTGGCCAGGGTCAGCACGTCCGGCCGGATGCCGCTGGACTGGAAGGCGAACCAGTTGCCGGTGCGGCCCATGCCGGTCTGCACCTCGTCCAGCATCAGCAGCCAGCCGCGCTCGTCGCACAGGGCGCGCAGGCCGGCCAGGTAGTCGGCCTGCGGCAGCTTGACGCCGCCCTCGCCCTGGATGGGCTCGACCAGCACCGCCACCACCTGCTCGTGGTTGTCGGCCACGGTGCGCACCGCCTCCAGATCGTCGAAGGGCACGCGCACGAAGCCCCGCACCAGCGGCTCGAAGCCGGCCTGGACCTTGCGGTTGCCGGTGGCGGTCAGGGTGGCCAGGGTGCGGCCGTGGAAGCTGCCGTCGGTGACCAGGATGTGCGGGTTGTCGATGCCGCGGCCGTGACCGTAGAGGCGCGCCAGCTTGATCGCCGCCTCGTTGGCCTCGGCGCCGGAGTTGGCGAAGAACACCTGCTCCATGCCTGCCAGGGCGGTCAGTTCCTCGCCCAGGGCCTCCTGCAGCGGGATCTGGTAGAGGTTGGAGGTGTGGATCAGGGTCCGTGCCTGATCGCAGAGCGCGTCGGCAATGGCCGGATGGGCGTGGCCCAGGCCGCACACGCCGATGCCGGAGAGGGCATCGAGATATTCCAGGCCGGCCTCATCCCACAGGCGGCAGCCTTCGCCGCGCACGAAGCGGACCGGCAGACGGGCATAGGTGGGCATGAGTGCACTGCTGGTGGTCATGGTCTGTCTACGCTGCGGATCCCATAAATACAAACGGCAGCCCAATGAGCCGCCGACAGCAAAAGCGAAATTCTAGCGGTTCGGTCGGGGGGGTGCAAATCCCCTTTTCAGAAGCCGGGTTTTGGAGGGCAGCCGAAAAGCAAGAGGCCCGGCGCGGGCCGGGCCTCGAAGGGTGTGAAGCCGGGTATTCAGCCGGCGTAGTTCTTGGCGACGAAGTCCCAGTTGACCAGGTTCCAGAAGGCCTCGACGTACTTGGGACGGGCGTTGCGGTAATCGATGTAGTAGGCGTGCTCCCAGACGTCACAGGTCATCAGCGGGGTCTTGCCCTCGGTCATGGGATTGCCGGCATTGCTGGTATTGACGATCTCCAGCGAGCCGTCGGCATTCTTCACCAGCCAGGTCCAGCCGGAGCCGAAGTTGGTGGCGGCGGAGGTGGAGAATTTCTCCTTGAACTCGGCGAAGGAGCCGAAGGCCTTGTCGATGGCCTCGGCCAGGGCACCGCTCGGCTCGCCGCCGCCGTTGGGGCTCAGGCAGTTCCAGTAGAAGGTATGGTTCCAGACCTGGGCGGCGTTGTTGAACAGCCCGCCCTCGGCCTTCTTGATGATTTCCTCGAGGCTGGCGTTCTCGAACTCCGTGCCCTTGATCAGGTTGTTGAGGTTGGTGACATAGGTCTGGTGATGCTTGCCGTAGTGGTACTCCAGCGTCTCCTTGGAGATGTGCGGCTCCAGGGCGTTCATTTCGTAAGGCAGGGGAGGCAGTTCATGTGCCATGGTCGGTTGCTCCTTGAATTTCCGTGTTGTATCTGTGCAGGCCCGGTTGTTTGCGGGCCCGGTGATCAAACTGGGTGGGGCATTCTAACCCGGCTGCGGCGAATAACCAAGCGTTTATGTCGGTTATGGCGGCGGGTGCCACCAAGCTTTGGATGATTTATAGCCACGAAACCCGCAAAAAACTACCGAAGCCCTGTGGTGAAGCATGGATAGCCACGGTTAGCCACGAAACCCACGAAACCCACGAACTGTTCTTGATTGATAGGGCCACGCACAAAGTGCGGGCCCGCGCATTTCAAATCCTTTTCGTGGATTTCGTGGGTTTCGTGGCCATTGGGTCTTTCCGGGTTTTCCGTGGCCATGCACGCTGTCCCCCGCGGACTGCCCGGGTGGCTCTCGGTTCGCTGCGCCGATTCGGGGTAAACTGCGCCGCCATGGATGCCATCGAACTCGGACTTTTCGCCAGCCGTATCGAGGCCGTCTGCGATGAAATGGGCGCGGTCCTGCGTCGCACCGCCTTCTCGCCCAATATCAAGGACCGGCTGGACTTTTCCTGCGCGGTGTTCGATGCCGCCGGTGAACTCTGTGCCCAGGCGGCCCACATCCCGGTGCACCTGGGGAGCATGGCCTATGCCATGCGCGACCTCGTCGGACCGGTGGACTGGGCGCCGGGCGACATGCTGATCGTCAATGACCCCTTCCTCGGCGGCACCCATCTGCCGGACGTGACCCTGATCGCGCCGGTGTTCGTCACCGAGACACTTCTCGGCTTCGTGGTCAACCGGGCCCACCACGCCGACATCGGTGCCGAGACGCCGGGTTCGATGCCGGTGTCGCAGCGGATCGACGAGGAAGGGCTGGTGATCCCGCCGTCCTATCTGATGCGCCATGGGGAACTGGACGAGGCCTTCTTCGAGCGGCTGACCCGCGCGACGGCCAATCCCCAGGGTGCCCGCGGCGATTTCGCCGCCCAGATCAGCGCCAACCGCAGCGGGGTGGCGCGGCTGCAGGCGCTGATCGAGACCCTGGGACCGGCCGCCTATCGCGAGGCGCTGGCGGCGCTCAACGACTACGCCGCGCGCCTCGCCGGCGAGACGCTGCGCAGCATTCCGGACGGCGAATACCGCTTCACCGATTACATGGACGACGACGGCCAGGGGCATCTCGACCTGCCGATCGAGGTCCGGCTGAAGGTCGGCGGCGGGCAGGTGACGGTCGACTTCGACGGAACCGCAGTCCAGGTGCCCGGCAATATCAACTGTCCGCTGTCGGTCGCGGCGGCGGCCGTCTACTATGTGTTCCGCTGCCTGATGCCGTCCCAGACCCCGGCCTGTGCCGGCAGTTTCAGGGGCATTCGCATCCAGGCCCCCGATGGCTGTCTGGTCAATGCCCGGCGGCCGGCAGCGGTGGCGGCCGGCAATGTGGAGACCTCCAGCCGGGTGGTCGATGCGGTGCTCGGGGCCCTGGCCCAGGCGCTGCCGGAACGGATTCCCGCCGCCAGCCAGGGGACGATGAACAATCTGGCGATGGGGTCACGCCAGGCGGGTGCCTCCTGGGACTATTATGAGACCCTCGGCGGCGGCATGGGCGGCGGACCGCGTCATCGCGGGCTGTCTGCCGTGCAGACGCACATGACCAACACCCTCAACACGCCCATCGAGGTGCTGGAGATGGCCTACCCGCTGCGGGTGCTGCGCTATGCCATCCGCCGTGGTTCGGGTGGCGCCGGGCGTCATCGCGGCGGCGACGGCATGCTGCGCGAATACCAGTTCCTGGCGCCGGCCGAGGTCACCCTGCTCGGCGAACGGCGGCGCCGTGCCCCCTGGGGGCTGAACGGCGGCGCGCCGGGAGCGCCCGGCGAGAACCGCCTCAACGGCGAACGCCTGCCGGGCAAGGTCTGCCTGCAGGTGGCGGCCGGCGACCGGCTGGAGATCGCCACCCCGGGCGGGGGCGGCTGGGGTCGGCCGGCCGGGGCGGAATGAAACCCGATCGACAATCCGGAGTATCCATGACGTTGCGAAACATCTATTCCCGGGGGCTCGCCCTGGGCCTGCTGCTGGGCAGCCTGTTCTTGCCGGGTTGCGGTGCGCTGGTGGTCGGCGGGGCCGCGGCCGGGGGCTATTATCTCGGCAAGGACGCGCGCACCCTGGGCGAGATCACCGACGATGCCACCATCACCTCGACCATCAACAGCCGCTATGTGAAGGATTCTCTGGTGCCGGCGCTGGACATCAACGTCGACACCTACCGCGGCGTGGTCACCCTCTATGGCAGCGTCGGCAGCCGCGCGGTCGCCGAGCGTGCCGTGGCCATCGCACGCAGCGTGAAGGGCGTTAAACGGGTAGTGTCCAAGCTGACCGTGGTGCCGGGATGAAGCCGGCCGAGCGCAGTACAGGAGACGGGGCATGTGCGGGATCTGTGGTGAACTGAGGTTCGACGGCCGGGCGCCGCAGCTCGACGCCGTGCAATGCATGATGGACCGTCTGGCGCGACGCGGGCCGGATCATGCCGGCAGCTTCGCCGACGGGCCGCTGGCCTTCGGTCACCGGCGGCTGGCGATCATCGACCTCTCGCCACATGCCAACCAGCCGATGGTGGATCCGCAGCTCGATCTGGCCATCGTCTTCAACGGCACCATCTACAACTACCCGGAGCTGCGTGAGGAACTCGCTGCCCGTGGCCACCGCTTCTTCTCGGGTGGCGACACCGAGGTGATCCTCAAGGCCTATGCCGAGTGGGGCGAGGACTGCCCGCGCCATCTGCACGGCATGTTCGCCTTCGCCATCTGGGACATGGAGCGGCAGCGGCTGTTCGCGGCGCGGGACCGGTTCGGGATCAAGCCCTTCTACTACAGCGAGATCGAGGGCGGCCTGCGCTTCGCCTCGACCACCCAGGCGCTGCTGGCGGCCGGCGGCGTGGATACCGGCATCGATCCGCTGGCGCTGCACAACCTGTTCACCCTGCACGCCGTGGTGCCGGCACCGCGTACCATCCTGCGCGGGGTGCGCAAGCTGGAACCGGCGCACAGCCTGACCCTGGAGGCGGACGGCAGCCGCCGCCTGCGGCGCTACTGGTCGCTGCGTGCCGAGCGTCCCGCCGAGCCGCGCAGCGAGGAGGCATGGACCGAGGCCATCCACGAGGCCCTGCGCGAGGCGGTCCGGCGGCGCATCGAGATCGCCGACGTGCCGGTCGGCGTGCTGCTCTCCGGTGGCCTGGATTCCAGCCTCCTGGTTGCGCTGCTGGCCGAGGCGGGGGTCAGCGAGCTGCGCACCTTCTCGGTGGGTTTCGAGGACCAGCCGGAGGAGAAGGGCAGCGAGTTCGAGTTCTCGGATCCGGTGGCGGAACGTTACGCCACCCGCCATCACAAATACCTGATCCCCAACGAGGAGGTGCTGAAGCGGCTGCCGGAAGCGGTGGACAACATGGCCGAACCCATGTTCGGCCAGGATGCCGTGGCCTTCTACCTGCTGGCCGAACAGGTCTCGAAGGAGGTCAAGGTGGTGCAGAGCGGGCAGGGTGCCGACGAGGTGTTCGCCGGCTACTTCTGGTATCCGCGCATGGCCGAGGCCGGGGGGGCGCCGCTGGAGCGTTTCCGCCGGCACTACTTCGACCGCGACCAGGAGGAGTACCTGCGGATGATCGCGCCCGAGTACGCAGGGGCGGACCACACCGCGGCGCTGATCGAGGAACGCCTGTCGCAACCGGGGGCGGATGAATACATCGACCAGGTACTCAGGCTGGATGTCACCACCCTGATCGTCGACGATCCGGTGAAGCGGGTCGACAACATGACCATGGCCTGGGGGCTGGAGGCGCGGGTCCCCTTCCTCGATCAGCAGCTGGTGGAGCTGGCGGCGGCCATGCCGCCCGAGTACAAGCTGGGCTCCGGTGGCAAGCATGTGCTCAAGCGCATCGCCCGCGGCCGGGTGCCGGACGCGGTCATCGACCGGCCCAAGGGCTATTTCCCCATGCCGGCCCTGAAGTACGTGCGTGGCGAATTCCTGGACTTCATGCGTGGCATCCTCGACTCCGATGCCTGCCGTCGGCGCGGCCTCTACCGCCGCGACTATGTCGAGGCACTGCTGGCCGAGCCGGAACGGCACCACACCCGCATCCTCGGCAGCAAGCTCTGGCATCTGGCGGCGCTGGAATTCTGGCTGCAGCGCAACGTCGATGCCGGATAGCCACGGACGACAGGGAACACACGGACAAGGATGGCGCGGTACCCCTTGCGCCTCGATCGCGGCCTGGAGACCGCTCCTACAAAACAAGAGGTTCCACCCTACCCTGTAGGAGCGGCGTCCACGCCGCGATCGGGGGATCCACGGCGGGCAATGCCCGGAGTCGATCGAACAGGCACAAAGCCGGGTTACGAGTTCCCGATCCATTTGCCAGCCTGCACGCCGATCATGCGGGCCGCCTTGGTTCGAGGGGGATCGCTCAAGATGCGCAGCCAGATGCGTCCTGAGCATCGAATCCTTGGTGCAATATCCGGGTATATACCCAGGGATTCTGTGGGAAAGGCACTTTTTTCCCGCGGGGCTAGCCGGTAGACTGGGCTGCCCAACAGATCCAGAGCAACCGCGCCCGGCGGGCGCAGTCGAGAGGTAGACACGATGGACGTAATGGAACGTATTCAGCAGGCGGTGGACAGTCACCCTGTGGTCATCTTCATGAAGGGTACCCCGCAGATGCCGCAGTGCGGCTACTCCAGCCGTGCCGCCCAGGCGCTGGGCGCCTGTGGCGAGGAGTTCGCCTACGTGAACGTGCTCACCGATCCGGAGATCTTCGAGAATCTGCCACGCTTCCAGAACTGGCCCACCTTCCCGCAGATCTATATCAATGGCGAGCTGATCGGCGGCTGCGACATCACCCTGGAGCTGTATCAGAAGGGTGAGCTGCAGAAGATGGTCAAAGAGGCCATGGCCGGCCGTCAGCCGTCGGAGGGCGAGGCATCGTCTTGAACGGCGTCAGCCTGTAAGGGAACTCTGATCAATTGGCATGGCCAAGTTCGATCGGACGTTCCTTGATATTAACCCGGCATATTTAGTTGCCGGGTTAATAGTGACCGAGGCGGCCGCCGGGTGATGTTCCAACATATCCGTGCGCAGTGCGCACCGCCTCAGTGTCCTTCCAGCCGCCCCAGCTCGCGGAGGATGTCGAGTACCAGCTTCTCGCCCTGCGCGCTGAAACCCTCGGTGAGCCGGTCGGCGTCACGTTCGCCCTGCACCAGGGGGCGGATGATGCTGGCCAGGCGCGCCATGTCGCCACCGGCCTTGAGCATCTGCTGGGCCATCCCCGCGATCAGCTGCAGGGCCTCGAGGTTGCCGCCGCGGGCGCCGTGGATCAGGGAGGCGAGGCCGGGCGCCGCCAGGCCGGCGTCGAAGCCCTGTTGCAGGTCCGGCAGCCGGTCGGGATTCTGGATGCCGGCGAGGATCGCCTCGACGATGGTCAGATCCTCTTCGTCGAGATGGCGGAAGGCCGCCAGGTCGCGCTCGCCCTTGAGAATGCGGCGGATCGCTGCCACCAGTTCCACCCATTCGTTCTCCTCGGCCAGTTTCAGCACCTGGTCGAGGTCGGGCACCAGTTCGCGGTTCTGACAGGCGAGGGCGACACGGTGGATCAGGCCGGCATGGGCCTGGAGGATCTGCTGGGTCTTCTCCGGAAGCTGGGGCATGGGACGATCCTGGGTGTCGGCGCGGGCTTCGGGGAGTGTAACCAATGACCGCCACGGCTGGAAGCGGGCGGCGTTGCGGCGGGGCTCTGCCCCCGACTATCATGGAACGCGGCTTGGCTTGTGTCCCGGCCTTGATTGGTTTAGGATGACTGACTTTAGACTTAGTCTAAATCACAATGTTCGCAACATGGATAATGGTACGAGGTCACAAGACGATGAAGGTACTGACTGCAATCACCCTTTCCCTGGGCGTTGCCCTGGGCAGCAGCGTGGCCCAGGCGGCCAACTGGGAGGCCCTGCCTGAGACGGCGCCGGCACCCGCCGACAACCCCACCACTGCCGAGAAGGTGGCGCTGGGTCAGAAGCTGTATTTCGATCCGCGCCTGTCTTCCACGGGCACGGTATCCTGCAACTCCTGCCACAATGTGATGCTCGGCGGTGACGACAACCGCCCCGTGTCCATGGGCGTGCATGGCCGTACCGGCGGCCGCAGTGCGCCGACGGTATGGAATTCGGCCTTCAATGGCTCCCAGTTCTGGGACGGCCGGGCACCGAGCCTGGAGGAGCAGGCCAAGGGGCCGGTGCTGGCCGACGTGGAGATGGACATGGGCAAGCATGACCATGTCGTGGCGCGCATCAAGTCCATCCCCGGCTATCAGGCCGAGTTCGAGAAGGCCTTCGGCCCGGGCGAGATCGACATCGACAAGTTCGCCAAGGCGGTGGCCGCCTACGAACGCACCCTGATCACGCCCAACAGTCCCTATGACCGCTATGTCAAGGGTGACCGCAAGGCGTTGACCCGGCAACAGGTGCGCGGCATGGATCTGTTCGCCGGTATCGGCTGTGCCGGCTGCCATTCCGGACCGGCCTTCAATGGCGCCACGCCGAACAGCGGCACCGGCAGCTTCATGAAGTTCCCGACCTTCGCCGACAGCGCCTACGTGAAGAAATACGATCTGCTGGCGGACGAGGGACGTGCCAAGGTGACGGGCAAGGCTGCGGACAAACACCTGTTCAAGGTGCCGACGCTGCGCAATGTCGCCCTGACCGCGCCCTATTTCCACAACGGCTCGGTGAAGACCCTGGACGAGGCGGTGCGGGTGATGGCCAAGGTGCAGCTCAATCGTGAGTTGAGCGATGCCGAGGTGGCCGATCTGGTCGCCTTCCTCAACGCCCTGACCGGTGAATTCCCGAAGCAGGAGATGCCGCGTCTGCCGGCCACCGCGGGTTTCAGCGTCATCGACTGAACCGGCAGGCATCGCGTTGTCCAAGGGCGGTGGATCATTCGATCCACCGCCCTTTTTGTCGGTTGCGGGTCAGGTGGGGGCGATGGGTGGTGTTCCTGTCGCGGTACGACGAATCGTGCCGCTATCTCCTGTCGTGGACCGGGGTGGCAGGATGGCACGGTACCCCTTGCGCCTCGATCGCGGCCTGGAGGCCGCTCCTACAACAACACGTTTGCCGCCATGCCTCGTAGGAGCGGCCTCCAGGCCGCGATCGGGGATAATGTCCGGAGTCGATCGAACAGGTCCTGGCCCGGATATTGCACCAAGGCGGCCCGAATGATCGCTCCTACAACAACACGTTTGCCGCCATGCCTCGTAGGAGCGGCCTCCAGGCCGCGATCGGGGATAATGCCCGGAGTCGATCGAACAGGTCCTGGCCCGGATATTGCGCCAAGGCGGCCCGAATGATCGCTCCTACAACAACACGTTTGCCGCCATGCCTCGTAGGAGCGGCCTCCAGGCCGCGATCGGGGATAATGTCCGGAGTCGATCGAACAGCTCCTGGCCCGGATATTGCGCCAAGGCGGCCCGAATGATCGCTCCTACAACAACACGTTTGCCGCCATGCCTCGTAGGAGCGGCCTCCAGGCCGCGATCGGGGATAGTGCCCGGAGTCGATCGAACAGGTCCTGGCCCGGATATTGCGCCAAGGCGGCCCGAATGATCGCTCCTACAACAACGCGTTTGCCGCCATGCCTCGTAGGAGCGGCCTCCAGGCCGCGATCGGGGATAGTGCCCGGAGTCGATCGAACAGCTCCTAACCCGGCCAAGGGGTGCCGCTCAGTTCACGCCAGCGGTTGACGATGGCGCAGAACAGGTCGGCGGTCTTTTCCGCGTCGTAGACCGCCGAGTGGGCCGAGGCCTCGTTCCAGTCGATGCCGGCTGCCTGCACGGCACGGGCCAGTACCGTCTGGCCATAGGCCAGCCCGCCGAGGGTGGCGGTGTCGAAGGTGCTGAACAGGTGGAAGGGGTTGCGCTTGGTGGCGGTGCGCTCCACCGCGGCCTTGACGAAGGCCAGATCGAAGGACGGGTTGTGGCCGACCAGGATGGCCCGGCTGCAGCGGGTCTGCTTGACCTGCTGGCGGATGGGCTGGAAGACATGCTGCAGTGCCTCGCGTTCAGGCTTGGCGAAGCGGAACGGGTGATAGGGGTCGATGCCGGTGAATTCCAGTGCCTTGGGGTCGAGGTTGGCGCCGGGGAAGGGCTCGACATGGGCGGCATGTGTCTCCAGGCGCGACAGGTAGCCGTCGGCATCCATCTGCAGGGTGACGGCGGCGATCTCCAGCAGGGCGTCGCGGCGCGGATTGAAGCCGGCTGTCTCGACATCGACGACCACCGGCAGGAAGCCGCGGAAGCGTCGGGCGATCGGGGATTCGGGGTTCGACTCGGGGTGGGGTTCGGACATCGGCACAGGATAACCAATTGCGCCCGGCTTGGCGATGCAAGCTGTCTGTCTCAGTCCATCAGCCGCCAGCCGAGGGTCTCGCCGGCACCCAGCGGCACCACCTGGTCCGTGCCGAGCGGATAGCTGTCCGGCAGCGTCCAGTCCGTCTTCACCAGGGTGATGCTGCCGGTATTGCGCGGTAGACCGTAGAAATCCGCGCCGAAGCGACTGGCGAAGTCTTCCAGCCGGTCCAGGGCGCCGGCCTGTTCGAAGGCCGTGGCATAGAGTTCGAGGGCCGCGGGGGCGCTGTACATGCCGGCACAGCCGCAGGCGGATTCCTTGGCATGTCGCGGATGGGGGGCGCTGTCGGTGCCGAGGAAGAAGGCGGGGTTGCCGCTGGTGGCGGCGGCGAGCAGCGCCTCGCGGTGGCGCTCGCGCTTCAGCACCGGCAGGCAGTAGTAGTGCGGGTGGATGCCACCGGCCAGCATGGCGTTGCGGTTGTAGAGCAGGTGATGGGCGGTGAGGGTGCCGGCCACCCCGGGGCCGGCGCTGCGCACGAAGTCGATGCCCTCGGCGGTGGTGATGTGTTCCAGCACGATCTTCAGCTGCGGCAAGCGGGCGCGCAGCGGCTCCAGCACCCGCTCGATGAACACCGCCTCGCGGTCGAAGATGTCGACGGCCGGGTCGGTGACCTCGCCGTGCACCAGCAGCGGCAGGCCCTGTTCCGCCATCGCCTCCAGGGTCGCCTGGCAGCGTGCGAGGTCGGTGACCCCGGCCTCGGCATTGGTCGTGGCACCGGCCGGATAGAGCTTCACGGCATGGATGTGGCCACTTTGCCTGGCGCGCACGATCTCTTCCGGCGACAGCCGCTCGGTGAGGTAGAGGGTCATCAGTGGCTCGAAGTCCATGCCGGGCGGCACCGCGGCAAGGATGCGCCGGCGGTAGGCCAGCGCCTGCTCGGTGGTGGTGACCGGGGGACGCAGGTTGGGCATGATGATGGCCCGGCCGAAGCGGCGGGCGCTGTGCGGCACGACGTCGGGCAGCACCGCACCGTCACGCAGGTGCAGGTGCCAGTCGTCGGGACGGGTGAGCTTGAGTTCCATGCAGGGTGAATCCTGGTGATGAAGGCCCGCTCATTATAGCGGTGCAGGGTGAGCCAGCGGCAGGGATTGCGGACTGGCAGAAAATGGCTTGATTTGCGTCGGTTATTTATTCACACTGCGGCGAAGGGTTTTTCCCGGCTTCTACCATAATTATTACGATAACAGGCCATGCCACCCGAGACCTCGGTGCACAAGCCCGGCCGCTGGCTCCGCCTCGACCGGCGGCGGATCATCAACGCCAGCAGTATGGTGCTTGCCCTGCTGGTCCTGCTGCTGGCACTCTCCAGCGGCTGGACGGCCTACCAGCGGTACCGGGAGGCGGGACGTATCCATTCGGCCAGCACCCTGGCCGACCGCACCATCACCCTGAGCGCCGTGGCTGCCCTGGAGCGCGGCATCACCTCGGCCATGCTGGGGGCCGGAAACGGGGGCAATCCACGGTTGCGGGCCATGCTGATCGAGGTGCGGGGTCGTGGTGACCGTCTGTGGTCGGATTTCCATTCGCTGGCCCAGGCCTTTCCGGGCAGTCCGGCCTTCCGCCAGGCGCTGGTCGACGTGTTGGCCGCGCACCAGGCGGTGATCGAGGGACGGCGCCAGGCCGATCGCGCCCTTGCCGGTCAGATGGGGCTGATCGACGAATCCCGCTGGATAGAGCTGGTCAGCCGTTTCAATCAGAGCCTGGAGCAGGTCAGGCATACGCTGTTCTACGAGGGACAGTGGCCGCAACGGCTGACCGTGCTCAATCTGTCGCTGCGACACTGGGTCTGGCTGGTGAGCGAATATGCCGGCCGGGAGCGGGGCATTCTCGCCTACTACATCAGCAGTGGCGCCCCGCTTCCCGAGGAGAGACGCGCCGACTTGCGCACCGACCGCGCCCTGGTCGAGCACCATGTGCGCGAGATCCTGGTCGAGGCCGTCCGGCCGGGCATGGATCCGCGTATCCGCAGCGCGGCCCTGGAGATGCAGCGTCGTTTCATGGGGGCCTTCAATCCACTGCGCGAGCGGATCTATGCCCACGCGGCGAGGGGTGATTACCCCTTGAGCGGGGAGGCCTGGATCCAGGCCGCGACCACCGCCATCGACAGCGTGCTCGATCTGGCGCGGACGGTCACCGAGGTGTCCACCGAGACGGCCCAGGGCATCCGTCGTGACAGCGCACGCCAGCTCGGCTACCGGGCGCTGATCGTGGCCCTGGCCCTGTTCCTCTTGCTGCTCAGTCTGACCAAGGTGCGCGAGACGACCAATGCCCTGTTCCACGAGAAGGAACTGGCGGAGGTGACGCTGCATTCGATCGGCGATGCCGTGATTACCACCGACGCCGAGGCGCGGGTCGAGTACCTCAATCCGGTGGCCGAGGAGTTCACCGGCTGGAGCAGCAGCGAGGCCGCAGGCCGGCCGCTGTCCGAGGTGGTGCGCCTGGCCTCGGCCTTCAGTCACGAGCCGCACGAGAATCCGGTGGAACGCTGCCTGCGCGAGAAGCGGGTCGTGGGGCTGGCCGAGAATACCCTGCTGATCCGGCGTGACGGCAAGGAATTCGCGATCGAGGATTCGGCGGCGCCGATCCACGATCTGGAAGGCAACATCGTCGGTGCGGTGATGGTCTTCTACGACGTTTCGGAGAACCATGGCCATGCCCCGCTGCTGGCGCATTACGCCGCGCACGATGCGTTGACCGGGCTCGCCAACCGGCGCGAGTTCGAGCGCCGGCTGATCAAGCTGCTGGACAGGGCCAAGCGGCTGCAGGAACAGCATGCCCTGTGCTACATCGATCTCGACCAGTTCAAGGTGGTCAACGACACCTGTGGCCACGTGGTGGGCGACAAGCTGCTGCGCCAGTTGACCTATGTGCTGGAGCAGCATGTGCGGGATACGGATACCCTGGCCCGTCTCGGTGGCGACGAGTTCGGCCTGCTGCTGGAGAACTGTCCGCTGCCGCAGGCGCGGGAGATCGCCGAGAACATCCGTAACATGGTCAAGGAGTTCCGCTTCGTCTGGGACGGCAAGGCCTTCGACGTGGGCTGCAGCATCGGCCTGGTGCCGATCACGGCGGAGAGCATCAGTCCGGCGGAGCTGCTCAGCGAGGCCGACGCGGCCTGCTATGCCGCCAAGGAGAAGGGCCGCAACCGGGTACAGGTCTTCGAACCGGGCGACATCGAACTGGCGCGGCGCAGTGGCGAGATGCAGTGGGTATCGCGCCTGCGTGCCGCGCTGCGCGAGGACCGTCTGCTGCTCTACGTGCAGGACATCCGGCCGCTGAACGGCAACCGGCCGCTGCATCGGGAGATCCTGCTGCGGCTGCGCGACGAGGAAGGGCAGATCGTGCCGCCGATGTGCTTCATCCCGGCGGCGGAGCGTTACAACCTGATGCCGGAACTCGACCAGTGGGTGATCGAGCACACCCTGGACTGGATCTGGCGCCGCGACCCCGGGCAGGAGGGAGTGGTCTACAACATCAACCTGTCCGGTACCTCGGTCAGCGATTCGCCACGGCTGCTGGAGTTCATCGAGCGGCAGCTGGAGCGTCGGCCGGTGGCGCCGCAGCGTATCTGCTTCGAGATCACCGAGACCGCGGCGGTACAGAACCTGGCCCAGCTTGCCGAACTGATCGAGGTGCTCAAGGGGCGCGGTTTCCGTTTCGCGCTGGATGACTTCGGCAGTGGCCTGTCCTCCTTCATGTACCTGAAGACCCTGCCGGTGGACTTCCTGAAGATCGATGGCAGCTTCGTCCGCGACATGCTGCGAGACCCGATCGATCTGGCCATGGTGCAGTCGATCAACACCATCGGTCACGTGATGCAGATCGAGACCATCGCCGAATTTGTCGAGGATGCCGAGACCCATGCCGAACTGCGCCGGCTGGGGGTCGATTTCGGCCAGGGCTTCGGCATCGACCGGCCCCGCCCGCTCGCCTGAGTGTCGCCACGGGACATCCCCCATGGCCTGCCCGTTGCCGCCTTTGTGCTTGAATTGAATTGGGATTTCCGATTTTCCCCGGTATCCGCCCGGGGTTGTCCAGCTTGACCTGCTGCGGCAAAACACAGATCATATCGCGCTTGATCTTCCCCGGGTGCCGGAGCGCTGGTCGTGCCGGAGGGGCCGGTGTCGCCGTCATGCGCCGCCCGCCCACACCCCTCGATGAGAGTTAAAGGAGTTTCATGAACGCCGCGGACAAGAAACGGGTCTTGCGTGAAATGCTCTTTGCGCGCCGCTTTGAAGAACGCTGCTATGAGGCTTACGTTGAACGTAAGATTGGCGGATTTCTTCATCTGTATCCGGGGGAGGAGGCCTGCGCCATCGGCGTTCTCGAGGCTGCCCGGCCGGGACAGGACTATGTGATCACCGGTTACCGCGATCATGTCCATGCCCTCAAGTGTGGCGCCGATCCCAAGGCCGTGATGGCCGAGCTGTTTGGCAAGGAGACCGGCTGCAGCAAGGGGCGTGGTGGTTCCATGCACATCTTCGACGTGGAACACCATTTCATGGGCGGCTATGCACTGGTCGGTGGTCCTTTTCCGCTGGCCGCCGGCATGGCCAAGGCCATCAAGATGAAGGGCGGTGACGAGATCGCCATCTGCTTCCTTGGTGATGCCGCCAACAACCAGGGTACCTTCCACGAGTCGCTGAACATGGCCAAGGTGTGGAATCTGCCGGTGCTCTACATCTGCGAGAACAACCTGTACGGTATCGGTACCCGGATCGACCGCTCCACGGCGGTGATCGATCAGTACAAGCGGGTCGCCGGCTATGACATCCCGGCCGCCCAGGTCGATGGTCAGGACGTGGAGGTGGTCCATGCCGCCGCACAGAAGGCCGTCGAGCACGTGCGTTCCGGCAAGGGCCCCTACTTCCTGGAACTCATGACCTACCGTTACCGTGGCCATTCGATGTCCGATTCCAATGCCTACCGCACCAAGGAAGAGGAACGCCAGTGGTCCAAGCGCGATCCGATCATCATGCTGCGTGACCGTCTCATCGAGGCCGGCGAACTGAGCCTCGACGAGTTCAAGGCGATGGACACCGAGATCCTCGACGAGATCGAGGACGAGATCATCGCCTTTGCCGAAGCCTCGCCCGAACCCAGGGTCGAGGAGCTGGAGAAATACGTGCTGGCGGAGAATGATCCCTGGGTGCATGGAGGTGCGGGCTGATGACCGAGATGATGTACTGGGAGGCGATCCGCCGTGCCCACGACGAGGAAATGGCCCGTGATCCGCTGGTCATCGCCATGGGCGAGGACATCGGCGTCGCCGGCGGCACCTACAAGGCCACCCAGGGCCTGTACGACAAGTACGGTCCGGAACGGGTGATCGACACCCCGATCTCCGAGAACGGCTACACCGGCCTCGGCATCGGCGCCTCCTTCCTCGGGGTGCGGCCGATCATCGAGATCATGTCGGTCAACTTCGCCTGGCTGGCGATGGACCAGATCTTCAACACCGCGGCCAAGGTGCGCTACATGTCCGGTGGCCAGCTGGAAGCGCCCATCGTGGTGCGTTCGCCTGGCGGCACCGCCCATCAGCTCGGCGCCCAGCACTCGGCGCGCATGGAGAAGGTGTTCATGGGTATCGCCGGCCTGCGGGTGGTGACGCCGTCCAGCCCGCGCCAGGCCTATGGCTTGCTGAAGAGCGCGGTGCGCTGCAACGACCCGGTGTTCATCAACGAACACGAACTCATGTACAACATGAAGGGCGAGGTGCCGGACGAGGAATACTTCCACCCGCTGGAGGGTTCCGAGGTGGCGCGCCAGGGACGCGACGTGACCCTGTTCGGCTACAATATCTCGGTGCACTGGTGTCTGGCGGCGGCCGAGACCCTGTCCAGGCAGTTCGGCATCGAGGCCGAGGTGGTCGATCTGTATGCCCTGGCGCCGCTCGACCGGGAGGGTATCCGCCGCTCGGTCGCCGCCACCCACCGCGCGGTCATCGTCGAGGAGGCCGAGGCGCCGGTCGGCGTGGGTGCCGAGGTGATGGCCATCCTCAACGAGGACTGCTTCTACGAGCTGGATGCGCCGCCGGTGCGTGTCTCCGCCAGGAACGTGCCCATCCCCTACAATCACACGCTGGAGAAGGCCGCCATTCCCAATCCCGGTGACGTCGTCGCCGCGGTGCGGAAGATGTTTGGCGTGTAATTTAGTAAACCGCCAAGACGCCAAGAGCGCCAAGAAAGGATAGTTTTTCGGCTCCCGAGCTTTGCGCGGAGCCGGAACACAATAGCGGGTTTTTCTTGGCGTCCTTGGTGTCTTGGCGGTTGGTTTTCAGGATCTGGATGACCACATGGCTGAGCCTTATGTAATCAAGATGCCCCAGCTCTCGGACACCATGACCGAGGGCGTGATCGTGAGCTGGGAAAAGAATATCGGCGACAAGGTGGAGCGCGGCGACATCGTCGCCACCGTGGAAACCGACAAGGCGATCATGGACGTGGAGGTGTTCCGCGAGGGGTATCTGTCGGGGCCGCTGGCGCCGGTGGACAGCACCGTGCCGGTCGGCGAACCCATCGCTTACCTGGTCGCCACGCCGGAGGAGGTGAGCGAGGGCGAGGCAGCGCCAGGCGCCGCGGCGGCCCCTGAGGCAGCCGCGCCCGCCGCCGCGGAGCCGGCCCCCGAGCCAGCAGCGGAGGCCGCGACCGAGCCGGAGGCTGGCGTCGACCAGGCTCCGCCGGGCAGCATCCATACCATCAAGATGCCCCAGCTCTCGGACACCATGACCGAGGGCGTGGTGGTGAGCTGGGAGAAGCAGCCGGGTGACAGGATCGAGCGCGGCACCGTGGTCGCCCAGGTCGAGACCGACAAGGCGATCATGGACGTCGAGGTATTCAAGGAAGGCTACCTGTCCGGGCCGCTGGCGCCGGTGGACAGCACGGTACCGGTCGGTGCACCGCTGGCCTATCTGGTGGCCGAGCCCGACCAGGTGGTGAGTGGCGAGGCCACCCCGGCCGCTGCTGCTGCGCCGCAGGCCGAGGCCCGTCCGGCCGAGGCTGCGCCTCGGCCCCCTGCCCCGGTTCCTGCTGCCGCAGCCGCTGCGCCCGCCGTTGCGGGCGGTGCCGGCCCAGCCCCGCGTCCGGCGGGCGATCGTGCCGCCACGCCCTATGCCCGCAAGCTGGCCGGGCAGCGCGGTATCGACCTGAACACCGTGGTCGGCACCGGCCCGGACGGGGTGATCGTCGCCGCCGACGTGGAGCGCGTGCAACCGCAGGCGGCGGCTTCGGCGGCCTTCCCGCAGGTCGAGGTGCCCGGCGAGGGTCGGCCGATGAGCAAGCTGGAGAAGGCGATCAGCGACGCCATGACCGCCTCGCTCTCCATGCCGACCTTCCATGTCACCGCCCACATCCGCCTGGGTGGCCTGATCAAGGCCGCCAAGGCCAAGGGCGTCTCGGTGACGGTCGCCATCGCCAAGGCCTGCGCCCTGGCGATGGCCAAATATCCGAAGATGAACTGGTGCTATCAGCCGGTCGACAAGCTGGTCGAGCGCGGCCAGGTGGATATCGGCATGGCCGTGTCCGCCGAGGGCGGCGGCCTGGTGGTTCCGGTGCTGAAGGGCTGCGAGAGCCGCGAGCTGGAGGCGCTGAACGAGGAATGGAAGGATCTGGTCGAGCGCGCCCGCAAGCGCCGCCTTAGCCCCTCGGAATACCAGGGCTCGACCTTCCAGATCTCCAACATGGGCATGTTCGGGGTCAGTCACTTCGACGCCATTGCCACGCCCGGTATCGCCGCCATCCTGGCCATCGCCGCCAATACCGAGCAGGGCAGCCCCTTCACCATCACCGCCGATCACCGGGTGGTCAACGGTGCCGAGGTGGCCCAGTACCTCGGTGAGCTGAAGGCCTTGATCGAGCAGCCGGAGAGCTGGATGGGACCGACCGGCCCGGCCATTCCCGAGGGCGACTGGGACTACGACGTGGTGGTGGTCGGCGGTGGCCCCGGCGGTGAGGACTGTGCGCGCGACCTGGCCAGTCACGGCCTCAAGGTGGCGCTGGTCAACGACGCGCCCTTCCCCGGCGGCGAATGCCTGTGGCGCGGTTGTATCCCGTCCAAGGCCTGGCGCGCGGCCGCCGACCGGATCCGCGACCGGCTCACCGATGCCCATCTCGGTATCAGTACCGGCAAGCCGAAGCTGGACTGGGCGGCCCTGGAGGCGACCCGTCGCAAGGTGCTGGAGACGCGCGGCGACATGGCGCTGAAGACCGACAAGGGTGTGAAGATCCACTACATCCAGGGCTTCGGCCGCTTTGTCGACGAGCACAGCCTGCTGATCGACACCTCCGGCAACAGCGACGACCCGCACCGCCGCGCCGTGCCCGGCGAGACGCCTGCGGGTGAGACGGTGCGCTTCGGCTGCGCCGTCGTCGCCACCGGCGCGCCGCCCTTCGTGCCGCCCATCCCGGGGGCACGCGAGGGCCTGGCCGAGGGCGGCGGCGTGCTGACATCCGATACCGTCTGGAACCTGCCGGAGCAGCCGAAGAAGCTGGTGGTCATCGGTGGTGGCGCCATCGGTCTGGAGATGGCGCAGATCTTCCAGGATTTCGGTACCCAGGTCACGCTGCTGGAGGCGCAGGAGCGCATCCTTGCCGAGGTCGAGCCGGAGATCGCCAGACAGCTCACGGCGGTGCTCAACGACGATCCGCGCCTGACCGTGCACACCTCGGCCAGCGTCGAGAAGATCAGTGGCAAGGCCGGCGCGGTGACCGTGAAGTACAAGGATGCCGAGGGCAAGGCTCGCCAGATCAAGGTGGACTACGTGATCATGGCCACCGGCAAGCGCCCGGTGCTGGACGGCCTGGGCCTGGACAAGGCCGGCGTGGCGGTGGACAAGGGTGTCATCAAGGCCGATGCGCGCTGCCGTACCAGCGTGCCGCACATCTTCGCCATCGGCGACGTCATCGGCGGCCTGATGCTGGCCCACACCGCGGCCCAGCAGGGCCGGGTGGCAGCCGCCACCATCCTTGGCGAGGACCTGCGCTACGACCAGGACAAGGACTGCGGCGTCATCTTCACCCGCCCCGAGGCGGCCTTCGTCGGCCTGTCCCTGGAGCAGGCCAAGGCGAAGGGCATCGACGCGGTGGAGGCCAAGGTGCCGATCAGCATCGACGCCAAGGCCATGATCAACGACGAGCAGCACGGCATGATCAAGCTGGTGGCGGACAAGGCCAGCGGCCGCGTCGTCGGCGTGCACCTGTTGGCCGATCACGCCGACACCCTGATCGGTGAGGCGGTGATGATGGTGTCGGGCGACATGACCCTGGAACAGGTCGGCAACGCCATCCACCCGCACCCGACCCAGACCGAGCTGTTCGGCGAACTGGCCCGCCGCCTCGCCTCCCGGCTGCGCCGTTCGGCGAAGATGAAAAAATGATAGATCGCCACGAAATCCACGAAACCCACGAAAAAGGGATTATTGCGGCGCGCGCGCTTCGCGCGGCGCCGTGAACACAAAGGCGATTTTCGTGGGTTTCGTGGATTTCGTGGCTATGAACAAAGGCGATCAGACATGAGTGAAGTCAAGAAGGTGGTGCTCGCCTATTCGGGTGGGCTGGATACCTCCATCATCCTCAAGTGGCTGCAGGAGACCTACGGCTGCGAGGTGGTGACCTTCACCGCCGATATCGGCCAGGGTGAAGAGGTCGAGCCGGCGCGTGCCAAGGCCGAGGCCATGGGCGTGAAGGAGATCTACATCGAGGATCTGCGCGAGGAATTCGCGCGCGACTACGTGTTCCCGATGTTCCGCGCCAACACCATCTACGAGGGCGAATACCTGCTTGGCACGTCCATCGCCCGGCCGTTGATCGCCAAGCGCCTGGTAGAGATCGCCAACGAGACCGGCGCCGACGCCATTTCACATGGCGCCACCGGCAAGGGTAACGACCAGGTGCGTTTCGAACTCGGCGCCTACGCGCTCAAGCCGGACGTGAAGATCATTGCCCCCTGGCGTGAATGGGACCTGCTGTCGCGCGAGAAGCTGATGGCCTATGCCGAGACGCACGGCATCCCGGTGGATTTCAGGAAGGGCAAGAAGTCGCCCTATTCCATGGATGCCAACTCGCTGCACATCTCCTACGAGGGCGGCATCCTGGAAGACCCCTGGGCCGAGCCGGAAGAGGACATGTGGCGCTGGACGGTGTCGCCGGAGAAGGCGCCGGACAGCCCGACCTATATTGAACTCACCTACGAGAAGGGCGACATCGTCGCCATCGACGGCGAGGCGGTGACCCCCGGCCAGGTGATGGAGCGGCTCAACAGGCTGGGCGGCGAAAACGGCATTGGCCGCGACGACATCGTCGAGAACCGCTATGTCGGCATGAAGTCGCGTGGCTGCTATGAAACCCCGGCCGGCACCATCATGCTCAGGGCGCACCGCGCCATGGAATCCCTGACCCTGGACCGCGAAGTGGCCCATCTCAAGGACGAGCTGATGCCGCGCTATGCGACGCTGATCTACAACGGCTACTGGTGGAGCCCCGAGCGGCAGATGCTGCAGGAGATGATCGACGCCTCCCAGCAGACCGTCAACGGCACCGTGCGCCTCAAGCTCTACAAGGGCAACGTGATGGTGGTGGGCCGCAGGTCGGAGAGCGACTCGCTGTTCGACGAACGCATCGCCACCTTCGAGGACGATGCCGGCGCCTACGACCAGAAGGACGCCGAGGGTTTCATCAAACTGAATGCCCTGCGCCTGCGCATCGCCGCCCGCAAGAAAAAATAGCCACGGAAAACACGGACGATCGTTGGGGAGCCGGAAGACAGGGGGTAGGAGCGGCCCCCAGGCCGCGATGCGGCGCAAAGCGTTGGCATAGAATTCAGAATCCAGAATTCAGGAGCCAAGAGTAGGAGCGGCCTTCAGGCCGCGATGCGGCGCAAAGCGCCGCCATAGAATCCAGAAGTCAGGAGGAATTGGGGCAGCCTGATTCGTCAGGCTTCACGATTCTGGCCCGCGTAGCGGGCCATTCCCCAGAGAGATTTTCGTGGGTTTCGTGGATTTCGTGGCTATACTCCCGTAAGGGCGTCTACGGAGGGAAGGGGATGCGCATCCTGCACACCATGATTCGGGTCGGGGACCTCGACCGCTCCATCAGGTTCTACACCGAAGTGCTGGGCATGAAGCTGCTGCGGCAGAAGGACTACCCGGGCGGCAAGTTCACCCTGGCCTTCGTCGGCTATGGCGACGAGTCGGAGAACACGGTACTGGAGCTGACCTACAACTGGGGCGTCGATCACTACGAGCTCGGCACCGGCTTCGGGCACATCGCCATCGAGGTGGACGATGTCCACCAGGCCACCGAGGAGATCCGACGGCGCGGTGGCAAGATCATCCGTGACGCCGGGCCGATGAACGCCGGTACCACCATCATCGCCTTCGTCGAGGATCCAGACGGCTATCCCATCGAACTGATCGGCCGGCACTGAGCCCCAGGCTGCATTGCCGGATTCGCACCGAGAATCGAATCCTTGCTGCAACAGGCAGCTCAGCCCCCTCCCATGAAGCGCCTCCGGATCCAGTAGTCGAGGCTCAGGTAGCGGCCGCCGCCGATGAAGAACAGCGTCAGCAGCATGATGAAGTAGGTGGCGGCGAATTCGATGCCGTTGTTGAGCATCACCAGGCTGCCGTTCTCGGTCAGCCACTCGTAGTTGCCGTATTCCTGGAGGATCTCCCTGGCCCGTTGCAGCCGCTCGACGGCGCCGATGGTACGCTCGGTGGCGAAGGGGCCCGTGGCCTCGGCGATGGCCAGCCAGCCGTTCGGCCAGTGGACGGTGACGGCGGCGACGATCATGGTGACCATCAGCGGAATGGAGATCCAGCGTACCGCCAGCCCCAGCAGCAGGAGCACGGCACCCAGGGTTTCGCTGGAGGCGGCGAGAAAGGCCAGCAGCTCGGGGAAAGGCAGGCCGAGACCCCAGTCCGGATTGCCGAACCAGGCCACCGTACTGTCCCAGTCCTGGAATTTCCGGGTGCCGGCCATCCAGAAGATCGGCACCAGGTAGAGGCGCAACGCCAAGGGCGCGAGGAAGTCTGCCGCGCGGGTGGTATCGAGTGCCGATTGCAAGGCGCGCAGCAGTCTGAGCATGAAAGTCTCCCCGGATTTGTTCTTCGCCTATGGAGAAGACCCTGGGGCCTGGTTTTGGTTCCCGCTGCCTGGCGATCGGCCAACCTGCTTTCCTGAAACTCGAATCCTTGGTGCAATATGCGGTCTGCTAGCTGCATGTTGCATCAGGACCCCGGATGATGGCGTGCCTGGACCCGCCGGGGATCGCGGCCTGGAGGCCGCTCCTACGGGGGCATGGCGGCACCCTGGTAGGAGCGGCCTCCAGGCCGCGATTGCCTGAATCCGACAGGCTGCTAGCCCGGATATTGCACCAAGGCGGCCCCTGTGATCGGAGTGCAGGCTGGTATACAAGGCCAGGAGGCTCGCAAATAGGCCCTCGTGGCGGGGTACACTTTGTGCCTATTCGATTGACTCCGGGCATCCTGCCCTCCGCCCTTCGGGCCAGCCTTGCGGCTGTTCAAAATCGCTCCCGGCGATTTTGTCAGGACGCATCTGGCTGCGCATCCTGGTCGATCCCCCTTGAACCATAGCTACGGCTATGCTTCTGCGGGTGATCGACCAACCTGCTTTGCCAGCTTCGCCCTGGGAATCGAATCCTTGGTGCAATATGCGGTCTGCTAGCTGCATGTTGCATCAGGACCCCGGATGATGGTGTGCCTGGACCCGCCGGGATCGCGGCCTGGAGGCCGCTCCTACGGGGCATGGCGGCACCCTGGTAGGAGCGGCCTCCAGGCCGCGATTGCCTGAATCCGACAGACTGCTAGGCGCTGCGGCTCTGTCTGTGGTGGAGGGGTGTGGGTTCCGGGTAGAGGGTGCTGAGCAGTTCCGAGCGGCCGGCGTCGATCACCATGCGGGCATGATGGCGGCGCAGACCGCGTGGCGATGCTACGCCGCAGGAATGGGCGATGACACCCACCTCGTGCACCATGTTGCGCACATAGTTGCTGACCCGCTGCGCCTTGAGCTCGGGATCCAATCCCCGCTGCAGGCGTGGATTGTGGGTGGTGATGCCGGTGGGGCAGGTATCGCGGTTGCACTGCATGGCCTGGATGCAGCCCAGCGAGAACATGAAGCCGCGGGCCGAGACGGCGAAATCGGCGCCCATGCACAATGCCCAGGCGACCCGTGCCGGGGTGATCAGCTTGCCGGAGGCAATGACCCGGATGCGCTGCCGCAGGCCGTGCTCGATCAGGGTGTCGACCAGCAGCGGCAGGGCCTCCCTGAGCGGCAGTCCCATGTTGTCCAGCAGGCTCATCGGGGCGGCGCCGGTGCCACCCTCCGCGCCATCGATGGTTATGAAGTCCGGGGCGCTCTCGATGCCGCGGCGATGGATCTCCTCGCACAGCTTATCCAGCCACTCAGTCATGCCCAGTGCGGTCTTGAAGCCGACCGGTTTGCCGGTGCTCAGTCGCACCTGCTCGATCATGTCCAGCAGTTCGCCGACGTGATTGATCTCCGGGTGGCGGTTGGGGCTGGCCGAGTCGGTGAAGGCCGGGATGCCGCGGATGCGGGCGATCTCTTCCGTCACCTTGGCTGCCGGCAGGATGCCGCCCTTGCCGGGCTTGGCCCCCTGGCTGAGCTTGATCTCGAACATGCGCACCTGCTCATGCGCGGCCACCTCGCGCAGGCGGCTTTCGCTGAGCCGGCCATCGGCATCGCGCACGCCGTACTTGGCGGTGCCGATCTGCACCACCAGGTCGCAGCCGCCTTCCAGGTGATAGGGCGACAGGCCGCCTTCCCCGGTGTTCATCCAGCAACCGGCCAGTCGTGCCCCATGCGACAGGGCGCGTACCGCCGGGCGCGACAGGGCACCGTAGCTCATGCCGGAAATGTTGAGGATGGCGCTGGTCGTGTAGGGCTGCCGGCAATGGGGTCCGATGGTGAGGCTGCGCGCCGGCGTGGCGTCCTCGCCCAGGGTGGGGAAGGCGCAGTTGACGAAGAAGATGCTGCCTCGTGTCTTCAGATCGCGGGTCGAGCCGAAGGGTACCGTGCTGTCGATATCCTTTGCCGCCCGGTAGACCCAGGACCGTTCGGCCCGGTTGAAGGGCAGTTCCTCACGGTCCATGGCGAAGAAATACTGGCGGAAGAAGGTGCCGATGTGCTCGAACAGGTAGCGGAAGCGGCCGATGACCGGGTAGTTGTGGCGGATGGCGTGGCGGGTCTGGCTGATGTCGATGACATAGAGGACCACGACCGCCAGCAGCAGCAGACCGAGCAGGAGGATGAACAGGGTGGCGATGAATTCCAGTGCAGGGATGATGAAGTCGTTTTCGAACATGTGCCCGGATGCCCCCAGTGGCGGTCTATTGCCACTATAGCGGTCCGCCTGGGCTCAGCCTTGAACGGCGGCTCGGGTGCTGCCTGTCAGGATGCCGCGTTGCCGCCAGTCCTCGAGCAGTTGCCGGCCGAATTCCACGAGCCGGGTAGGCCGTTCATGCCGTAGCTCTGTGGCGATGCGCAGCAGCAGTTGCCGGCCGCTGGCATTCTCCGCGTTCGCGGCGAGCAGGTCGCGGAGCCGGGCGCTGACCGGGTTCAGCTCCAGGAAACGCACCTCGTCGTCGGCATCGCGGTAGGCCAGCAGCCGGGTTGCCTCGGGGGGCGCTGTCCGTGGCTGGAAGTCGGGGCCGATGCGATGCACGGGGAAGCGGTAGTCGAGGGGCCAGGCCAGTGGCGAGAGCCGGGGGCGGCCCTCGAGCAGGTCGCCCGACGGGTCCTCCCCCGGAAGCTGGCTGGCCTCCGCCACCGACAGGGCGAGTTCGACCCACTCGTAGTGGACCAGCTCACGGAGAAAGGGCGGATCCCGCGGGTCGGCTGGTCGTTGCTGATCGAGAAAGTGCAGGAACTCGCGGGGGATGTCGAGGAAATAGGGGGAGCTGGCACGGTGCCGGACGAGAAAGTCGCGGATCAGTGCCTCCCAGGCCGCGTCGTCGAGCAGGCTGCGCAGCACCGGCAGGGTGCCGGCCAGAAAGTCCTGCAGATTGTTGAAGAACAGCGCTTCATAGATGCGCATGCGGCGGGCCTCGACGCCGGCCGGCAGGGGGTTGTGCCGGGGGTCACGGATGCGGGCCGCAAAGGCCTTTTGCAGGGCCAGGGTGTCAGCCATGGCCCCGTCGTCCCTGTGTTACAGCTCGAACCCCATTCATGCGAGCCGCCTTGGTGCTAGGCAACGTGGCCTGTTGCAGGGCGCGGATCCGCGCCAGTTCCTCGAGCAGATCCTCCAGCGGGGGTATGTCGAAGTCGCGTTCCAGCAGGGTCGGGAGGTTGCCAAAGCGGGCATAGGCCTGCTCCAACAGCCGCCATACCGGATCGACCACGGCGGCGCCATGGGTGTCGATCAGCAGATCCTCGTCCTCCCGGTAATGCCCGGCGATGTGCAGATAGCTGATGCGATCCCCGGGAATCCGCTCGAGGAAGGCCCCGGCATCGTAACCGTGGTTGATGCTGTTGACATAGACGTTGTTGATATCGAGCAACAGCTGGCAGTCGGCCTCTTCGAGTACGGCGAGCAGGAAATCGATCTCTTCCATCTCCTTGCCAGGCGTGGCGTAGTAGGAGACGTTCTCGATGGCGATGACCTGTTCCAGGATCTCCTGGGTGCGGCGGATACGGGCCGCGACATGCCTGATCGCCTCTTCGGTGAAGGGCAGGGGCATCAGGTCGTAGAGATGGCCGTCGTCGCTGCAGTAGCTCAGGTGTTCACTGTAGTGTCGGATCCGGTGTTCGGCGATAAAGCCCTTGAGCCGGCCGAGGAATTCCTCGTCGAGCGGGGCCGGCCCGCCGAGCGAGAGCGACAGCCCGTGGGCCAGAAACGGATAACGTTCGGTGAAGCCGCGCAGGGCCTTGCCGAATCGGCCACCAACGCCCATCCAGTTTTCCGGTGCGATCTCGAAGAAGTCGATGGCCGGGGCAGGGTGGTCGGCGAGCGGACCCAGCAGGGTCCGCCGCAGACCGAGCCCGGCGCCCTCTGGCAGACAGGTATCAGGGATCACGGGCAAGTGCCGGCATTCACTTCGTCATGCCGGTGCCGCACTTGCCTTCCTTCATCTTGGACTCGGACTTCATCTTCATGCCGGCACCGCACTTGCCTTCCTTCATCTTGGACTCGGATTTCATCTTCATGCCGGCACCGCACTTGCCTTCCTTCATCTTGGACTCGGACTTCATCTTCATGCCGGCACCACACTTGCCTTCTTTCATCCTGGATTCGGCCTTCTCCTCCGCATGTTCCGATTTCTTCTTCATCATGCTGGCGCCGCATTTGCCTTGGCCGCAGCGGCCTTCCATGCTGTCGTTCGAGGCCAGGTACCCGCTGGTCAATTCCTCGACCTGGAAGGGATTCTCGCTGGCCGCGGCCGGGCCTGCCGCCAGGGAGCCGGCAAGGGTGGCGCCGAGGGCCAGGGCGAGGGACTTGGGTAGGGGACGATTGGACATGATGTTTGCCTCCATTTCTCTGCTTTGTTGTTACCCGGTGTTCTGCTGTGGCCGGGCGTCGGTTGCCGCTTGCGCGGGCTGATCCGGGATCGGACCGGTGCTGCTGTCCGTTTCTATGACCCCCCGCCTCTGTCGATGGTTCCACAGGTGCCGGGTGGGGCGGTAATTTCCAAGATGCTTCAGCCGCGGGGCAGCCTGTCCAGACAGCGCAGGTAGCGGCTGTCATCGGGTGCCCTGCCGCTGCGCTGGGCCTCCCAGAGGATCTGGCCCAGACATTCCATCATGGCATGTTCCAGGCGGTGTGGGTCAGCGAAGTCCGGCAGCAGTTCCCGGTAACGCCGGCCGATACCCGCTGGCCGGTCGGTGGCGAGCTGTTCACGGATGGCGAGGTGCATTCCCATGTGCAGGAAGGGGTTGCTCTGGCCATCCTCCGGGCGGAAGTCGCGGCCCAGCGCCTGTTCCGGATCGTCCAGCAGGGCATGGTATTCGGGGTGCTGGAGGATGACCTCGAGGATCTGGGCATCGAGTGCGGCCAGTGGCTGGCCCTCGCGGTGCCGTCGCCATACCTCGCAGTAGACCTGGCGCAGCTGATCGCGATTGGTGCCGAACACCATGGGGTCAAGCCGTCTGGGTCTTGTGCCGGTAATCGCACAGATCGGCGATCGGGCACTGTTGGCATTTGGGTTTGCGGGCCGTGCAGATATAGCGGCCGAGCAGGATCAGCCAGTGATGGGCGTCCTGTTTGAACTCGTCCGGCACGAATCTCTGCAGCTTCCTCTCCACCTCCAGCACCGTTTTCCCAGGGGCCAGGCCAGTGCGGTTGGCGACGCGGAAGATGTGGGTGTCGACGGCAATGGTGGGTTCGCCGAATGCGGTATTCAGCACCACGTTGGCGGTCTTGCGGCCTACGCCGGGCAGGGATTCCAGGGCGGTGCGGTCATGGGGCACCTGCCCGCCGTAGCGTTCCTGCAGAATGCGGCTGGTGGCGATGATGTTCTTCGCCTTGCTGTTGTACAGGCCGATGCTCTTGATATGGGACTTGAGTCCGGCCTCGCCGAGCCTGAGCATGTCGGCGGGGGTCTTCACCTTGCGGAACAGGGCCTCGGTCGCCTTGTTGACCCCCTTGTCGGTCGCCTGGGCGGAGAGGATGACGGCGACCAGCAACTGGAAATCGTTCTCGTAATGGAGTTCGGTGGTGGGCCGTGGGTTGGCTGCGCGCAGGCGGCGGAAGATCTCGATGCGTTTCTGCTGGTTCATGAAGGGACGAAGCTGTTTCGGGGAACGCCCCGGCTCGGTGCTGCGGGTCTCAGGCCGTGCTCTCCAGGGCGGCGCTGCTCGCTGCCGGGGAACGCCGCTGTTCCAGGCGCCGGTCGATGATGTTCTTCACGGCGATGATCAGTCCCAGGCCGAGGAAGGCGCCAGGCGGCAGGATCGCCAGCAGGAAACCGCGGTAGTCCTCGATCACGGTCACTGCCCAGCCGCGAGCCAGCTCGCCGAACATCAGATGGGCGTGCGACAGCAGGGTGCCCTGGCCGATCAGCTCGCGCAGGCTGCCGAGCAGGACCAGCACGGCGGTGAAGCCGAGCCCCATGGCCAGGCCGTCGACGAAGGCGCGGCCGACATCATGCTTGGAGGCAAAGGCCTCGGCGCGACCGATGATCGAGCAGTTGGTGACGATCAGCGGGATGAAGATGCCGAGGATGTTGTACAGATCATGAAAGAAGGCGTTCATCGCCAGTTCTATGGTGGTCACGGCGGAGGCGATGACCAGCACGAAGACCGGGATGCGGACCTCGGGGCGCACGATCTTGCGGATCAGGGAGACGATGACGTTGGAGAGAATCAGGGTCAGGGTGGTGGCCAGCCCCAGCCCCAGGCCGTTGATGGTGGTCGAAGTGACAGCCAGCAGCGGGCACAGGCCAAGCAGCTGGACCAGGGCCGGGTTGTTGTTCCAGAGCCCGTCGATGGTGATGGCGCGGCCGGAAGGTTCAGCCATCCTCGTCTGCCTCCTCGTCGTCTCCGACCGTCCGCGGCGGACGGGCGAACAGTTCCTCGCGGTGTTCGCGGAAGTATAGCAGACAGCGTTTCACCGCCCGCACCACGGCGCGTGGGGTAATGGTGGCGCCAGTGAACTGATCGAAGACGCCGCCGTCACGCTTGACCGCCCATTTCGACTCGGGCGGATCGTTCAGCGACCTGCCGGTGAAGCCGAGGATCCAGTCGGATCGCTCTGTCTCGATGCGGTCGCCCAGCCCCGGTGTCTCGTGGTGCGACAGGACCCGCACGCCCATCAGCCGGCCGTTGACGTCGATGCCGACCAGCAGCTTGATGGCGCCGCCATAGCCGTCGGGGGCGATCGGGGTCATCACCACCGCCACCGGCTGTTCGCCCATGAAGGCGCGGTACACGGTGACCTCCTCATGGGTGCCGAGGAAGGCCGGGTCGCGCACCTCGACGGTGTCCTTCAGCAGGTCGTTGTCGTGGCGCTCGGGGCTGATGATCTGGTGCAGGTTGCGCAGCAGCACGGCCTGTTCATTGGCGGCGATGCGCGCCTTGGTCGACTGGTAGGTGAAGGCCACCAGTCCCGCACCAATGGCGGCGAACAGGAACAGGAACAGGCCGGTGAAGGCGATCTGCCGGGCGTTCACGGCTTGCGGCCCTGTTCACCGAAGACCCGGGGGCGGGTGTAGTGATCGATGGTCGGCGCTGCCATGTTCATCAGCAGCACGGCGAAGGCCATGCCGTCCGGGTAGCCGCCCCAGGTGCGGATGACGTAAACGATGATGCCGATGCCGGCGCCATAGATCAGCCGGCCGCGCGCCGTGGTGCTGGCGGTCACCGGGTCGGTGGCGATGAAGAAGGCGCCGAGCATGGCCGCGCCGCTGAAAAGGTGCAGCAGCGGCGAGGGGAAGGCGTCCGGGTCGAACAGGTAGAACAGCAGGGCGATGCCGAACAGGCCGCCCAGCACGCCGGCCGGAATCTGCCAGTGGATCGCGCGTCGCCGCAGCAGCCACAGGCCGCCGGCCAGATAGCCGAGATTGATCCATTCCCAGCCACGGCCGCCGAGATTGCTGAAGATCGGTGCCGCGGTGATCTCACTCATGGTGTAGTCCAGCCCCAGGCGGGTCTTGATGGTATCGAGGGGCGTGGCGCTGGTCAGCGCATCGAGCTGGAGGTTCGCCGGCAGCTGGCCGGCGAACACCCAGCGTCCGGCCTCGCTGAACGACAGCCCCTGGCCGTCGAGGCCGGCCGGTATCGGCCACAGGGTCATCTCCCGCGGGAAGGAGATGATCAGCACCACATAGCCGACCATGGCCGGGTTGAAGGGGTTGTAGCCGAGGCCGCCGAACAGTTGCTTGGCAACCACGATGGCGAACAGGCTGCCGATGACCGGGATCCACCAGGGGGCCAGTGGAGGCAACGCCAGTCCCAGCAGCACGCCGGTCAGCAGGGCGCTGCCATCGCCCAGCACCGATCCTGCCGGGCGCTGGCGCAGACGCAGCATCAGGGCTTCGGCCGCGATGCAACTGACCCCGGCCATGGCCAGGTTGAACACCAGGCCCCAGCCGAAGAACCACCAGGCACAGAGCGAGCCCGGCAGCAGGGCCAGCAGTACCTGGCGCATCAGCCGGTCGACCCGGTTGGGGCCGATGATGTGGGGTGAGCTGTAGGTGTGGAACTGCATCAGTGGTCGTCGTCCCGTTGCTGGCCGTTGCGGTGCCCTTCCCCGGCGTTGCCGCTGCCGGTCCCGGCTGTGCCGCCGGCGGCGGCCTTGCGGGCACGGGCCCGCTCCAGCGCTGCCTGGATGGCCGCCTTCTTGTCCGCCTCGCCGGCCTTGGCCTGCACCGCCTTCTTCTTCTTGCGCAGGCGTTCGGCGCGCTCGCGCTTCTCGCGTTCCAGCCGCGCCTGGCGGAACTCGTGCCGCTGGCGGGCCAGGTCCGCCTTGCGCCGTTCGCGTTCCTGGTTCCAGATCTCGGTCTTGGCGAAGCGGTAGTACTGCACCAGCGGCAGGTGGCTGGGGCAGACGTAGGCGCAGCAGCCGCATTCGATGCAGTCGAACAGGTTGTAGTCCTGTACCCGTTCGAAATCCCGGGTATGGCTGTACCAGTACAGCTGCTGGGGCAGCAGCTGGGCCGGGCAGACGCTGGCACACTCGGCGCAGCGGATACAGGGTTGGGGCTCGGGCGGTGGCGGCATCTCCTCGCGCGTCGCGGCGAGGAGACAGTTGCAGGTCTTGATCACCGGCAGATCGTCGTGCGGCAGGGCGAAGCCCATCATCGGGCCGCCCATCAGCAGGCGGTGCACCTCCTCGGCATAGCCGCCACAATGCTCGACCAGGGCGTGCATCGGCGTGCCGATGCGCACCCGCAGGTTCTGCGGCTGGCGTATCCCCTGGCCGGTGACGGTGACGATGCGCGACACCAGGGGGCGGCCGCGGTGCACGGCGTCGTGGATGGCGGTGACGGTGCCGGGGTTGTGGCAGACCACGCCGATGTCGGCCGGCAGACCCTGCGAGGGCACCTCGAGGCCGGTGAGGATCTTGATCAGCTGCCGTTCGCCACCCGTCGGGTAGAGGGTCGGCACCTCCACCACTTCGATCCGCTCGCTGCCGGCGCTGGCCTCGCGCAGCGCGGCAATGGCCTGCGGCTTGTTGTCCTCGATGCCGATCAGGCAGCGTGGGGCCTGCAGGGCGTGCAGCAGGATCTCGATGCCGGCGACGATCTCCTGCGGCTGTTCGCGCATCAGCATGTCGTCGCAGGTGATGTAGGGCTCGCACTCGGCGCCGTTGATGACCAGCAGTTCGATGCGCCGGTCGGGGCCGGGGTTCATCTTGATGAAACTGGGGAAGCCGGCACCGCCGAGGCCGACGATGCCGGCGTCGCGGATGCGGTTGCGCAGCTCGCTGGGATCGAGCGAGCGGTAGTCCGGGATCGGCTGGGGGTCGACCCACTGGTCCCGGCCGTCGGTGTCGATGACGATGCAGGGTGCGCTGAGGCCGGAGGGATGGGGGACCGGGTAGTCGGCGATCTCGACCACGGTGCCGGAGCTGGAGGCATGGACCGGCACGCTGACATAGCCGTGGGCGCGGGCGATCATCTGCCCGGCCAGCACCCGTTCGCCAGGCTGCACCAGGGGCTCGGCCGGTTCGCCGATGTGCTGCTGGAGGGGAAACAGCAGCCGCTGCGGCGGCGGCAGCTCGACGACCGGATGACGGGTCGAGATCGCCTTGTGCGCCTCCAGATGGAGACCGCCATGGATGCGGTGCAGGACGTGGTTCATGCGCCCGTCTCCCCGGCCGCGGCGATGTCGATGCGCCGTTCCTCCGGCGAGGGCCACAGCCATTCGCTGATGTCGCGTTTCACCGGCACCATGTGGATGCAGTCCACCGGACAGGGCTCGACGCACAGGGTGCAGCCGGTGCATTCCTCGGCGATCACCGTGTGCATGTGCTTGGCGGCGCCGAGGATGGCGTCCACCGGGCAGGCCTGGATGCACAGGGTGCAGCCGATGCACTGGCTCTCGTCGATGACCGCCACCTCCTTGGCCTTGTGTTCACCGTGTTCCTCGTCCAGCGGCTTGACGTCACGGCCGAGCAGGTCGGCCAGGGCCCGGATCACCGTCTCGCCGCCCGGCGGGCAGCGGTTGATGTCGGCCTCGCCGGCGGCGATCGCCTCGGCATAGGGGCGGCAGCCGGGAAAA
Source organism: Thiohalobacter sp. IOR34 (assembly GCF_030406045.1). GTDB lineage: Bacteria > Pseudomonadota > Gammaproteobacteria > Thiohalobacterales > Thiohalobacteraceae. Next base: position 607,804 of record NZ_CP128988.1, read on the forward strand.
CCGCATTGCCCGCACTGGGTCTGCGGCAGGATGGCGTCGATCTGGTCGACGATGGGGTCGGACTCGACATGGAAGCGGATCGCTGAATAACCGAGCAGCAGGCCGAACAGCCCGGCCAGGATGCCGAGGGCGAGGATGGCGGTCAGGACCTCAGCCATGGACCACCCCGGGCAGCGGCTCGCGCGGCAGACCCATGCTCAGCCCTTCACCAGGCCGGAGAAGCCCATGAAGGCCAGGGACATCAGTCCGGCGGTGATCAGCGCGATGGAGGCGCCCTGGAAGGGCAGCGGCACGTCGGCCGCGGTGACCCGCTCGCGCACCGCAGCGAACAGGGCCAGCACCAGCGAGAAGCCGACCGCGGCGCCGAAGCCGTACACCGCCGACTGCAGGAAGCCATGCTGTTCCTGGGTGTTGAGCAGGGCCACGCCGAGTACCGCGCAGTTGGTGGTGATCAGCGGCAGGAAGATGCCCAGCACCTGGTAGAGCACCGGGCTGGTCTTGTGCACCACCATCTCGGTGAACTGCACCACCACGGCGATCACCAGGATGAAGGTGATGGTGCGCAGGTACTCCAGGCCCAGCGGGGCGAGCAGGTATTCGTTGGCCAGATAGCTGCACACCGAGGACAGGGTCAGCACGAAGGTGGTGGCCAGCCCCATGCCCATGGCCGTCTCCAGCTTGCGCGACACGCCCATGAAAGGGCACAGGCCGAGAAACTTCACCAGCACGAAGTTGTTGACCAGGATGGTGCTGATCAGGATGAGCGCGTATTCAGCCATGTAGCGAGGTTACAGCCAACCGTTGTCCAATAACAGGTCATGGAATCTGATGTTATTCACCTGCTGCAGCGATCCCTACTTGACGCGCATGCCAGGTTCGGCGCCGGCATCCGGGCTGAGGATGAACAGCTCGCTGCCACCCGGGCCGGCGGCCAGCACCATGCCCTCGGAGACACCGAAGCGCATCTTGCGCGGCGCCAGGTTGGCGACCATCACCGTCAGCCGGCCCTCGAGAGCCTCGGGGTCATAGGCAGACTTGATGCCGGCGAAGACGTTGCGTGTCTCCCCGCCCAGGTCCAGGGTCAGGCGCAGCAGCTTGTCGGCGCCCTCCACCTGCTCGGCACGGACGATCCGCGCCACCCGCAGGTCGATCCTGGCGAAGTCCTCGAAGCCGATCTCGGGGGCGATGGGTTCGGGCGCCGGCGCAGAGGCCGGGGCCGGTGTCGCCTCCAGGCTCTCGCGGGAGGCCGCCAGCATGGCCTCGATGGCCGATTCCTCGACCCGGGTCATCAGCGGCCGGAACGGGGCGATAGTATGGCCGTTCAGCGGTTCGCCGATATTGACCCAGGTCATCGGTGGGATATTCAGGAAATCCTTGACGTTTTCTGCCATCGCCGGGAGCACCGGCGCCAGGTAGGTCATGAGCACGCGGAACAGGTTCAGTCCCTGGCTGTAGACCGCCTGGGCCTCGGCCTCGCGCCCCTCCTGCTTGGCCAGCACCCAGGGCTTCTGCTCGTCGATGTACTGGTTGGCGCGGTCGGCGAGGGTCATGATCTCGCGCATGGCATGGCCGAACTCGCGGGCCTCGTAGAGGCGGGCGATCTCCTCGCCGGCGCGCACGAAGGTGTCGTACAGTTCCTGGTCGGGCAGGGAATCGCTGAGCCGTCCCTTGCAGCGCTTGTTGATGAAACCGGCGCAGCGGCTGGCGATGTTGACCACCTTGCCGACCAGGTCGCTGTTCACGCGCTGGACGAAGTCCTCGAGGTTGAGGTCGATGTCGTCGATGCCGGAGCCGAGCTTGGCGGCGAAGTAGTAACGCAGGTATTCGGGATTCAGGTGGTCGAGGTAGGTGCGGGCCTTGATGAAGGTGCCGCGCGACTTGGACATCTTCTTGCCGTCCACGGTGAGGAAGCCGTGGGCGAAGATGGCGCTGGGGGTACGGAAACCGGCGCCGTGCAGCATGGCCGGCCAGAACAGGGCGTGGAAGTAGATGATGTCCTTGCCGATGAAGTGATACAGCTCGGCCTCGCTGCCGGGTTTCCAGTATTCGTCGAAGTCGATCCCCTCGCGCTCGCAGAGGTTCTTGAAGCTGGCCATGTAGCCGATCGGGGCGTCCAGCCAGACGTAGAAGTACTTGTCCTCGGTGCCGGGGATGCGGAAGCCGAAATAGGGGGCATCGCGCGAGATGTCCCATTCGCGCAGGCCCTCCTCGAACCATTCGCCGAGCTTGTTGCGGACCTCTTCCTGCAGGTGGCCGGCGCGGGTCCATTCGCGCAGCATGTCGTGGAAGTCCTGCAGGCGGAAGAAGTAGTGCAGCGATTCCTTTTCCACCGGGGTGGCGCCGGAGATGGCCGACACCGGGTTCTTCAGCTCGGTCGGCGAGTAGGTCGCGCCGCAGGCCTCGCAGGAGTCGCCGTACTGGTCGGCGGCGCCGCAGCGCGGGCATTCGCCCTTGATGAAACGGTCCGGCAGGAACATGCCCTTCTCCGGATCGTAGAGCTGGGTGATGGTGCGGGTGCTGATGTGGCCGCCCTCGCGCAGCCGCTCGAAGATGGTCTCGGCCAGCTCGCGGTTCTCCGCGGAATGGGTGCTGTGGTAGTTGTCGAAGCCGATGTGGAAATCGGCGAAGTCCGCGCGGTGTTCGCGGCCGACCCGCTCGATCAGCGCTTCCGGGGTGATGCCCTCGGCCTGGGCGCGGAGCATGATCGGCGTGCCGTGGGCGTCGTCGGCGCAGACGTAGTGGCAGCGGTGGCCGCGCAGCTTCTGGAAGCGCACCCAGATATCGGTCTGGATGTATTCCACCAGGTGGCCGATGTGGATCGGCCCGTTGGCATAGGGCAGGGCGCTGGTGACGAGGAGGGTACGGCTCGAATCGCTCATGGGTATCCTTGGCAAGCGTCTGATCTGTCGTGAAAACCGTGTAGTTTCTGGGTTATAGCGCGGAAAGAACGCGATTATGCCATATTAGCCCGCCTCATGGCCCCGCCGGGGCCGCCTGCGGGCAGCGCAACGGGAATTTGTGTACAATGCGCGGTCAGTTTTGCCGCCGGCCGGGTGCCATCCATCGCGCACCGCCGGCGCTCTCAAAGTCTTTCGGAGGTTCAGAATCATGGCAGAAGTATCCCAGGTTGAGTCCGCACTCAAGGCGTACATCGATCCCTACCTGGACAAGGATCTGGTCAGCGCCAAGTGCATCAAGGACATCAAGGTCGATGGCGGCAAGGTCAGCGTCGACGTGGTGTTGGGCTTCCCTGCCGAGGGCTATCGGGACGAGCTGGCCGCCAAGCTGAAGGAGCAGGTCGCCGCCCTGGAGGGCGTCGACGAGGTGCAGGTCGAGGTCAGCAGCAACATCGTCGCCCACGCCGTGCAGAAGGGCGTGGAGCCGATCAAGGGCATCAAGAACATCATCGCCGTGGCCTCCGGCAAGGGCGGCGTCGGCAAGTCCACCACCGCCGTCAACCTGGCCCTGGCGCTGTCCGCCGAGGGCGCCAAGGTCGGCCTGCTGGACGCCGACATCTACGGTCCCAGCCAGCCGCGGATGCTCGGTATCTCCGGCAAGCCGGAATCCAGGGATGGCAAGACCCTGGAACCGCTGGTCAGCTACCACATCCAGGCCATGTCCATCGGTTTCCTGGTCGACGAGGAGACGCCGATGATCTGGCGCGGGCCCATGGTGACCCAGGCCCTGCAGCAGCTGCTGGGCGACACCAACTGGGACGATCTCGACTACCTGGTCATCGACCTGCCGCCGGGTACCGGCGACACCCAGCTGACCCTGGCCCAGCAGGTGCCGGTCTCGGGCGCGGTGATCGTCACCACGCCCCAGGACATCGCCCTGCTCGACGCACGCAAGGGCCTGAAGATGTTCGAGAAGGTCGAGGTGCCGGTGCTGGGCATCGTGGAGAACATGAGCATCCACATCTGCTCCAACTGCGGTCACGAGGAACACATCTTCGGCGAGGGCGGTGGCGAGCGCATGGCCGAGCAGTACGACGTCGACTTCCTCGGCGCCCTGCCGCTGGACATCCGCATCCGCGAGGAGACCGATTCCGGCAAGCCGACCGTGGTCGCCGAGCCGGACAGCCGTATCGCCCAGATCTACCGGGACATCGCCCGCCGCACCGCGGCCAAGCTGTCGCAGCAGGCCAAGAACTACGCGGCCAAGTTCCCCAAGATCGTGATCCAGAACAACTGATTGGGATGCTGGCCACGAAACCCGCGAAAAGACTGAACATGTTTTCGTGTTCTTTCGTGGGTTTCGTGGCTATATCGACCACCAACTGATGTCCATCAAGTCCGACAAATGGATCCGCCGCATGGCGGAGCAGGAGGGGATGATCGAGCCCTTCGAGCCGAATCAGGTGCGCGAGCTGCACGGCGAGCGGGTGATCTCCTTCGGTACCTCCAGCTACGGCTACGACATCCGCTGCGCGGACGAATTCAAGATCTTCACCAACATCAACTCGGCCGTCGTCGATCCCAAGAACTTCTCCGAGGACAGCTTCGTCGACGTCAAGTCCGACGTCTGCATCATCCCCCCCAACTCCTTCGCCCTGGCGCGCACCGTGGAGTATTTCCGCATCCCGCGCAGCGTGCTCACCGTCTGTCTCGGCAAGTCGACCTATGCCCGCTGCGGCATCATCGTCAATGTCACCCCGCTGGAGCCTGAGTGGGAGGGGCACGTCACCCTGGAGTTCTCCAACACCACCCCCCTGCCGGCCAAGGTCTACGCCAACGAGGGTGTGGCCCAGGTGCTGTTCTTCGAGTCCGACGAGGTCTGCGACACCTCCTACGGTGACCGTTCCGGCAAGTACCAGGGACAGACCGGGGTCACCCTGCCCAAGGCCTGAGCCCCGGCGTTGATTTGTCCGCCACTGCCCCCATCTCCCTGAACACGGAGGGACGGATGGCCGTCCCGTGCATGGTCATTGTGCAGTCAGAGGGAGTCAGGCTCATGAGAAAACTGGAACAGAACGAGTGGAAGGCCTATTTCGACCGCATCGCCCGGGGGCTGGGCACGGAACAGGCCGAGATCGAGGTGGCCGGGCTGGACATCGGTGATCAGCTCGAGGCGGACCGGGCGCTGTTCATCGGCATCGACTATGACCCCAAGGACGATGTCGTCGAGGTGGCGGTCTCCGGCCTGGATCATCTGATCCGCCAGCCGCGGGAGATCTACGTCGATGAGGATCCGGCCGAGGGGCTGCGCTCTCTGGAGGTGGTCGACGCCGACGGCCACAAGCACATCGTTCAGCTCAAGGCCCCGCTGCGGCTGCCGGCCCCCTGAACGGGCAGCGCACCCTCCCGCCGGCCTTCATTCGCCATCCGTGAAGCGGAAGGCCGTGAGCTGGCTGAGGTAGACCAGCCCGTCCTCGTGCTCGATCTGCTCCAGCTGGACCGGCAGGTAGCCGAGCGCCGGGGCGCACCACAGATAGGTGGTGCGGTCCTGGTCCTTGCGCAGCCGCTGCAGCTTGATTGCGGGGTAGTCGCCGCCCGGTAGCCGGACACTCTCCTCCCCGATAATGCGGAACTCGAAGGTCTTGAGTCGGCCGCCGTCGGCGATGGCGTAACGCAGCTCGCGCCGTTCCTGCTGCAGATCGAGCATCAGCGCCAGCTGGACCGACAGCTTGTCCAGGGTTCCGGGGGGAATGTCCATCCTCCAGGCATGGCCGGCGACGTCGTTGGTGACCTGGCCCTGTGCCCAGTCGAAGCTGAGCCGGGCATGGCGTTCCTTGCGACCGCCGCTGCGGTCGAAGCGATACTCGATCGGTCGCAGCCGGCCGTCCAGCAGTTCGAATTCACTGCTCTCGCTCAGCCGGTCGCTGCGGAACAGGATGCCGATGCCGATCGGGCGGGTGTGCGAGCTGAGGCGATAGCGCCCATCGCCGAGCCGCTCCAGCTGCAGCCGCTGTTCGCCGATCGTCAGCCGGTTGACCTTCAGTCGGTAGACCGCCTCGAAGGGGCGCAGCTCGCTCTCCGCGCGGACCGCCTGAAGGGGGGCGAGCAGGGCCAGCAGGACACCGGCCAGCAGGTTGAAGAGGGCGGGAAGTCGGTTGTCTCGCATGTCGTCCCCAGAGGTGACCCGTGGATGCTGCCATACTGCCGCAGCCGGGCTGAATCCGGGCTGAACGCTCCAACCCTTGGTGCAATATGCGGGCTAGGGCTTTAACACCACACCAATCGCGGCCTGGAGGCCGCTCCTACAACATATTGTGCCGCCACGCCCCGTAGGAGCGGCCTCCAGGCCGCGATGCTCGGAGTCAATCGTACAGGTACATGTAACCCGCCCAAGGGGCCTTTCATGGCCATATCGTCCCTGTATTACAGCACGAACCCCCTTCATGCGCGCCGCCCTGGTGCAATATCCGGGCTAGCAGCCTGTCGGACTTAGGCGATCGTAGCGAGCAGGGTGGGAGAACGAGAACGAATCTTCACGATTTCGAGGCGCATAGTGGGCACTACGCAACGAGAAATCGGGGAGATTCGGGCCGCTCTCCCACCCGCGCAGTAGATCAGTCCTGAGTCCGACAGGCTGCTAGCTCCTAGCCCCCAGCTCCTGCTCTGCGGCAAGCCGTGCCGCCTCGTGCAGCGGTTTCCCGTCCAGCAGCAGGCGCTCGCCGTCATCCAGGCGGATGCGTCCCTCGGCGAACCAGCGGATGGCCTCCGGGTAGAGACGGTGTTCCTGTTCCAGCACCCGCGCCGCCAGCCGCTCGGGGTCGTCGCCCGGCCGGACCGGCACCACCACCTGCAGGAACACCGGCCCGCCGTCCAGCTCCTCGGTGACGAAGTGCACGCTGGCACCGTGCTCGGTCTCGCCGGCCTCCAGGGCGCGGCGGTGGGTGTCGAGGCCGCGGAAGCGCGGCAGCAGTGAGGGATGGATGTTCAGCAGCCGCCCGCGGTAGTGGCGCACGAAGGCGGGGGAGAGGATACGCATGAAGCCGGCCAGCACCACCAGAGCAGGATGGTAGCTGTCGATCAGCTCGGCCAGCGCCCGGTCATAGGCCTCCCGGTCGGCAAAGCCCCCATGTTCCAGGACCCGGGTCTCGATGCCGGCGGCGCGGGCCCGCTCCAGACCGGCGGCGTCCGCCCGGTTGCTGATCACGGCGCGGATCTCCACCGGCAGCCTGCCGCTGGCGGCTTCATCGATGATCGACTGCAGGTTGCTGCCGCGCCCCGAGATCAGGATCACGATGGGACACTTTTCTTTGTCGTCGCTCATGTTCGAATAGCCACGGAACCCACGGAATCCACGGAAAAGTGTTTTGTATTCACGGCGCCGCGCGTAGCGCGTGCGCCGCAATAAACATTTCCGTGGATTCCGTGGCCAATTCTCCTTTACAGAATCTGGACTTCGCCGTCGCCGGGAACGATCTCGCCGATCCGCCAGGCCGTCTCGCCTGCAGCGTTGAGCTGGTCGATGGCCGTCTCGGCGTCGGCCGCGGCGACGGCGAGCACCATGCCGACCCCGCAGTTGAAGGTACGGTACATCTCGGCGGCCGCCACCTTGCCCTGCGTCTGCAGCCAGTCGAACACCGCCGGCCGCTGCCAGCTCGATGCCTCGATCCGCGCCCGGCAGCCCTTGGGCAGCACCCGCGGCAGGTTCTCCGGCAGGCCGCCACCGGTGATGTGGGCCAGGGCGTGCACCTCGATGCTCTCGAACAGTTCGAGCAGGGGCTTGACGTAGATGCGGGTCGGTGCCAGCAGGGCCGCGCCCAGGGTACTGTCGCCCAGCGGCAGGTCGAGGCCGGCGCCGCTGACCTCGAGGATCTTGCGGATCAGCGAATAGCCGTTGGAATGCGGGCCACTGGAGGCCAGACCGATGAGGGTATCTCCGGGCGCCACCCGGCTGCCGTCGATCAGCCGCTCCTTTTCCACCACGCCCACCGAGAAGCCGGCCAGGTCGTAGTCACCCTCGCCGTACATGCCCGGCATCTCGGCGGTCTCGCCGCCGATCAGCGCCGCGCCGGCCCGGCGGCAGCCCTCGGCGATGCCCTGGATGACGCGGCTGGCGACCTCCAGTTCCAGCCGGCCGGTGGCATAGTAGTCGAGAAAGAACAGCGGTTCGGCACCGGTGACCACGATGTCGTTGACGCACATGGCGACCAGATCGATGCCGATACCATCGTGCTGGCCGCTGTCGATGGCCAGTTTCAGCTTGGTGCCGACGCCGTCGGTGCCCGAGACCAGCACCGGCTGGCGGTAGCGGTCGAGGGGTAGCTCGAACAGGCCGCCGAAGCCGCCGAGGCCGCCCAGCACGCCGGGACGGTGGGTGGCTTTCACAGCCGGCTTGATGCGTTCGACCAGCTCGTTGCCGGCATCGATGTCGACGCCGGCGTCCCGGTAGCTGAGGGAGGGACCTGATTGTTCGGAAGTCACTGACGGCTCCAGTTCTGTTGGCGGTGGACGGCGCGGCCGTCGCCGGGGAATCTGTGCTATTTTAGCGCGGGTGCGCGGCCCCGGGACCGGCCTGGCGGTCCGTGCATGATAATCCAAGCGAGCGGTCGAGGTCCGCCTTTTGGGAAGCTTTTTCATGTCGCCTGCGTTTTCCGTGTTCCCGGCCCCGCTCCGGCGTGGTGCCGTCCTGCTGCTGCTGGCCTGTCTCCTGGCCGGCCTGCTGCCGGCCGCCCGCGCGGTCACCCTGGAGCGGCTGTTCGATGTCGCTTTGCCGGTGGCGGACCGCAGCCCGGAGGCGCGCCAGACGGCCCTCGGCGAAGCCATGCGCCAGTTGCTGGTGCGCCTGACTGGCGAGCGCCGCCCCGAGCTGCTGGGTGGCACCGAGGCCCTGCTGCGCGAACCCGGCCGCTATGTGCAGCAGTTCCGCTATCGGCTGCAGCCGCCGGCCGGCGAGGAGCTGCCCCCCGAGCTGCGTCTGGAGGTCCATTTCGACGGTGCCGCGCTGGAGGAGCAGCTGCGCCGGCGTGGCATCCCGCTGTGGGGCCGGGAGCGGCCCGCGGTGCTGCTCTGGCTGGCGGTGGAAGAGCCCGGCCGGCGTTATCTGGCGGCTGCCGACAGTTCTCCGGAGATAGGCGTGGCGGTCGAGACCCTGGCCGAGCAGCGCGGTCTGCCCCTGCTCTTCCCGTTGCTCGATCTCGAGGACCAGGCCCGGGTGCGTTTCACCGACGTCTGGGGCGGTTTCCTCGATCAGGTGGTCGCGGCCTCAGCGCGCTATGCCGCGCCGGTGATCCTCATCGGGCGGGTGCGGCAGCTGGCACCCGCCAGCTGGACGGGGCGCTGGACGCTGCGTTTCCAGGGTGGGGTGCAGCAATGGCAGAGCGACGGCATCAGCCTCGGCGAGGCGGTTGCGGGGGGGCTGTCGACGTTGGCCGACCAGCTGGCCCTGCGCCTGGCGGTGCGTTCCCTGGCCACCGGCAGCGGGCGACTGTCGCTGCGCGTGGAGGGGGTCGACAGCCTGCAGGGCTATGCCCGGGTGCGACGCTACCTGGAGGGCCTGGCCCCGGTGCGCGGCCTGCGTCTGCTGCGGGTCGAGGCGGACCGTCTCGAACTCCGGCTCGAGTTGGACGGCGACCCCGGCCAGCTGACTCGGCTGGTGGCGGCGGGTGAGGTGCTGGCACCCGTGCCCGGCGAGGGGAGCGTCGCGGCCTATCGGCTGCTGCCCTGAGGGCAGGGGCCGGGGTACTGCCGGGCGGAGGGGGAACTGCGATGCGGGCACGCGACATCCCGAACATGATCACCGTCATGCGCTTCCTGCTGGTGCCGCCTGTGGTCTGGCTGCTCCTCGAGGGGCGTTTTGCGGCGGCGCTGTTGCTGTTTCTGGTGGCGGGGGTCTCCGATGGGGTGGATGGTTTCCTCGCCAAGCACTACGGCTGGACCAGCCGCATCGGGGGGCTGCTCGATCCGCTGGCCGACAAGTTCCTGCTGGTCTCCTGTTTCGTCACCCTCGGCTGGCTGGGGGTCATTCCCCTCTGGCTGGTGATCGTGGTGGTGTTGCGCGACCTGATCATTCTCGCGGGTGCCCTGGCCTACCACTTCCGGGTCGAGCGGCTCATCGCCGAGCCGAGCATCATCAGCAAGCTCAACACCCTGAGTCAGATCCTGCTGGTGCTGGCGGTGCTCTATGACCGGGGGATCGCCGCCCTGCCGGAAAGCTGGCTGGCGGTGCTGGTCTATTCCGTGCTGGCGACCACCCTGCTGAGCGGCATCGACTACGTCTGGACCTGGGGCTGGCGGGCCTGGAACAAGAGGCATGGCACGGGGGGGGCTCAATGACCACCTCGCAGCAATGGCTGTGGCTGGCCGGTCTGCTGCTCGCTGGCTGGCTGGTCTATCTGCTGGCGCCGGTGCTGGCACCCTTTCTCACCGCGGCCCTGTTCGCCTATCTCGGTGATCCGGTGGCCGACCGCCTGGAGCGGTACATGCCGCGTGCCCTGGCGGTAAGCCTGGTGTTCATTTCCATGCTGCTGGTGGTGCTGGGGCTGCTGCTGTTCCTGATCCCGGCGCTGGAGAACCAGGTGACGACCTTCGTGCACCGTCTGCCGGATTACATCGACTGGCTGCAGCAGCGTCTGTTGCCGGGGCTCGGTGCCTGGCTGGGTCTGGAGCCCGACCAGCTGCTGGACACCGTCCGCCTGAAGCAGGCGCTGGCCGCCTACTGGACCCAGGCCGGCGGCCTGGCCGCGACCCTGATGCGGGCGGTGTCCACCTCCGGCATGGCGCTGGCCGGCTGGCTGGCCAACCTGGTGCTGATCCCGGTGGTCAGCTTCTATCTGCTGCGTGACTGGGACCGGATGCTGGAGCACATCCGGGCGATGCTGCCGCGCCACCTGGAGCCGCAACTGGTGCGGCTGGCACGGGAGGTGGACGAGGTGCTGGGCGCCTTTCTGCGAGGCCAGTTCATGGTCATGCTGGCCCTGGGCTGTGTCTATGCGACCGGGCTCTGGCTGGTCGGGCTCGATCTGGCGCTGTTCTTCGGCATGCTGGCCGGCATGGTCAGCTTCGTGCCCTACCTGGGCTTCATCATCGGCATCCTCGCGGCCGGTGGCGCGGCCCTGGTGCAGTTCCACGAGTTCGCGCCGGTGCTCGGGGTGCTGGCGGTGTTCGGTGTCGGCCAGTTGCTGGAATCCTTTCTGCTCACCCCCTGGCTGGTCGGCGACCGCATCGGCCTGCACCCGGTGGCGGTGATCTTCGCCGTGCTCGCCGGTGGCCAGCTGTTCGGTTTCGTCGGCGTGCTGCTCGGGCTGCCGGTGGCGGCGGCGATCATGGTGCTGCTGCGCCATCTCCACCGCCACTACCTGGCCAGCGATCTCTATGCCCCCCGGGGTGACGGCACACCATGAGCCGGCAACTGCCGCTGGGCATCCGCCTCTCAGGCCAGGCCCGTTTCGAGACCTTCCATCCCGGTCCGAACGCCGAGGCCGTGGCAGCCGTGCGCCGCCTGGCGAGCGGCGAGGAGGGCGGCGGCCTCTATCTCTGGGGGGCGCCCGGCAGCGGTCGCAGCCATCTGCTGCAGGCCGCCTGCCGGGCGGCCGGCGAGGCCGTCTACCTGCCACTGGCCAGCCTGTGCCCGTTGGGCGTCGGGGCCTTGGACGGCGTGGAGCACAGCGGTCTGGTGTGTCTCGACGAGCTGGAGGCGGTGGCCGGCGAGGCGGACTGGGAGCGTGCCCTGTTCGATCTCTTCAACCGCGTCCGGGAAGGTGGCGGCCGACTGCTGGCTGCCGCCGGCGACCGCCCCGAGCGTATCGGCCTGGGCTTGCCGGATCTGGTGTCACGCCTCGGCTGGGGGCTGGTCTACGGCCTCAAGCCGTTGGACGATGCCGGGCGCATCGAGGCCCTGCGCCTGCACGCCGCGGCCCGCGGGCTGGAGCTGCCGGAGGAGGTCGGCCGCTATCTGATCCGCCGCTGGCCGCGCGATCTGACGGTGCTGGGGGCACTGCTGGAGGAGCTGGACCGGGCCTCGCTGGTCGCCCAGCGGCGGCTGACGGTGCCCTTCGTCAAGGCGGTGCTGGAGCCTCCGCGAGCGGAGGGCGACTGAGGGCCGCCGGACGGCGCTGCCGCTCAGGGCCGGGTGTCGCGCACGTAGCGGATGCCGCCGACGAACCAGAGCAGGCTGAGGCCGATCTCGAGCAGCGCCAGCCAGCGGTCGGCCGGGGTGCTGTAGGCCTCCAGCACGCCATGGGTGAAATAGCCGAGGGCCAGGAACAGGCTCCATTTCACGGTGTAGCGCCGGCCATGCAGCAGGCCGCGCAGGGGCAGCAGCAGGGGGCCGCCGAGCAGCAGCAGCACGAAGGCGGCGGGCAGCCGTGGCGAGGGTGACAGCCAGCCGTACCAGAGCACCAGCAGGGCGAGGATGCCGAGCTCGCCGCTCAGCACCGCGGCCAGTGCGGCACGCCTGCGGTTCACGGCCGGCCTTGCAGCCGCGCCGTGGTCTCGGCCAGGCGCTGTCCGAGGGCGCGGCACAGGCGCTGTTCCGCATCGCTGAGCGGCAGCGAGCTGTCGGTGCCGGCCAGGTGACTGGGGCCGTAGGGCGTGCCGCCGCTGCTGGTGTGCAGCAGGTCGGTCTCGCTGTAGGGCAGACCGAGGAGCAGCATGCCGTGATGCAGCAGGGGCAGCATCATGCTGATCAGCGTGGTCTCCTGGCCGCCGTGCAGGCTGGAGGTGGAGGTGAACACCGCCGCCGGGCGGCCGATCAGGGCACCTTCCAGCCACAGGCTGCTGGTACTGTCGATAAAGTGCTTGAGCGGCGCGGCCATGTTGCCGAAGCGGGTCGGGCTGCCGAGCGCCAGGGCGGCACATTCGCGCAGGTCGTCCAGGGTGGCGTAGGGTGGGCCGGCGGCCGGGATCTCGTCCTCCACCGCCTCGCATACCGTCGATACCTCGGGTACGGTTCGCAGCCGGGCCTGCATGCCCGCTACCTGTTCGATGCCGCGGGCGATGAGCCGGGCCATGTCGGCGGTGGCGCCGTGACGGCTGTAATAGAGCACCAGGATCTCGGCCATCAGAGGATCTCCAGGACCTGTTCCGGCGGCCGGCCGATGGCCGCCCGCCCGGCGGCGAGCACGATGGGCCGCTCGATCAGTTTGGGATGCTCGTGCAGGATGCGGATCAGCTGCGCCTGGTCCAGAGACTCGTCGTCGGCACCGCTGGTGCGGTATTCGGCCTCCTTGCGGCGCATCAGTTGGCGCGGTTCCAGACCCAGGCGCTCGAGGATCTCCTTCAGCTCGGCGGGGCTGGGCGGGGTCTTCAGGTATTCGACCACCTCGGGTTCGATCCCCCGTTCCCGGAGCAACTGCAGTGTCTGGCGCGACTTGCTGCAGCGAGGATTGTGGTAGATGACGACCTTATCGTGCATGTGACGGTTCTCCGCGGGTTGGCGAGGCCCTGGCCCGGCAGTTGCCATCGGGGCAGAGCGGTGAGGGATTATAGCCGCATATTGCGCCAAGGCGGTTCCTGTGGATGAGCTTCGATGCGCAATACAGGGTGGCGAGGCCATGCACGACCGGCATCGGCGGGGCATGGCCATGCCGGCCGGGTCGGTGGCGGGGGATGCCTTGACCCCCGGCGGCGGCAGGTGCTAGTTTCCGCCGATGCCGACCACTTCTTCCTTTTCAGCATGAAATGGCTGTCCGTTTCCCTGCCATGCCGTCCCCTCTGCGTCTTCTGATAGCCACCCTGCTGCTGGTTCTGGCCGGCTGTGTCTCTGCGCCGGTGCAGGAGATGAGCGACGCCCGTCAGGCCATCGAGGCGGCCGAGCAGGCCGGCGCGATGCAGCGCGCGCCCGCTTCGCTGGCGCGGGCCCGCCGGCTGCTGGAGCAGGCCGAGCTGGCCCTGCAGCACGGGGACTACCGGGCGGCGCGGCGGGATGCCGATCAGGCACGCCAGGCGGCCATCGAGGCGCGGCTCGATGCGCTCGGTCGGCAGGCGACGGAATAATCGCCAGACCGCCGGCGTCCTATATTAACCCGGCAACCGAATATGCCGTGTTCAGGGCTTCGGGCCTGTTCCGGGACAAGGCGCGGCCCGCCAGCAAGGGTCGGTCTCCTTGCCAAGGGCTAATAGAAAGTGTGACCGGTTGTGCACTCTCCGAGGGGGATGCCGGCTAAGTCAATGACCCAGATTGACATTCTGCCGGGCCGGGGGTACGGTCGGCACAGCTCTCGCCCATAGACAAGTTACAACTGTTTCGCGGCCTGTTCGCGGGATCAATAACAGAACCATCACGTGGAGATGATCAGCATGAAATATGCACGCCCCGCCAAGTATCTTTCCATTTCCGTTCTGGCGCTTGGCCTGGTCGTCGGTTGTGCCGGCCAACCCAAGCAGGAGGCTGCCGAGGCGGTACAGCCAGCCGGTCCCAGCGCCGCTGTGACCCAGGCGCTGGACAGTGCGCGTGCCGCCATCAAGGATGCCAAGGCGCTGGACTGGATCTGGCGCGATACCGGCAAGTTCCTCAAGCAGGCCGAGGCGGCTGCCAAGGCGGGTGACGAGGCCAAGGCCATCAAGCTGGCCAACAAGGCACGTGACCAGGCGCGGCTGGCCGTCAACCAGTACTATCTGGAGCAGGCCAAGACCCTGCTGGGCAAGCTGCGCAACATGAGCGGCCTGAGCGCCGAGCAGAAGCAGGCCCTGGAGGCAGGCACGGCTGCAGTACTGGCTGCCGAAGGCAAGCGTGCCTATGACATCCTCAGCAAGCTGGAGGCCGAGCTGGCAGCGGCCAGCATCCAGTACACGGTGGTCAAGGGTGACAGCCTGTGGGCCATCTCCGGCAAGCCCGACATCTACAACAACCCCTATCAGTGGCCGCTGATCTACAAGGCCAACAGCGACAAGATCAAGGATGCCGACCTGATCTATCCCGGTCAGAACTTCTCCATCGACCGCAACCCCTCTGCCGCCGAGGTGGATGCCGCGATCAACCACGCCAAGACCCGTGGTGCCTGGTCGCTGGGTGTGGTCGAGGAATCGGATCGCGCCTATCTGGGCGGCCTGCGGGTGCGTTGAGGCCCGGTCTTCCTCTTCCAGCCCGGATATTGCACCAAGGCGGCCCGTCCCTGGCGCAATATCCGGGCTAGCTAGGCCATCGCGGCCTGGAGGCCGCTCCTACAGGACACGCCGGCGCAATGGCAGGAGCGGCCTCCAGGCCGCGATCGGGCGGGATCCCCGGCGGGCGTGATGCCCCCCACATTTGCCGCGGCCGGCTGACCGCGACCCCTTCACCCCGCTGTGCTCAGGATGCCGCCTCCCGGCAGCGGGCCCGTGCCAGGCCGATGGCGCGGTTACCCGATCCCCGTTCTGTGTCAGAATGAAGGGCACTCCAGGCTGGCCGGGACCCTGATGGCGTCACCTCTTCACAGTCCACCCCCCTTCCCCGTGTCGCTTCGCTGGCTGGTGACCGGACCCCTGTTGCTGATCCTGGCCCTGCTCGCGGCCGCTCCGCTGCGTGCCGACACGACGCCGCTCAAGGACTATGCCGCCCAGCTGAAGACGATCGAGCGTGGCCTGCGCGCGCGCAGCCTGGAGGAGGCGCAGTTGCGCGACTGGCTGGCGCAGATCAGCGTCGGTGCCCCCCTGGCCGAGGCCTGCGTCAGCGAGGGCGAGCAGGCCCGCCAACAGATGAGCGAGGACCTGGCCAGTCTCGGCGAGCCGGTCAAGGGCGAGGCTGCGGAGGTGGCGCGCAAGCGCCGGGAGCTGAAGCAGCGCATCCAGGCCCTGGATCAGCGGCTGGCCACCTGTCGTCTGCTGGTGCTGCGCAGTGCCGAGCTGAAGCAGCTGGTGTCGCAGCGGCTCAAGGCCTTGCTGGCGCGCCACCTGTTCGCCAAGGGGCCGAACGTGCTGGTGCTGCTGCTCGACAACTGGAAGCAGCCGGCCGCCTGGCTGGCCGCCACCCTCGACTTCCTGCGTGAACACAGCGGTGTCCGCCAGTTCGATCGCGGCGACTGGGGGCTGTTGCTGGGCGCGCTGTTGCTGGCGACGGCCGTCGGCGCCCTGTTGCGCCATCAGACGCGGCGGCTGTTGCAGCATGCCGGCTGGGACAGCGGCCTCTCCAGCGAGGCGCTGCGTGCCCTGCTCGGCAGCCTGGGCCACTATGCGCCCCAGCTGCTCGCCGGGCTGGCGGCCGCCGGTCTGGCCCTGGCCGTCACCGGTGGCCAGAGGCCGATCCCCTTCGTCAGCCTGCTCGGCTACGCCATGCCCGTGTATTTTCTCGGCATCGTGCTGATCCGCTTCTTCCTTGCCCCGCCGCCGCCGGCGCGGCTGTTCCTGCCGCTCGATGCGGCCCTGGCGCGAGCTCTGGCACGACGCCTCAAGGTGTTGCTGGCCCTGGCCTTCGTCGGCTATCTGCTGTTCGCGACCCTGTTTGCCCAGAGCCTGCCGGAACCGGCGATCCTGCTGGCGCGGGCGCTGTTCGCCGCCGTGCTGGTGCTCAATCTCATGTGGGCGCTGTGGCTGGTGCTGCGCCTGCCGCGGCTGGCGGACATGCGCTGGTTCAGCCTGCTGATCTATCTGGTGCTGCTCGGTGCGCTGGCCGCCGAGTGGCTGGGCTATCGCAACCTGTCGGTGGCGGCGCTGCGGGTGCTGCTTGGCAGTCTGCTGGCGTTCGGCTTGCTTGTCTTTCTGGCCTATCTGCTGCGTGATCTCTACGACAATCTCGATGAGGGCCACAGCCCCTGGGCCCGACGCCTGCGCCACGCCCTGGGTCTGGTGCCCGAGGCACCCTTTCCCGGCCTGGTCTGGCTGCGGCTGATCACCACCCTGCTGCTGTGGGGGCTCGGGGCCTATGCGGTGCTCGGCCTGTGGGGGGTGTCGGACACCACCCTGCAGCAGCTGCGCGTACTGCTGGTCCAGGGTTTCGAGATCGGCTCCCTGGAGATCGTGCCGCTGCGTATCCTTGCCGCCCTGCTTTCCTTTGCCGTGCTGTTCGCCCTGAGCGGCTGGGTGCGCAACCGCATGGAACACCGCTGGTTGCAGAAGGCACGCATGGACCGCGGTGCGCGCGAGGCGCTGGTCACCATCAGTGGCTATGTGATGATCGCACTGGCCCTGGTGGTCGGACTCGGCGTGGCCGGCTTCGAGTTCAAGAATCTGGCGATCATCGCCGGCGCCCTCTCGGTGGGTATCGGCTTCGGCCTGCAGAACATCGTCAACAACTTCGTCTCCGGCCTGATCCTGCTCTTCGAGCGGCCGGTGAAGACCGGTGACTGGATCGTGGTCGGCAATACCGAGGGCTACGTCAAGCGCATCCGCAT